>JACPKM010000001.1 GCA_016187025.1 Candidatus Daviesbacteria bacterium
CCTGGAAAGGGCAAACCTTTACCAAGCGCGGGCCAACCCTTACACGATGGGCGGAAATTATATGAAAGATTCAAGGGGTGGCGAATTTAGTACAGACAACATGGGCACGATTGAGCAAGGACTAATTGGATACTGGAAGCTGGACGAATCATCTGCCGGTTCTGCTGCGGTTACAAGATATGATCCTTTTGGACCAAATAACCTCACCGATAAAAATACGGTTGCGTCCACTACGGGTAAAGTTGGTACCGCAGCAACTTTTGCAATAGCTAGTACGGAATATCTTTGCTCTGACAACAATTTTGATGGAACGTGTGATGATTTAAATGCAGATCTTAGTACTGGCGCTGTTGATTTTACTGTTTCTGCCTGGGTCAATCTTACTACAAAAAGCGGTTACAGAAGAATTGCCAGCAAAGACGATGGTGCCACAGCTGAATGGGTACTCTATTATGATAGCAGTTCTGATAGGTTTGGATTTGGTACTAGAAATTCCAACGAAAGCGTTCTCGACAATAATGGTCCAGTCTCAACTAGTACCTGGTATTATTTAGTCGGCTGGCATGACGCAGCAAACGATCTAAACTGTCTCCAAATAAATAATGGTACTCCCAACTGTGCCGCAACTGCAGGCAACGAACCAACAGACACCGCAGGTCCTTTTTATATTGGTTCTCTTAACCCAAGCAGAGGCGCAACTAATAACTACATGGATGGCAGCATAGATGAGGTTGTATTTTGGAAAAGAATATTATCAGCTCAGGAAAGAATGGACCTTTATAACTCCGGCTCCGGCCAGACCTACTCCGGCGGCGGAGGGTTTCATGGCAGCGCTTTGGGAATAAACGTACTGCCTGCTGTTGCCGATGGATTTACGGGAAAGGGAAGAAACTTTGACGGAAGCAATGACTACGTCAGCATTGGCTCTTTAAGAAACGCCGGCAGTGCTGTAAAGTCGGTTGAGTTTTGGACCTATCCCACCAGCACTACCGATTATTTTGTTGATTTAAACGGCAGTGCTTATGTTTGGGCAAATGCCGGAACTGTTACTGCCACAGGTTTTACTACTCCAACCATTTACGTTAACGGCGCGGTTTCTTCTACTATCGTGGCCAACAAATGGCAGCATGTTGCCGTAACTACAGCCTCAGGGCTTAACGCTTCGGCTGTTAATATTGGCAAAACAACAACAAACTATATGGCGGGGAAAATAGACGAGGTAAAAATATCAGATGTTGCAAGAACTGCTGATGAAATTGCCGAAAGCTACCGGGCTGGCAGGGATCACCGGATAACCAAAACCATCTCTTCCACCGACCTTTCCAGCCAGCAAAAAATTCCTTTTTATGTAGCAAGTGATCGACAAGGAACCTTTTTAGAGGCAACCATTGGCGAAGGAGCTTTTCAGAATAATGAAAACGATACTAATACCCGGGCTTTATGGCATTTAGAGGAACAAACCGGCACTTCCCCTTATCTTAAGGATTCATCGGGTCTAAATAACAATTTAACAGTCGGCAGCGGAACTACCTTTGTCCAGGGAAAGTTTGGTAAAGCAAGAAGTTTTAACGGCACCAGCGACTACCTCACATGCACGGATGCCAACTGCGGCGGGACCAGTAAGTTAGACTTTCCGGGAACCGGAGGCTGGTCTATGGGAGCCTGGATAAACACCTCACAATCAGGTTTAGGGTTTATTGTATCCAAAGATAGCGACGTAGCATCAGGAAGATCATGGAATTTGTATATCAACGCAGGTTCACCTATATATTGGGTTGCCAAGAGTGGAGGTACAGGCACTGCTGTAAGCAGCTCGACTACCTTAAATGACAGTAAGTGGCATTATGTGGTGGGGACATATCAATATGTAGGGGACGGGACTTCTCTGCTAAATCTATATATTGATGGAAAATTAGATCTATCAGCCACTAATGCAGTAGGACCAATCCTTGATGGAGCAAGCTCTGTTCAGGTTGGGGCCAGAGAATATTCTAGCTCCAGGGGATTTTTCTCGGGCATAATTGATGAGCCATTTATTGCAGCCACTCAGCTTTCTGCAGACCAAGTAAGACAAGCTTTTGAAATAGGCAAAAGGACGCATCCGGTAACTATTGACTTTAAAGCAAACCTATTATCAACCGACCTTATTACCGGCTCTTCTGATTTAGGTTTTAATGTTGACTCCACTGCTTTTGGGGCGTCCAACAAAGGAGATAATTTATACCTTGGTGATAAAGTGATTGTCAAAGAAAAAGTTGATAGTACTGAGTATATCGCCCAAGGAACTGTCACCAGCGTCAATACTTCGACAGGCTCAGTATCTGTGTCGGCGTGGGACGCCTCCTCGACTTTCCCAACAGGTGGATTTACCACTAATGCGATACTATTTAAATGGCAGCGGGAATATTTTGATATTACAGGCGTTCCCCTGTCTACCCAAAGGGATGCTATAACAACTATTACCTTAAGACCAACTGATACTTCCCAAGGCGCAAACGTGTGGCTGGATGATTTAAAGTCTGCCGGAAGTTATTTAACTACTTCCCCAGCCACTATCACTTCTACTTTAAATAGATATATCCAATACCGGGCTATCTTTTCCTCATCTGACCCGGCAGTTTCTGCCTCTTTGGCCTCTATTACCACAGACTATGACCAGGGTCCAACAGGAAGCAACATGTCTAAAGTTATGCGGCATGGGAAATGGTTTAACTCAAGCGGAATATTAAGGCCATACTGGTGGGCAAAGTAATGCGTGCCGCTTTATACGGCTAAGCATTACCTTAATTAAAAGTTTAAAGTGCAAAGTTCAAAGTTACAGTGTAAAGTTAAAAATTATGAACAATAGTGATTTTAAAAAACAATTAATCAACAGAAGCTTTGTCTTTGCACGAAGCATCATTCGTTTAACAGATATATTTCCTAGTAAAAGATCTAGCTGGGTTATTACAGATCAGTTAATTAGAGCAGCTACATCAATTGGTGCAAACATTATAGAGGCTCAAGCTGCAAGTTCAAAACGAGATTTCACTAACTTCTTAAACCATGCATTAAAAAGCGGAAATGAAACTAAATTTTGGTTAGCTTTAGCTAGAGATTTAGATCATAGATTAGAAGAGAATATAAACACTTCACTTAGAGAAGTTGATGAACTAACTAAGATTCTAGGCTCGAGCATTGTGAAATTAAAGGGTAAAGACAAACTTTGAATTTTGAATTGTAATTTTGAATTTTTAATTTTGAACTTTGAACTAAGTATGGTATTGTTCTAAATCATGAAATATAACAGATTAACCAACATTTTTATCATAGCCACTATTGTTGGCATCATAACCATCCCCTCCGGCAGTTTCCTTTATACTAAATATGCAAAGCCTTCTATAAAAGCTGGAAAGCCCGGAGAGGTTAAATCTGCCACCACCCAAGGCCAAGTTGTTACCAAAACCAACAGAGAAGAGCTCGTCAAAGAAGTAAGCAAATCAATTGATTTACCAACAGATGAAAAACCCGTAGTTGCCACGATTACTGAGATAGAAAAGCTCAAAAACCAGCCTTTTTTTCAAAAGGCCAAAAACGGGGATAAAGTCTTAGTTTACCAAAAGAATAAAAAAGCCTATCTTTATGACCCGGTTACCCAAAAAGTACTGGATATTATCCCAATCAACATGGCCACACCTTCAGGTATTACCAAAACAAATTTTTCTGCATCGTCATCAGCAACAGAAAAACAGTAGTACAGCAAGGAAAAGTTTGTACAGAAGGTTCTTTGATTCGATACACTTTTTGATATATTGATATATTTACTACCAGTTGCAATAGCAGCTTGGTTTGCTTTAAGGTAGAAGGTATGCCCAAAGAAGTGTTAAATGTATATTTAGGGTGGATTTTTAAAATTGGACTGGCTGCAGTTATACTATCTGCCCTATTTTTATTTACAAACTTAACAACTGATTTTTATGATACACCAAAGTTTTTAGTGTTACTTACCTTCACAGGACTGCTTTTTGTGCTTTCCAGTTTAAGATATACTCTTGAGGGTAAGGTAGCTTTTACCAGAACTCCCCTGGATCTTCCCTTAATTCTTTTGATAGTGATTGCAGTCATTTCCACCTTCAGCTCAGCTTCTCCTTTTGTATCTGTTTTAGGAAACCAGGCAAAACCCTATCCGGGGCTTGTTTCTATAATCACCCTGGCAATCTTTTATTTGGTAGTTGTCAACAACTTAAAAGGAGTAAGAAATGTCAGGCAACTTATTTATTTACTGCTGGGTGCAGGTGCAATTTTATCTGTAGCCACCCTTTTATCTTATGCAGGAGTGAAACTTTTACCTACTCCATGGCAACATGGGACAAACTTTACCCCCACTGGTTCCAGTTTTTCTACAGCCTCAGTACTTGCACTGCTTTTACCTTTGGTTTTATTTGATATTTTGGGTAAATCAAATATAGTTTCTAAAACAATAGGGGCTGTATTACTCACACTTTTTGGGATAACTATTGCCTTAACAGGATCAGGGCTGTCTGAAAACACTTCCTGGACAGCAGTAATCGGTGCTTTGGCTGGAGTAGGGCTTTCCTGGATTTATACCAAACCTAAGCTGACTGATAAGACATTGGCGTTTTTATTTGCCCCTTTGGGGATTATCGCTCTGGTGGTCATGCTCTCTTTTATTCCTCCTGTTGGCAATACCAGAAATCCTTTATATGATTTTGCCAAAAACTTTCCCCGGGAAGTGCAGCTGCCTATTGAGGCTTCCTGGAAAGTTTCTGTTTCTGCCTTCAGAGACTCACCTTTCTGGGGATCAGGACCTGCCACATATCTTTTTGACTTTACCAACTATAAACCAATTGAGTTTAACAACACCAAACTTTGGAACCTGAGGTTTGATTCATCATTTAATGAATACCTAAACGTTTTAGCAACTCTTGGCGGGGTTGGACTGGTAGCGCTGCTGTTTTTAACAGTACTTTATTTATCATCTGCTTTTAAAACCATCCAGGAAAACCAGTCATCATATGAACAAACTCCAACCAGCAGGGTTTCTACTGCCTTGGCAGTATCCGGAATTGTCTTTTTTGTAATTTTGGCACTGCATGCATCAAGTTTGGTGCTATGGATAATTGGCCTTACTATTCTGGCCGGCTTTATGGCTTTGAATACCCATAAAGAAAGCCTTCCTGCTTGGGCAAAACAAGATAACCTAAAAGCTCTTTTTGCCAGAGTTGCCAACACCATCACTCCAAACACATCAACATCAGAGCTAATTAACGTTGATGCCCTTCCTTCAATACTTTTAATAGTGGCTTTAGGCTTAGTAGGATTTGTGACATTTTTTGGAGTGAAACTCACTTTGGCAGATTACCACCATAGACAAGCCTTAGAGGCAGTTGCCAAAAATGACGGTATTAAAGCCTACAATGAGCTGGTTGTGGCAGAAGGGCTAAACCCTTATTCTGACCTTTATAGAACCGACATTGCCCAAACCAACTTTGCCCTGGCAAATGCCATCGCTTCTGCCAAAGGCCCTACCCAGGAAAATCCCCAAGGCTCATTAACTGACCAAGACAGACAGAATATCCAAACCCTGCTGCAGCAGTCTATTAACGAAGGCAAACAAGCAATAGCACTGTCCCCTAAAAGCGCTGTTAACTGGGAAATCTTGGCAACAATTTACAGGCAGATTGCCGGAGTTGCCCAAAATGCCCTGCTCTTTTCTCTTGACTCATATGGAAGGGCTATCCAAAACGACCCTCTAAATCCACAGCTAAGGCTAAATGTTGGTGGGGTTTACTATGCTGCCCAAAACTACGATCTGGCCATCAGATTCTTTACTGATTCAATCAACCTAAAGCCTGATTTTGCAAACGGATACTACAATTTATCTGTCGCCTTAAGAGAAAAGGGTGATTTGAACACAGCCATACAGGCAGCTGAAAGAACCCTGCAGCTGATTACAGATAAAGAAAGCCAAGATTTTAAAACAGCTGAAGCATTCTTAAACGACCTTAAAACCAAAGCAGAACAAGATACTTCTACCCAACAACCACCTGCTGCCCAGGCAGAAGGTGCTTTAAAAAATGAAGGATTACCGAAGGTGCTGGATTTGCCAAAACCAGATAAAATAGCTACCCCTCCTGCAGTCAAAAAACCAAACTCAACCCCGGAACCATCTGCTGCACCCTAGTGGACGGATTCGACTTTGCTCACCGTTCCACCTCGCTATACTCGGTGGACCTACCGAGAATTGAACTCGGATCTTAGCAATGCGAATGCTACATTCTGCCGTTGAACCATAGGCCCTTAAACTGGTGGACCCGAGGGGAATCGAACCCCTTTCTACTCCATGCCATGGAGTTATTCTACCGGTATACCACGGGCCCAAGAATCAAACAGAATTATACTAAATTTTTTTACTTTTTAGAAGAAAAATATTCATAAACATCTTTTGAAATATTTACTAAAGTTTCTACTGCCTCATCTTCGTATTGTAGATTTTTGCTCAACATCACAATCACATATGCCCTATCTTCTTTGCCTTCTCCGGAGGGCAAATACACTATCCCTGCATCATGCCTTACTCTTGATAACTCACCTGTTTTATGGACGGTTTTTACCCCTTCCGGCACACCTGCTGGAATTCTGTCATTGATTTTACTAAGGCTTAAACATTCTAATATTTTTTGCGAAACAGAGGGAGAAACAATCTCACCTTTATATAATTTTCTAAAAAAGTTGGCTGTATCTGAGGCTGAGGTTTGTATGGAACCAGATATGTTAGTATTGAGAGAGCCTAGACTATCTGCTTGTTTTTGAACCTGGTTCCAGCCTATTTCCTCAGCAAGCATTATTGAGGCAAAATTATCAGAAATCCTGCCTACTCTTTGCAAAGCCTCTTCAACTGTATAAACAATCTTTTCTTCCCTATCCTCATAACCAAAATCAACTGCTCCAAGCTTATCAGTTAGATGCTGCTTTGTGGCAGTTATCCCGTCATCTGGTTTTAGGCTTCCTTCTTCTATTTTTTTAAATACTGCTGCCAGTAAATAAAGTTTATATAAAGAGGCTGCAGGAAATGTCTCAAAAGGTCTCAGACTATATTTTTGTAAATCATAACTGGATCCTTTTTCCCAAGATAAACCTTCTATAATAACTGCATATTCACCTTTTTTACCATCTAAGTTTTTTTCCACGAGATTTTTTAAATTTTTACTATTAAATTCAAAAATAAACGTATTACTGGTTCCAAAGACTCTATTGGAAAAAGAAGCAATAATAAATATAAGTGTCAGCAGGAAAAGCGACCATACACCAAGCTTTGTAGAAGGACGGATTTGGTACATACGCTATACTATTTTAATATAGCCAATGGATTAACTGCTACACCCCGGTAATGAATCTCCAAATGTAAATGAGTTCCTGTTGACCTGCCGGTTGAACCCATCTGGCCAATTGCTTGTCCTCTGGAAACAACCTGGCCTACAGACACATAGATATTGGATAAATGCGCATAAAGGGACCTGTAACCATTACCATGATCTATAACTACTCTATTTCCATATCCATATCCATCAGGCCATCCAGCTACCACCACTGTCCCTCCATCTGCTGCTGCAATTGCAGGAGCAATCCTGTTGGCCACATCAATACCAGGATGATACCAAGCAAAATATTGGGTAAGTGACCCTTGGGTTGGCCAGATAAAACTGGCCCCGCCAGGTGCGCTAAAGGCAGGCGATGCGGGACCCTGAGCAATATATTGAGGCTGAGGCTTTTTGGGTGCAGGCTTTTCTGGCGGTGAACCATCAGGAATAATTAAAAGCTGTCCTGATTTTAACGAAAAGTCATCGGGGATATCATTAAAGGGAAAGTCTACAATGGCCTGTTCGTTGGCAGAGAACTTGGTAGCCACTGACTCCAGAGTATCACCGCTTTTGACCGTGTAGGAAACCCCAGAGACCGGTAAAATCTTGAGCTGCTGCCCTGGTTTTATAGCATTTACATCATCTAAATTATTTTCCCATTTTATGGTATCAGTGGAAATGCCATATTTTTTAGCAATAGATGACAGTGTTTCTCCATCAGCCACCTCATGCTCAATAGTTTCTGATCTTGGTTTTTCAGAAACTGCAGTATGAGTGTCTTGTTCTCCGGTTAAAACAAAACCATTAGGAAACTGTTCAAATGAATCAACAAACCGCGGATCAGGATCTCCAATTCCGGGAAAATTACTTGAGATTAAACTACTGCCGCCAAAGATTCCTGATGTCAGAATTCCCACAGATGCAAGACCTACCATGGAGCTGTGCCAAACTCTTTTTTGAGCTGCTCCCCTTTTTTCCATTAAGGTCAAAACAATAAAGTTTTTAATACCTTCAAACTTGATTGCAAAATAGACAAATTTTCTTCTGGTGTACCAGTTGAGGGCATGAAGAAGGCTTTTTAAATCTTCACAGATAGGATTCACAGCAACTATTTTAACAGACCAAAGCAAACAAATTGCTGCTTTCTTTATATATACTTATTTAACGTCTTTTAATGAACCTAAAAATTCTAAATTAGAAAGGGTTCTGGAAAGTCTTTCCAAAAATATTTCTGTTCTTTCATTCTCATTTAAGATTCCCAGCATTCTTCTCATGATGACAATTTGTCTGTAAACTTCTTCTGTAAACAGTAGCTGCTCTTGCCTGGTACTGGAGCTTTCTATATCTATGGCTGGGTATACCCTTCTTTCAGCAAGCTGTCTTGACAGATGAAGTTCCATATTACCTGTACCTTTGAATTCCTCATAAATTAAATCATCCATCCTTGAGCCTGTATCAACCAGGGCTGTCCCAATAATGGTTAAAGATCCACCCTCTTCACAGTTCCTGGCTGCACCAAAAAAGTGCTTAGGGGGATAAAGTGCAACCGGATCAAATCCACCTGATAATGTTCTTCCAGATGGTGGGACGGATAAGTTATATGCCCTCCCGAGTCTGGTTACAGAATCAAGTAATATCACTACGTCTTTACCCTGTTCAACTAACCTTTTTGCCCTCTCAAGCGCAATCTCTGCAGCTGTAGTCTGAGCTTCTGCCGGCTCATCGAAGTTTGATGAGATTACATCCCCTTTGATAGATCTGGAGATATCAGTAACCTCCTCAGGACGCTCACCCACCAACACTGCCATCAAAATTACATCCGGATGATTTTTAGCAATCCCTGAGGCAATATCTTTTAAGATAGTTGTTTTACCAGCTTTAGGAGGAGAAACAACCAAACCTCTTTGACCAAAACCAATTGGAGCTACCAAATCTATGACTCTTTGAGATAAGGGAGTTTTATCTGTTTCAAGTTTTAAATGTTTGTTAGGATAAATGGCTGTTAAATCTTCAAATTTAACTCTTTTTTTAGGCCTGCCATCTGTGCCTATCATTTTATCAGCATCTTCTCCGTTTATTTTATTTACCTGAAGTAAACCAAAGTATCTCTCGTTTTCTTTTGGGGGTCTGGCTGCACCTTCAACCAAATCACCTGCTCTCAAACCAAATCTTCTGATTTGCGAAGCTGAAATATAGACATCCTTGTCAGAAGGAATATATTTTGGCCTTAAAAACCCATGGCCTTCATCCATCACATCTAAAATTCCGTTTACCTGTTCTGTAGCAACATCTCTATCTTGGTAATCTCTGGAATTTTGATAAGTACCTCTTCTGAAACCTCTTTGGTAACCACTATAACCTTGTGTTTGAGGGTATTCATCAGTCTGATTTGTTGGAGGAGTTGTATCCTCTGGTTGATTCTCTTCTGCTTGTGAGGCTATTTGTACCGGTTTAAATGATTTAGTTACACGAGGCATGGTTAGAAAAATTTACAATGTTCAATTTACAATGAATTTTTAAAGGGAATAAAAGTAGGGCAACTACAGTCTAAGTAAACCACACTCTCTCATCCTTGTCAATATTACACCTCAAACTGTCTCTTTTCCCAAATATAGTTTGGGTTGCTCCAATTTGCCTTAAATCCTTTTTTAAATCTTTGCATTCCTGCTCCTACTGGTAAAAATGCTACAGCTGCCCAGAATAGGGCCGGTAAACCGGTTTTTGGCAATTCTTTAGATTCATAACCTGCAGCAGCCATTACAATTCTTGGTGCAGCAGCTATACAAGTTACAATATTTCTATCAACTCTTCTTGTATATCCCTCTGGACAAACAGCCACATCTGCATATCTTACAGTTGCAGGTTGAGGGTTATTAATTGTTAGGTTTTGCACTGGTCTGTTATCGTTTACTATGTTTACATTACTATTACCAGAATTTCTGACTTCACTGTTTCCAGAGTTAACCACTGCTGCTACAGCTTGCTGTGGAGCACCTTGAGCAGGCTGAGGCTGAACAGGCTGTTGAATAATTGGCCTGGTACATCTATCTTTAGGAATCCCTAACTGTCTTGATTGATCTTCACCAGGACAAAATAGGTGACCCTCACATTGTATATTACCCCCGCAAAACTCACCTTCTCCAGCTTTTCTAACTTCTTGCTGTTGTTGAGGTTGCTGAACTACAAACCCGCACTCAGGTGCATTTGTTCTGGCTATACTGGTTCTTCTTCTTGCTCCATTACAGCTGTTTACTTCTACATCCCAAACAGTATGGGTAGCCCAATCACATTCACCGAACTGATCCCTATTCCAGGTACAAGATGGGGCCGGCTGTGAAGGAGTATCTCCACAAACTCCACCTTGAAAATGAGCATTCCTTATTTGAAACTCTCCTCTACAGTTTTGCCAGACTTCATGAGACCAACCTGCTGCTGTATTATCACATTCAGGATATTTAAATTCAAAGTCACAGGAAGGAGTAGGTTGAGTCGTGATTGATGGAGGCTGTGGTTGAGTGGGTTGTGACTCACTACTAGTAAAAGGCCTTTCTGCTGATTCAAAAAAAGTGGTAGAACTGCCATCTCCACCTGGAGCAGCAGCAAAAGGCCTTTCTTCAGATTCAAAAAATGTTGTGGAAGATGCATCCCATTGAGCACCAACTATTTGATTACCTCTATCAAATAGGCCTTGCTGGCCTGCTATCAGCAAAACAATAGATGAGAAGCCAATTAGTAGAAACCGGTAGAATTTTTTCATATTAAGGATTATTCCGGCGGGCAATCTCATTTCTTCTACCTAATAAGAATCCCAGACCTATCATTAGACCGCTTCCCAAAATAGCAGCAGGAAGCCACAAAAACTCTTCTTTTTTGCTAACTTCTACCGTTCCATATCCAGGTACTTGTGGAGTGCTTTCAGGCTTTGATGGAATCCGGGTTGAACTTGCAACAGGAGTTTCTCTTGGTGTACCAGCCTGAGTAGGCCGTGGGGTAGTTGACAGTTGCACAGTTGGAACTGGTTGAGGAGTGCCACTAGGAGATGATTGTTTAGGATCCCAAACCATCAACATCTCATCTTTTTGATTGCCACAAGAGATTATTGTACTGGCAGAATCACCATTTTGCAAATCTTGTAGCCTTATACCTGCCCTTCTTTCACCGGGCAAAGCACTGGCCATCAGTTCTACATAATTTCTGTTTGTTGCAGGATCAATACCTTCTCCTCTCTCATTAGTTGTAACTACTTTACTTTCAGGTTTTGCTTCAATTAAAATTCTTCTTCCTGATGCAGGTCCTAAAACTTGGTCTTGGTTGGGTTGAAATTGTGGTCTGCCGTCTGGCAAAGTTGCACCACCGTTATCTTTATAGTATTGGGCTCTTGGCAAAACTCTAACTCTACACTCTCCACTAGTTTGAGCATTTACTAAACTGGCACTTGCGAAAGCTAATACAGTAGCTTCTCCTATTGCGGTAGCGGATGTTTTGAAAAAAGTTCTTCTTGAAACTGGCCTGCTTTCAGGGCTGTTATTCATAATTTATTGTGCATTATACTATGGGTTCTACACTTTGTCAATAGTTTAGCTAATATAGATTATGAATGACTGAAAACCGAAAATTACAGGATAGGCAAACGGATACTATAGAGAATCTACTATATCTGAAACCTTTTTCTCAAAGCAATCATATAAGGATGAGTGGTAGAGGCTTTTGTTAGTTTGTTATTGCCAAATCTTTTTAGTCCAAAACCTAAAGGCAGAAACATAGTTGAAGCCCATGCTATTTCAGCCAATCCTGTTTTTGGTAGTTGCGGAACTGCAACAGGTGCAGTGCCAGTAACCTTTGGTTGCACAACTACAACTGCAGGTGCCGTGGTAGGTGCTGGTTTGGGTGTTGGGGCCATAATTGGTACCTGAGCCAGAGTCACCCTAATTGCCCTTGGAACATCGCGTGCCACCTCTCTTATTACTTCCCTGGTTGTATTTACAGTTTGTGTATTACCTGATTGAGTTTGGTTACCTCCAATAATGGTTGCTGATCCACCCTGTCCACCAGTAGCTGTAGCCGTAGCATTACCACCTCTAACTATCTGGGTATTTGTTTGAGGGTTGGCCTGTTGCTGGTTATTAGTTTGGCTCACGCATACAATTGTTGACCCGGAAACAGTGGAGGTGGTACCTTCTGGACATTTAGCTTGAGCCTGGGCTTGAGCGGTTGGAGCTTGAGGAGTTTGGGTCTGTTGTTGTTGTTGGGGTGCCTGAGGTGCAGGGGCAGCTTGTTGCTGCTGTTGTTGTTGCTGCTGCTGTTGCTGTTGTTGTGGAGCAGGTTGCGGGGCAGCTGGAGCTCTTGGTGGACAAGCAGCTCTGTTAAAAGCTGCCAGCATCGAGCCAGTATCAAAAGGACCAGGAAAACCTGCAGCTTTTACTTCTGCCTCAAGCTGTTGCACAGTAATAGTTCTATTATCACAGGTGGTCACCATCTCTACTGTGGGCTGAGCTGGAGGTTGTTGAGCAGGAGGTGCTGGTGGAGCAGGTTGTGAAGGCTGTGGAGAGGGCACAGGAGTTACATCCGGTGCTTGGCCTTTATCATCCGGTGCCTGGCCTTTATCAGGAGCTTGACCTTTATCATCACCAGGATCCACACTACCAGATGGATTGCTTGAGCTTGGTTCGCATGGCGCCCAGTCAGCATCATTTCCAGCATCTCCTCCTAAAAACATCCACCATCCACCATCAATAAATTGGCACTCTCCTACTGTTTGAGCTGAAACATAAAAGGCTCTTTCAGAGGCAAAATCACTGCTCCCTATAAAAAGTAACAAAATAAAAGAAAAACCTGTTAAAAGATACCTGTTAAGCTTTCTCCAAAATTGGGCATTATCCCAAACAGATTCAATAGTTTTAAAAGCTAATTTAGCAGCTAGATTCATAAGTATTATTCCCGTAAATATTAGAGGATATTTATTAGAGGAGCACCAAAGAGGGGTAAACGCTCTGTAAGAAATAAAATAGCTAAAAATTCAGATATATAGGGCTTACTTTAGAAAACAGCTACATATATTAGTACTCTAGGACATTTATCTTTAAGAAGGCTGCCGTTTTTTTGAGCTATTATAGTGTTCAGTTAGCAAAATTTGAGGCTATTTTGGGGTATTGACAACAACTTCATTTTTGCTCTATGTTAGAAATAGAGAACAATCTCTATCTGCTCTTGAGATTGTTTTCGAACTACATTAAAAAAAGGGGCATTGCTATTCGAGTCCGTCTGCGGTAGTAATGCTCTTTTTTTGGATTAGTCATTGCCCTTATTGGGAACTAATCCCTGCCCTAGATTAGCCCCCAATAAGAGTAACCACTTTCCAAAACCTCCGGTCTTTTATCTAAAATGAAGGTGTTGAGTCCGTCTGCCTCTCAACACCTTCATTTTAACCTCTAACCATTAAAATCAACCCTTGGTCTGCTTTACTCATCAACTTCCTTACCTGCTCTTTTATATCAGCTTCCGGCTGGTGTTTTGAAAATACTCTCCTTTTGACTACTGGTTTTGATGATCTAAATACCCTAAGGTTGAACATTACATTAAAACTAGCATACTAAAAACTATTTGTCAAGTATTGTGTAACCTATAGGAAAATACAATATTAAAAAGATAAGGCCTCTAGTTAATAAAAAGGGGTAGTAACGATTAATTAAGTTGCTACAATAGGCTAATCAGCATACCTCTATTTTGTTGTTAACAATAAAAATTTAATTGTGGAAAACTAAAAACAGGTGTTAACCTAGAGGGGTTCCATAGACTAAATAACTAACTAAGTCTGTATTTAACTCTTGTAATTGATTGCGCCCAACCCAGTCAACTATGTCAGGGACCTCAGGCAAGGACTGATCTAGACTAATTCCAAACCGGACAGATCTTATAGATGCAGCAGGGACAGGTAAATCTTCCCCGTCGAAATCCCTTAGTAAAACTTGTGATAAATCCGGACTCACCCCATGTAATGGCCTAAAAAACCTGCCACTTTCCCATCTTTCAGCCACCATAGGACGACCATTTTGTAAAAACCTTACTAAATACCGTCTAATAAGGGCGGGATTGAAAGTGTCATCAGGGGTAGGATTTGCCACTTGTTTTGCAACTAGTAACCCAACCCGGGTTTGAAAATCAACCCTTGCTCCTGCTATAAAATCTATTGATCTTGAAGGTTTAACCTCCCATATACCTGCTAAAGCCAGTTCCTGACACCTTCCCATCCAGCCCCGCCTCTCTGGAAAATTATTAAGATCTGAGGTCGTACGGTCCAAATATTCCTCTTTTGCCCTTCCTGGGTAACCAAAAATCTGATGTGCTGTGTCATGTTGATCTAGTACCCCACCCTCTTGATATAAAGTAGGAATTCCAGCTCTCCGAGCAACACCAGGATCATGAGGATACCAAAAAGGAGCAAACCAGAGAGGATATGTCCCGTAGTCGGCACGGACCATCTCTGTTTGAGCTGAAGCGGGAGTTATACTAGCTCCGGCAGCTAAAGCTAAACCCGTTACCACGGCACCTCCCCATACTCTAAACACACCTCTGCGTGGCATCCGTGTTTGTCCAAAATCATCAATTCCTCTATCTGGTCCTACGTCTGACTCTATCATTTTTCCTAATTTTAGGGCTGAAACAAAACAGAAGCTATAATTTTTCTAACTATTCAGTAAGTTTCCTGGCAAAAACCATTCTTCCTGCAGGAATCTGGAGGCTTTTTGTTACTTCAACTTGAACAGTTTTACCAATATTATCTGCAGAATCAGATACAACCACCATTGTGCCATCTTGCAAATACCCTACTCCCTGGTTTTGATCTTTCCCGATATGGACAATTTTTATTGAAATTTTTTCTCCCGGGATAGCTATTGTTTTTACTGCATTTGCTAAATCATTCACATTCAAAACTGATACCCCCGAGATGGATGCAAGCCTGTTTAAATTAAAGTCTGTGGTGATAATCTTACCGCTTAAGCTTTTGGCAAGTTTCAGCAGCTTATCATCAACTTGCTTGGCAGCAACCTCTTTGTCCCAAATTTCAACCCTTAAACTCTTGAGCTTTTTAAGATCCTCAATCACCTCAAAACCCTTTCTTCCCCTCATCCTCTTTAGCTCATCTGAGGAGTCTGCCACCTGCTGCAGCTCTGTTAAAACAAACTGGGGAATTAAAACTAACCCACTTACAAACCCAGCCTTGGCTATATCCAAAATCCTGGCATCAATTATGGCCGAGGTATCCACAATTAGAGGCTTGGTTATGGCTATTGTTCCGGTTGGTGAGGTGGTAGTACCAAATGAGTAGTTGTTACTAGTTGGGTTAATCCTGACAAATTGGTTTAAAACTTCTGAGGCAACTCTTGCAACTATTAGATTAAAAGCGTGAAGTGTAAACTTGGTCACACTGGCAGCAATATCTGAAAAGAGCACAAAACCTACAATCCAGGCCATAACAGTTATAAAGGTTTTGACAACAGTGGGATTTGCTCCCTCAACCGGTGGAACAAGCTCGGAAAAAATTACTGCAAAAGTTGCAAAAATTGTCGCCACACTAAGGCGGAGTATCCACTTAATACGCATGAAATGAATTCCTTTAGCAGATAAAAGATCAAGTTAAATAAATATCTGCTGTCCATATTCTCCCACACTCAGTAGTTAAAATACAACTTGCATGCAACAACCTTTTTCCGATGTTTTGAAATAGCTTCTAGTAGATTCTTGTAATAAGTTGGGTAAAAAGAAGTAATCCAAAAATTACTAACACTGCGCCAAACACCGGCTTTGCCCACTGCAGCCAAGGGCCTATCTTGTGGAGCCTTTATACGCGTGATCTAAGGTCAAACAGTAAATCCCTGTTTTGCAGTTTTTTTCTGTCTGTAATAGCACACAGCTTGTGGGCAAACATACATTCAGGTGATAGTGTAGGAATGGTGATGCCGTAGAAATCCTTATTAATGTATGTGTTAGGATATGCATCTTTTTCCTTTACACTCAGCAAATTTAACCTGTAGTAATTTTAGCTTCAAATCCTAAAACCCGAAGGAATACCCGAATATCAACAAAGTTATCCACATTTTTGGAATTTTGTATATTAGAAGATTTCCTTATTCGCGGAAAAACTTTGACTATCCGAAGAAAAACTATGTTTATTCCCCAACCCTATAATAATAAATTATATATGTGTACTAGAATTTAAGTTAATATAAAAGCAAACTTTGTTAAAAAACCATTTTTTGAAAAACAATATTTTTGTTGATTAATAATATGAACAAGACTTTTACTCTTTCTTAAGATTAAGATTGTTTTAGTAGGCTTTTCTGTAAAATAGATTTACGATTACCTATTTGTAATCCTTGAATGAAAAACTTATCAAAGGTTATAACTATTAAAATCAGTAGCATTTTGTTATTTTTCGCTAGAAAAAATTATGAATATAGTGATAAAAACTCTAGCTTGTAGTAACTGTTATTTTGTTAGCTGTTTAATAGCCTGAGTAAGAATTTTTGTATTATTAAAAGATACTACATTACCAAAACCTAGTTTTTTAGCCTCATTGGCTCTTTTTTCTGGATTTCTTACCTCTCTTATCTCACCAAGAAGCCCTACCTCACCCATGAACACGGTTTTGGGGTTAATAGTTAAATCTTTAAATGAAGAGGCTATTGCCATACATATACCTAAATCTGCGGCAGGTTCGGTTATTTTTAATCCTCCGGTTACATTAACAAAGATATCCTGATCAAAAAGGGGTAATCTTAGACGTTTTTGAAGTACGGCGACCAAAAGCTGTAACCGGTTATTGTCAACCCCTGACCCGGTTCTTCTGGGAACAGGCAGAGAGGTTTTAGTAACTAATGCTTGTATTTCTACCAAAAGTGGTCTCAACCCTGTCATTACAACCACCACTGCAGAACCTGGTGCATCTATTTTAGTGTCTAAAAACAACTTAGAAGGATTTTTTACCTCAACCATTCCACCCTCCTCCATTTCAAATATCCCCACCTCATCAGTTGAGCCAAATCTATTTTTGGTAGCTCTTAATACCCTAAACTGATTGCCTGGATCACCCTCTAGGCTCAATACCACGTCAACCAAATGCTCCAGTGTCCTGGGGCCTGCAACTGTGCCTTCTTTTGTAACATGACCTACCAAAAAGATAGGAATATGCATCCTTTTTGCTAAACGTTGCAATCTATGGGCAGATTCTCTTACCTGCCCAACAGAACCTGCCACTGAATCCAAATCCTGGGTTTCTAATGTTTGAATTGAGTCAATTATGACAACTGAGGGTTTGTAATCCTCTATCAACCCAACAATGGTATCTACATCTGTTTCGTTTAAAACAGAGATATTTGCCTTTTGTTTGATCCTCTCTACTCTTATTTTTATCTGCCTTGCAGACTCTTCTCCTGCAACATACAATGATTTGTTAATATTAAGAGCAAGCTGGGTTAGAAGAGTTGATTTTCCTATTCCTGGATCTCCTGCTACTAAGATTAAAGAGCCATACACAATTCCTCCTCCTAACACTCTGTTCAGCTCACCTATACCAGAATCTATCCTTTTATAATCCAGCTTGTCAACCTCACTCAAATTAACAATCTCTGCCCTTTTACCAGCTATACTGCCTCCATCTTGTGCTTTGGCACCCCGACCTACCTGCTCTACCTCCTCGACAAAAGAGTTCCAGCTATCGCATTGGGGACATTTCCCAAGATAGGTTGAGGATTTGTAACCACATTGCTGACAAGTGTAAACAGTGGTAAGCTTAGCCATAAAGGTATTATACAGGAAAATTATTTTAGAGATGCGAAGCATCTACTTATAAATTAATCCTTCAGTTGAGGTTACAAAAGGTGCCAAGTTAATCTTTCTTCTTTGAGTATCTATGCTATCTACTAAAAAGTTAGTTTTTTCTCCTACCTCATAACTTGCCCCAGCTAGTCTTGAAGAAGGCAAAAAGCCTTCTATATCTTCGCCTAAATCAATTGTAATCCCTGCTGCATCTACACTTTTGATAGTTCCTTTTACCACATCATCAGCTTGAAACTTTTCTGCAAGCTTTGTAAATGGATCCTGTTGCAGTTGTTTAATAGATAGATTTAATCTCCCAAGCTCTTCATCTTTACCAACTACTTTTGTTTGTACTTTTTGACCAACTTTGAACTTATCAGCTAAATTCTCTTCTCTTTCCCAGGAAACCTCTCCAATAAATACCAATCCTCCAACACTCTCTACATCTACAAACAGTCCAAATGGAAGAATATTTACTATCTCCCCAGAAACAGTATCCCCAATAGTAAACTTATTTAAGTTATCCTTTTCTGACTGACTAACTAGCCCCTTTTGAGTAAGAATTAGTTTGTTGGTTTCTTCATCAACTTCAGACACGGTTACTCTTATTATTTGACCAGCTAAAGATTCTTCTTTACCAACTTTTTTAACAAGCTCAAAACCAACTTGTGAGTTTGGCAAAAAGCCCCTGACTTCATCTATTTCAACAATTAAACCACCTTTGTTAACCTCTAAGATTCTCCCTGCAAACTCTGTTTGAGAACCCCGGGCTGATTTAAATCTACTCCAATCAAGCATCCGTCCTTTGAACTTGCTCCTGGTTTTTAAAGAGGCTGCTTGAGATAAGGAGAGGCTGATTTGGCCTGAATCCCTACCAGTATCCACCACAAAAGCCTCAATACTATCACCTAATTTAATTGAATCCTGTTTTTCTTTGGGAAACTCCCGTAAAGATAAGCTACCCTCGTATTTACCACCTAAATCCAAAGTTAAATCCTGATCTGATTTAATAATTATTGTACCTTTAACTTGCTGACCACGAAAGATATGTTGAGAAGATTTCTGAGAAGCTAAAAGCTTCTCCATGATTGGGTTATTTGATACTATATTTTTGGCCACTTAACATATACCTGCTTTCTTTAAATTTCAGCCATTATACACCAATCACCTAAAAAGAAAAAGCTCTCCTTTAGGGAGAGCTTTGTTCAAATCCGGCAGTGAGGTATTTTCACGCACCCTTGCGAGTGTATTATCGTCCCCGCTGAGACGTTTGACGACTGAGTTCGGTATGGGATCAGGTCGAACCGTCTCGCTCAAACCACCGAGAGCTATAGTATACAGTATATAGTAAGGAGTATCAAGTAGCTGAAAAGTCCAAACACTTTTGTACTCTAAAATGTGAATACGGATATATAAGAAGACAAATCTTTCTGCCAAAAAATCTCAACTACAACCATTAGTAAAGGTAAGCTAAATACATTACTGTACTTACACTGCCTCCCTATCAATCCTTCGAGTCGTGCTTACGCACTTCCTTCAGGATTCCCTCACGGGACCTGGTAGTCTTCCAGGGGTTTCAAAGATACCTCATCTTAGGGCTCGCTTCGTGCTTAGATGCTTTCAGCACTTATCGTAATAGCAACGTAGCTACCCTGCGCTGCCCGTCCATTGGACGAACAACAGGCACACTAGAGGTTGCCTCGTCTCGGTCCTCTCGTACTAGAGACCACTCCCTTCAAGTATCCAAACGCCCATGCTGGATAGAGTCCGACCTGTCTCACGACGGTCTGAACCCAGCTCGCGTACCGTTTTAACTGGCGAACAGCCAGACCCTTCCCACCTACTTCAGCGGGAGGATACGATGAGCCGACATCGTAGCTACTATAGGATATGATCCAATAGCATTTCTTACAATTACTCGTAAGCTTAGACTATACCTTCATCCTCTTATCCTTGAGGAGTCAGCGTTTTAGCTTTCCATTTTAAAGAAAGCTCCGTCCCGATTAAATCGGGACAAGTCGTTACGGGGTCATAACAGAAGGAAACTTGTACCTAAATTCTTTTAGTACAAATGGTTCAACTAATTGAATAAATCTTTTAGCACTTTTAGATCGAATTCTAATTCTGTAATAGGTTTTATCCTTATTAATAGTCGATTCAATCCTAAATTGCTTTTTTAAAAGATCAATTAGTTGTAATTGCTCATTAAAAATAAATTGCTGGGTGTTTAGATAAATAGATGAATAACTTTTAGAGCCATCGTCCATAAACCAAACTGCCAAGCTGAGTGGACTAAGTGTTAAATTAGATGGTATTATCTTTCTCCCGTTTTTGTAAAACAAATTGTAAAACGGAGTAAGTACAGGTAATTTTTGAGTAGCAAATCTGTATGCTTCTCTATTACCATTTCCTTTTCTCCATTTTGGAGAAGTTATTACCAAACTACTCAACTTGCTAAATATCCAATCAACCAGTACTTTTTGACTAAAAGCGTGGTTAATTTCTAAATGAGCATTTTTCTTTATTCTCATTGTACCATCTCCTAAGAGAGTTCCAATAAGAATGGACTTTTGTTCTTCTGTCAGACTTCCCACGGTATTGTCCATTGAATTCAGCATAACCCGAAGGTTAGCCGAAAGTCAACTAGGAGTTCACCGTTATGAGCTGAAACTAAATTAAACAGACTAATGGAATTACTTCCACCACACCCCGATGTGTTGAGGTGCCGAACCTTGCCGTCCTTGTGGACTGTAGGGCAAGACTAGCCTGTTATCCCCGGGGTAACTTTTATCCGTTAAGCTCACTCGCTACCACTAGCCAAGTGAGGATCACTAAGACCTGCTTTCGCACCTGCTCGAGCTGTTTCTCTTGCAGTCAAGCACACTTTATACCTTTACGCTTAAATGCGCGGTTTCCATTCGCGCTAAGTGTACCTTTGTACCCCTCCGTTACTTTTTTGGCAAATTTGTTAACTTTTAAGTGGAAGTTTGTAATGGAAATATTGCAGGATTTTATCTTTCAATAAATCATTTAGTATAACAGCACTTTTAGCTGAAATATAAATCTGCAATCCATCTTTCTGCGTTCTAATACTTGAGTATTCTTGAACGCACTTTTTAACTTTCCGTCAAAGTTCTAGGTCATTTCTGCCTAGATCTCTACATCGCTGCAAAGTTCAGACTATATCATGATCCAATTTTCATTGGATCCCAACGTATAGTCGTTGAGGATTCATCGACTTTTCGATGTTTCCTGCTGATTGACTGCACCGAATACATTTTTAGTTGAGATTTTGATATTAATTCAGTATTACCCGAATCTTACCCAAATGTCAATCCTTCGATTTCTCTCAGGATCTCTGCTTCGTTTCTCAGGTCGAAGTATCAACTAGTATCGGATTCTCAGTTGTTCCAGCATATAGTTGGTTTAATTTATTACGCGGTCACTCATTGCAAGTTACCTCACAATGCCCCCAAAAGATTCGAACAGAGTGTAAGAATCATCTACTTAAGGGGACCGCCCCAGTCAAACTGCCCGCCAGACCTTGTCCCAAGTCCTGTTTTTATAAGGATCTTGGTTAGACCTAAGTTCAAAAAAGAGAGGTGTTTCATTGTCGCCAAAGCTCCCTCCTACACTACACAATTTTAAACTTAAATCAAGGCCAAGCTACAGTAAAGCTCCACGGGGTCTTTTTGTCCAAGCATGGGAAGGCCGCATCTTCACAGCCATTGCAATTTCGCCGGGTCTATCCTCAAGACAGTCACTAAGTCGTTCTACCTTTCGTGCGGGTCTGAACTCACCAGACAAGGAATTTCGCTTATTTTCGTTATCACTAGGCTCCTTAACCTAGCTCCTATATGTCGCCACATAGATCGAACCATATCTTTCCATCAGATGACGGATTCTGCGTATGGTCTCTGAGGATTCTTAAGATTTCTTATTTTCTCTAAACCTTCTGGTGTAAGATGAATATTTTTTAATTTCATCTTTACTACTTTACAAAAAACATTAAAATCGTTTTTCTTGTAAGTAATAAGTTGATTTGCCTTAAAGAAAGGAATTATTTTTTCAGATAAATCTTTTGTAGATCGAACACAATAGCGGTAAATATTTTCTTTATGGTTATCATATCGTCTATTTACATAGATCGCTCCGCATCCAAAAAAGTCTTTGATTACTTGTAAAGAATCTAGACTCTTTTGCCCTTGCGTAACCACAAATTCAGGTAATACCTGAAACCCGCTTTTTGTTGTTCTATTTCTAAAAATAGATATCGAAAAGCATCCTTCTCCATCAACAAAACCAACTATCCAGTTTGAAATCTTAAGTCTTTCCTGCTGATCGTCTGCACTAGGTGCTTTATGACTTGGCATAACTATGTGTAGTTAATACCATAGTAGCACTAGATTCTCAGATTTTCCAGCATATAGCAGAATTTTAAAACACATTGGCACTTCCTAAGGCAGCGATATTACCATAGGACCCTTATAGTTAAGGCCGCCGTTCACCAGGACTTATACCACATCCTCATCTAAATCTTGCGACTTAAAGTCAAATGCAGAATTAATCTACTGGCACTGGGCAGGTGTCAACCCCTATACATCTTCTTTCGAATTAGCAGGGATCTGTGTTTTTGTTAAACAGTCGCTCAGTGTCGTTTGCTGCGGGCCGGGCTTGCGCCTGGCCAGGACATCTCGAAAACTTACGTCCAGCTGTTTTGCCGAGTTCCTTAAGGATAGTTCTCCCGATCGCCTTTGTATACTCAACTCGCCCACCTGTGTCGGTTTAGGTACGGCTGAAACTATTCTCCTTCACGAGTCTTTTCTCGGAAACAGAAAGTGATTGACTTACGCTATCATAGCTTGTATTTTGGACCATGTACCAAAAGCGCGCAAGCGCGCATGGTACGTGGTTGTAGAAGCGGATTTTCCTACCTCCACTAACTTGCTATTTAGACCAAGATATACTTGATTCAATTCTTCCCACTTCGTTCACCCTTAAAGGCTTCCGATATTGCGCTCCTTGCGGAGCATACATCGAAACTTGTCAGAATAACCTCAATACAGGAATTTTAACCTGTTGTCCATCGACTACGCCATTTGGCCTCATCTTAGGGCCGATTAACTCCACGCCGATTAACGTTGCATGGAAAACCTTGGGCTTTCGGCGCTCCAATTTCTCATTGGAGTCTCGCTACTCATACCGGCATTCTCACTTCCAAACACTCCACCAAACCTTACAATTTAGCTTCATAGTATTTGGAACGCTCCCCTACCACGCCACATTCATGTAACTGAACGTGGCATCCAAAGCTTCGGTAGTAAGTTTTAGCCCCGGTAAATTGTCGGCGCGAAAATCCATATTAGACCAGTGAGCTGTTACGCTATCTTTAAAAGGTGGCTGCTTCTAAGCCAACTTCCTGGCTGTCTAAGGATTCTCACATCCTTTTACACTTAACTTACATTTAGGGACCTTAGCTGTTGATCTGGGATGTTTCCCTCGAGCCCGCTCCGCTTAGCCGGATCGGACTGACTCCTCAAGAATAGTCAAAGTATTCGGAGTTTGGTTGAACCTACGGTCTTGCGACCATAGAATCCATCCAGTGCTCTACCCCTTTGACACTACCTTGAAGGCTATACCTCAATATATTTCGGGGAGAACCAGCTATCTCCGAGTTCGTTAGGCATATCACCCCTAACCACACTTCATCCCAAGCAATTGATCTTGCAACGGGTTCGGGCCTCCATCCCGCTTTCGCGGGACTTCACCCTGAGCATGGTTAGCTCACTCGGTTTCGGGTCTACCACAATCACCTATCGCGCACTTCGCGCTCGCTTTCACTACGCCTACCTAAGAAATACTTAGTTAGACTTGATGATTGGGATAACTCACCGGTTCATTCTTCAATAGGCACGCGGTCAGGACGTACCAGATGGTACATCCCTCCCACTGCTTGTCAGCATACGGTTTCAGGTACTATTTCACTGAGCGTTTCGCTCTTCTTTTCACCTTTCCCTCACGGTACTAGTTCACTATCGGTCCGAAAGTATATTTAGCCTTAGGAGATTGGTCCTCCTAGATTCACTCAGGATTACACGTGTCCTGAGTTACTTGGGAAATCACCCGCGGTAGTTCGGATTTCGCTTACGGGGCTATCACCCTCTTTGGCAAATCTTTCCATATCTTTCTTCTATCCTTGCTACTCACTACTGGTGTCCCGCATATCCAATTCCTTGCGGAACTGGTTTAGGCTGTTCCCATTTCGCTCGCCGCTACTTAGGGAATCGCTAATTGCTTTCTTTTCCTGCGCCTACTTAGATGTTTCAGTTCAGCGCGTACCCTTCTTTTACCTATGAATTCAGTAAAAGATCTGTCATAAAGACAGGAGTTATCTCATTCGGAGATCTCTGGATCACAGCTTCTTGGCAGCTCCCCAGAGCTTATCGCAACCATGTACGTCCTTCATCGGTACTTTCGACCTAGGCATCCACCGTATGCATTAATGTTGAGTAATTTTTGGCATCAAATTAGCAAAGCTTTAAAAGCCTCGCTGTTAAAAATTTGACCTTCCATTTTTTCCGTATTCACATTTCAAAGTGCAAATTGTTTTTGGGCGATCCTGGACCGCCACCATCTGTTATTTAGTCTTTCTGCCAGATCGCCCATCACGAACATTAGCTCGGAATGGACTTTTTGGTAGTTTGTCTAAATATCAGACAACGGTTGTCCAAAAATGTCCAAGTGTTTATGGGTGGACCGACGGGGATTCGAACCCCGGACCCCCTCATTGCAAATGAGGTGCTCTACCACTGAGCCATCGGCCCTAATCCACTATCGAGTCCAAAACCAAAATATTAAATTGTAAAAAAGTGAGGGATGCAACGTCTCTCAATCTCTGGTTCCTCCAGAGATGAAGGACCAGAATTTAGTTTGTGGCGTTGTTTCTCAGCATATTTTCAAACACTGTAGGAAAGTTTACCAAATTTTTAACCTTTTTGTCAAATACTTACAAAGTAAAGAAGGAGCAGATCAAGACCCTATCTTAATCACCTGTTCAATTAGGCGGTTACTATAACCCCATTCATTGTCATACCAGGCAAAAATCTTTAGCAAGTCCCCATCCACCATCTGAGTCAAAGGCAGATCAATCACCGAAGACTCGCTTCTGCCAATAATATCAGAAGAAACCAAAGGCTCTTCACTCCAAGCCACGATTCCTCGCCAACGCTCGTCATCGCAAGCTTCCTTTATGGCTTGATTTACTTCCTCAACTGTAGTTTTTTTCTTTAAAACCAAAGTAATATCAGATATTGATCCAGTAATCACAGGTACCCTTAAAGCACGTCCGTCAAATAAGCCTTTAAGTTGTGGGATAACCTCCGTTGTAGCAACAGCAGCGCCTGTGGTGGTGGGAATAATGTTTACATAAGCTGCTCTGGCACGTCTTAAGTCCTTGGCCTTTCCTCCCGGAGGCGGACCGTCTACCAGGTTTTGTTCAGCGGTGACCCCATGAACTGTGGTCATAACAGCCTTCACAACACCAAATTTTTGATCAATGATTGCCACAACCGGAGCAATACAGTTGGTGGTACATGAGGCATTATTAACAAGCCGTTCATCTCTATAGTCTCTATCATTTACCCCAATTACAAAAGTTTCAACTCCTCCTCCTTTTGCAGGAGCTGATAAAACCACTTTTTTGGCACCAGCAGCCAGGTGCTGCTTCATCCCCTCTTCATCTGTAAACCGACCAGTTGATTCAATAACAACATCTATATTTAGTTCCCCCCAGGGTAATTTGGTAGGTTCTTTTTCAGTCAAAACTGGGTATTTTTTATTATCTACAATGATATTTTTGTCATCAAAAGAAACCTCTTTACTCCAGATTCCATAAGCAGAATCATATTTTAGAAGATGAGCGAGAACTTCCGGGGATGTTAGATCATTTAAAGCAACTATTTCCAAAGCATCAGTATGCTTTTCCAAAGCCACCTTAAAAGCATTCCTCCCAATCCTGCCAAAACCATTAATGGCAACCTTAAGCATGATTTAATACCTCCGCAGGCTCTTTTCGTTTCATGTTCAATTTATCAAAATCTTTATCATAAGAAATAATGGTCCATTCTTTCTCGTAAAGCGGCCTAATTGAAGCCAAAACAGCATCGATATACTTTATATTATAATCTTCGTAAAGCGATAGTGCTAAAACAGGATTAAAACTATCAATTAACCTTAAACCCCGAAGATTAATGATACTTCTTAAGGCTTTGACAACATCAGTTTTGGAAAATCCATAATATGCGGAAAGAGTCCAGGCTATCTCAGCCAGGACTAGATTTGATGTAACTCCCTTAATTTTATTAAGTTTGATTGCTGCCAGCGTCTGGCAACAATCTTCAAATATTTTTTCGTCCTCTTTAACAAGTGTACGAAGAAAAATATCAGTATCTATAAAATATTTAACCATTAAATTCTACTATAAGTTTTATCCATCAGGTGGCGGGCTTCCAGAACAGGCTTTTTCTTCTTTGGTTTAAACTGGCCGGCTATATCTAAAACATCGTAGGTTGGAGTCACTCTGATGGAGTTCCCCATTATCTCGATATAAACCTTGCTGTAGGTAGCAAGCCCTACTTTCTCTCTTAATTTTTTAGGGATAGTCACCTGGCCTTTTTGGGTAATGGAAGTAACAATTTGCATGATTTCCTTACGTTTTTTGAAAGAAAAGGAAAGATTTTCTTACTTTTATAAAAGTAATACTACTATATATTCCTTACTTTGTCAATATTAATTAGATATGGAAATTGAAATTATTGCTCAAAACAGTAGAGAGCATAGTTGTTATTGCAACTAAAGAATGATTGTGGAAACAGGTTAATATCTACATTGGTCCAGTAATAATAAACTTGTGCATTCCCTGCTGCACCTACAGCCAAATCATATTCGGTGGAAGCACTACTTGTCCAAGCTTGACAATGTGCTGCCTGCCCAGTCCCTTGTGGTACAGTTCCATTATAATTGGTACCTGTCCATACGGCGCTGTAGTAATTTGTGCCTAACTCTGTAACTACAGGTAAACTTTGCAAAGAACCATCTACTAAATCATTCCAATTATTAGCAATAATAGAGCCATTAAGCTGTTTATAAGATACTGTAGCATGGCTAAGTCGATTGCCGGCAGAAGTCTGGTTATCAGATAACCAAGCTTTCCATGTCCCACCTAAATTAGCAGCAGTGGCCCTATCCTGACATTTTGCATCAGCTCCCGATAAACCTCCCAAATTACCAGTATATTTGGTACTTGTAACAAAAACTCTTTTAGAGTCGGTAGTAGGCGGGAGTGTAATTGGGCCTGAGACAGAAGTGGTTACAAGTTGGATAGTGGCCGGGTAAGGGTTGGCGTTTTGCAACCTTTCGTCTGAGGCTTTGAATCTGGCATATAAAGTTTTTGTGCCTGCTTTTGGATCTGAGAAAGTGTAGTCTGCAAAAGTAGCAGCAGACGATTTCTCTATCCCTACATTTTTAACATTAATAGTAAAGTTTGGATCTTCTGCTAAAGTAGCAGAAACTGTATATACAGGAGCTGGGGCGGGGGTTGGAGAAGGTGAAGGACTTGGTGTAGTTGTGCATGTTTTACCAAATTGGCTGGATAAACAGGTAAAATCCTGTAAATTTACAGTACCGTTACCATCAATATCTGCCCTGGCACAATTTGGTGCATCTGCCACTTTTTTATTAAAACATGCTCTTAAAGCTGAGAAGTCATAGATATTTACCAGTCCGTCTTTATCAACATCAGCACTGCAAGGCGTACAGGAACCAGTCACAACGGTTTTGGGTGTGGGAGACGGGCTAACGATTCCAGTAGAACCACAAGCTACCCTTACAGTCCATCCCGGATTATATCCTGAACAAGAAAGACCTAAATCTGTTGGTTTGTAAATAGTAGTTGGAGTACCATTTTTGGTATAGTTTGACCTGTATGGCTGTTGAGAGCCCCAATAACCTGCTTTGTTGGTACAGTCTAATTTATTGACTGTACAATTTAAACCAGAACATGAAGAAACAGATGCCCCTCCGCACTGCCTCCACCAGTAACCTTTAGCTGCATTATTTCCGCTTACTGCCACAGCTTTGGCAAATCCTTTTTTCTGACACATCTGGTCGGCAGTTAAGCCTTGGGGGGTTGCACAACCAACCTGATAGTCTATATAAGTAAAATTATTTGTCTGGGCATAAGCTTCGCTAACCAAAGAAACTTTTTTAGCTTGGACTGTAGGCCAATCGGGAGAAGAAAGTTTCACTCTAGCACTGGCTGAGGCAATAGAGGTAACCTGATTTCCGCTGCCGTCAACAAACGAAACTGTTACTCCTGGTCCTGCTTTTGGTCTAAAAATAGCAGGATTTTTAATTAGAACCAGTCCTCCAACAAGCCCTGCAAGAAGAATAAAGATAATCAGTATATGGGCTATACCTTTTTGGTTTAAAGCGGACATTACATTAATTAAAGACATAAATCAGATAATCTTGTCAAGTACTGTTTTGATCAATAAGTCCCACCAGTAACCAAAAATAGACTAAATGGACTATTGACTGAATCTGAAACTGTGTCCAAACCAAATATATAATCAAACTAACCAGGAAATAGTCTTTTTTGGTTCTTTTAAGAAGAAGGACTACTAAAATCAGCCAGGATACAAGTCCAGATAATCCAGAAAATAATACTAAATCAAGGATGTAGTTATGTGCTCTATCAATATTTAAGTTCTTTAGGCTTATTAAAACTGGATTGATTTTTAAGTTCTCCTCAAAAATCTGATGTTTATTTTGCTGAAAATAGGTTGACAAAGAAAGGGAAATATTTTCCAGTCCATATCCTGTTAATGGTTTTTGTAAAATCACTTGGACCAGACTTGGCCAAAGGTATACTCTCTTTTCCACCCCAATAGTCACTAAATCCGGATCATTGCTCCTTAGAGGATTTAAAATTTCTTTTTCAATTAATTTAGGAGAAAGTATTATAAAAAGCAGTACAAATAGTGAAATCAAGGCTAAGATATTAAGCTTCCGCACAGTTAACTTTAATACCCACAGTAAAAGAATAATAAACACTCCCAATATCGCTGCTCTTGACTGGCTTAGGAAAATTGCAAAAACTGCAAAAATTATATTTAAAATTCCAACTATTTTGTATTTTTCTTGCTTGGCCAATATATAGGAAAAAGGTAGGCTTAAAAGGATAAACCCAGAATACAAATTTGGCTGGCCAAAAGTAGATATTACTCTTCCTGCATATGTCATAATTTGCCGATCTAAAAACTCCAGCTGAACCCATTGCCAAATGGCAACTAAAGAAACTATTAAAGAGGAGAGTGCCAGCACCAAACCCCATTTTATATTAGGTATCTTAGTAAAGGAAACTAAAAGGTAAAAAAGGTAAAGGTATAAATATAAAATAAGTCCCTGAAAATAAGGGTACTCTCCAAGAAAGCTTCTTGTAAAATCTATTCCGCCAATCGAGGTTAAAAATAGGATAGTTACAAAAGATAAAGCACTTTTGTTCAAATCTGTCCATTTAATTTGATTTTTAGAAGGGTTTTGAAAGTATAGGTAAACCCAACAAAATGCGGCTAAGGAGAGTAAAACTACAAAAAATAACACTTTGATTTGTTCATACCCATAGTTTAAATGCGCAGGAAGAAGTGGAATTAAAAAAACGGTAAAGATAAGTATGAGCTCAATTAATGCTTTCATCTAGAGCTGCGATAGTAGGTAGCGTTCCCTCTGATAGTAGTCTTAGCATCGCCCCTCCTCCTGTTGAAACAAAAGCATTTTGTTGAAACTTACTTAACAGATTTAACTTATTTAAAGCTGCAATAGTATCCCCTCCTCCAACAATAATATCTGCACTGGATTGCAAAATTGCCTCTGCAATTTCTTTGGTACCCAAGATAGTGTTTTCTTCTTCATATTTTCCTAAAGGTCCAGCCCAGATAATTTGAGCAGCGTTTTTAATAAGCTCTGCAAAGCTTTCTGTTGCCTCAGTAGAAATATCCAAACCATTATCAATCATTTTGGCAACCATGACATTTTTTGATACCTCTATTTGCCCAGCCCTTATTTCTTGCGGAAGCTTACCTCCAACCAGAACTGCATCTGCTGTCTGAGAAAAAAGATTTAACACTCCGAGCTTATCTTCCAGTTTGGCTCCGCCAAGAATAACCAGCAAAGGCTTTTTTGGAGTATTTCTCACTTGTAAAAGCTTCTCTACCTCTTTGGCAAAATGCAAACCTGCTGCCCTTCGGGAACGAAGCCGTCCCTCAGGGTCTAGAACATCGGTAAAAAGTGTGGGTAAAAGGGTGGTAGAAACAGCGCTGTTGTGAGCAGCAAATGCTTCATTAACATAAAAATCAGCTTGACTTGCCAGTTCTTTAGCGTATTCTTGACTGCCTTCATTTTCTCTTTTATCAAACCTGGTGTTTTCTAACATCACAAAGGAAGAATCTTCTTCAAAACTTAAACTGTTAAAGTGGTTTTTCCTAAACCATTCATGCACAGGTTTAAGGCTAAAATTTGGATCAGCTCCTGATGGCCTACCTAAATGACCAATTAAAATTAGCCTTGAGGCATTTTGATGTATTAAAGTAATCGTAGGAATTCCGGCTCTAAGCCGAAAATCCTCCTCAACTTTCCCATCTTTAATAGGTACGTCTAAATCTAAACGTAATAAAACTTTCTTTCCTTTAACTACGTCTGGTGTTACAACTTGCATTTTTGATATCTTTACTAGCTATAATAGCATACTCTTTTTGATTACTATGCTATCATTTAGCCACAATGAATATCCTTACACCAGTTAATTTCCAAGATTATGAATTGCTGGACTCGGGAGAATGCCAAAGGCTGGAAAGGTTTGGTAAATACATCTTAGCAAGGCCTGACCCTCAAGCCATCTGGAAACCAAAACTATCACAGCATGAATGGGATAAAGCACAGGCTGTCTTTAAAAAGACCTCTGCTGAAAAAGGTTTTTGGGAGAAAAAAGGTATACCTGATAAATGGGTAATCTCCTGGAAAGATATTAAATTCCAAGTGCGCTTATCCCCTTTTAAACACACCGGAGTTTTTCCAGAACAATCTGTACATTGGGCATTTATCTCAGAAAAAATATCCCAATCAAATGATAAACCAAATGTTTTAAATCTATTTGGTTATACCGGTATTGTTTCTTTAGTTGCTGCAAAATTAGGAGCAAGAGTTACTCATGTCGATGCCTCATATCCCACTATTGGCTGGGCCAGGGAAAATCAAAAACTATCCGGTTTGGATGGCAAACCAATCCGCTGGATATTGGATGATTGTTTAAAATTTTGCCAAAGGGAGGAAAAAAGAGGGGTTAAATATGATGGAATTATCATGGACCCTCCTATATATGGACATGGACCAAAGGGAGAAAAATGGGATTTTAATGAGAGTTTTCCTAGACTGATGGAAATTTGTGCAAAATTATTACCTGATAATCCTCTATCTGCAAAGCAGAGAGCTTGCTCATTTATAATTGTTAATGCGTATGCAATTTCTGCATCAAGCATAATGTTAAAGAATGTTTTAAAAGACTATTTAAAGGATGGTCAAATTGAGTCAGGTGAGCTGGCTTTAAAAGAATCTAGTGGCAGATTGCTCTCTACTGGCATTTTTGCCAGATGGTCTGCTAATTAACAAATAAGGATTTACTTAATATTTTTTTTGAAGGGTGGGCGCGCTTGGGATTGAACCAAGGACCCCTTACTTATCAGATAAGTGCTCTACCACTGAGCTACGCGCCCAAAACTTAGATATTCTACCATGCAATAAAATTACTTTCTAGTTTTCACTGACTTTGAATAAGAAGCTATTCATGATAACATATGAAACGTTTGGCCTGGTGGGAGAGGAGTTATCCAGGAGTCTGCAAAACTTCGTACGCGGATGCAAGTTCCGCCCAGGCCTCAAATTTAAGCACAAAAAATCCCCTCAAGAGGGGATTTTAAGATTTTAATTCCAAAAAAGTGGTGGGTTTATGAATCCCGATAAATCGGGAGAAAGTTATTTATAGAAGACTTTCAAACTTCTTTCACCTTATGCGTGACATAAGTTGATCTGGATCAAACCGTGGCTACCTTCCTTGCGGATTAAGGAATCCTCCAATTTGATCTATATCTCCAGAAAGGAGGTGATCCATCCCCAGCTTCGGCTAGGGATACCTTGTTACGACTTAAGCCTCATCGCTGGTTTCACCTTCTATCTATATACATAGATATTCGGGTGCCCCCAACTTTGCTGCCTTGACGGGCGGTGTGTACAAGACCCGAGAACGTATTCACCGCGGCCCGCTGATCCGCGATTACTAGCAATTCCAACTTCATGAGGTCGAGTTGCAGACCTCAATCTGAACTGAGGCGAAATTTCAGAGATTAGCTTCTTATTACTAAGTCGCTGCTCATTGTTTTTCGCCATTGTAGGGTGTGTGTCGCCCAGGGCGTAAGAACCGTGCTGACTTGACGTCATCCGCGCCTTCCTTCCCGATATAATCGGGACCGTTCCGCATGGATTATTTAACATACGGTGCGGGTTGCGCTCGTTGTCCCACTTAAGGGTACAGCTCACGCCACGAGCTGACGACCATGTTAATCTACAGTTTCCTGTAGCACGGACTATACCTTCTCCCTCCTTAATATTTAGGTTAGGGAGCCAACCGTTTGAATAACCTCATTTGGCTATTCTCAATCCATAGCTATTATGGATATCAGTCTCTACGGGGCAAGTTTTACAGAATACTTTTTAATTGCTAATGCAATTCGTTCTCTGTAACTCTTCTTTAAATATAGAACAAATGTTCTTGCAGCTTTATATTGATATAAAGTCACATTGGTCTCTCCAAACAATTTCTGATCTCTTATAGCATCATCCTCGCTCGAATAAGCAATTCTGATACCCGATCTGTGTTTAGTATCTATGTGTCCATCACCATCTATTCTTCCAGCTAAATAAGCTGTTAAATAGCGCTCTGGTACATATAACTCTCCAGTTTTGAAAGACATAAACATTCGCGTTAAAGGTCTATTGTTAATATAAACCTGTACTGCTTCTTGCTTACGCTTATCACCTACTCTTACTTTATAAATCCTTTCTTTTATGGGGTGACTTGGCGCCACTTTTAAAAGAAACTTTGCGAATTTACTAATAAGAATTGGGTTAACTGAGGTCAAACCAATGGAACTAGACCACCAATAACCATCTGCTAACCAAAGACCTAAAATATAGAAATCTTCAGCTGTTTTAAAGAAAAACTTGCTTCCCACGGTATTACCCATTAATTCCAGATTACCCGAAAGTAACACGAAAATCAATTAGGGCTTCACCGTTTTGGGTTGGTTGTTTTTATCTGACATTACTGTCTGACCGGCCATCAGGTCCATTGGACCTTAGCCATGCAGCATCTGTGTACCACCCTCGAAGGTCACACGTTTCCGTGCGCTTGCAGGTACATGTCAAGCCCTGGTGAGGTGTTTCGCTTTGTATCGAATTAAACCACACGCTCCACTGCTTGTGCGGGTCCCCGTCAATTCCTTTGAGTTTTAAACTTGCGTTCGTACTCCCCAGGCGGGATGCTTAACGCGTTAGCTGCGACAGCCAAAAAATCGGCTATCTAGCATCCATCGTTTACAGCTAGGAATACACAGGTCTCTAATCTGTTTCTCTCCCCTAGCTTTCGTGCCTCAGCGTCATTAGTTTGTTAGATGTCTGCCTACGCCTTTGACGTTCCCAATCATATCAACGCATTTCACTGCTCCATGATTGGTTCCAACATCCTCCCAAACAATCAAGAATAACCATCTTCTGCCCAAATCCGTGGTTAGGCCACGGGCTTTCAAACAGAATGCGTCATTCCGCCTACGCAACACTTTACGCCCAATGAATCCGGATAACGCTTGCCGCCTACGTATTACCGAGGCTTCTGGCACGTAGTTAGCAGCGGCTTATTCGCATATTACCGTCATAATCTTCATATGCAAAAGGAGTTTACAACCCGAAGGCCTTCAATCCTCCACGCGGCGTCGCTCGGTCAGGCTTTCGCCCATTGCCGAATATTCCCAGTTGCTGCCATCCGTAGATGTACGGGCCGTGTCGCAGTCCCGTTGTGGCTGACCGACCTCTCAGTCCAGCTACCCGTCGTCGCCTTGGTAGGCAATTACCCCACCAACTAGCTGATAGGACGCAGGCTCATCTTAAAGCGCATTGCTGCTTTAATCTCGCGATCGCATTGGAAATTACCCCCGATTTCTCGGGGCTATGTCCAACTTTAAGGTAGATTCCCACGCATTACTCACCCGTCCGCCGGTTGTACTTCGATTGCTCTCAGTACCCCCTTGACTTGCATGCTTAAGGCACGCCGCCAGCGTTCATCCTGAGCCAGGATCAAACTCTCAAAAAGAAAAAACGAGGTTGTAGTTTTACAACCTAATTTTAAAACCCACCACTTCTCCGGAATTAAAAAACCTGCCTGCCGGCAGGTTGGCCGAAGAGTGGTTTTTAAATAAATTCACTTCTTCGGTTGTTAAGGTGCCCTTCGACTACGCTCAGGGTAAACCCTCCGATAAACTCAGGATAAGCTTACCAGATCGTAGTCAAAGATAAATTGTGAAGTAGTATTCTTTGTTAGAACTTTCTCCAATCTGTCCAACTTAAGGACGTGGACATTTTAACCTAATCAAGCTGTACTGTCAATCTTTCGATATGACTCATCTAAAATCCGAATGAAACTGAATCATTGAATCATGAGAAAATCCGAATGAAAATCATCCTCTAAGGAAGGAGGTGATTTTCATGAAGAAAGAAGAAAAATATGCAATCATCAGGGCATTTGCTAAAGATTACAAGAGATCAGGCAAAAATGAGAGGGGTAGAATCCTTGCTGAGGTCTCCAAACTAACAGGCTACTACAAAACCTATGCTTGTGAGCTTCTAACAAAACCCCCATCTTCTAAAAGATTGAAGATTAAAAGGGTTAGATTTTCTAAATACTTGAAAGTTTGGAATGTGCTTAAAAAATTGTGGGCAACATCAAACTTTGCTTGTGGGAAGATATTGGTTGAAGCCATACCAGGACTTTTGGAAAGTATGATTAGGTTTGGTGAGATTAAAGTTACCAGGGAGAAAAGGAAATTGCTGCTTAAAATCTCTGCATCAACTTGTGACAGATTGCTCAAGAGTGAAAGAAAGAAACTTGAGATTAAAGGCAGATCAGGAACTAAACCTGGACCACTTTTAAAGCATCAAATACCAGTTAGGATATTCACTCCCTGGGATGAACAAACTCCGGGATTTGTAGAGATTGATTATGTAGCTCATTGTGGAGAAACCCCTAGCTGATACTTACATATCTAGCCTTGATGCCATAGACATTGCTACAACTTGGACTGAGAAGGAAGCTTGTTTAGGAAAATCTGAAAGGGTAACTGTTGAAGCTTTTGAGGCTTTGGAGACAAGATTCCCTTTTAAGATTTTGGGGGTTGATTCAGATAATGATGCTCTGTTCATTAACTGGCATTTCTTAAGAATGACCAAGAGGAAGGAAATTACTTTTACCAGATCAAGGACATACAGGAAAAATGATCAGGCCCATATTGAGCAGAAAAACTGGTCAACTGTGAGAAAGATTATTGGGTACAGGAGGTTAGAGACAGAAAAGCAGCTTAAAATTCTAAATCAGATCTACCAGCTGCTTTCTGATTACTTAAACTTTTTCATCCCCACCCTAAAGCTTGTGAGAAAAGAACACATAGGCTCCAGGGTTAAAAGGATTTATGACAAAGCTACTACTCCTTACCAAAGAGTTTTAAATCATCCTAACATTGATGAAGATACCAAACTCAAATTAAAGAGTAAATATCTCACTCTAAATCCTGCTGCCCTTTTAAGAGAGATTAACAGGCTGACCCGTCAATTACTTAAAGGTTGATTTGGTTCTGATTTAAACTGAGGCAATGATTATCCGTTCGTTCGGATTCTATCGTGATGCATAACGTCTTTTGAACAGGCAGACCACATAGGTAACACTTGGAAGAAATTTTCTTGAGCATACTCCAGGGGTGTCAGGTAATCAAGAGCCTCGTGTGGTCTGTATGAGTTGTATTTAACAAGCCAGACGGTTAGATCTTCATTAGCCTTTTGTATATCATCCAACCCTACCTCAGAATATTTCAACCATTCATGCTAAACAGTACTGTTAAATCTTTCCAGGGCAGGGTTGTCCTTTGGTGTATATGGTCTTGAGTATACCTGGAGTATATTTAGAGTCTCACAGGCCCTCTCAAAACTCCCTTTAAACTCAGAGCCATTATCCTGATGCATTAAGTTAACCCTGCCTTCAGCCAGGTACATTAACCTTTTTAAAAAGTCTTCTGCAAAGCCGGAAGAGTTAGTGGTGTAAACCCTGGCAAAAGCTATTTTGCTTAAATGCTCAATAGCTGTGAATATGACTCTCCTTTGTCCGTACCACCAGATAATAATGGCATCAATGTGCCAAAGGAATCCAAATTGGTTAATCTGTGAAACTGTCTCTTTGATTTCATGAATTCTCAATGTAGGCTTGGATTGAGCTTTCTTTTCAACTAAATATTCATGCTCCTTTAAATCAGGATACAGTTTGTGCGTCCTGATGACCCTTTCGATCTTCCAGGTTGAGATGTTCTCTCCGTACTCCCTAAAGTAGATCCTTTTGAGTTTTCTTTTGCCCAGCTCCATATTCTTTTTCCTCAACTCTAAAATCCTTGCCTCCTCTTTAAAAGTAACCATCCATCCCCTTAACTTAATTGGTCTTTTAGACTGCTCTTCCAGGAACCTTAAATTAGTTTCATTAAACCTGTCTAACCATTTATGTAGAGTTTTTCTGGATATTCCAAAATGTGATGCTGTATGTGAAGCATTTTCCCGGCTAACTGTATGGTAGAAGATTATCCATTCAAGCCTGAGTTGGGCAGCAAGGGTTAACTGATCTTTCCCCAACCTCCTTAAAAGAATCCATTTCTCCGGAATGATGACCTTTTTCTGTACCTTAAAATATGCAAGACTAACTGATTTTGCAAATCTGTCCATCGGTTTTAAATCACCTCCTCAAGCTAATTATTCTAGCTCAGAAGTGTTACCGATGTATCTCAGCCTACTCACCTCGCTGGGATCTATTTCCCTAAAAAGGGATTAGCACCGTTAAATACTATCTCAGGAGTATGATTATTAATTACATCTTCAGAAACACCGTACTTGAGGTTATATAATTTATCAACTGCGCCAAATAAGGCTTTGCTAAAATTAAAGCCCAATGTCTCAGATACCTTTTTGACTTCTTCTTCAGACTTCCCTTCTATCTCAATGAAAGGTTCTAAAAACGGCCATTCGTCAATAGTAATGTCAACTCCATCCAAATTCCATAGCTCCCTCTTTGTCTCTTGATAGGCTTTTTTCTGGCAACCTATGGACTCGAGAAGCAAAGCTGCTTGGATAAAACTACTAATCTCAAGATAAATCTCTTTTTGGTTTTCAATTTTATCCCCATCCACCACTTTTAAACTCATTGTAACCTTATCTCCCTCATCTCTAACCCTTAACCATCCACCTTTTATCTCGTGGTTTTTGGGCAAATTAAAAACTACCCGCCTTTGCAAAAATTCTTTTTTGATTAGCTTTGCTCCTGCCTTTTTAAGGACTTTTCTTATCTTGTTCTTATCGATATTAGGAAATTTTGCTTCTAATTCAGTATCCATAAAATTATTGATCAATTACTGCCATCATATAATAACCTTTTACAGTTTTTATTTTGCTAACTTGGATTTTTTTCGTATTTTTAAAACCGATTTCCATGATCGACTTAAATTGATGAAAAGAGAGAAATAACCCTCCATGATCTTTCAAGAAATTTACATAATAATAATTCCAAGCATTTGCTAATAAGGTTAGTTTTGGATTCTCAATATCCATTATTATGATTCTTTTGCCTAGTCTTTTTAATGTGTTAATCATAATTTCCATTTCGTCTGCATTACGCATATGATGCATCACATTTTTACATATTACTACATCGAATCTAATTTTAAACTTTAATTCAAGCAAGTTATGGTTTGTAAATACAATCCCTTTATCAGTTGATCCTTTTATCAGAAGCTGCATTGAAGACCGGGCAATGTCGTTAGCAACTACTAACTTAACTTTATCTGCTAATTTTAGAACCAGACGATCGTCACCACAGGCTATATCTAATACTGTAAGAGATTTCGAAGGTTTTAGCTGTAAAACCTTTTCTAGAATTACATTCTGCAGAACTTTTGAACTGAAATGATAGCTTATTGGTTTTATTACAAATCTATTAAACTTATTTGCCAAACCTAAATCAGCATGATGTTCAACCTCTTCTACAGGTGGTTCTATTATTTTACCCGATAGAATTTTCTTACCAAGTTTAAGTATACGAAGATCTTTATTATTCAGATTTATTTCAATGTCATGGGAAAAAGCTCCATCTTGAAAGGAATTTGAATCTTGTAGAAGCCTACCCATATAAGCTAACCCCAGATGATTGATCGGTCGACGACCTGCAGTTAGATAAGTGTTCCTTACTAAAGATATCGGATATGCTTCAACCAAAGTATTACCCGTTTCCTTAGAAACTATCCGATCTAAGGCTTGATCAAACCCCTCGCCTTTTTGTACCCAACCTCCAACCAATTCCCACGTCTGATGACCGCTTCTAATAAAATCTCTCTGTATAAAAAACTCTCTACTACTGTTATATAAGGCTATAACGATAAAATATCTTCCTTTAAGACAGTAGTTATAAAAAGCTTCTGAAATCTGTTCGCTATTTTCAAGTCTTGGTAAACCATAGAGTAATTGATAGGTATTTAAAAAGGACTCTAAACCCTCAGTCCAATCCCTATTTGAGTTAATAATATTATCAATATCAGAGTTCATGAGTTAAGTTAATTACCTGTTCAGTAACGGCTTGGGCATCATCAAAAGTGGTATCCACCATCATTAAAGGATGTCTAAGTCGTTTGGCCCATTTTAGATACCCTTCAGAAATTTGGTTATTTATTTTCATGTTAAGTATATCTATATCGTTTGCCCCCCTCTCGTGCATTCTTCTAACCCTCTCTTCCTCTGAGCAAGTCAAGACAAATGTTTTCCTGGGAATTGGAACACTTCTTATTAAAGGGTAGGCGGCAGCTAGTACTATTGGAGACACACCCATTGCTTCGTGAGCAGCTAAAGTAGTTAGCACATACCTATCAAAAAATACCGGTTCCCTAGAACTTAATTCCCTTGCTTGATAACCCGCATAAGCTACACCTGTTAAATAGTATAGGAAACGTATATCTGTTCTGGAGTGTTCAAATCGAGGACGATATTTCTTAAATGCCTCTGGAGGAGTAGCCCAAACTGAATAACCTGCATCCTTCAGGTTTGTAACTACTGTTGTTTTACCGGCTGCATCCAGACCTTCAATGGCAAATATTCCTGACATTAATTTTACTTTCTGAACAGGTTTTAGTTTTTGGGCTATTTCATGGGTATTTTTACCCAACGCCCATCAATAAATTTTTCATGAATTAACTCTCGAGTTATCTCAGTTTTTGAATACTCATTAGCAATACCGCCACCCGGTTGAGGTTTCTTTGCTATAACCTTGGGCATTGTAACTAATGTTACCCGAACCTTTTGTCCCCGATCAGTAAACTCCAGGGTTTGTTCGACTCTAGCTAAACCATTACCCAAATCTCTTCGTGTGGTATTAGAAGAATAAGGGTCACTCCTCTCTCTAAGACTGCTCGTCAAGCTTTTAAAAATCAGTCCCGGATCCGGTTTTGCTGCATCTTTTTTAGCTTCCCCTTGACCAGATATTCTTAAAGGTTCGCTTTTGGGGGGAGCACTTACAACTCGGGGACGTTTTAACGACTCCACCACCGGTGATTCTTTGGAAGACTTCTCGGTAAATGTGATTGTTCTTTGTTGGGGGAAGTCTGCATCCACTATATTGCTTTGATCTCCCGGTTCAGCTGCAGTTTTGGCTTCAGCTATATTGTTATCAAACTTACCGGGTTCAATACCAACTACCCGTACTCTCAGTTTCCGTTTATCGATTTGATAGTCAACCATTTCCTCAACTTTTTTACCCAACATACTACTTCCTAAAGGTGACTCATAAGAAATCCAGTCTGGATTTGTTGCCGAATCATGAGGCCCTAATATAGTTAATTCCTCTTCTAAGTCTTCTCCAGCGAAATGAACACGAACGGTATTTCCAATACCCACAGAATCAGTTTCGTGTCGAGGTTCAATAATGTGAACGTTTTCTAATGCGCTCTGTAGGTTATGTACCCGACCCGCGTGTAGATTGGCTTCTCGAGTCGCCTGCTCAAAGCCGAAGTTATCATGCCAATCCCTGCTATCACCTGCTGTTTCTCCTATTTCCTCACGGTATTTTTGAGTTAACTCTCGAGCATTCGATAAATCAGACCGAAGGCGTATTTCTGTTGCTCGAGTCATTAAATTTATGGGTCTTTGCGTTCTTTCAACTTGATCCCTGTTCATATAATGAGGCTATTATATGTCATATAAGATTGAAGTCAAATTTAGATCATTATTATACCTTGTATTCCTAAATACGGATTGCTATATTAGGTGCAGTTAAATGGCCAATAATAATAACTTTGTCCTGCTTACCGGAACTGCCAATATTCCATTGGCAGAAAGTATTGCCAAAATCCTCAAAACAGAGGTCCATATGCCTGTATCTAGGTTTGCTGATGGTGAAGCTCATGTACAAATTCCGGTCAATGTCAGGAAGAGAGATGTTTTCATTATTCAACCTACCTGCCCTCCAAATGTAGATAAAGCCTATATTGAGCTTTTCGCCATGATTAATGCTGCCCGGCTTGCTTCAGCCGGAGAGATTACGGCAGTTGTTCCCTATTTTGGATATTCCAGACAAGACAGAAAAGACCGTCCCCGCACACCGGTGATGGCTGGTGTGATGGCTAAAGCTTTGGAGACATTCGGCGCAAACAGAATTGTCACTGTTGATATACACACTGAACAGGCAGAGGGTTTTGTCGCCTCTCCCTGGGATAATTTACCTGCCAGTTTTGTGTTTATTCCTCTTTTGCAAAAGCTTAATTTGAAAAATTTGGTGATCGCCTCGCCTGACAAAGGCGGTGTACCCCGAGCTAACTTTTACGCCAAAAAACTACGAGCTGAAGGTTTGGCAATTGTATATAAAGAACGGGATGTTTTTACTAAAAATACCTCCCAGGCTTTAACCATGATTGGAGATGTTAATGGTAAGACTGTTTTGCTGGTAGATGACATGATTGATACTGCCGGAACTATTTGCCATGCCGCGGATTTAATCAAGCAAAGAGGGGCTAAATCCGTTATGGCAGTTGCCACCCATGGATTATTTTCTGCAGATGCATTGGAAAAAGTGCAAAAAAGCGTTCTTCAAACTGTTTATATTGCAGATACTGTCCCCTTAAAAAAAGAGGCGGAAAAGATGGCTAAAATAAAAATGGTTAAAACTGCCAAGATGTTAGCCGGAGCAATAGAATGTATTAGAACCGGTGAATCCATTAGCCAAAAGTTTTACCTCTAGTTTTGGATAAAACGTGATATAGCACAATCCCTAAAGACACCATCACATTTAAAGAAATATTTACTCCATACATAGGCAGCTCTACTACGCTATCCACTACTTCCAAAGTTTTTTTTAACACCCCATAAGTTTCATTTCCCACCACCAAACAGATAGGCAGGCTATAGTCAAACTTATCATATGGAACACTTTTCTTACTCTGCTCTATTGCAACTACCTTTACCCTTTCCGCTTCACGCTTTAACCTTGAAACTGCCTCAGAAGCAGTTTCACAATATTCCCACTCTACCCATTCTGTAGTGTTAATTGATGATTTTTTTATTCTTGGATTAGGAGGGCTACTTGTTCCTCCACACAAAAAAACCTTTTTAGCACTCACCGCATCTGCTAACCTGAAAATTGCCCCTACATTATATGTATCTAATACATTCTCTAAGATAATGTAGATATCTTGCTTTTTAACTTCCAACTTTTTTTCTTTTGACTCTCCTAATCTTAGTTGCTTAGAGTTTAGTTTAATCACTTTCCAAAATTCCTTTGCTGGGTTTGGTACCAGCGGATGGCCTTTTTTAAATCCTCTCCGGAAAAATCCGGCCAAAGCTTTTTAGTAAAATACAATTCTGAATAAGCTGTTTGCCAAAGCAGGAAGTTTGATAACCTGATTCTTCCTCCCGTCCTTATCACCAGTTCCGGATCAGGCTGACCATTTGTATAAAGATGCTTATCTACAATCTCTTCATTAATTTTGCCTACATCTATTCCCTTTTTTACCATACCTTTGATTGCCTCTACTAATTCTTTTTTACCTCCATAATTTAGAGCAATATTTAACTTTATGGCCTCGTTTTTAATGTAGGTTTTTTTCATTTCCTCAACTATCTTTCTAATAGCCCCTGGAAGGCCCTCCAGCTCCCCTAAAACGGTTATAGACACCCCATTTTGCATCATCTTTTTTAGCTTAGTATGATATGAGCTCCTTAACAGGTTAAAAAGCCCTAACACTTCCCTCTTGGCCCTCTCGGTAATGTTTTCTGTAGATAAAGCATAAACTGTAATTGTTTTAACTCCCATTTTTTCTGCTGCTTCTACAATTTCTTCCAAAGTTTCTGCTCCAGCTTCGTGCCCTTTAATATCAGGAAGGTCTTTTTGCCTTGCCCAGCGCCTGTTGCCATCCATAATAATGGCTATGTGTTTTGGGATATGATTTTTGTCTAAGAGTGCAGAAGTCATCAATTGTGGATATTAACCTAGTTCCACTATTTCTTCCAGTGGGTAAATCCAAATTTGTGCTGTTCGCTGCCTTATAGGATTTTTTCCGCTTCCGTCTCTTCCATCAAACTCAAACAAAGCTACTTGCTGATATTTGCCAAGCTCTAACTTTCCATTCCTCACAGGAACAGTCACACTAGGGTGTGAATAAGTTAAAGCCCTGATATGTGAACCAGCATTATAATCCTCATCAACTTCATTACATAACGGATTATCCTGGCACCTATGTAAATAATCAGCAGTTGGGTGTTCCCATCCGTTAGAAGCTCTATGGGAGCGTTTATCCTCTGGCACACATAATAAAGTATGTCTTAGGATATCCTGCAATAAATTAGGTTCAGCAATCTCATTCCAAAGTACTCCTAAAGTAGTGTGTTTTGTATTAACTACCACAAATCCATCCTCTACTTTAGCTTTTTTTATAGCCTCGTTTATTTGATCTGTAATGTCTTGGATATAGGTATGTTTTATGGAGGGGAATTTTATTTCTTTTAGATAAGCTTTCACTAGTTTTTCCTTTCAATTAAAAATTGAGACATATCTATTAGAAACCCCATTTTATCTTTCTCATTTATTATCTCAGGTATTATCTTTTTGGCAACTCCGCAATATTTTATACACTTTTTAGTGGAAAAATCCAAGCTTCCAGTGTTTATAAAAATTTGTCTAATTTCTTGTATCTGTTTATCAGTTAAACCTTTTTTCCCATAAAATTTATCTAAATATCTTTTTTGCTCTTTGTTTGCAAAATTTAGGGCATAATAAATAAGCAGGGTTGCCTTACCTTCTTCTATATCTGAGCTGGCTGATTTTCCTATTTTTTCTTCATCTCCAAAGACTCCTAAAATATCATCTTGGATCTGAAAAGCAGTTCCTAAATTTTTCCCAAATTCTTCAATAGCAGCAAGCTTGTCTTCATCTATCCCAGCAAGTATTGCCCCCATCGACAAAGGCCCGATTATGGTGTACCAGGCAGTCTTAAATTGGGAAATTATCATCACATCATCTATCTTTATAACTTTTTTTTTATGAGGAATCTCCACATCTAAAATTTCTCCTAAACAGGTTTTGAGCATCATTGAATTAAAAACTTTCAGCGCCGAATTTTTCTTTCCTTCATCAAATTCACTCTCGGCGATTAATTTATTGGCCAGGAAAAAAGCAGCATCTGCAAGGGCTATTGTCTGTGAAATGCCGTAGTGATCCCCTCCTAATCTTTTGTATATAGTAGGCTTGCCTCGTCTTGTTAAACTTTGATCAATGATGTCATCATGGGCCAATATTGCTGTTTGGAAAATTTCTGTGGCAACTGAAACCTTAAGAATCTCTGCTTTGTTATCACCGCCAAAAAGCTCATATCCTAGTTTAACAAGTGATCCTCTTAATCTTTTTCCTCCTTCAGAGGCCTCTTTAAAGATTTGAATAAATTCCCCCAGATTAGGAGAGATTTTTTCTATTTCTTGTAAAGACTGGGTTAAAAAAAGATCGATCTGGTGATCGATTTGCGGAGCAGTTTCTTTTAGATAACTTAGAAACTGGTTCATAGGATAAGTTTTTGGAGTGTAGCTTAATTTAGAGTCAAAAGCAACTTGTTGCATAAAACTTTTAGTTGATATACTGTTAGTCTTATGTATGATAAAAACCCCACACAAGTCTTTTAAATACCGTAGTTTTGAGCTTGCCTATAAAGCATTTGCTAAACCTTTAATGAGATTTATTATCAGAAAAATGAATGGTGATGTTGAAGCTGCAGAGGAAGTTTTTTCTCAAACATTACTTGCAGCACTAAACGGCTATTCAGCATTTGAGCACAAAAGCAGCTATTTTACCTGGATATGTAAAATAGCCTTAAATAAAACAGCTGATTATTATAGAGAGCTGATCAATCAAAAATCCAAATTTATCGCCCCCTCACTTGAGTTAATAGCTAAAATCCCCGCTTCTCAGCTTAGTCCGGAAGAAAAACTGGCTTTGGACCAACTTAGAATATCTATCCATGAATGTTTAACTCTCCTGCCTGAGGAAAAAAGGAAACTTCTGTATTTGAGATATTGGGAAGATCTAACTTTGCAAAAGATTGCTGAAATTATGGGTACAACCGAAAGAGCAATAGAAGGAAAAATCTATAGAGCCAAAAAAGAGCTAAAAGAAATCATTTTAGAAAAACATCCAAATCTGGCTTATTCATTTGTTTAACAACCTTAATCTGGACACAATTTCCTTGAAACAAAAGCTCTACCATAATCAAAAAATCTCCACTCTTCCATAAACCAGCTTGTAAATTTCTGATTCTTAATCATTTCATTTATTCTTTCTACGCTAAGAAATTTACTTTCTTCTACTTCCACGGGATCTATTTCAACATCGCCACTATAATAGGCTACATAGGTGATAACCAATTCGTTATCTAATATTTTATCTTCACCACTTGCAAATCCACTGTCCTGTCTATGTAAATTCCTCACCTTAAAAAACTCGACAGAAATCCCAAGCTCCTCTTTTATTCCCCGTAGAGCTGCTTCATTATACCCTTCACCAGGTTTAACATGCTCTCCTACACTGAGATCCCAAAATCCCGGGTATTTCATTTTTTTAGTACTTCTTTTTTGTAAAAGAATCTCGCCTTGTGAATTAACAACAAATATATTTACAGCTTTATGAAGCGCACCTGTTTTATATAACACTCCCCTAGCTGCTTGACCAGTAATCTTACCATCAAGGCTTAAAATATCTAAAAGTTCTTCTGATTCATTCATTAAGGATTAAAAAAACCGTGTCTTTTCAGCAGGGGTGTCGCTGCAACAGCCCAGGGAGCATATTTTTTAGGATTTGCTTCTATGTCTTTTAAAAACTCATACTTATCCATCCACTTAATCCCATATCCTACTTCAGGATTAAGTTCAAAATCTCCCACTAGTTCGGCAGTTAGAATCTTATCGTGCTCATTTTCACAAAACTCTCCGTATTGGGCAAAATAATTGATACCACCGAAATTTCTTAAATCCTTTATATCATCTGGGTCTATATTATACTCGCGTTTCAGCGACCTCAAAGCAGCTTCCTCATCAGTTTCATTTGAGCCATCTTCTTTATGTAACTGATGGGTAGAGGCAGTCATATCCCATATATAATCAAAAACTAAATGCTTCCTCTTTTGTAGTAGTAGCTGTCCTTTGTTGTTATATATAAATATTGAGATTGCAAAATGGTGCCTACCCTTACCAGTATGACCTTCTTCTTTAGAGAAAAACTCTCCTGTCGGAGTACCGTCTTCATTTGCTCCTTGAATTATTTGATGCGGTTGTCCCATTGATACTTTCATGTATTCCTATAATCCTCCACTCTAGGCGGAATGTTAAAATTGACTGGCTCTGGTTTACCAAACCTTAAATCTTCTATCTTATAACCCCCTACTGAGAGTTGTCTCATGAATTTATCAGCATGCATAGGATCTGCAGAGGCACCTGCAGTAACGGCAACCCTACTTGCTCCTTCAAACATTCCTCTTTGCACCTCTTCTGCTGTCTCAACTAAATAGACCTCTGCACCAGCTGCTTTACCCATCTTAACTAACTCACTAGTATTTGAACTTATTCTAGATCCAAAAGCAATCATTACCTGAGGTTCTCTAGCCAATACTAACCCTAATGCTCCTTGTCTGTTTTGAGTAGCAAAGCAGACATCACCCAAGTCCGGTATTCTTATATCTGGTATTTTCTCTCTTAGTCTATCTATCCATGCCAATGCTTTTCCTGTATTTAGAGTAGTTTGAGTATCTATAAAATACATTTTTCCTGGGACTGGTACAAAATCCTTAACATCCTCCTCTGTACGAATAGGAGTTATATTATCTGGAGCTTCCCCTATTACCCCTTTAGGTTCCCTATGTTCCAAATCCTTACATATATATAGAACGTCCCAATCTCTACCTTCTGCTACAGCTATCTCTTTAGCTCTTTTTACTCGTTCATGAACTTTAGCAACAAGCGGGCAAGTACTATCTATTATCTGTGTTTTTTTGTCACGAAGTAGCCGCCTTTCACTTTCTGATAAACCATGAGCACTTATCATAACTCTTGCACCTTCTGGAATATATACCGGATCTTCTACAAAAGTCATACCTCTTGCTTCTAAACTATGCACTACTGGAAAGTTATTTACTAAATTACCTAAACCTGTAACAGGACCATCGTTAAGTGCCCTTTTTGCATTATCTATAGACCAAGCAACACCTGCGCAGAATCCTAAAGGGTAAGCTTTATATGCTATTTTTTGCGTCTCTTCGGACATAAGTTGTTAATATACTAAATTATTAGTCTCAAAAACAAGCATAAACCCACAATTTAAAAAGAGGTTATTTAAGTAAAGAGTCAATTTGGGTTTTCATCTGTTCAAAAGGAACAGCACCGGCAACATCTACAGTTTTACCAGTTTTTGTATCAAGTAAAATATTTCCTGGCGTGCCATTTACCCCAGCTTTTGATCCAGAGGCAATATCTTTGTCTATATAGGCTTTATATTTTCCGGAATCAAGACAAGACTTAAATTTAGCTTGGTCAAGGCCAAGTTTTGTTGATGCAATAGTTGCTAAATCTGCAATTTCTGGAGTTACTTCTGGCTCATAAATTGCATCAGCCATCTTCCAGAAAGCCTCTATACCACCTAACTCTGTTGCGCATTCTGAAGCTTCGGCATATTTTCTGGCTTTAGGGTGAATCTGTTCCAGAGGAAAATGCCTATAAACCCAGGCCACTTGGCCTTTATACTCATCAACTATTTGTTTGGCAGTTGGATGAAATCTTTTACAAAAAGGACATTCTAAATCTGAGTATTCAACAAGTAAAATTCTAGCATTTTTATTGCCTTGAATATGGTCATTATCTCTTAAAGATTCTAGCTCTGTTTTTTCGGGCTGGGCTGGAGCATTATCAGCAGCTTGGTCAGCTACTTGCTTGGTTCCACCTGCCCCAACAGGTTGTCCAACTTTAATTATCCCACCATGCAGTAAAATTGCAATTGAAATTACAAAAGAACCTAAAAGGATGGCAACAGGAAGAGTTAGGATGGAGTTTTTATCAGAATCCATAAAATTAAGTCTAGCTTTTTGACTGTTTAGTTGTCAACCCCTAGTTATACTGACACTGAGCTTTTTCTGGCCCCTTTTCTAATACCAAATCAAGAGCTTCAATTCCTTTTTTAAACATTGCTTTAACTGTCTGGTGTTCTTTCTGTAAAAAGTTTTCCAGAACAAATTTTTCAGCTTCAAAAGAGATCCTTTTGTGTTCTCCGGCAAAGGCTTTTTCATTTCCTATCCCAAACCTTAAACGTATAAACTTATCAGTCCCCAGCTTTCCGATCACTGATTCAACTCCATGATGCCCCCCTGCACCGCCACCAAAGCGCACTTTAATTTTTCCCAGTAGCAAATCCAGATCATCATGGACAACAATAACGTTTTCAGCCGGGACTTTAAAAAAGTTAGCAAGTGATGAAACAGCTATACCAGAGTTATTCATAAAAGTAAGCGGACGAGCCAAAATCAAGTCCTGATTTAACTTGATAATTTCCGATTTAAATTTATTGTCAGTACTCCACTCCCCCAGGTCCTTTTTTTTCTTATATGCATCTAAAAAATCAAATCCTAAATTATGCCTGGTATAAATATATTTATCCTCAGGATTACCTAAACCAACAACTAGTTTCATATTTTTAAAATAATCCTATTTGCGTTGTTTCCTTAGCTTGCTCTTCTTTTTCTTCTGACCATATCTTTACTACCCCGTACACTCCATCATACCCTGGATCTATCACCAGATCACCTTTTCTTACCTTGTCTATCCCCTCAGCTATCTTTGACCCGGAGATTTTTGCCACCTCTGATATATCAACCTTGGTCAAAACCTTTATCTCCCCACCTAAAGCCATTACCAATTTTTTGTATTCATTTAATACCTTTTGGCTTGTCGGCATAGATCCAAACGCTTCAGCTATAATCTGCAATAGGGGCACTAACATCTTATAACCAGGCCTTTGTAAAGCCTCACTTTTGATCATACCCTCTTCGTTTCTTACTTTTAACTCCGAGCTCGATCGTGAAGCGAGCGTCTCCACCCTCTCCATCACCCCGACCGTTAAACCTCGCCCGCATTTTGGACAGATGGTGCTATTTTGCCTGGTCTGCTCTGGCGAGTACTTAACATTACAGTTTCTATGGCCGGTATAGTGATATTTACCCTCCTCAGGATAAAACTCAATGGTCCCTACCAGATCTTGCGATTTAACCGCTTCCAGTAATCCTTGGAAACCCTCTTGTAAAGATCTGTTTACCACTGTTGATTCCCTGCCTATGTTAGGCAAGGAGTGTGCATCTGAACAAGATATTATTGATCTAGTGTCTAACTCCCCTACTCTCCAATTCATCGCCGGGTCAGAAGATAAACCCGTCTCAATGGCATATACCTTGTCAGTTAAATCCTCAAAGCAATCTTTCAAACTATCATAACCTGACTCAGAGCCAAACACCCCAAACCAGGGGGTCCAGATATGGGCTGGGACAAAAAGGGCTTTCGATGACACCTCAAGCGCCATATATAGCAGATCTTTAGAGGGGATCCCCACAATTGGCCTACCATCAGATGCCAAAGTTGCCCTTTTGGTAAATAGCGCTTGCTGAAAACGGGTTGCGCAGTCTAAATCCGGCATGAACACTAAATTATGCACCCTTCTACCCTTACCCTTATGAGAATAGATTGAGGCTATCTCAACAGTTAGGACAAATTTAACAGGGGAGTTTTTAAAAGTTAAAAAACCAGAACCATCCTCTGTTAGCTGGCTTTTTAGCTCTGTTAACCAAAGAGGGTGTAAAAAATCTCCTGTACCCAAAAGGTTTATCCCTTTAAGATTTGCCCATTCTACCAAGTTAGGGATATTTAATTGTTGTGAACAAGCCCGGGAAAATCGGGAGTGGATATGCAAATCTGCAACATATGCCATATTGGGATTTTACCATACATTATCCTTGTTAACTGCATCAACATTTTATTAAACGATCGTTTAATAATCTGATTATTTACCAGTACTGGTTGACTCTATTACCAAAACCCAATCCTCTATTACCAACTCTTTAACCAGTTTTCTTAAAACTATGGTCAAAGGTTTTTTACTGGCCCAGACACTCTTTTGCCAAGGCTTAAAACCCCAATCTTTTAATCTCCTTCTTAAGGTATTCCTGGCCCTTTTATGAGTTTCTGGAACATCAAATATTACCAGCCTCCAGACTCCATCCCACTCTATCTGATCATCCGGCTTATTTTTAAGCAACCAATCCCTCCCCGCCTCTGTTAACTTCAAAATAATCTTTTCCTCATCTTTTTGTCTCTCTATAAAACCATGTTCCCGGAGTCTTTTAAGAGCTTGAGCTAAAGCAGATTTGTTAAGTTCAGGAGCACCGTAGTGATATCTATAGTAGTGGGCCCTAAAATCATCTATTCTGACTACTCCGTCAACGCTCTTTTCTAAAACCAGTAAAATTGCATCCCTTAACTTTTTCTTAACCATTATCAAAACATTAAACGATCGTTGCAAGTTTTGTCAATACTTAGGGATAGTAAAATCCGATATGTCCATCCTCCCCAATATGAAATCCTAGTCTAACCTTTGGTTCATACTTGGGATGTTTCTCCAAACCACATAAAGGAGAGAGTAAACCGTCATTTCCCCATAGACTTAAAACAGCCAGCCCTTCTTTAATTTCTTTGTAAACACCGGACGATGGCTTAGGAATACTACATTCATTACAAAAGCCCAGCATACGATCTACTCTCACTGCTTCTGACCTGCATGGCGTTAATCCCCCGCTGCATTCGGAATCATAAGAAATATCCCCCTGTGGGGATACTAAAGCAATCCAACCCGGCGGCGTAATATTTTGTATATTTTCAACCTGTCCTGCTCGCCAGCAATATATTCCACCACTTGTTCTATGAAAGTGTTGGGCTTGGATAAGTGCATGAACTTGGTAAACCAAAGGATTAAAACCTACCTCACAATCTCTACACCAACCATCTGTCCTTCTTATAGGCGATATAAAAGTGGGGCTTTCTAATCTTGCTCTTATCGGGGCCCTTGAAAGACTTGAAGATTCTTTAGGATCAAGGAGGGCTAGCTGTTTAAAAAAAATTGGAGGCTTCTCTTGATCTAACAAATTCATTTTTTGTATTGCAGATGATACATCTCGACTAACTCTTTAACAGTAGTTACATCCTCAGGTTGTTTGTCAGCTTCACGGAATTTAACTAACCTGGGAAATCTTAAGGCGTATCCAGGCCCTGAGCCTATTTTGCCAGCTGTATGGACCGGAGATTTGGTAATTTCATCTGCTAACACCTCTATCACTATTTTCGGTTCCACCCAGACGCTAGGAGTAATTAATGAATTTACCCGTGCTGGTTTCCTTTGAACTTTGAACTTTGAACTTTGAACTTTGATTTCTCTCCATTCCTCATCGGTTAATCCTGTGCCAATTCTGGAAACTGTCACAAATTCATCTTTGTCTTTATCATAAACTCCAACCAGTAATGCCCCTGCCCCAAACTCTGCCCTTTTCCCCCTGCCAAAAATATAACCTAAAATTACGCAATCAATAGTATCCTTAAGCTCACCTGCCGAGTGCCTCTTTAATTTCACCCAGTTAAAATTCCTGGCTCCTGCCTCATATTTTGAATCAGGTCTTTTGACAACCACTCCTTCCAAACCTTTGGTTAAGGCATCATTAAAAAGCTCATTTAACCTTTCTTCGTTGTCTACCACCTCTCCGGGCTGCGGAATTAATATTTCATCCCCCTGCAAAACCTTTTTTAGCTGTTCCATTCTTTCAATTAGCTCCAAGTCCATTAAGGGTTTTCCATCTAGATACATCACATCAAACACAAAAGCCTTTAAAGGCAGGCTCTTTGCCATTTCTTCTATGCCATACTTTCTTCTTCTTTTTGTGGTTTCCTGAAAAGGTAAAAATTCTTCTGATTGGGGGTTAAAAGCTAAGGCTTCTGAGTCTAAAATGGCTGTTTTGGCTTTAATCTGTTTAATTGTTCCTTCCACAATCTCCGGAAACATGGGAGTAGTTTCCTCTAAGTTTCTGGAAAAAAGCCTGACATTATTACCGTCTTTGTGAATTTGCACTCGGAATCCATCATATTTATACTGAACATGAGCATTACCTTCAAACTTTTGCAGGACAGTCTTGGCATCCGGTAATCTTTCTGCCAACTGGGAGCGGATCGGCCGGCCCACTGTCACATCAAGCTTTTGCACCGCCTCCAACCCCCCACTCCATAAGGTTTCGCCGATCAATCCTAGATCAGAAACTTTATTATATGCTCCTTCTAAAAGTTTCCTTTTGGACCTGTCTCCCAGTTTTAGTTTGGCAAAAGCATCCAGAACCGTGGGGTCCCCTATTCCAAGCCTCGAAACACCAAGTGGAATTCTTACTAAATGCTTTGCAGATATTGGATCAACTTTTTTTAATATATCTGCTAAGGTAGCGACCTTTTTTTCTACTGTTCCTTCACCGGAAGTTTTAGCAATCCCTGCCAAAGTTTCAAAAATTTCTTTTGTTTCCAATTTAAAAGTTTTAATTTTAAATTTTAAATTCAGCTGTTGGGCCACTAAACCCATATCTCCTAATTTGCCTAAAAGATTTAATACTTCCTCCTTATCAGCTTTATAAGCTCGACCAACAGCTGCTGCTACCAATTTTTCACTCATCCCCATCTCAACAGGCTCGTAAAACGGGGCTACTCTTCCCTGAAGCAGATAACTCACCTTTGCTACCTCATGTTTTTCTACCTTAGAAAAAAGTTCTGAGAGGATGTCTATCAGGGAGAGTCTCGAGGAAGTAGTTTCTAACCTTTCAAAATAGTCCGCTAACTGCTTAAAAATCATCTCTTTTGGATTGTAGATTAAACAAATTAATTTGACAAGCAAATTACAACTTGTAAAATAGTCCCGTTTTGAGTAATAGTATACAAGGAATGTCAGACCAAAAAGCAGAGTTTAACCAGACAGCATTTAACCCAGCTGACTATGTCCAGCCTGAATTACCCTTGAAGGGTGTAGTTTCTAAAGATAAGCGGTGGTATGAATTGGCAAGAATAGCACAAGAGGAGCACGACGATATTCTAGCTAATCGACTGCCTAGAGAGATCTATGTAAACAACAGAGCCACTCATGATCGCCAGCAAGAAATACTGGCGGAACAGATAGGTATCGATCCCTTGACCTTACTTCCAAACAGGGCATCTTTTGATGAAAGGTTAACTGTCCTTGTTAGTGACGCCAGAAGGACCAAAAGGGCAGTGAATGTACTCTTTATGGATATGGATAGATTCAAAGAGATAAATGATTTAGCTGACCATGATACAGGTGATTTGATACTGCAAAAGATGGCCCAAGCCATGAATGATGTTTTCCACCGGGGTTCAGATTTAAAATCAAGAAGAGGCGGAGATGAGTTTACTGCCGGATTAGTGGATACAGATTTAAAAAATACGGTTATGCTCTGCAGAAAACTTCAGGCTGTTTTTGATAATCTACAAGATCAGGTTTCTGCTCAAAGAGTCAAAGACAGACAATCCCCTCTTCCTAACAAAGTCACCTTAAGTATTGGGATTGCCCCTTTTAACGGTCAAGATCCGGCGGCTTTAATAACACAAGCTGATGGAGCTATGTATTCAGCCAAAAAAAGTAATACCCCGGGTAGTATTCATATTGCCCATCAAGGACAATTTATAGATGCTGAGGAACTTCTTAAAGCAGCATAAATCCCCTTATAAAATGAATTAGAAGCATAAATAAGGTATAATTCGCTCTATGAGAAATATACGTACCCCAAAACAGATTACTACTACCGATCTCCGTAACCCTAAACTGTTAAGCCGTTTCGTAAGAGCTTTGGTGAGGAAGCCTTTTCCAAACTATGGGGATATAAAAACAGGAGCGATATCACCAGACTCAGCAGCTGTTCAGTTAAGAAATACACGAAAGCAGATTCGATCTTTTGTTGAATCTTTATTTAGCCACGGGCTTACAATAGAGGAGATCAGAACCGAGGTTGAAGGCGTTGTACATCCTCACGGCGGAAACCTAGAAAAAGAGGGGTAAGCCTACTTTAAAACATATGTAGCTTTTTTGGTTCCACCTACTTTTTTAACCAACCCCTTTTGCTTTAAAAACTTCAGCTCCCGCAGGACTGTGTCATCTGAGTAGTCCGGAAAGATTTTCCTGAAATCTTTATTTTGCATACTCTTGTGCTTGTGTAAAAACTCAATAATGGACATCTGGCGCTCATTTAACTCAACTTGGCCTCCCAGCTGATCTTTTAGTGACACGTCAACAGATATTCGTTGCACTTTCTCCTTTACCCTATTTAGCTCAATTGCTACACCCTCAATAAAGTATTCAAGCCAAGGGGTGAGATCCCGTTCATGGGTATCTAAAACCAGCTGATTAGAAACAGCTTGTAAAGTCAGGTAATAGTTCATTGGATTTTCATCAAAATACTCTTCAAAAGAGAAAAACTTTCTTATATCGTAGTTATCTAAAAACATCACTAAAGTAGCCACAGCCCTTGCTACCCTGCCATTACCATCGACAAACGGATGAATCCTGGCAAGCTCGTAATGAATAATTCCTGCTTTAATAACGGGGTGAATCTCTTTTGTCTCATCTGTATTGATCCAATTAACCAAATCCTCTATCAAGTAAGGTACTTCCACTGCTGGAGGAGGTGTATAAGAAATTTGTCCGGTCTTGGTATTCCGGATTACTACTTGACGGAATCTGAATTTGCCCACCGCATCCTCGGGCAAAATCTTTTCTGTGGTAAGTTTGTGAATTTCCAGGATGGTTTCGATATTTAATATATACCTGCCACTTCTACCCAACTGCTCAGCAATTGTATCAATAAACCTTAAAACATTCCGGTAATTGAGAATTTCCTGAATATCCCTATCTCTTGCCAGGATCTCTTGTCCATCCAACACTTCCCTCACCTCCTCTTGAGATAAGGGATTACCCTCCAAATGAGTTCCATGATGAATAAACCTTTCTGCTGCTTCTTTTCTGAATTTGGCTTCCCAAACAGGAATCAGAGGTGCGTTGATAATTACCTCCCGAGAAGCATCAATCCTGCCGACATTTCTTAGAATATTGTTAGAAATTGTATATTTAGGTACAAACATAAGTCAGGTTTAGGTTGTAGCGGGTAGGTGGTAGTTTCTGTAATTGCTACAACCTAAAACCTACAACATCATTTTGTCATATTTCCCGCAAAAAATCTAACATGCAACATACTCATCCCAGCATTTGATATTAAGCTCATCTGCCTTTTTGCAAGATATAGCTAAAATAAACTCTGTTGCAGATTGTAAATTAGTCAAAAGCGGCACTCCTGTATCAATACACACCCTTCTTATCACATATCCATCCCGCTGATCAGAGGCAGACTCTCCAGGAATACTAATGTTGATAGCCAAATCTACCCGGTTGTTACTAACTAAATCTATTGCCGAAGGCGATCTGCCCTCAGATATTTTAAACACTCTAGTATTTTTAATCCCATGATCTTTGAGAAGTTGCGAGGTATTTTTGGTAGCATAGATTTTTAAATTTAGCTTTGAGATTTCTTGTGCTGCTTCCAAAAACTCCATCTTATTTTTATCTCCTCCTATCGAAACAAATACCCCCTTTTGAGGAATCTTTCCACCAGTTGACAATATTGCTTTAAGAAAAGCTTCATGTAGATCTTCTCCAAAACAGCCCACTTCCCCAGTAGACAACATCTCCACCCGAAGCTTTGGATCGGCTCCTTTTATCCTATTAAAGGAAAACTGAGACGCTTTTACTCCTACATAGTCTAAATTTAAAGTATTAAAGACACAATCTAGCCTATTACCTAAAATTGCCTCAACTGCAATCTCCACAAAGTTATTTTTGGTTACTTTTGACACAAATGGGAAAGACCTGGAAGCCCTTAAATTAAGCTCAATTACCATCACTTTATTGTCTTTTGCCAAAAATTGAATATTAAATGGCCCGGTAATATCCAGAGCCTTTATTATGGCTCTGGCATCATTTTTAACCTGCCTTATTGTTTCTATAAAAAGCCTTTGAGGTGGTAAAACCAAGGTTGCATCTCCTGAATGAACTCCGGCATTTTCTATATGCTCAGAAATAGCATAAATCACCAGCTCCCCGTTACTGGCAACTCCATCAATTTCAATTTCTTTTGCATTTTCTATAAATTTTGATATAACAACAGGGTATTTAGGAGAAACTTGTGTAGCTTGTGTTAAATACCTTTTAAGCTCCGGTACAGAGTAAGCTACATTCATCGCGCTTCCTGATAAAACATATGAAGGCCTCACCATTACCGGAAAGCCAATTTTTTTGGAAAAAGCATGTGCCACCTCTGAGTTTTTTAACTCCTGCCAAGCAGGTTGTGAAATATTTAAGCTATCCAGTAATTTACTAAACTTGTGTCTATTTTCTGCAATATCAATACTAACTGGATCTGTTCCCAGAATTGGAACTTTTTTCTCATATAAAGGAATTGCTAGATTATTAGGAATTTGTCCACCAAAGCTCAAAACTATTTTTCCTCCTTCCAAATCATAAATATCCAATACTCTTTCCAAGGTAAGCTCTTCAAAATAAAGCTTGTCTGCATTATCATAATCTGTTGAAACCGTTTCAGGATTACAGTTTATGATTATTGTTTCCCAGCCCTTTTTCTTAAAAGAAAGTGCTGCTGTTACACAACACCAGTCAAACTCTACTGATGATCCAATCCTATACGGCCCAGAACCTAATACGATTACCTTCCTTCTTTCCCCCTTTCCACTTTCCCCTTGTTCTGACTCCTCTCCATGGTAAGTTAAATACAAATAATTAGTTTTAGCAGGATATTCAGCTGCCAGTGTATCGATGTGCTTAACCTTTGGTAAAATAGCCCACCCTTTTCTTAACTGCCTTATATCTTGTTCATCTTTCTTAAATACCTGAGCAATCAAATTATCTGAAAAACCTAATTTTTTTGCCTGAAGAAGATTATGCTTACTGAGCTTAAGTTTTTTTTCTTTTAATCTCTTTTCAAAATTAACAATTTCCAAAAGCTGATAAAGATACCACCTATCAACACCTGTTTCATTATAAATTTCATCAACTGAGGTGCCTTTGGCCAGTTCTCCTGCTACCGAAAAAATTCTTTGTGTATTTGGAGAAAGTAACTTCTTAGAAGAAACATTTATTTTTGATTTTCCACCAAGCAGGCCATCCTGACCATTTCCCAAAGATCTTATGGCTTTTTGTAAGCTTTCAGGAAAGCTTCTACCTATGGCCATTACCTCCCCCACGCTTTTCATCTCAGATCCAATGGTCTCTGATGCTCCAACAAATTTTTGTAAATCCCACTTTGGCACTTTTACCACAATATAGTCCAAGCTTGGCTCAAAAAAGGCTGAGGTTGATTTAGTGACACTGTTTTTCAACTCAGAGAGTGTATACCCCAGGCCAATTTTGGCAGCAACATATGCCAAAGGATAACCAGTAGCTTTTGATGCAAGAGCTGAGGAGCGCGAAAGCCTGGCATTCACCTCAATCACTCTGTATTCATTGCTTTGGGGATTTAGAGCAAACTGGATATTACACTCTCCCACAATCTTTAGCTGTTCAATTACTTTCAAAGATATCTGCCGTAACAGATGATATTGGTAGTTGTTTAAAGTTTGCGAAGGTGCAACTACAATACTCTCCCCTGTATGTATTCCCAATGGATCCAAGTTTTCCATATTACAAACAGTAATCTTGTTACCCTCGCCATCCCTGACTATTTCGTATTCAATTTCCTTCCAATGTTTTAAATATTCCTCAATTGCGACCTGAGGTGCATGTTTTAAGGCTTTAGAGACCACCTGAGTTAACTCTTTTTGGTTGTAAACAACAGCTGAGCCCAATCCTCCCAAAGAGTACCCGGATCTAACTAAAAGAGGAAATTGTAAATTCTTAATAACTTCTAAGACCTCGTTTAGACTACTGGCAAAACCGCCTTTGGGGATCAAAACACCAATTTTTTCCAACTCCATGGCAAAAAGTTTTCTATCTTCAGTAATTTCGATGGTTTTTGCTGCTGTTCCTAAAACTTTGACATGGTTTTTTTCCAAAATACCTGATTTTGCCAAACTTAAACCACAATTAAGGGCAGTCTGGCCACCAAATGACAAGAAGATCCCATCGGGTTTTTCTTTTTTGATTACTTTTTCCACAAAGAAAGGATTGACCGGCAAAAAATAAACCTTATCTGCCAAAGATTGAGAGGTTTGGATTGTGGCAATATTAGGATTTATCAAAACTGTTTCAACGCTTTCTTCTTTTAAGGCCTTTAGTGCCTGAGAACCAGAGTAATCAAACTCTCCTGCCTCCCCTATTTTCAGGGCCCCCGAGCCCAATACCAGTACTTTCCTCAATTTATTCATAATTTAATATAAAATTACTCTTAGCTGCTAAAGATAAGTTAAAAATTCATCAAACAAATATCCCCCATCAGTTGGACCTGGGCTTGCTTCAGGATGAAACTGAACTGATAAGAATGGTTTTTTGACATGTCTTACCCCTTCATTTGTGCCATCATTTAAGTTTATAAACCATTCTTGCCAATTATTCGAAAGAGTTTTGCTACTGATGGCAAAACCATGATTTTGAGAGGTGATAATAGCCTTTTTTGAAATCAAATCTTTAACTGGCTGATTTTGGCCTCTATGACCAAATTTCAATTTATAGGTATCAGCCCCAGCTGCTAGTCCCAAAAGCTGACTTCCTAAACATATACCAAAAGTAGGAACATTCTCATCAATTAATTGCCTGATTGTATCAATTGTCTCTTTGGCTTGCTTTGGGTCTCCCGGACCATTAGAAATCATGACCCCATCAAAGTTTAAGTTGTTTTTTATAGGGTTAAAGTTCCAGGGAACTACTGTTATTTTAACTTTTCTTTTTAAAAAGCTTTTTATGATATTTGATTTGGCTCCACAATCTATCAAAATAATATGTTTTTTTCCTTCCCCAAATGTTTGCGGTTTATCTACACTGACAAAAGGCAATACATTTTCTTTATTCGGATCATAACTTTCCCCCTTTCCGCTTTCCCCTGACTCAATTCTTCCCAGCATCACTCCCCTTTCCCTTAATTTTCTTACCAAAAATCTGGTGTCAATATTAAAAAGCCCAGGAATATTATCTTTTTTTAGCCAATCACTTAAAGTTTTTTGACTTTCAAAATGAGATGGGGTGTCAATATAATTTTGTACAATTACTCCCTTAACCTGAATTTTTTTAGATTCCCAATACTTTGTATCTGGAATTCCATAATTTCCCACTAAAGGATAAGTTAAAACAAGAATCTGACCATAATAAGAAGGGTCGGTCAGGCTTTCCACATAACCCACCATTCCTGTGTTAAAAACCACCTCTCCGGAAATGTTTGTGATAGCCCCAAAAAAATCACCTTCAAATGTGTTTTGATCTGCTAGTATTAATTTACCTTTCATAATTTTCCAAAAAAATACCGCCCCTAAGGCGGTCTTGCAATTACTTTATAACAAAACCAGTAATATATTTAAACATGAAATCAAGGGTGATAATGAACTACCCTGCAGCAGAGCTGCGAGGTATCGCAAGCGAAAGTTCTTGTTACCAAGTTGTAACCGCGCAGTAAACTGCTCGGTATTATGTAACAATAAAGAAGAAGTACCATTCCGTCAACCCCTTAAATTGAAGGTTGTGTTAAAATATCAGATAGAATGGCTAAAAATAAAGCAAAGGGGGGAAGCCAAAGTAAACGGTTCCATGAAGAGCTGATAGATAGAATGCTAGCCCTTGCAACCTCCGGTTTCGGACTTGTTGCAGCCCTTGCCTGGAATGAAACAATCCAGGCTTTTGTCCAGGATTATATCCAAAAATATTTCCCTCAATCATATGGTTTAATCTCAAAACTTTTATATGCCGTCTTAATAACTATTTTTGCTGTTTTTATTACCTACCAACTATCAAAACTTTCCGCCAAATTCAATAAACCGTAGGTTATAAACTTACTTAAATAATCTGTCCATTATCTACTTTTAAAATCCTGGCTGAATCTAAAAACTCTTGTGGGATATTTTCTAACTCCACTGTTGAGATAATTGTCTGCTGTCTTGAAACTATGCTTACAACATATGCCCGATGAGCAGCATCCAACTCTGAAAACACATCATCTAAAAGCAGGACCGGCCTTTTACCTAGTTTACCCGCCATAAACTCCAGCTGGGCTAGTTTGAAAGCTAGGGTGGCAGTTCTTTGCTCTCCCCGAGACCCGAAGTGGGATAAATGCCTGCCATTTAACTCCATACTATAATCATCACGGTGCGGTCCGATCAAAGTTGCTGCTGCAGCAATTTCTCTGCTTTGGCTACCAGCTAGTTTTTCTGAAGATATTTCTGACTTTTGATATTTAAAACCAAAATCCCCTAAAGGATCTTCTAAAGACCTGACAAACTCAAAAAAATCTTGTCTTTTGCTTTGTATAAGATATGCATTAGTTAATAAACCTTGTGTCCAATAGGCCAACTCATCTGCCTTTCCTTCACCTTCTCTTATTTTTTTCAACACTCTATTTCTGGCTGTTAAAAACTGCTCATATAAACTCAGAGCTCTCTTATACTCACTATCAACTTGGGCCAAAGACACATCTAAATGCCATCTTCGCAGTGAGGGGCTACCTGTGACCATTTCAATATCTGATGGATAAAAAATCACGGCTGGTAGATTACCCACAAAATCAACAACTCTTCTGGGTATACCATTTACCAAAACTTTCTTTTTAAACTCTTCCTGACCCTTTTGTTGGCGATTTAATACAATTACTAACTCTGTCTTGTCATTTTCTCTATCTTCTAAGCTTGCTTCTACTCTTGAAAAGGGCTCAGCTTCCCTAATCAACTCATATTCTATTTCTACTCTTGTTGATTTGGTTGTTGATAAAAAATAGATAGCTTCTAAAACATTAGACTTTCCGGCAGCATTGTTTCCCAGCAGAACAGTTGTACGGTTATCAAAGTCTAAATTAAGCTGAGAGTAGTTTCTAAAATTGGTTAAGTGGAGGCTTTTTAAAAACATGAGAAATAATGCTATTTTTGGCACGTCGGACAAAAATATGTCCCCCTACCACCTAACTGAATCTTTTCAATATTAGTTTTGCATTTTTCACAAGGATGACCATCTAGTCCGTAAACATAGGCATAATCTAAAAAATAGCCTTTCTGGCCCTCAGCATCCACAAAATGGGCTCTGGTTGACCCACCATATCTTATTCCCTCCTCCAAAGACTTTATTATCCCTTTATACAGAGCTTTGAACTGTTCATCAGATAATTTAGAAACCTTTGTTCTGGGGTCAACTTTGGCATCAAAGCAAGCTTCATTGGCATAGATATTACCTACTCCAGCCACCACTTGAGGATCCATGATGGCTACTTTAACAGGCATGCTCTTGTGTTTTAACAGATTCTGTTTTAAAAGTTGCCAGTTAAACCCTTTTTCCAATGGTTCCGGCCCCAAGTTTTTCATAAACTTTACACTTTGCACTTTGAACTTTTCACTTACTCTAACCCACCCAAATCTTCTTTGGTCGTTAAAATATAAGTGGGAACCATCACTAAAACTAAAGATTACTCTGGTATGACTATTTGGCATTTGATCCCTCATATCAGGAGTTGGATGCCCGCCTATAAAACTTTCCCCTTGACCCTTTCCGCTTTCCCCTTTCCAAATCAATTGTCCTGTCATCTTAAGATGAAATAATAAAGTGATATCACTACTTAAATCTATACCTAGAAATTTAGCTCTTCTCCAAATATTGAGCACTTTTTGACCCTCTGCCTGATTTGGATTTCCAGTGAAAGATTTTGGGGAAAGTATTTGAATTTTTTTGATTGTTAAACCAATAATTTTCTTTTGCAACCCTAATTTTATTGTCTCTACTTCGGGTAACTCCGGCATGAGAAGTATTTTACTACAATGCTTCTGAAACTTTTTTCACTCTTTCTAAAAATACTTTTTGAGCATCTGTTATATTTTCATCTTTTCCTGCCCAAGTTTTAATGGCATCCATCTCTATAGCTCTTTCAAAAGAAAAGGTAATGGGCCATGGTTTATTGGGAATTCGGGCAATAGCTTTTAAATTTCCGATCGCACCTTGAGGAGTTTGTCCACCAGATAGAAAGACAATCCCCGCAACTTCATGAGGTACTACTCTTGTTAACATATCTACAGTTTCTCTAGCTACCTCTTCACTGGTTATTTGTCCTGGAAAACCTTTTCCTGGTAAAACCATGTTCGTTTTTAGTATTAATCCTTCCAAACTAACATTAAATTCTTTTAGATATTCAAAAACTGAGGTTAACGTTTGAATTGTAACTTCTTCACACACTTTTATATCATGATCCCCTTCCATTAAAACTTCCGGCTCGACTATTGGCACTATATCCTGCTCCTGACATACTAGAGCATACTTGGCCAGTGTCTGAGCATTAGCCTCAATACACTCTCTGGTAGGTATTCCATTTCCAATGGTAATAACTGCTCTCCACTTAGCAAATCTTGCATCCATAGCTTTATATTCTGCTAGTCTCTCACTCAAACCATCTAACCCCTCCGTTATTTTCTCTTTAGAAAAAGGGGTAAATTCTTTTGTTCCCTGGTCTAGCTTGATACCGGGAATAATCCCTCTGTTGGTTAAAAATTCTGGAACAGATACTCCTTCTTTTGTCCGAGAGCGGATTGTTTCATCATATAAAATGATTCCACTTAAATATCTTTCAATTTCCGGAGTAGAAAATAAAACTAATCTGTAATCGAGGCTAATTCCTTCATAATATAGAATTTGTAAATCAACTAGACGTTTTTTTAAAGAAGAAGTAGTCACATCCGCAGCATAAATTCCTTTTCCCCTAGTAAATAGAGCCCGGGTTGTAGATTGCAAAGTAGCAATATCCATTTACAAATATTATCTTTTTAAGTTTTTATCTACAAGAGCTAAAATCTCTTTTACAAACCTTTGCTTGGAAAACTTCTCTGCTTGTTTTACTAAATCTTCTTTTTTAAACTTAAATTCATTAAAAAATGGCAAAACATTCATCAAGTTTTTAACAGACTTGTAAGGCGCAAAAAACACTCCTGTTTTACCCTCAACCACAGTTTCTTTGTATCCTCCAGTGCCAATTGCAATTACAGGTGTACCAGCAGCCATAGCCTCAACAGCAGTGATACCAAAATCTTCATCTTCCGAGGCAACTATTAAAGCTTTTGCTCCTGCTAGAAGTTTTATTCTAGTGTCATCATCCACTTCTCCTAGAAACTGAACTTTTTCGCCAGCAATCTTTTTTAATCTTTTTTTCTCTGGTCCATTTCCAACCACTTTCAAAGACAAATTTAGTTTGGTACATACCTCCACTGTGACCTCTGTACCTTTTCCCCTTACCAATCTATTCAAAGATAAAAGATATTCTCTATTTTTAACTTTTAATTTTTCTGCTTTAGCTTTAATCTCCCCTACTTCAACTGGTGGGTAAATTATTACTGCATTTCTTCTGTAAAACTTGTTGATTCTATCTGCTACATTTTTGGAATTAGCTACTAAAACATCAGGGCGCTGACTAGTTTCAAAATCATAAATGCGCAAAAAATGGTTTGCCAGCTCCCCTAAAACTCTAGTTAAAAGGTGCTTCTTGTAATTAAAAGAGGTAGCGTAACCATAAAGGTAACGCGGAGGGGTATGAATATAGCTAATATGCAAGCTACCTGGCCTGGTTATCACTGCCTTGGCAAAATATGAGTTGCAAGAGGAGATGACAAGATCATAGCCAGATAAATCAAAGCCTTCAAAAACCATTGGGGCAAATACCCTTAAAGGAGAAATTAGTTTTTTGGCAAATGGCAGTCTTTGCAACCAAGATGATCTTATATCCCACTTTTTGACTCTTTCTTGATGTACCCCAAAACCATTAATGTCAAAATAGGCAGTATAAATAGGCGCATCAGGAAAGATTTCATGTAAGCACTCCAAAACCCTTTCTCCTCCACCGTACTCAACCAAAAAATCATGTACCAGCGCGACCTTAAGCTGCCTAGGCTCCTGCATGAGTTTAATTGTATCAGATTTGTTGTGATATTATTATCTTGTGAAGATTATCCGGTTTTCAGATATTGAATTTATCCCCTCAAATCATGAAGATCCAGAAAACCCAGGGGTTTGGATCAAAAGGTTATACCTTAGGGACAGTCAAAACCATTTTCTAAACGGCAAAATCCAGATGATTACTTGGGCAAAAACTCCAGCCGGAAAAAGCTTTCAAGCTCATTACCATGAAAAAATGACCGAAGTGTTTATAATTTTAAACGGTACAATTACAGTAGTTGTTGGGGGGAAACACCTTGAAGCAGAAGCAGGAGATTTAATTATTGCCGATGCAAAAGAGATACATCAATTTGTTAACAACTCTTCAGAAGATATAAATTACATAGCTATGGGAGTAGTAATTGGTGAAGGTGGAAAAACAATAATTGTCAGCTAGATTTTGCAATATCTATTAACTGCTCAAAAATAAGTTTAGTCGGTTTTGAGGCCGGAGCCGAACCTGATCCACAAATGACCATTTTATGAGACTGGTGCAAAAACCAGGAGGCCTGAGGGTCCAACTCCTTTACTGTTTGATAAATTGGCTCCAAATCCACATCTTCTCTAGGAGTATAAAATTGGACGGATTTGAATTTGGGATCATACATTAAAAAGACCTCTCCATTTTTGGTGTCACAAAAGGCCCGGCTGACATTTTCTGATTCAACTGCCACCCCTTTGCCCCATTTGGTTTCAAACTCAATTTTATTTTCCCAGTCTTTTTCTGCCTTCTGCTTATTTATCAAGACTTGATAAACCCTATCCAGGATTTGAAATCCTAATGTGGTATTTTCTAAAGAATCAGCTTGCTGTTGCGGCCCATATACCCTGATAAACCCAGGAACATAAAACTGCGGATAAGGTAGGTTTTTAAGCCTGCCTAAATCATCAAGCCTCACCCATTCCACCAGCTCCTCTAATGCTTTAACGCTTGAATCCTCAGTAGGAACCAGGTTTTGCTCTTTTAAGTATTTCCACACTAATGAGGTAGCGCTATCTTCTAAATCGCCTTTATGTTCATCAAACTTTCCTCCCCCAGTTCCCACAAAAATCCTTTCTGCACTTTCTTCTTTTAAAGCTGCCTCACGGGAAGCAGAAATAAACTCAATATCTGTATCTTGAAAATCTGGATGAAATTTTTTAAATAACCAAATAGCAGTAATATCATCCAGATGCGGATTAATATGTGTAACTAAAGTTTTTCTCATTTGATATGATGGAAGTATAACACCTTATGCATATTGTTAAAAAGCTTTTAATTGCTCCGGTTTTTCTAATACTGCTTGCTATAACTTTTTATCTGTTTAATCCTTATTTAAGCTCATTTGATAAGTTATTTACCTTTGGGCTGGAGTCTTTTGTTGAACTGGCAATCCTAACGTTATTTCTGACTCTCGCCTGCTTAAGTTCTATCCTGTTTGCAGCTTTATCTTTTGACTGGAGGTATGTTTTTCCAATTAGCGTAGCTGGTGGTTTAGTTCCTTTTTTGATTATTCCATCTTCTGTGGGAGTTATTCTTGGTGCTGGAATTTTTGTAGCTTTGATTATTACAAATTTAGTACTAGAAAACAGACTAAAGGCTTATATAGATTTTCACCCTTCTGCTCTGCTAACACCATCTGTTAAACAGCTGTCCAGTTTGATTATTCTGGCTCTAGCTTTTTCTTTCTATCTATCAACAACCAGTTCTATCTCCCAAAAAGGCTTTGAGATTCCTGACTCACTGATAAATAGCTCATTGAACTTAATGCCACAAAACAGCTTTTCCAATACTGAAGATAATCTGTCCAACTCTTCAGATCTTACTCAAACTCTTCTTAAAAAAACAATCAAGGAGCAATTCAAGACTATGCTTGATCCTTACTTGGGCATTATTCCCCTGGTTCTGGCAGCACTATTTTTTGTCAGCTTACACTCAATAGCTTCACTTTTATTTATACTTTTTCCTTCACTTATTTTTATAATTTTTTATCTTCTGGAAAAAAGTAACTTTATCAGATTCGAAAAAGAGATGCGGGAGGTCAAAAAATTAGTGATTTCATCTCTCCCCAATTCTTCCCCACCTTAAGATCAACAATCACTGGCACGGAAAGGGTTAAGGCATTTTCCATTTTGTCCTTGACCATTTTGGCAGTCTCTTTAACAAATTTTGGATTACATTCAAACAAAAGTTCATCGTGTATTTGCAGAATCATACAGCAATTTTGAGTTTTGAGTTTTGAATTTTGAATTTCTTCGTCTATTTCCACCATCGCCTTTTTAATCATGTCAGCGCTAGTACCCTGAATAGGATGGTTTACTGCTGCCCTTTCCCCAAAAGCTTTTAACATTCGGTTGGATGCCTGAAGCTCCGGTATATACCTTTTTCTACCCCAAATAGTCTCAACAAACCCATTTTTATAGCCTTGCTCTAAAACCTGGCCCATCCATTCTTTTACTTTAGGAAACTTTGCAAAGTACTCATCTATGTAGGTTTTGGCTGTCTGGTAATCTATACCCAATTGTTGAGACAGCGCATGGGCTCCTTGCCCATAAAGGGTGGCAAAGTTCATGGTTTTACCCACATTTCTTTGCTCTCTTGTTACCTGATCAACTGGAACTTTAAAGATTTTTGAGGCTGTTAGAGTATGAATATCTATGCCTTCTTGAAATGCTATTTTAAGGTTTGGGTCATCGGATAAATGGGCTAAAATCCTAAGCTCAACTTGAGAATAATCAGCTTTTAGTAAAACTTTTCCTTTGGGAGCAATAAAAACCTTTCTAATTTCCCCGCCTAATTGTCCTCTGATAGGAATGTTTTGTAAATTCGGGTCTTGGGAAGAAAGCCTACCTGTGGCAGCCCCTTCTACATTGAAAGTGGAATGAATTCTACCATCCTCCTTAACATATTTTGGCAAAGCATCAATATAGGTTGATATTAGCTTAAACAACTGACGATACTGCAGTAGTAACGGAATCACAGGATGGGCTGCGGAAAGCTCCCTTAAAGTCCCCTCATCTGTAGACCTACCGGTTTTGGTTTTTCTTACAACAGGCAATTTCAGCTCATCAAATAAAACCTCAGATAACTGTTTTGGGCTATTTAAGTTAAATTGGTGGCCAATTTTGGCATAAATTTCCTCTTCTATTAAACTTAGTTGTTTTTTTAGCTCGTTACCCATTTTATTTAAAAGCTTTAGATCAATTAATACTCCATTTTCAGACATCTTTTCCAAAACTGGCTGAACAGCCAGATCAAGGTCAGTGGTAGTAGAGGAAGTATAAGTTAAGATTTCAGGATTATTGGTTTTTAACTCCGCATCCTGAGGACCTGGTAGACGGGCAATCAAACTTTTAAATTGTAGTTCTTCAAATAGTTTAACAGCTTCTTCATGATTGTAGTCATAAACCCGGCATTTGGCTAAATCTAACTTAATAGGCGCTCCTTGCTCGATAGTTGCCAGCTCTTTGCTCATCACAGCAGATTCAGCGCCTTCTGATAAAAGTAATTGTATTCTTTGAGGTAGTGTTTTTAAATTTTCCGGGCGGTAGATTTTTTCTATAGTTTCAAATTGTAAAATAAGTTTTGTAGCAGAAACCTCTCCTATCCCTCCTACACCGGGAATATTATCTGATGCATCACCTGCCAGAGCTTTATAGTCAACTAAATTTTTCGGCATAAAGCCAAACCTTGCCACAAATTCTTCTTCCCCATAAAGCCCTACATCTTGTAAAGTCTTTTTTGGCATTAACACTTTTACTCTCTTACCAATAAGCTGCATAATATCCCGGTCTCCTGTAACTACAATTACTTCCAGGTTTTTTTCTTTTTCTCCTGCTTGTTTTACCAAAGTCCCAATTAAATCATCTGCTTCGTACCCAGCAAGGCTAAACTCAGGAATATTTAAGGTATGCACTACCTCATGCACTCTTTTGTATTGGGAGGATAAACCATCATCTGCCGGTCCTCTGGTAGATTTATATTGGGTATAGGACTGATGGCGAAAAGTAGGCCCTTTTTCATCCCAGGCAACTGCAATAAAATCAGGTGTCAGCTCGTTTATGGAACGCAAAAGCATTGAGCAAAACCCATAAACTGCATTAACCAGCTCCCCGTTTGAGGTAGTAAGAGGCGGGGTGGCATGGTAGGCCCGGTGAAGTAGGGCATTTCCATCTACTAAACATAACCTTTTCATGGATAGATTGTAGAAGAAATATGACTTAAAGGCAAACTAAATTTTTAAGTTTTGTGGCTCTTGTTTTGAGAAGAGTCGAACTTGCCAAATTCATACTCAACTGTAATGTTTCTATAGCCAAAAAGGAGGGTCTGAAGAGACGCCTTTATCATCTTTAAGGCAAATTTGGTTCTTCCTTCTTTTTCAAATCTTCTGGGGGAAGTATGAAGTCTGGGTTGATCCAGAAAGAAAAATTTATAACCTCTTTTGCTACATCTTTGCACTAACTCAAAATCCTCCCCTACTCTGATATTTTCATCAAACCCGCCTATCTTTTCAAACACCTCACGCTTTATATATATATTCATAGCTGTTGTCATCGGCCAAATTGGGCGGGATAGGAAAAATAAAATATTCATAGCAGTAAAAAAGACTTTATCTTTCCAGTAATGTCCTGCCGGTACATTAAAAGCAGATGCAATCTCCGGCTTAGTTTTTAAAACTTCCTCATAATAAGTCTTTAAAGTTTCTGAATCAGAAAAAAACATGTCTGCATCTAAAAATAAAATATGTTCCTGTTTGGTCTTTGAGACCCCGAAGTTTCTTTGCCTTGAAATTGTGCTTTTGGGAATTTGATAAACTTTAAGTTGCGGAAGCTTTATCCTTCTTTTTTTAGCCTCTTCAACTGTTTTATCCTTGGAATAAGCATCAATTACTACTATCTCTTTTGGTTGAACCGTTTGTTTGGCAATAGAATCTAGCAAACTACCTATGTAGTGCTGCTCATTCAACGTAGGAATTACTATGGCTAAATCTATATTTTGCATATTGGCAATTAATTATATTGGGAAGAAGGCGAAGATTCCAGTAATTGATTATTTAAAAATTCTTTGCACTCTTCTGCTTTAATATTTACGAGTTTCTTCTCTGCTTGAGTTAAAACAGAATTGGTTGATTCTTTTTGTAAAAACTCACAGGCTAGCTTTTGTGTAAGAGAGGTTTTCCCCCACACCTTTGCTCGTAAATCTTTGTCTAATCTTTTAATTTCTTGTCTGTTTCTTTTTTCCAAATTTTGAACAGCAGCTCTGATTGAAAGTTGCGCACGAGTATTTTTGATGTTTGGATAAAGACTAATCAGTAGGTTGATATGTGTAGCTATTCTTTCATCTGCTAAAACCTGCAGGTCCTGGTTACCTGATGAATATCTTTCCAGCTTTTTTATATGATCTTGATATTTAATCAAATTTGGTTCAATCAAATCTTCCCGTTTTTCTGAAATTAAAGATTTGACCTCGCGCAATCTTCTGACAGCAAATTCCATCTGTCTCATAAACTTTACATTGTCTGTTTGGGCTAGCTTCAATTCAATATCTTCTTTAACCATTTTTAAAAAGTATCCAGCAGAGGCAGGAGAAATTTGTGATTGGCCAATTTCAGGAACAGATGCAAAAACTCCAACTGGTAGAGCAAAAAAGATTAAAAATAGCACAAACCAGGTTTTGATGCCCATACATGAGATTATATACAAATTAAGGCTTTAATTCACTCTGGAGTCTAAGTAGCACTTACTTTCTTTCCAACGATTTTTTCAAACTCGTCTGATTCAAGGGTTTCTTTGACCAAAAGCTCCTTGGCAACCTTATCTAGTTTAATTTTGTGTTTTTTAAGAAGGTTTTGAGCTTGTTTAAATGCTTCACCCATTATTTTTCTAAGCTCTTTATCAACGCTATTGTGTAGCTCAGGTGACATCTCCTCACCCTCTTCTACCCCTTTCCAAGCCCCAAACATGCTTTTGGCTTGTAGATTAATTGGCCCTATATCAGACATTCCATATTGCATGACCATTTGCCTGGCAATATTGGTTGCAATCTGAATATCAGAAGCAGCACCTGTTGATATATCTTTAAATATTAGCTCCTCAGCTGCTTGTCCACCTAAGGCAGCAGCTATCTGCTGCACAAGACGGGATTTAGACTCATTTGATCTATCTTCAGTTGGAGGAAAAAGAGTATGTCCTCCGGACATTCCTCTGGAAACAATAGAAATTCTATGAACTGGGTCGACAGCGGGTAAGAAATGTCCCACTATCGCATGTCCTGCTTCATGATAAGCAGCCAGTTTGCGGTCATACTCAGATTGCATCCTTTTTCTTTGTGGACCTAGTTTTTCCTTGGTGGCTGCTTCCTCTAAATCCTTTGGGTCTATAGCTGTTTTACCCTCGCGCGCTGCTAAAATAGCTGCCTCATTTAGCATGTTGGCCAAATCTGCACCAGAAAATCCAACTGTTCTTCTGGCAAGCTTTTCAATACTAACATCTTTGGTAAAAGGCTTACCTGTCATATGAAGCTGAATTATAGACTTTCTTTCTTCCAAATCTGGCATTCCCAAGACCACCCGTCTATCGAACCGGCCAGGTCTTACCAGGGCAGCATCCAGTAAATCAGGTCTGTTAGTTGCACCAATGACTATCACATGATCATTGGGGGTAAACCCATCCATTTCCACTAGAATCTGATTTAGGGTTTGCTCCCTTTCGTCATGTCCACCTGAAAAACCCATTCCTCTTTGTCTGCCAATAGATTCAATTTCATCTATAAAAATGATCGCTGGAGCACTCTTTTTTGCCTGTGCAAACATATCCCGGACTCTAGCAGCGCCAACACCTACCAACATTTCCATAAACTCTGATCCTGCAATAGAATAAAAGGGGACTCCTGCTTCCCCAGCCACTGCACGGGAAATTAAGGTTTTTCCCGTTCCAGCAGGCCCAACCAAAAGTACCCCCTTGGGAATCCTGGCACCCAAGGATCTAAACTTTTCTGGAGTTTTCAAAAACTCGACTACTTCCTGTAATTCTCTTTTGGCCTCCTCTACTCCTGCCACATCTTTGAATTTTACCTGTGGTTGGTCTTTAGAAAAGAGTCTGGCTCTGCTTTGAGCAAAAGAAAAAATACCTTGTCCAGCTTCTCTTGCTTGTCTAAAAATTAAGAAGAAAAAGCCAATCATCAATACAATTGGTAAAACTGCTCCAAGTATTCCCAACCAAGCCTGTTGTAGAGAGATATCTTTTACATCTATGGTGACAGTTTTTGGATCTATCCCACTTACCTCCAGAATTTTATAAAATGATTCACCTGATTCCTTTCTGGAAACAAACTTCTGATCTGAATCCTTAATGTGGGCAATAATTTTATCTCCCTCAACCGATATTTTTTCTACCTTATTGTCTTTGATATCGCCAACTATTTTAGAAATTGGCACCTCATTAGAGGAACTGGAGGGGCCGGAGATCTGATAAAAAAAGATCAGTGATGCTATAGCAATTAACAGATAGATACCCAGAGCTTTAAATACCGAGAAAAAACGTTTATTTATCTTCTTTTTTCCATTCGCCATCTAGAAAGTTTACTCCTTACTAAAGTTTTGCTAATTTTAACACACTCTGGGATTGATTGCTAGACTTTGATACTTACTTAATTTTTGCTCCAGGTTCTACTTTTTTGAAAGGTTTTAGCAGAACCGGCTTTTTGCCTGATGCACACAAAATCATCCCTTGGGAATGCAACCCCATCATCACTCTTGGTTCTAAATTAGCAACAAATATAAACTGCTTACCTACTAAATCTTGCGGCTTATACCATTGTTTGATCCCAGATAGAATCTGACGAGGAGTATTTTCCCCTAAATCCACTTTCAATTTAATCAGCTTTTCAGATCCTTCCACCTCTTCTGCTTCTAAAACAGTGCCTACTTTTAATTCAACTTTCAAAAAATCATCAATGCTAATCATATTTCTAAAACTGCTTTTATGGCATCAGCAACCTCAGCCATTTTAATCTTAGACACCCTCCCAATCCTTTTAATTAATCTATTTTTATCCATAGCCCTCATCTGGTTTATAACCAAAGCTGAATCCCTACTTAAACCTCTCTGTCTAACAAATTTTACAGCATCAGGGCCCAGAAATTGCGGAATAATTGAGCTAAAAGGGATTGCAATTACTGTAGGTAAAATCTGATTGAGAGTATTATTTGATATAACCAAGGCTGGTCGTTTCTTACGCATCTCCCGTCCATAGGGCGGTTCGAGGTCGGCAATATAAATCTCTCCCCTTTTAGGGTATCCTGCTGTCAACTTCTGCATCTGAGTATCTGAAATCTTCCTGAATCTCTTTAATAATCTCTACTTGCGCCATAGCGCTTTTACGAAGCTGGTCCTTTAAATCTGTCTTGGCCAACTTATCTTTAACAGCTTCAGCAATAAACTTACTTCTTTTTTTAGCCGGGACTGCTCTTTTAAAATCCCTGGCCAGCTCGTATGGTAAGGTAATATTTAATCTTTGTGCTTGCATAATTATTTCTCCAATACACACTAATTATACACACATTTGATTGGAATAATCAAGTAATCCTCATTCTTGTTTCCTCCCCATCCATAACCAGATTTGATTAGAGAAAAACTCGAACAGAACTCTGACTAATGAAAGCTCTAGAAGAAGGCGAAGAATGAAACTTGTTCATTTTTGCACTGCCTACTTATGAAGGATTGTAATAGAAATTTTCGGAAAAACCAAGAAGCAAAACACCAAAATTACCAAAAACCCAATTACTTAGTTTCAAATGCCGCTACCAGGCGCGGAGAACCAACATCGTCATTACCAGAGTCACGAGGCCAGCCATGGACTCCCAGACCGCGATCAGGGTCGGCACTGCCTACAACGGCAACGAAGGAGCCAGATTCATTGGTTGGATTTTTCGTTCTTCCATATACCCAATTTCTACCTTGAACTTCTGCATATTTTGGTCCAAATAACCATTCACCCGGATGATTAGCTAAATGTTGAAAGGTTAATTCTGTAAAAACAACTGCTTGACCTGGAACAATTTGTGTTATTCCTGTCAAGCCGTACCTTTCAGCATCAGCCGCTGCCATTGTCTCTTGTGTATCCGTATCTCTACCGAGAGTACCAGGAACAAAAAAATCTTCAGGTTTTGCAAAATAAGCTACTTCAATTCGTGGTGAAGGCACAGTAAGCAGTCTTGTACTATTTCCTGCATCAACAATGTGCCAGAAGGCGGGCAATCCTTGTGCTTCTCTGACCTTTTTCTGATGCTCAATAGTTTCTCCAGTTAATGTACAAAAGGAAGCACCAAAATTTTTTAGGGCTGCTTCTCTCTGTCAGGAATTCTTGCTTTTAAAATAAGTCGTTCTGCGCCCCTTGCTTCTGTAGAAATTCCTGCTGCTAAAACTCGTCCACCATCAAGCCATTGATCAAGCATCCCCACCTGTGGATCATTGGGATGTAACCTTGCAAATTCATTTCTATGTGCTCGTAATATCTCAATACCTTCCATCATAATCAGTGAATAGTATCAGATTATAGGACAGTTGTCAAACAAAATCAAAACACAAAAGACCTTACTCCTTAAAAAGGTTAACAGCCAGAGTAAAACCCAGTTTTTCATACCAGTTATCAGCAGAGAAGATAATTTTAGTACCACTTTTTTGGAAGTCAGGTACCAAAATAATCGCCTTTTTTAATTAACTCCTTCATGCAATTAAAAGTAGTCTAATTTCATAGCTTTTTTAACTTCTGCCAAAGTTTTTTGGGCCTTTATCCTGGCTTTTTCAGTTCCTTCTTTTAAGATTCTATCTACCAGCTCAGGCCGATTTTCGTATTCAGCCCGTTTCTTTCGGATAGGATCCAGGAAATTATTTAAAACTTGCACCAGGTACTTTTTAACCTCGATATCACCAACTTGGCCTTTTGAGTAAAGTAGTTTGTAGTTGGTAGTTTGTAGTTTGTCGCTTTCAGAAGCAAATGCATCCAAATAGATAAATACAGGATTTCCTTCCACATGTCCTGGGTCAGTTGCTCTAATTCTTGTAGGATCTGTATACATACTCATGACCTTTTTTCCCACCTCATCAGCAGAATCAGTTAAAAAGATAGCATTGCCTAAGGATTTGCCCATTTTGGCCTGTCCATCAGTCCCAGGAAGAGTAGGTACCTCCCCTATTAAGGGCTCTGGTATAGGAAAGACGTCTCCATAAAGATTATTAAACTTAATAGCAATATCCCGGGCATATTCCACATGAGCCTTTTGATCTTTACCAACTGGTACTAAATTAGCTTTAGGAAGTAATATATCAGCAGCCATAAGCACAGGGTAATAAAATAAACCCACAGTATCTTCTGAGCCCTGGTCAAGTTTTTCTTTTAAAGCAGGCTGCCTGGCTATTAGAGGCCTAGGAGTCAAAACACTTAAGAAATAGGCTAGCTCCAAAACTTCCGGCACTTTAGATTGAACAAAAAAAGTCACTTTTTCAGGGTCCAGCCCCACAGAAAGGTACCCTAACATTAAACCGCGGATATTTTTTTTCAGCTGGTCAGTACGGTCAAAGTGAGTTGTGAGTGCATGTAAATCCACCAAAGGAATAAACATCTCATACTCCAGTTGCAGCTTTACCCTATTTTTAAGCGATCCTATATAGTTTCCCAAATGGAAACTATCATAGGTGGGTCTATCTCCTGTGAGAATTCTCTTTTTCATAGTCTTTTTCCTAGTTTACCATATTACACATATTGAGCCGGTCGGCACAAAGTGCGTTAAACTAAGTTAGTAGAACACATCTGTTATCTTTAATCCTCTTGAGGAAGATAGATATCTAAAACCCCAGCCCTACCTGCCATAAGCGATTTTAAAGAAACAGATATTTCGTATCCCTCATGCAGATCTACTAAAACCACCTCTCCTTTTTTTACCGGTATCGCGCTCGCATTATCTACCTGATCACCTTCAAATGTTCTAATCTGCTTTATTCGATAAAATAGAGGCTCTGGATCAAGAAGAACTCCACTATGTTCTCTAGTTATATTAGCTTGCACCACTTCACCTGGCCTTGGACAAAATCTTTCCCGTAACCTTAGTGCACTGGGATTTCGTACCTCAGGCAAAGACCGGTTATTTCCCTTTCTTTGTTCTGGGGAAATCCTATGTATTAGTTGTTCATAATCTGCAGTCATATTTTTCCTTCCATAAAAAAACCGCCTGCTAAAGGCGGTTCCTGGGTGTTTGAAATTCCTTTTTATAAGGAAATCTGCACACTAGGACCGCTCTCGTAAATAATGAGAGAACGGCGCCAAGTAAATTTTTTAAAGTTTTTTAACATATCTTTTATAATTAAACAGATTCAGCGTACTTGTCAATAGTGATTTTACTATGGGGCTCAACTAAAGTCAAGTTTACTTTAATCGACGGGGTAAAACTCCGTCATATTCTATTTCTTCATTTGGAACTCTTCTGAATGGTTTTTCGCGGACCCACTCTTCAAAGATATGGGCAATGAGTCCCACCACCCTGCCGATTATGAAAAAACCCTTTCCCAGTCTATAATCAAAACCCATATCAGATACAACTGCTGCAATTGCCCCGTCTACATTGATAGGGATTTTTTTGCCTTTAAGTCTTTCCAGCTCTGCTTCAACTGCAACTGCCAATTCACAATGTTCACCAAAAAACCCAAGTGTTTTGGCTTTTTCAAAAACTTGCTTGGCTCTTGGGTCTTCTGTATATACTTTGTGTCCAAAACCGGGAATCCTATCTCCTGAGGATATCACCTTTTCCACCAATTTTGAGGCTGCAAGACCCATTTGTAAAAGATGCGCACACTCCTCAACCGCCCCGCCGTGATATTCCCCTATTCCTAAAACCCCGGCAGCCACAGCAGCCTGCATGGGATTACCTGCTGAAGCAGAGTTTCTGGCGTTTGTCACAGAAGGCGGACCCATGCCGTTATCGATAGTGGAGATTAAAATGCTATCAAGCATTGCTCTTTCTTTTTCTGTCGGCAGCTCCCCTTTTAATTCCAGCCAGATAGCATCGGTAAAATTTACATTATCTATTAAATCAGTGATTTTGTAGCCGTGGATGTGTACTTCCCCATCCACAATCCCAGATATTGATGTCTTCCACTTTTTGTCAGACATAGTGACAGGTACAGTAAAGGTGACAAGTGACAAGAAATAAAAATAACTTGTTACTTGTGCCTTGTTACTAGTCACCCTCCTTTCTGAGAAATGTATAGCTTCCAAATTATATGACCTGTTTCAGCTCTTAGCAAGGAGATCTCTTGGAAGTCTCTATCTGCTACCAATTTTCTTTTATAAGCAAAGTCCAGTAAGTATTCTGTTTCCGCAAGAGAGCCTAACGCTATAGACAGAAACCTATGAAATTCTTTCTTACTATTCCTTGCGTGACCTTCAACTATATTCGTGGGAACCGATAAACACGCTCTTTGCAGTTGGGAGACTAAGCCAAATATCTCGTTCTTAGGAAAAGTAAGAGTTAAATCGTATACTTTGTGCACTAGTTCATCAGCTTTTTGCCATGCGATTAGCTTCTTGTAGCCGAACAACGAACTGTTTTCTAACTTGTTACTTGTCACTTGTGCCTTATCACCTTATCAGTACTGGTATCTCATCCGGAGTCTTGGCAATTTCCACTCCGGCCTCTTTTAAGCTATTAATTTTAGATTTATAGCTGCCCTTTTCTCCGTAAACTATTGCCCCTGCATGCCCAAGTTTTGTGCCTTGAGGTAAGTTTTCGGCAAATAGTCCAGAAATAAACGCCACCACTTTTTTAGTAAACCCTCCACTTTTTATTAATTCTGCTGCTTCTTCCTCATAAGTCCCACCAATTTCTCCAAAGATTACAACAGCTTTTGTTTGTTCATCTTTTTCAAATTCTTTTAACAAATCTACAAAGGTTGAACCTACTAATATATCCCCGCCAATTCCCACAACGGTCGACTGGCCAATACCGTTTTTTGTTAGAATCCATGATACTTCTGAGGCCATCCCTCCTGATTTGGAGATTACTCCAACAGATCCCTTCGAATAAACTCCCCTCGGATCATCACCCCCTATTGAGCCTACTTTACCAATACCCGGAGAAATAATACCGATAGATGACGGACCAACCATTTTAACCCCATTTTGCTTGGCTAAAGCAATTGCTTTTGCACTATCTTGAACAGGAATATGTTCTGTTAAAACATTTATTAAAGGAATTTTGTTTTTTATGGCTTCTTCCATGGCCCCAAATGCAGCAAAATTTGGGACAGCTATGAAAGAGGTAGTAATCCCCGGGTGATTTTCTAATGCCTCTGTAATAGAGTTATAAACAGGTACCCCATGCACTTCCTGTCCCCCTTTACCAGGAGTCACACCAGCCAACACTTTAGTACCGTAATTTCGCATCTGCAAAGCCACCTTGGACCCTTCTTTGCCTGTTATGCCCTGTATTAAAACTTTAGTTTTATCAGTAACTAGTATTGCCATAAGCTAGATCCACCATTGTTTTTGCTGTAGCTGTCATTGGGGTTTCCCGCCCATATATATGAAAATCAAAACCTTCTTTTTCTCCAATCTCTTTTAAAGCCTCAAAGGCTTCCTTATCCCTTGGCCCTCCCCTCCTGATTACAATTGGATAATTTGGTTTAGGACTCAGTTCCCTTAAACCTTCTACAAATCCCATCAGGGTTTCAAAAATATCCGTAAAGTTGGCTGTCCCCCCTACAAACCAGCAGCCCTTTAAGTTAGGTTTAGAAAGTACTATTTTTGTTAATCTTTCTAGTTTCTCTCTGGGAGGATTTCCTGAGTGTTCAGTATAGTTTGCGCTCTTGCCGCCATATGCTACAAGCGCATCCATATTCACAATAGATCCTCCCCCTCCTGCTGCAATCACTGCAATATCTCCCTCCAAATCCCAATAAACAGAGCCTGCAGTACCACGGTGATCCCCTTCATCTATTTTCCGGGCTTCAATTTCTGCCTCAGTTGGAGCCCTGCCAAACAAATTCCTTTCAGGAAATTTAATCTCGCGTCTAAAATCAGCATCATCATCCAAAATTATTTTGGCGTCCAACGCCATAATATAATTTTGCCCTGAGCGAGCGGAGCGAGTCGAAGGGTTCTTAGCGACTACCAACGGATTAATTTCTGCCAGTTCACAGTCATATTTGGTAAAAACTTCCCAAAGTTTTTTTGCTGTGCCTTTCAACTCCTCAGGAACATTTTCTCCTAAATATCCCTTTAAGATATCGACCTGGAAAGTTTTCACCTCTTTACCCTCTACTCCTGTACCTCCTTCACCAAAATTCAAAACCGGTCCTCTTGATTCTGTGGAATAAGAGAATGACAAGTAGTATTCCCTATCATAATCTACCATCTCCTCTACTAAAACCTTATCTACTTTTTCTCCATTAACAATCCTGCCAAACAGTTTTTCTACTTCCCCCTTCACGCTTTCCCCTTCACCCTTAACTGTAACTATTCCACCTACATCTGCACGCTTACCGGACAAAACCTGGACTTTTAAAACACAGGGTCCTTTAATAGTAACTTCTTCATCCGCCAAAGTTACTAGCTGTGACTGAGGAACATTTATTCCACAATTTTTAAAAAGTTGTTTTCCTTCAAATTCGTATAAGATCACTTCGTTAACCTTCCCTTTTTGCTTCGCAAAAACGTAGAAGTATGGTATTTAGTATAACGTATGCTGGGTATGATTCCTAATCTTAGCTAAAGTAGCAGGGATGGGGCTCGAACCCATAACCTCTTCGTTATGAATGAAGTGCTCCACCATTGAGCTACCCTGCCTTATCAGTGCGGGTAAATTTTAACATAATTTAGGCTGCATATCTAAGGCCATCAATCCACCCTCTAATCTTAGTTAATAATTCGCTACTTCTTCGAACCCTTATCCTCAGGACCCCATAGTATTTTTCTGGATTTTCATATTTTTTCAACCAAATAGATTTGTGATAAAAAGGTTTTTCAAACTGTTCTTTTGGAATTTTTGTGGTTTTCGACCAAAAATCTTCAATTTGTTCTTTACGATACTCATGTGATTCATTAAATTCAGCTCTTAAAATTAATTCTTCCCGTTTTATATCAAAAGACCTTGCGAGTCACTTAATAAAAAATTTCACCATCTGGGGATCAGAGTTGCAGAAACCTACTCTACCCTCCTTCAAACTCTTAAACCCTTCTGCCCAATAAAGAGATAAACCTGTCAAAAATAGTTCTTTCTCAGTCAGACGAGCTATTTCCAACTTTGCCTTTTTAAAGACAGTATTGGTTCTAGTAACTTTCTCCAGATGCTTCTGCTTCGCTAATTTCCGGAGGTGTTTTATATTTACTTTCCTATCTTTTTAAGACTTCTGCCTTTTTTTTCTTTGCCTTACTGCTTCTTCGTATTCTATTTGCTTTCTCTTCATTGATTAATAGATATATTTCTATTGTTCATCTATTTAATAGAAGATGTCAATCGTGTTTGACATCTCTTGGTTAGAAGAATAAAATACAAGAGTTCTTTTACATAACGCGGGGAAGTGTAACGGCTGCACGCGAGGCTCGATTTTGGGCTCTCTCATAAGCAATTATGCTAGATAACCTGGCTCATAACGGTGGAAACTTCTTCAAAAGTAATACCGTGGGAAGTTTCGATAATATCGGAACCCCGTAACGACTAATATTCCAGCTACCGGATAACTCGGAACTAAATTGGAATTATACGCCGGGCTCCTCTGATTAGGGGATGATGGTATAGTCTATTCTTTATTTAACTAAAGAGCATAATCTCGCAGTAGTAGGTTCGACTCCTACCCCCGCAACACGGTTGTATTTTGTGCATATAAAGCATGCAGTTGGGCTACTATATAGCCCTTTTCGTTAGGTTCGAACGCCTTTCCTATTATTGGCGCACCAGCCTTCATGTTTTTAACAATTTTAATGTGAGGATGAGACTGTAAACCCAATTTTTTACCCTTTAATGAACTACCCCGCAGCAAGTCTTCGACTCCGAGGCTCAGACTCGAGGAGCTGACGGGGTATCGTAAACGAAAGTTCTTGTTACACTATTTTGTGACCGCGCAGTAAGTCTGCGATCCTGAGTCCTCAGACCGAAGGACTGCTCGGTATTTATGTAACAATAAAGGTAAGCGACCGGATATGACTAAACTATTACCCGACCTGCTTTATTCAGATATGCGGCTAGAAGGAGAGAAGATTACCAGAAAACAAGCCAGGGATTTATTTAAATAACTACGGACTTAGGAGGTACTTGCCAAATCCGTTATAATTCGTTATAATCTGTTATAGTTAGATTATTATAAAACTATGGTTAAAAATCGCAAGTTTGAAAAGAGGATAACTCAACTTCCTCCTGAAATATTTCTTAAAATAGCTCAGATCGATGAGTTAAAAGGTCAATGGACTGCAGGAGCTAATCTAAACCCCCAACTGTTAGGCAGGCTTAAAAGGTCAGTTTTAATTACCTCTACTGGTGCTTCTACAAGAATTGAGGGCTCAAGACTTACTGACGACGACGTTGACAAATTAATGCAAGGTATTGCTATCCAAAAGTTTGCTGATAGGGATAAACAGGAAGTTCAAGGCTATTTTGAACTCCTCAAAATAATTTTTGATTCCTGGGAACATATTATATTTAGTGAAAATTCCATTAAGCACCTACATCAGGAGCTCTTAAAGTATGTGGAAAAGGACCAGGATCACAGAGGTAAATATAAATCACAAGATAATAAGGTTGAAATGGTAGATGAGCAAGGTAGAAGAATTGGAGTTATCTTTGACACTACTCCGGCCTACTTAACCCCTAAACAGATGCAGGAGTTAGTTGAATGGACTAAATATGCTTTGGAGGCTAAATTGTCTCATCCCCTCATTATCGTAGGCAACTTTTTAGTAGAATACTTAAATATTCACCCATTTAAAGACGGAAATGGTAGACTTTCCAGAATTCTAACTAACCTGCTTTTACTTCAGTCGGGTTATCTATACATGCCTTATATATCTCACGAGAAGTTAGTTGAGGATCAAAAACCACAATACTATCTTGCATTAAGAAAAAGCCAAAGAACTTTCAAAAAAGGTGCTGGAGATATAGCTCCCTGGCTTGAGTTCTTTCTAGATATAATTTTAGCCCAATCGAAAGAAGCAATAAGTTTAATGGCTGGAGAGAATGTAGAGGATATTTTATCTAATAAACAAATTGCAGTCTGGCAATACCTACAAAAGAAAGCTGAATCTACACCTAAGGAAATAGCAAAGGAAACTAAAGTCGCTTATGCAACTGTGCGCCAAACACTCTCAAAACTACTGGATCTAAAGAAAATTGAGAGAGTCGGAATGGGCAGAAGTTCCCGTTATAGGAAAATCTAAGGTTTTAAAACCCTTTTTTAATGTGTGTTAAGTTGTTAACTTTTTGAAGCTAAATTAGATAGGTAAAAGACTAAAGAATTCTCTTGGGTAGATGGTATATGTATACAGCACTAGAAAAACAGAGTATCGCCATACTAACAAATAAGGTATTGAAGCCAAATTTTGTAACAATAAATCCACCTATCACTGCTCCAATGGCAATTGAAAAGTAGTTCATGGCCTCCCAAGCACCCCACTCTGTAGCAGTTTTTCTTCCATCTAAATGTTCAGAGTAGAGAGCATCAAAAGGAGGATTATAAATTGCCTCGCCAAAACCTATCAGTACCTGTACAAGCAAAAGAAACCAGATCGAGCTGACTTGAGTATAAAGTAAGAAACCTATTCCCATGATTGCGTATCCTAGAACAACAATTAGTTTTTTCTGCTCTAACCTATCAGAGTATTTTCCAGATAGCAGTACTGTTATTCCTGCCACTAATGCGAATGTAGCACCAGCAAAGCTTGCATCAAGTAAATCTCCACCCACCTTCTCAATAAAAAGAGCATAAATTGGCCCCAGCATGGCTCCAGCTATAAGAATCATAGCGTTAGTAGCTAAAAGAATTCTAAGAGCCTTATTAAAAAACATCCTCTTGATGTGAAATAGGGAAGAGACCCGTTCCATAAAAAATTACCTATATTAACGATATTGCATATAATCCGCATTATCAAGCTATAGATATGCTCAAATACATCATTTATGCCGTATAAAGTTGTGTCTCACCAGCCTATCCTCTGTTTAGGATGGCTGTAGAGGCAATCTTACTGGTAAGCCGATTGATGAATAAGTATATGGTTAACTCAAGGCCTAAGCACCAAAGTGAAGTCAAAGACTTCCTACTCCGTAGTAAAAAATTCTGCAATTAAATCAACGATTTAATTGGGTGTATTATGTCTTGCAGTCCCCGCAACACAGCTAGATTAGGTTGTTATAATAGCCTAATCTCTTAATTAGTAAATAGGCTAAATTATCCAAAAACAAATTCTTGCCCAAAATCTTTTACTAATTCCGATTTAGATTCTTCATAAATTGATTTTAACCCTCTTTCCAAGTAAATTTGTCTTTGTGTGCGAGAATAATCATTCCAATTACCTTCAATTCTGGCAACCTCTGCTTCATATTTCTTAAGTACAGGTATTCCTCCAAGACCTAACCAACTAGCAATACCATGTTCAGCATATTTTCCATTTCCACCTAACCAACCATAAGGGGTTTTAGCAACGTCAAATCTCGCAGTAATTCTCGGTCTCACCTCTATATCTGTACCGCTACCAATTCTAATGGTGCGATTCGGGAATTTAGCAATTGCCCCGTCTGTTAAAGATGGATTTAATTCCTGTTCTACTATGCCTGCAATTTGCATCAGATTGTCATGGCTTCCAATATAAACTGTTGCTCCAGATTCCCTATTGCCGTAAAAGTATGTTCCTACCATTGATTCAACTTTAAAATACAATCCGTTTACATATAAAAACTGTGCAACATCTCTTTCTTTACCTTTCTCAAAGGCAATATGAATCTTCCAACCACGGGATGAGAACTGAGAGAAAGGACTTTCATCCTCCGTTGTTTGAAAGTGACCTCTAGGCCCCCATCGTTCTTGCCAGGCTTTTTCAAAGGCTTGCCTGCGATTATCTTTATCCTTATTAAAAATTGTTGATTGTAATAAAGTATCAGGAGGATTTAGACCTGCTTCATTTCTTTCTAAAGAATCATCCACATGTTGATTATATCTCAAAAATTGGAATAAAAAGTTCTAACTTCATTCCAACCACTTCCTCTAAACAATGGTATAATGGCCACATGTTAAAATCTCAAAAAGTTTCGGAATATGAATTACCAATTAAAGTAGAACCACAAAAAGAGGGCGGTTTTGTGGTTACTTCTCCAGTTTGGGCAGATTGCTACGCTCAAGGCGACAGTGTAGATGAAGCTATATTAGAAATTACTGCCGTAGCTCAATCTCTAATTGAATTATATAAAGAAGAAGGTAAACATATCCCCCTTAAGTTACAAAAAGAGGTTGACAACCTCACCTCGGTTCCAGTTATAGTAGCTACATGAAACCTCTAAGCTATCGGATAGTTATCAAAAAAGCACGCAAAGCAGGTTTTGTTTTCCGTAGAAATACTGGCGGTACCCATGAAATCTGGTGGAATGAAGATAAAAAGAGAACCTGTGTGATACCTCATCATCATGAGATTAAACCAGGTACACTGAAGAGTATTATTAGGCAGATGGATGTAAGTGAGGATAATTTTAGAAAATTATAAAATAGGTTCTAATAGCCTCCCGCCCCCGCAAAACGAAAGTTTCCTTAAATTTCTCCATTGGTGATGATTAGATTATAATAAGAGCTATAATCACTTTTGCTAGTATTGAAACAGCCAGACAAATTATTAAAGACCTATATCCTGAAGCCAAAAACGTCAGGTTTATTGAACATGGTTATGATAACTTAGTGGGACTTGTTGACAACAAATACGCATTAAAGTTTCCTAGAAATCAATATGCCTACCTTAGAGATCAGTATGAAGAGCAAGTTTTATTAGATCTAAAATCGCTTAATCAGTTATTAATTCCCAAAATATTAGGCAAAGGTAATAACCCACCTTATTTTATTGCTAGTTTTGTTCCTGGTAAGCATTTAAGTGCAGATGAAATTAGACAATTATCGACAGAACAACAAGAAGATTTAGCTGAAAAAATCGCCAGATTTGCATACGCAATGCATTCAATACTACCAGTAGATCAGGCTATAGAGCACCGTAGTAAATTAAAACTTGATTCTCTGAAAGGACAACCTTGGGTGATATATTTTGAAGAATCTTTAAAAAAAGTGGCTTTTCCTAATCCCCGGCAAGATAGGCTAGCTAAAGAATATTATAAAAGGTGGAAATCTTTACATTACGATACCCCTGAGGTAGTTGTACACGATGATATACATAATGAGAACTTAATGTTTGAGGGGACTAATTTAATTGGTGTAGTTGATTTTGGAGACACGGATATTGGTCATCCTGAACAGGAATTTAGACAGATGTACCGAATAAATGAGACAATTTTAAATTTAGTGATTAAAAATTATGAGCAACTTTCGAATCTCAAACTAAATAAAGAAGCCATTATACTTTTCGCTATACTCCAAGAGCTAGCAGTATACTCTGAGATGCTAACAAGTACTAAAAAAGATCGCCCCTCATTTTATAGGGCCACAAAAAACCTTCAAAAATGGTTACCCGAGGGTAATTGGGAAAATGATACTACCCCTTTTTTATAGTGTTGAATTTGTTGACTTTTGTGCCTAAAAGTTCTTTTTTATATGTGGTGTCCGATTGTCCGAATAGCAGATTTAAAAAACAGGTTTTAAATATAGGGTAAACTGCATGATTTGTAGCTATTAGGCACTAAATAAAAAATTCTGCAATTAAATCAACGATTTAATTGGGTGTATTATGTCTTGCAGTCCCCGCAACACACTAACGGAAAAAAACTTTCCACCAGCCTAACCAATTAGGCAGTTTTTCTTCTAGATTTTTTCTACTTTCCCCTAAAACCTGCTGAATCTTTTCTTCCGGAATAATTACAACAGTCTCCCCCTTTTTCCCCAAACCTAGTTTATTTCTGGCTTGTTCTTCTATAAACTCAGAAGATCGGACCTGTTGTAACCTTTTTTTAAGTTCTTTGTTTTTAACTTCAAGTTTGTATAACTCTTCTGCTGCCTGACTTAACCGATCAGATGACTTGGTAGCATCAAAAAGCTGCGCAATAAGGTTTGCAATGATAATTCCGACAATTACTATAACCAGTACTAAACCTATTTTTTTTGTCATATTTCCCGCAGGCCATACTTGACAAAGATGGCCTATAAATTTACAATATACGCTATGATCAACTTAAAAGATGCTCATCAGCAATTTATAGGCCACTTAAAAGGCAGGTCCCGTGCCACTGCTACTATCATAGCTTATAGCAAGGATATTGATCAACTGATTTCTGACCTTGAATCCTCAGGTAAGCAAAACCCACAAGATGTGAGCTTAGAAGATTTACAAACCTTTATGGAAAAATTGTCCAAAGAAAACTACACCCCCAAATCTATTTCAAGAAAAACAAATTCTACCAAAACCTTTTTTAAGTTTTTAAAATCCTCAGCTCTCATCACAGAAGATCCGGCATCAGACTTGGAGCATCCTAAGTTTGAAAATAAACCACCAAGGATACTATCAAAGCTAGAATACCGAGCCTTAAGGGATGCAGCCAGAGCAGATACCAGAATGTTGGCTGTTATAGAACTACTACTGCAAACCGGTATTAGAATTGGCGAGCTGGCCAAACTTCGTTTGGAGGATCTAAGCCTGGAAGATTCTTCTGCCACTTTGCATGTTCCCCCATTTGAGGGAACCAATGAAAGAACTATTCCTTTAAATAAACCTGCTGTCGAGGCTTTACAAAAATACTTGGAAGTAAGGTCTAAAACCCAATCACATTCACTCTTTGTTACCAAAACCGGCAGACCTCTACTTATAAGAAATATCAGAACTGCAATTGACAGATATTTTAAAATTGCAGGGATCAAAGGGGCAAAGGTAAATGATTTAAGACACACTTGGGTTGCTCATCAGCTTCAATCAGGTACCTCTTTACTGGTTGTTTCCAAGCTTGCTGGACATAAAAGACTATCAACCACTGAAAGATATCTTCAATTTCTCCAAAATCATTCCGGCGAGGGAAAAGTTAAACTCGAGGAACTATAAAAAATTAAACATCCGGTGAACCAGATGATATCTTGCACAGACTGGATGAGTTTTTCAAATTATTCCTATCTGACGGTCTAAACTCCGAATACGCCTATTTATTTGGGCTAAAAGATGCATAATGAACAAGTTCTTGCTGTGCAATAAAGTACATCAACTTCTTTTAACTTTAGCAAACTTTAGAATTTGGTCTTTCTTCAAAATCAGATAAGAGGAGCAGTTTTTCTGAAGGGCACGACTGATGAAATTTTCAAAGCCAACATAAATCACTTTCTTATTCTCATCTTTTGCTGTTTGAATAGCTGGTAATAAATCTGTATCTGATGAGATAACAAAACATTTATCGTATTCATTTTTGATGGCTCCACGTACTTGATCTACTGCAATCTGAACGTCCACACCTTTTTCATGAAATTTACCATCGGACATAAGAAGATAGCCAAGTTTTATTTTTATACCTTGTTTTCTTAAGTTTAAGAATAATGATTGCTGATTTGCATAAAGAGTCTCCGACTTTTTATTTCCCGGATATTTCCTAATCTCTCCAACATAATAGATGATGTCGTTGGATGCAACTTTTGTTAGTGATTGAGCCAACCCCACATAATCAAAGTTTGTTAAATGTACTTGAGATAAAATTTTCTTAACCTTTTTATAGAAGTTGCTACCATCAAATTGAACTAATATTTTCTTTTTCACCTCTTTATCTTAGGTTATCTGAGAATTTTAAGCAAGAAAAACCCCCGGGTCGTAAAGAACCGGGGGGAGTTAGCAAATCAAGGTATTTCCTTTTGGAAATACAACATCATATTATCAAAAATAATGGCAAAATGCAATAACTAAATCGATCCTTGTGGCTCGCCTCGCTTTGCGGTCGAAGCGGGCCTAGATGAATCATCAAATCTGATGTCAACGCGAGCTCCCTAACTGTAAGGCTTGTCCCGCCGAAGCCATCAGGCGAAGGAGGATACTTTTACCCCGTCTCGCCAAAGGCGGACGAGGCTCGCCTCTGGCGGCACAAGGATCATTCGGTACACTCATTATATCAAGAATTTGATATACTTTTCTTACATAAATGAATAATCACCAACTGCAACAACAAAAGGTAATAAATAAAATTGAAGAGCAAATAAAGGCTAATTCTTTGAATTTTAGTACTGTTTCGGCTGTCGAAGACTATGAAAGTGATCCTCGTATTTGTTTAACAAGCGTTCATTTACCCAATGAAGAACTTAAAGGACAAATTCGGGAATTATTAACTGAGCCACTACGTAAAATTGCACCGGATTTTTACTACTACACCTCTGACTCCCTGCATATGACTATAAAGAATGTACGCGTCATCAATAATCCCCCTCATTTCGAGGAAGAGGATGTTAATCAAGCGAGGAAAGTATTTTCGCAGATCATTCCTCAACACAAACAATTTAATGTCTATTTTTACAGATTATTACTCTTTCCAAATAACCTTGCTTTACTTGGAACCTCTGACATGGAACTTGATAGTATTATTCTTGATTTAGATGTAGCCCTTAATAAGGCAGGAATTCCTGATGACAAAATTTATGCAAACTCAAAATACTTTTTTAGCAACATAACATTAGCAAGATTCAATACGCCACCTTCAAAGGAATTCAAGCAAAAAGTTAAGGAGTTATCAGACTCTATTAAGTTTAAACCTTATACGATTAATTCTGTTACTCTCTTGAGCTGTAATGCAGTTTTTAAGAATCGTAAAACAATAGAGACTTGGTACTTGAAATAGTACTCCTAACATATCACTTTCCCAAATCGTCGAAAACTTAAAGGATAATTGCAGCACCTGATTAGTTAAAACTTACTTATTTCTGATAGTTAGGTGGTGATTACAAATGTTGCCTTTAGATGTAATTAAAAAATATTATCCTGATTTGTCAGATGAAGATTTGAAGAAAATACAAGTGTTTGTTTATCGATTGGGTTGTGGGATAATGCAACATTTTTATGGACAGGATTGGGATAAGGATATTGAGGACTTGGATTTGGAAAACGAATAATGTTGTTCTGACAATCCAAACATGAGTTCGAATCTCGCTCGGTTTCTTGGCTATAGGGTTGATTTCGAGGAGTTTTCCACAATTCCTTGAGGCTAAAAATTGTAGTTCGATAAAAATTATTTGGTGAGCGGACCAGGACTCGAACCTGGAACCGGATGGATATAAGCCATCTGCTCTGCCATTGAGCTATCCGCCCTTGGTGCGCTGCTAATTGTATCAAAGGCGAGCTCTTTGAACAATCTCTGCCTCAACCTTTACAGAGTCTCTTCCAAATTTTAGCCTTGATAGCTCTTTTATAGCCTGGGCAATTTGGAGATTTTTCATTTTATTTATCTTGTCAAAATCAGGCCTGGTATTAATAGAAAAGGGTACCACTGGCTCTCCGTTGACAATAGTTTTAACATAAGTATTAAATATTTCGACATTTACCAAATCTCTTTCAGAAAAAATAGGTGAAAACTCATGTTGCAGGTAATTGGCATCTGTTACACCCACCCTAAAAGCAATTAAAGTACCAACATTTCCAAAAACAGCATTTTTTAGCTCTTCTCCAATCTGGCCAATAAACTGGTTTGCAACAATTAGATTAAGTCTATACTTTCTTGCCTCAGACAATATTTCTGCAAATGTTTCTGTGGCAAAGTTTTGAAACTCATCTACATACAGGTAAAAATCCCGTCTTTGATCCATGGGCATATTTGCCCGGGACATTGCAGCTTGTAAAATCTTTGGCACCAAAATAAGTCCTAAGAAGTTGGAGTTTTCCTCCCCCATTTTTCCTTTTGATAAATTCATAATCAAAATTTTTCCATTATCCATGACATCTCTTAAATCAAATGAGGAATAACTTTGACCAATGATATTTCTCATCATTTTGTTGGTAACAAAGCGGCCAAATTTAGAAACTGTGTAATCCAGCACCTCTGATTTGTGAAAGTCTGAGGTTTGGGCAATTTGATCAGTCCAGTAACGCCTAACAACAGCATCCTGTACTAAAGGCAAAAGCTCGCGGACAAACTCCGGATCTGTCATGATTCTCATTACCTCAACAAATGTACTGCCAGGCTTGGACATTACTGTTAGCATGGCATTTCTTACCCCATGCTCAAACCGGGGACCAATAATTCCGGTTTTGTTAGGATCAAAAAGCTTATACATTAACCCGATGATTGAGGCTGTGACAAAATGTTTCTCCTGTTCAGATTTTGCCTCTAACATGTTTAAGCCAAAGGGTCTTTGCAAATCTGAAGGGTCAAAATAAATTACATCTTCTGCTCTTTCAGGCGGTATTAGCTGAAGCAGGTCCTCTGCAGCGTCACCGTGTGGGTCAATAAAACAAACTCCTTTACCGGCATATATATCTTGCAAAAGCATAGCAAGCAACAGCTGAGTTTTTCCCATACCGGTCCGTCCTACGATATACATATGCCTTCTTCTGTCTTCTTCTCCGATAAAAATTGACCTGGTTACCCCTCTAAAGATAGATTTGCCGATAAACATACCTGAAGATGGTATTTTTTCTGGAGCCGGAGCTTTTTTTGCATCTAGCCAGCTGATGTGAGGAGTTTCTATTGACTTATTAGGCAGATGAAAAATTGTTGATAGCTCATCGGGAGTTAAAACTGAAGGTGTAGCGTATTTTGGCTGATAACGATAAATTAAATCAGTCATAAAGCCTTTCTCAGATGAAACTTTGGCTCCGGTAAACCCGTTATATGGACCATTAAACTGCTCAAAAGCGCTTTTCATATTGTTTAAATGAGCTTTAGCACTTTCTTTGGAGGTTGATGATGTAGCCAGTCTGATGGTTGCATAAAAACCACCTCTGGAAACCTTGGTTTCCACAGCCTCAAGCTGCTTGGCATCCGGAGGAGGTTTGGGATTATCAGGCTTTCCTGGATCTTTTTCTTTCTTTAACCAGCTTTTTCCTTTATCTTTCCATTTACTATCTGCCGGAGAAATGATTAGTTGAACTGTTGCCCCTTCACTGGGCTGCATTTTTCCCAAGGCGGAAGTTAAAGCAGAGAGCGGATCGGTTGGTAAATCACGGTAAGTTTTTATAGGAAAATAGTCAGCGTTTTTAAGCTTAAATGATGAGTAGGCTGTAAAACCGTTTTCTGTAAAAATATTATACTCTGGTACTTCTTTGATCTCTGCATCCGGATAAGCTCCATTTATTTGTTTTTCCACCAAGTCTTGTAAGGATTTATGGCAGGAAATAAAAAACCTGATAGATTCATGTAAAGCAACTATTTCAAAAGAAAGATGAGGTTGAGGTTTAAAAGCCTCAAACAAACCACCTGATTTTCTCAAAGATGCAAGTGTTGCAAACATTTGTTCAGCTGCATCGATTTTAATCTCATTACCTCTTGGAGCTTTAATTTGTAATAAAACAAACTGAAGAGAAGCTTTTTCCCTATCTTTGTATTTTATCCAGCCAACGAAATATTTCCTCAGGTAAAGAGTAAGTCCAATCAAAGCCATTACCAAAGCAACGATCCCCAAAACCGCCATTATCAAACTTAAGAAATCAGGACCTATTGCAGCTGTAGATCCACCTACAGGTGCAACAACTTGTGGTGCAACCTCCATCTTCTACCTTTTTTCTACATATCTAATTTCTTTGCTTCTTTACTGTCTATTTCTATTTGCCCTGCTTTTTGCTGCTGTCTCTTTCTTAAAGGATTAATACCGATGACAGCGTCAGCTATTCTATACCAAATACTTTTTCCTGTCACAGGCTTTAACACAGATTCTGCCTGATGCAAAACATCACCTGCAGTAGGAAAAGCGTTTGCACCGACTTCATATTTTTGCATACCCTTTAGCTCCTCAGCAGTAAAAACTCTGCTTTCGGGTGTGATAGGACTGGCTTGATGATTCTCAAAGGTAGGAACCATTTTTTTGGCATTAGCTACCACTGAGTTTACAAAATCCTCATCTCTTTTTTCAGGAGTTGTAAGTTTACTGGCTATAGCAACTGATTCATCAGGCGGATACTGTTCCATAATTGATATTATCTCACATTTTTAAATTTGCAACTTGGAATATTTTGTATGATAGGATTATTCCATATGCAGTTAAAGGTGGTCTCAAAAAAGCAGATAGCAGGTACTGCTAGTTTAATATTAGAAAAACCGCTAAACTTTTCCTTTTACCCAGGACAATTTCTGGATATTTCTTTGCCAATCGAGGATAGAGACAAAAGAGGAAACACCAGAGCTTTTACCATTACCTCATCCCCTACAGAGAATTTTTTGCAAGTTACCTTCAGATCCGGAATTAGCAATTTTAAAAAACATCTGCAAAATCTAAAACCCGGAGATCAAATTTATGCCACCCATCCATCCGGAACATTTATCCTTGATGACACAGAACCAGCTGTTTTTATAGCTGGCGGGATTGGCATTACACCTTTTAGAAGCATGGTCAAATATGCTGTTGATAATAACTTAGAAACTCCCATAACTTTAATTTATTCCAATTCAAACCCGGACTTTCTGTTTAAAGAAGCGTTCAAGGAATGGCAAAAACAGCTACCCAATTTAAAAATTCACTATCACGATTCTTCCCGGATAGGTCATCTAAATAAAGAGTCTCTTTCCCCATACTGCATAATTCATAATTCATCTCCCATCTTTTATCTCGCTGGCTCCTGGTCTTTTGTAGACGGTATGGAAAAGATTCTTTTAGATTTAGAGATTGATCCAACCAATATCCGCTACGACCGCTTTGACGGCTACTGATACCATATGACTTTTCCTAATATATCCTCTTCCTTTATCCAACCAAACGTTCTGCTATCAGTGCTCATCTTTTCATTATCTCCCAATATAAAAAGCTGGCGGTTATCCAGCATTTTTATACGCTTGACAATCTTTTTCCCATTTTTTGTAACTACCACTAAATCCCCTATTTTTAACCCCAATAGTTTCCACCAATTAAAACTTAAGATATCCTGACCTGGTTTTAAAGTAGGGAGCATAGAGTTGCCGTATATAGTAAAACGGGAGAAAGGAGATAACTTCACTTTTTAGAATCTTCAAAGGCTTGAGCAATTTTATCTACTGCGTCTACCAGCTCTTGAGCTTTTAGTGCATCTACTCCTCTTTTGTTCTCAGAACAGAGTTTAGTTGTTTTCCAAACTAAATCATGCAAATCAGGGAATTTTTCCAAGTGTTCTGCTTTAAAATAGTCTGTCCACAAAATCAGTACCTCCCTCTTGCAAGTTTCTGCATGTTCTTCTTTGACCTTAACCATTCTGACAAAGTTGTTTCTGTCTGAAACTTCTGGATTCTCTCTTGGTAGCTGATTAATCTTTTGCACCATAGTTAAAACAGTCTTGGCCGCTAACTGTGCAGCGTGAGGATCATAGATTCCACAAGGAATATCACAATGAGCAAAGACTGGAGTAACTGGTAAAAGTTTATAAAGAGTATTCAGGATTTTACTCACACATTTATATTGTCTCCTTTCTAGGAAAATATTCAGTAATTAAAATTATAATAACGCCTGGCTTTTACCTCTGTTCTAACTTTCTTGAAAGTAACTCTCTCATAATAAGAATGTGTTCAGATGGAAAGGGATCTTCCTCCATGGTGCTCAAGCCTATTTGCCTTGCTACTTTTCTGCTGGCTATTCTCTCAACTACCTGCCTTGGGTCTGGTTCCTTATTGCTATGGAATCTAAGGTAATCTGCCTCTTGCCTTAACATATCTTCTACCTGACTGCGCGATCCATCCTCAAATGGATCTTTTATTACAAATAGTTCTCTTGCTTCAGGTGGACAGGTTCTGTAAGCCCTGAGGAGTTTAATCCCCCTTCTAAGCAAATCAAAAACTTGTTCTATATGTTCTTTCTTAAGCGTGCCTCTGATACCTTGAACAGTGTAATACCCCCTTTCATTATCTTGAGGAAATACTGATATCAATATAAAGTGACCCTTACGAGAATACGGGGATGTGCTATTACTTATATCCACCCCAACTTTCCCTGTTGGGGAATAATTCTCCCGCGTTAGCTGAACTCCCAATGTCCACCTAAGTTGACTGGTAGCAGGATCAACCTCCGAAACGCTTATATTCCCTAGCTCCCCTCCTACTACTAATAATAAATTTTGGGATTGGGCTAATAACTCTCTAATTTCGCTTACTCTACTCCCTTCTTCTATACCCATTAATTTATTATACTCCGTCCATTTGCCAATCCTTCTGTAGGCAATTTCACTTTTTCCAAATATTCTCCTACATCAAAGGCTGCTTAATTTTTCTTTAATCCACATTCTAGCCAGGGTAGTTGGGCCTACTCCTTTATGAAATGCTTTCTCGCGTAGTTTTTGAATGTCCTTTGGAGTAAATCTGATAGTCAGTGTATCTGTTTTATTTGCTTGATGGAACCCAACTAAAGTTCCCTCATTGATCTCATCCAGAGCAGAATGTGTATCCCAAAAGTTTGCCTCTTCTTCCAATGTCTTAAAAGGCTTCATAGGTTCCATTGTCCCAGTTTTAACTATCTTAATTTTTACCATTTTGTTCTCCTACCGTTTGCAAAACAAATTCCCGATAAAAGCTTCGTTCTTCTCTGCTAGCAGGTCTAGCTGTAACTAACCCGTAAACACCCTTTTTTCTTCTTGATCCGATTACTACAGTCAGAAATCTGCCCGCTTTAGTCTTACCAATTAAAAGTAATTTATTTTCTCTACCTTTAATATAAACATAATTTTCATCGATAACTTCTCTTGCTTCCGATACCTTTACATGATGTTTCGCGATATGCTTATATCTGCTCTTTTCAACAATTAGTTGCTCAATTACAATATTCATTGTAACACATTGTCTTACACAAATCAACCTTTTAGATTTTCCAAATATTCCTCCACATCTAAGGCAGCCTTAGTACCCATTCCTGCTGCTGTGACTGCTTGTTTATATCTTTTGTCTGCCACATCTCCTGCAAAAAATACCCCTTGTACTGAAGTTTGCGTTTCATCACGGACTATAATATAACCTTTTTCATCCAGCTCCAGCTGGCCTTTTAAAAAACCTGTATTGGGTTTGTGCCCAATTGCAACAAATACCCCCTCGATATCCAACGTGGTCATCTCAGAAGTCTTAACATTTTTAAGTTTTACCCCTGTAACTTTTTCCTCACCTAATACCTCTTCTACTATTGAGTCCCAAATAAACTTAACATTAGGCTTTGACTTGACTAGGTCTTGCAAAGCAGGCTGAGCCCTAAGAGAGTCTCTTCTATGAACTAGAGTAACTGACTTGCAATGTTTAGATAGATGCTGGGCTTCTCTCATCGCAGCATCCCCCCCTCCAACCACAATTACATTTTTGCCTTTAAAAAATAACGCATCACAAACTGCGCAAGCAGAAACCCCTTTCCCTCTTAATCTTTGTTCAGAAGAAAGTCCAAGCCACATAGCTGAGGCACCTGTTGCAATTATTACCGAATCTGCTTTAATCTCCTGAGTTTCAGTTTTAATAGTGAAAGGTTTTTGCCTAAAATCAACGGATAAAACGTCTTCCGCCACAAAACGGGTATCAAATCTTTCGGCTTGCTGCCTCATTCTCATCATCAACTCAGGTCCCCCAATACCCTCCGGAAAACCAGGGAAATCATCGACATCAGTTGTTAGCATCAACTGCCCTCCGGCTTCTCTACCGGCAACAACTAAAGGATTTAGGTTACCCCGGGCTGTGTAAATTGCTGCAGTAAGACCCGCAGGCCCAGATCCAATGATAACAAGCTTTTCAACTTGGGTATCTTTCATTACTTCTCTCTACCTTCTCCTAGAGCTTGGCGTTGATTCTCTAGCTGAGGAGGTTGCTGTAGCAGAAGGCGAAGCTTCTATCACGCCCATAGCAGTAGGGGTTGGTGTAACCTCTACTTCCTGGTTAACCTGGGGTGAAACTGGAGGCTGAAATCGACCTCTGAGCCACACCAGATATCCGGCTATTACAACTAAAACAAGGATAATAACGACTATTGTTACGTTTCGGGTCACCTACTTAACACCTCCTTCGGACAGAAAGCTAAGGTTATCTTACACAAAGGTGGCCTTTGTTTCAACACTTTTATTTTTGGGTAAGATCAAAGCTGCAGCCAAAACCCCAAAGGCCACGCCTAAAATAGCTCCCCCTACCACATCAGAAAACCAGTGCTCTCCTAAATAAATCCGTGTTAATGCCATAAAAAAGGCTAGGCCAACAAGAGCAGATAAGATAATGAACTTAACAAAAAGATTCATTGATGAAAACATCACCAAAAGAATGAATACTGTGATTAGAAAGTAAGTTCTGGCAACATGTCCTGAAGGGTAGGAAAAATTAGTATGAATGTAAAAACTTGGCAAGTGTGTTTCTATCACAGACCTATGCATAAAAACAGGAGTTCCGGGATGGTATAAAACAAGCTTACCAAAAATTTCAGCTGTTGTTGCAGGCACTATTAACAACCATCCTACAAATGCCCAAAATTTAAGCCTTAAGATAGCCAAAAAAGCCATTACTAAAGCTATCCCCACTGTTATCTCTGCGCTTCCCAGTAATGAAAAGGAGGAGAATTCATCATCAAACGATCTCGGTATTCTGTCTTGTAACTTTACCGTAGTATCAAAATCCAGCTGAGTCCACATCTCTTTGGCAACTGTATAGGAGGCAATGGTAAATAGGATCAGGCAACCAACAAAAATTAACCACAAAAAAAGTTTTGATTTCATCGAAGATAAACTACTCTGCCACTACACTACCACGCAAGGAAGCATTTAAATGATCATGATACCGGAAACTTCCCTTATCAGGAAAAGCTAAAGAACGTTTTTCTCCTGGCTTTAACAAATCTATTGTATTTAAGGGAGGATAATCTGTGTGTTGTGGGTGGGGAGAAGAATCTACCTGATGAGGCGCAGAGTCGTTATTTACCCAGGTGACAGTTTGCCCTGCTTTAATGCTAACGGTTTGGGGAGAAAAACCAGCTTTTGTAATCATTACAATAGCTTCTTGTTGTTGTGCAGAAGAAGAGGATTCCCCAGTTGCAGCCGGAGATGGAGTTACAGAAACATTGGTCTTAGAAGGTGTTTGCTGGGAAAGAGTCTGACTTTTACCAGAGTTAACAACAAGAAAGTATCCTACAATCAAAACAACTAAAACTATCCCCAAACCAACCACTAAGTTTCTGTTCATATCTTATCTTAATAATTAACATATCTTCAACTGAAAGTCCATTGTCTATTATTTTGAGGACTTGTTCATTTTTTCTTTAGTACCGGTAAACCAGTTTTTTGCACCTCCATTGCCTCAAATCCCTGAGGTAGCTCAATTGCATTTGAACCCATTTCCCGGGAAAAATAATATATAGTTTGTTTTTTACCACTACCCCGCAGGATAACTTCTTTGCTATGCAAATAGTACTTTTGACCTCTTGAATTAGTGAAGTCGTAGGCCATATATACTAATTTTCACCTCCTTTAAGTTTTATTTAAAACTCTTCCCATAAACAAAAGCAGTAAAGACCCAGCTATTGCAACCAGAAAAGTTTGGAGGTTAAAGACAGTTACACTAACTCCAAATAATAAATTTCCCAAAAAGCCTCCCAGCAATGCCCCGGCAATTCCTAAAATAATTACGCCAAGAATCCCTCCTTTAGCAGGAGAAGGATCAATTAAGTTTGCCACTACACCAGCTATAAATCCCAATACAATCCAAGATAGGACATTCATATAAAGCATATTAATTTATCCCAATAAGAGAACAAATAATTTTTTGTAAGAGTTAGGCAATAAATATACTGTTTTTTTTCTAAAAAATGTAAGAAAATTGCAATAATAACCTAGAGGGCCTTGCAGATTCTTTATAGTGGACGTTATAATCTCTCTTGATGGCTAAATCTATATTAATAGTCGAGGATGACACCGGCTTACAAAAGTATCTCAAAGAACTACTGCTTGATAACGGCTTTGTTGCCCAAATTGCTCCTGATGGAGTGACTGCTTTAAATAGCATATCTAAACTCCCACCTGATTTAGTAATTCTTGATTTGGGACTACCTAATATGAGCGGAGAAGCAGTGTGCTTGGAATTAAAGAAAAAGTATCCTCAAATCCCTGTAATAATTTTGACTGCAAAAGATAGTGTTTCTGATATTGTGCAAGGGCTAAATATGGGTGCAGATGACTATATGACCAAACCATTTGTAGCTGATGAGCTGCTTGCCAGAATAAAAGCAAGGCTGCGGATTAGTGGTGCAAGTGATGTAACACTAAAAATTGCAGATTTAGAGCTGGACAACAATACTCTGGAGGTAAAACGGGATGGAAAAAATATCCAGCTTACCCCCCAAGAGTTTAAATTACTTCAGTATCTGATGAACAATAAAGGGAGGATTTTAACGCGGGAGATGATTTTAAACAGAGTCTGGCTTTACTCACAAGATATTGAAACCAGAGTGGTTGATGTATACATGGGATATTTAAGGAAAAAGGTTGATAATGGTTGGGATAAAAAGCTTCTTCACTCTGTCAGGGGCTTTGGGTATATGATTAAAGAATAACTTAACCAGTCTTCCGGGCCAGCAATCCAATGGGTTGATAAATATTTGTATTATTAAGATACGGGATCAGAACTACTCTCCCCTGCTCTGAGTCAGGTGGGATTCCTAACGCTTCCTCCTGATACTCCTGAGAGTAAGCTAATTTCATGGCGTACAAATGCCGGTAATATACATTCACCATGGGAAATGAGCGGGGTAAAGAGGCTCTTATGGCTTTTTTTTCATTCCCTGGTAACCCTGACCAGTTCATAACCTCTGTCTCGAATTGTAATCTGACTTTTTCAAACCTTCCCGGACGCGCCCCTTCACGGATTGCAACTAAGGAAGAAAGAGAACCTAAATCTGTAATAAGATTAAACCGTGCTAAGAAAAACTCTACCTCCTCCTCTTCTTCTGCGGTAAGTTTTATATTGTGTACATTCTCATATGTTATTTTTGGTGGTTTTCCCCGAGCTGATAAAAATTTTAATATTAAATCTGTAGACCCATTTCTAAGATTCAGGGCGGTATCTTGAATATCCGAATTACCTGGCACTACTAAAGATAAAATATTTTCAGGAAACTGCCGGAAGACATCACCAAGGTGGGCTGCTAGTCTACCCTCTTTTCCAATCCCTGCTATATCACCTACAACTTCTCTAGCAACATTTAGTCTTAATCTCTGGGCGAAGGGATGAGGGTCTGCCGGTCTTGATGCCCTCTGAATTGCCTCTTGTAGGTGTGATGCTATGTGTTGAGCTGCCCAATTCCAGATAGGAGGAGTCCATTTACCTCTATCACACTCTTCATCTGGGCCAATAGGTGTTATTGAGTTACCTGCAAAATCTCTTCCTTGCCTCATCTCAGCAGTCAGCGTTGCTTCTGATAGTGAGACACTAGTTCCAGAAGTAATTGCTGTTAACCAAATACGCCCAACACTTCTATGCAGCAATTCCTGTGCAAGCTGGCTAGTTAAAGTGGTCTTACCTGCACCTGACTCCCCTGATATTACTACACCAACAACTCTAGGATCCTGCAATCTGCTAAATAACCAGGGAGCCAGTGGTTCGCCCCGCGAAGTTATTGCACTGTATAAAACCTCAGCTTGTCCGGCTCGAGGGCCTTTTTCAAGTTTCAGTGGAATTCTACCCTCACCGGTTTGCTTAAGTACTTCAGGTCCAACTATACTCATGGTTTTAATTTGGGCAAAGAGACTTCTACTCTTGTGCCTTGGTTAGGTTTAGAATGAATTTTTAACTTTCCATGAAGTCTGGTCACAATATCTTTTACCAAAAAAAGACCCAACCCCAACCCTTCTCTATCATGTCCTTTACCATGATGGAATCCTTCAAGAATTTTGGATATATCTTGTTTATGAATACCTATTCCCTGATCTTGAACCTGAACAACAAGGTAAGAGTTTTTATGGTTTAAGGTAATAAGAACTTGTGTATTTGACTGTGAAAATTTCACTGCATTATCAACCAGATTAGTAAACACCTGAAGAATCTTATCATAGTCTCCAATTACCTGGTCTGAACTGTTACCCAGCTCATCTTCAATTTCTAATTTCCTTTCAGGATGGGAGAATTTAAAATCTGAACAAACTCTGACTAAAATGTCTCTTAGTTTACATTCTTTCAGATAGTATTGAAACTTACCATTCTTAATATTATTAATCTCAAGTAATTCGTTTACCAAAAGAGTTAATCTGTTTGTTTCCCAATATAGCTGCTCTACCCACCTTGATTCTGGTGTATTTGCACCACCTAACTTGCTTTTTAGAAGCTGTGCGTATCCATTTACTGAAGTTAAAGGAGTTCTTAACTCGTGAGCAGCCATCGAGATAAACAAATCCCTTGTTTCCAGAGCCTTTCTGGTTTCATCATATAGCTGTGTTTTGCGAATAGAAAGTGTTGCCAAAGGGGTAAACAACCGTAATATCTTATATGTTTTTTCACTAAAGTATTGCTTCTTAGTTGACTGCAAAGCCAATACCCCAATTGAAATATTACGATATGAAAGTGGTGCTGCAATGATAGAATGAATATTGACTTGTTTTAAAAAAGGATGGATCCGGGACAAGTGAGAAACATTTAGAATCTTCATTTTCTGTTGTTTAAATACCTGATACATTGATCCTCTAGGGCGGTTTTTAATCTTATAAAAACCTGGGGAACTAGCATATACCCGCTCAAGTCCATTTTTTCCATCCAAAAAAAGAGAGCCATATTCAGCGTCTAATAATTTAATTGATTCATCTACAATAAGCTTATGTGTTACTTCCGGGGTAAGAGGAACTAAAAATTTTAACCCTGATTTGTAAATTTTTTCCAGTACATCATCATTCATTGCCATATATTCTAATCCTATAATGTTTTATTGGCAAGGTTAATATCTGTATGACTTGTGTAAGATATTGGTAAATAAATTGTAAATCCAGTATCTTTTTCTTAATTCTTACCTGATTATTATTTACTTTTTATCCCTTATTTTTACAATGTGTGAGATAAATTACTTATGCTATCAGAAAACATTTCAAAAAAAGTTTTTAATTACTTTCAATCCTCAACTATCACTAGGTTTAAGAAAAAGGATATTGTCCTGCACCCAGAACAAAACACTTCCTTGGTTTTTTCTATCAAAAGTGGCTTTGCCAGAGCGTATAGGATCTCAGAAGACGGAGACGAACTGACCTTAATGATTTTAAAGTCTGGAGATATCTTTCCTTTGGCTATTGGAATCCTCTCAGACCACAATAATTACTACATTGAAGCTATAACCTCTTTAGAGGTTTACTCTGCCAAAGAAGACCTTTTTCTAAGCTTTGTCAAAAGCAGACCAGAAATTTTTTATGAACTGATGACAGATACGCTAGCCCAATTTAATAATTTACTTGCCAGGATGGAAAACCTGGTAATCGGTAAGGCTTATTCAAAGGTTGTTTCTACCCTTTTGTCTTGTGTGCAAAGTTTTGGCCAGAAAAAAGGAGATAATGTAATTTTAAACTTACCCTTAACTCATAAAGATATTGCAAATTTGGCAGGCATTACCAGAGAAACTACCTGTTTAGAAATGAAAAAATTGGTCAACAAGGGGTTAATTTCAAAAAGCGGAAAACTATTTATAGTCACTAATTTGAAACAACTAGAAGAAGAGGTGTATGAGCCACCGCTTCACTACTGATTCCTTTTTGTGTGAATCTATATTAAATGAACGTATCGGTGGAATGTTATCAAACACCCCTTAATGCCCTTCCAATGAATAAAAGCAGTAACGCTCCAAGAGAGGCAACTATAATAGAGCTTAAGTTGAATCCAGAAATACCTACTCCAAAAATCAGACTGCCTAAATACCCACCAATCAAGGCACCTAATACTCCAAGCACCATTGACCCTAAAATTCCACCTCTAGATGGTCGTGGATCAATTAGATTTGCAACGGAGCCAGCAATAATTCCCAGTAAAATCCAAGCCAAAACACTCATAACTTTATACTTCTCACCTCCCTCCAAACTGTAAAGATTGGGTTACATCATAAAAAAAGCTGTTAAGAAGATCTAAAAGAACGTGTAAGAAGATCGGAAGAATTAAATAATATCAAGATCGTTTTTTATCTTTTAAAAACTTAATCGAACAAGTAGTGGAAAAATTCTTTAAAATGGATACTTTAAGCAGCTTGGCATTTGTTAGCTGAGCTTGTCTTTGTTTATGATCAATATTTGGGTCCCCTTTGGAGGTTACAATTATATCCGGGCAAATCTTTTTTACTATTTGGTCATATTGCTGGTCAGTTGCCATAAAAGGCAAGTTAACTACATAATCTACTATACTAAGTGATGATAAAACCTGAGATCTTGCTTTCTGGTTAAATACCGGCCGGTGGTTTCCTTTTCTTTTAACAATGTTTAAATCATTTTCCAAAAGTATTACTAAAAAATCAGCTTGTTGTTTTGCTTTAGTTAAAAAGTGAATATGTCCTGGATGAATAAGGTCAAAACAACCTCCACATAAAGAAATCGTCTTTTTTTGGTTTTTCAAGCTCTTTAGGACATTTAAAAAGTTTTTGACAGACACCACTTTCCCCATAAGATAAGAATATTGGGCTCAATCAGTTAACTTGCTGTCAATAATTTGTTTCATCTTTTCATATCCAGGCACTCCTACAACTTTTTCTCCATCTATAAAAAAGGTTGGGGTTGCATTTACTCCCAAGCTTATTCCGTCTTCCTTATCTTTGTTAATTTTATCCTCATATACATTACTTTCTACTGCTTGTTTAAACTTATCTGTATCTAAGCTTAGGGCTTGGGCATAACTGATAAAAACTTCTAAGGGACTCTCAGCAGTTTCCCACTCCAGCTGGTTTTGATACAGCTTATCTGCCATTTCAAAAAACTTCCCTTGATCCCCTGCTGCCTCAGCAGCTTCTGCTGCTATTGGAGCATTTTTGTGAGCAGGCAGAGGAAAATGCCGGTAAACATAGTTCATTCTACCCCGGTATTCAGCTATGAATTGTGTAACTAACGGATGTGCTGCACGGCATGCTGGACACTGAAAGTCTGCAAACTCAACAAAAGTAACTTTAGCAGAATCTGTTGCAATTTTAAAACTATCTTCCCTGACAAGTAATTCAGGCCTGGTAACTTGCTTAGATGGTTGTTCTGAATTCCTGCCTAAAAGAAAAACTGCACCAAACAGAATAATAAGGGTTGCAGCTCCTATTCCTATCAAAATTTTTACTTCCTGAGTCATTTCTTACGTTCCTTTAATGAAACATACATACAAGCAGTGATAATAGCAAAGGAAAGTAAAGATAAAAATGGGATGGTGATAAAACCAAACCATTCTATGTATACACTGGTGCAAGACACCCCCAAACTACATGGTCCGAGCTGATCAGCAATCACTCCCATTTGCAGCAAATACTGGTAAAATGCCACTACCATACCAAGAAGAGAAAAAGGCAGTACATAAAAGGCAAGTTTTTTATCTTTTAGTAAAATCCCCACTGCAATAATTATCACCAAAGGGTAGGTTAAAATTCTTTGGTACCAACATAAAATACATGGAACAAATCCTAATATTTCGCTAAAATATAGGCTTCCCAAGGTTGCAATCAGTGCTTGAACCCATGCTAAATATACAAGGTTATCTTTGATTTTTACAAACATAAAAAGCTTCTCGAGTATAACATATGCTTTCTATATCTAGACAAGGAGTATAATTTAGCAGAAATGCCAAAACCATATATTGTAAAAGATAAATTCACTATTAAAGCTAAAAATGAAGGGTTTAGAGCAAGATCTGTTTATAAACTATTCGAGCTTGATCAAAGGTTTAATATATTTAAAAGGGGGATGAAAGTGCTGGATTTAGGAGCTGCTCCTGGCTCCTGGCTACAGCTAATCAGCAAAAGCATAGGTCCAACAGGTTTTGTGCTGGGGCTGGATTTGCAGGAAATAAAACCTATTGAAAAAAACGTTATGACCAAAGTTTGTGACATTACTAACCTTTCTCAAGTAGAAAAATACTTAAATGAAGTAAACATTGCAAATCCAGATGTAATAGTTTCTGACTTGGCCCCTTTTACAACAGGAGTAAAATATACTGACCAGCAAAGAAGTTTGGAATTGAACCAAGTAGTTTTTGAAATAGCAAAGAAAAGCTTAAAAAGGGGTATTTTAGTAATGAAGATGTTTGAAGGACCAGACATGCCTTGGTTTATCAAGCAGTTGAAAAACTACTTCTCTCTTGTTCAAACCACTACGGTTAAAGCAACACGGGACAGAAGCAAGGAGATGTATATAATATGCAAAAAAGTATAAGCTTTACCTAAATATCTTACTCCACGATAAACTGACCTACCATGCCCATCTGGCGGTGATTACCAACACTGCAAAAATACTCAAAAGTACCCTTCTTGTCTGCAATAAACTCTATTGTGTCGGTCTCCCCTGCATTAATCTGCTTTGTTTTAGTATTAAACCCGCTCAGTGTCCAGTCATGAAAGCCTTCAGTATTTCTAAAAACTATTCTAACTCTATCGCCCTCATTGACTCTGATCTCTTTAGGAGCAAACTCAAAAGGCCTGCCCTCTACCTCAAATGTTTTAACAATGGCAGGAGCAGGAGAAGTATTTAGAATTCCCCCACCTTGTACTTGTTCCTCATTTACCTGGCTTCTTTGCGACTGAGTAGCCCAAAATAACCCACCAGCTAAAATTAGCACTAGAATACCTAGTCCTACTGCCCAGGTTATATTGTTCATGTTTATCACCCCCCCTTAACCAAAAATTTTGTTAATACTATTATGACAATATAAAAAGCAGAAAATGGATAAGAAATAGTAAGTAGTTAGTAAGAGACAGTTTCTTACTGACCTGTTTCTAAAAAATGATGCATTTCATAATCACTCAATATAATATGAAAGTTTCATATTAAGGAGGCTTGTTTGATCAAAATAGTAGCTTTTTTAACTTTTTCAATTATTTTGACTATAACCATATTTGGAACATTAGCTAAAACTGCCCTAGCAGGCAATCCTACTGTTTCCCCCATCTCAGCAACTGTTGTAAATATTCAAAACTCCCAATTTTTACCTCAGCAGATAAATATAGCTGCAGGAGAAACAATTACCTGGGTAAACCAAGACTCTATCGAGCATACGACAACCTCCGATGATATAAACGCAGCAGAGTCTTGGGGTTCTGGGACTTTAGTACCAGGACAGTCTTTTTCAAAAATGTTTACCAAGCCTGGAGTTTATAACTACCATTGCAGTGTCCATCCCTCAATGCGCGGCACTGTAGTAGTTATGGAAACAACCCGACCACCAACTACAAGTCCCCCAAGCCAGTTACCCAAAACCGGGACACCTTTGGAAACTTTATTTATTTTAGCGGGACTACTACCACTGGGATTAAAACTTATGAGATTTAGCTCAGTTAAAACTATTAGAAAACAAGGGCAATACTTATGGCAAGAGCGCCAATTCAAAATAACCTAAAAAAGCAAACTTGATTAGTTGCTATAACACTAAGGCTTATTTTTACCGCTTCTTCTCTTGACAAAATAATTAGAAATGATAGACTTTATATATGAGCAATCGTGCATATATTCAAGGACATGAAGGTCACCCTCATTACATAACCAATTCGAAAGTTATATCCTTGCAGAAGACTATCAGTTTTTCCCCGGAGGAAGAAGAGTGGGTAAGGATTATCCGTAATCTATCAGACCCGACAAAGCTTAAGATTTATTTAATACTTACAAAGGTAAAAGAAATTCCGGTTGCTGATTTGACCCAAGTTTTGAATGTTTCCCAATCAGCTATATCACATGCATTATCAGATTTAAAAAACCTGGGACTTGTTGAATGTCACCGCTGCGGGCAATTGATCTGTTATTCCCTAAGCAACAGTAATAAGAAAAGAAGTTTTTTCAACCTTTTTGAAAGATTCAAGCCGTGAAACCATTTAATATTTTTATCGTTTTGTCTCTACTGATAGTTACAGTCGGATTTGTCTTTTTTAAAGATGGGTTTAGTAAACTTCAAAAAAGTGTAAGTCCTGCCAACTCTTCCAACTCTGAAATTTTAATGGATCGTTTGAATTACCGTGATTATTCCCCAAACAATTTAGAATCCGCCCTAAAAAATGGAAGACCAGTTTTATTTTTTGCTGCCACAATCTGGTGTCAAACCTGCCAGGCTTTGGAAGAAGAGATAAAAGAGAGAGCTAATTCTCTCCCTCCTGATGTAACAATCCTAAAAGTGGATTATGACAACGATAAAATAATGAACAATAAATATAGAGTAACTTCTCAGCATACATTGATTGTTCTAGATAGAAACGGCAATGAAGTTAAAAGGTGGATTGGTGGCAACCTTGATGCCTTAATTCAAAACCTGGAGTAAACTTATGTTTCTGCTCATACCAATAGCCTTTATATCAGGAATCTTGACAGTGTTTTCTCCCTGTGTGTTGCCAATTTTGCCAGTTGTTTTAGCAAGCGGTATTGACGGCAACATTAAAAGAATTAAGGGTGTGATTTCTGGACTTGTTATAAGTTTTACTATCGCCTCTTTACTTTTGGCAACAATAGTTAGAGTTTTAGGAATCCCTGCAGATACTGTTAGAACCTTAGCAGTAATTCTTTTAATCATATTCGGAATAAGCCTAGTTTTTCCTATTATCTGGGAGAAAGTTCAAATCTGGATTGAAAGGTACTGGCACATTCAACCAATACAAAACCAAAACAGCGGCTTCTGGGGAGGATTTTTAACAGGTTCAAGTTTAGGGATTGTGTGGACTCCATGTATTGGCCCTATTGTAGCGGCCATGGCAACGCTAGCTGCTGTCAGCTCATTTTCTCTGACAATGGTTATAATTGTTTTAGCTTACGCAATTGGTGCGGGAGTTCCTCTTTACTTTATAGCAAAAGGCGGCAGTGCAGCATCCCAGAAGCTAACATTTTTTAAAACTGAAAACCAAAAGATCAGACAAATATTTGGAATAATTATTCTAGCAACTGCCCTTTTTATTTGGACAGGTTTAGATAGAGTATTACAAGGATGGACATTGGCTAATTTACCACAGTCTTGGACTCAAATTGCAACTACCTTTGAGAGTAGATTTAATGTTGACAACCAAGTTAATCAACAAACGCAAAAGGCAAGCCCTGGAGAAACTGTTGTAAGAAAAGTATCTCTACAAAATGATTTTACCGGAGCAAAGGTAAAACCAGAAGATTTGCTACAAGGTTGTTTTGGGCAAGACTGCATTCCTTCTATTGATAACCCTAAATTTGAATCTGTTCAGGATGCTAGTTGGTTAAGGGATGAAGATATAGTATTTGCTATTAATTATAAGGGGACTCAAAGAGCTTATCCACAGCGAATTCTCAACTGGCATGAGATAGTAAATGATACAATTGCAGGTGATCCGATTGCTGTTACCTTTTGCCCTCTTTGTGGCAGTGCTTTAGCCTTTGAAAGAAAAGTAGATGGAGTAATTACAGAATTTGGGGTTTCAGGAAAATTACACAATTCTGACTTGGTAATGTATGACAGATATGAAGGCAACTTATGGCAACAAATTACAGGAGAAGGTATTGTCGGACCAGCTGCTCAAAGATTTGAAAAACTAAAACAGGTGCCAATTATCACCACAACCTGGGGAGAATGGGAAAAAGAACATCCTAGTACGGAAGTTCTTTCAAGAAATACAGGATTTAGTAGAAATTATGACCAATATCCGTATGGCACATATGAACAAGACGACCAATTACTTTTTGGAGTAAAGGGATTAGACAAAAGTCTCCAGATAAAAACTGTAATTTATGGAATAGAGATTGATGGTAAGTCTAAGGCTTACCCTGAAAATGTTTTTGATGAGAAAAAAATTATTGAAGATACAGTTGGAAATGTAGCGATAAGATTAGAAAAAAATCAAGCTGGACAAATTAAGGTTACTAACTTACAAACGCAGCAAGGTTTGATACCTATTAGATTATTCTGGTTTGCCTGGGCAGCTTTTCATCCAGATACAGAAGTTTATCAATAATATGAATCGGAAACTGATGGTTTTAAAACAACTGGATCTTTTTAAGGCGCTACCTGAAGATATGGTCAAATATATCAGTGAGCGTTTTGCTGAAAGAGAGTACGGCAAGAGACAAGTTATATTTGAGCCTGAAGACCGGGATAAAGTTTTCTTGTTAAAAAGCGGCAAGGTAGAGATTTATCAACTTACACCTGATGGTAAAAAAATTATTATTGATATACTGACTTCCGGTGATGTTTTTGGAGATCTGGGCATAAAAGAAGAAAATGAGCAAGCTCTTTTCTCCGAAAATGAGCATTTTGTGCAAGCTACCACTAATTCCTTTGTTTGCGTAATGAACAAAGATGAATTTTTTGATATGGTTAGTAAAGTTCCAAAGCTCGCGAATATATTAGTTAAGGAGCTTTTCTCCAAGTTAATTGAATCTGAAAAACAAATAGCAGCACTGGCCTCAGATAATCTTTTGGTTAAAGTAAAAAATTTACTGTTAAGACTTGCCAAAAAACATGGGGAGGTAACGGATGATAGAGTAATAATTACCACCAAATTTACCCACGAACAACTGGCTGATATGATTGGCATTTCCCGTCCCACCATGACTGAATTACTTAATAAATTAGACCGCTTGGGAATTATCAAACGCGAAGGTAAAATTATTTCATACTATCCCCAAAAATTAGCCAGTCTTTAGCTTAATTGCTGCTTGACAAGGAACTATTATTTGATAAGATACTTATATATTAAGTATCTAACATAAATTCACATGTCAACAAGAATACAACTCATTGAAGAAATTCTGCACGCCTTCCACGCTATCCGAAACATAACCAAGGCTAAAGCTGCTAGTTTGGGTCACCAAAATCACATAACTCACTCCCAATGGTTTGTCTTGACGATGATCGAACACTTTAAAAAAATAAGTATTAAAGATATCGCAGAAAAGTTGGAGATGTCTTCAAGTGCAGCAACTCAGCTTGTAGATAGCCTTGTGCAAAGTGGATTTGTTACCCGTCAAGAAGATCCAGCAGATCGTCGTTTGGTACAACTGGAACTTTCACTAAAAGGCGAGAGGCATATCGCTGCCACTAAGAATAAGCGTATAAACGAAATGGCAGATATGTTTGAAACATTAACGGATAAAGAACTTCAGGAATTTGTAAGACTATTTAAGAAAATCATATCAAGATGAATACTCTTATGCAGTATATTGGGAAATATTTTCATTCTATGTATTATGTTGTCATCAGCGTTCTCTTAATAGTGGCAACTGTTGAAAGCGTTGGCCGTGGGTTTCCTATCAATTTGCCTGTTGCTGTTTTGGCAGCAGTAATACTCGATTTTTCTTTACAAAGGTTCTGGTTAAAGACTCCCCTTAGAGTTCCCTTATCCGCCATCATTACTGGCCTGATAGTTGGTACAGTATCTGTAAATGCTCCTATCCTTGGTACTTTTATTGCTGCGATTCTAGCCATACTTTCTAAATTTATTATTAGGTTGAAAGGCAAGCATATCTTCAATCCAGTAGTGTTTGGAGTAGTTAGTGTGCAACTGCTTAATCCTGCTGCTCATGGTGCTGCTATGCATGGATCAGGAATGACAATGGAAGGTTTCGGGCCTGGTGGTTTTGCGGTCAGTCTCTGGCTGGTACCGCTTTTGTTATTCGCCAACTGGCGGGCAAATAAACTGTGGGTTTCAATACCATATCTTATTGCAACAGCATTGCTTTTCTACTTTTCAGGACTCGCCAACCCCGCTTCATTAAACGCACAAGGTATATTTATGTTCCTTGAAGTCCTACCTTGGTATTTTGCATTCATTATAGTTTCAGAGCCGAAGACTTCCCCTTGGGTAAAAAAAGAGCAGATTATATTCGGAAGCGGTGTTGCAATTCTTTCCGTTTTACCTCTCCTTCTTTTTGGTTTCTATTCCCATGTTATAGCACTTGTAGCACTGCTTGCTGGAAATCTAATTTATGCAGCCTATCGCACATAGCTAGTTGAATTCATAATTTTGTCATTTAAACAACAGATTGCAACGATATTCTCCTTTAAAATTTGGGTATATGAAAGGCATTGCCACTTGCCAGGATTGTCCAATCAATATAACCATTTACCGCTTTACCGGCATCCAGGGCTTTTTTAGTGTACCCAAGAAATGGTGTGAAGAATGCGACCTGCTTGTGAGTCTAGTTAAGAATACTGTCAGGGATTTGGGGATTGAGGATAAAACAAAATTGACCATCAGACCCTGGCTTCCCTGGTTTTGGCAACCGCTTTTAATAAATTTTGCCTGGCATGCTCCAATTTTAACCATTAATGGAAAATTAATCAGCCAAGGGATTGTACCGGATAAACTAGCTCTTACTAAAGCCCTTTCAGAAAATGTCGTTCAAACAACAGAATTTGGGAAAGTATGAGTGTATACTATTTTTAATATGCAAAGAAAGGAGAAATATTTATGAAACATGGACCCCACGATAATTGTTTAATGTGCAGCATGGCAAAGGCTGTTGGAATGATGGAAAAGCATCCAAAGGATTGTAATTGTCAGGCTAATATTAAAAAAGAAGAAAAGAAGGATAAATGACATTATGAAACAAAAACTAATTGAACTTTGGAAAAATGATTGCGAGCATTGTGAGGCTACGGAGCCCATCATAAAAGAGCTTGAACAAGAGGGGTATAAGTTTGATAGATTTAATATAGAGACACCGGAAGGTGAGAAGGTTTGGAGAAGCTATTCCAGGGAAATAGATGAAAATAATAAGAAGATAGGTTATGAATTGGGCTACATTTATACACCAACAATTATCAACCCAAAAACAAGACAGTTAAAAGCATTTAAAGATAGAGCGCCTAAGAAAGAAGAAATAATAGCTCTGGCTAATTCTTAGATTTTATATTATTTTGGAAGGAGGTGGTAAATAATGGATACTAATTTGAAATGCCCAATGTGTGGAGGCCAGTTTCATTCTCAACAAGAATTAGATTCACACACAGAGCAGTCGCATGCTAAAAAAGAGAATCAGCAACAGGAGCACGCCATAAGCTGTTCCAAGTGTGGGTTAAAAGCAAAATCTGTAGAGGATTTAAAAGAACATGAGGGACACCACAACATGAATGGTTAAGAAAGAGTGGTGGAAAAACTATGATTAGAATTAAAATTCTTACCGGTTCAGTGCGGCCTGGCAGATTTAATATCCAGCCAGCTACCTGGATCTATGAAATTGCTAAAAAAAGAACGGATATGGAGGTAGAACTTTTGGATTTACAGGAAGTAAACCTTCCTTTTCTGGATGAGTCAGTTCCACCTTCCCAAAGACAATATTCAAAGGAACATACTAAAAAATGGTCTAAGATTATTGGTGAGGCAGATGGTTTTATTTTTGTTACTCCGGAATACAATCATGGTGTATCACCAGTATTAAAAAATGCCGTAGATTATTTATTTTACGAATGGCATTATAAGCCTGTTAGTTTTGTAAGTTATGGATCTTTAGCCGGAGGGTCAAGAGCTGTTGAACATTGGCGGGGAATAGCTGCTGAGATAAAGATGTATGATTTAAGAGAACAAGTTATGTTGCCTAACTATTGGGAAAACTTAGATAAAAATGGCAAATACCAGTTTAATGATGCTCAGGAAAAATCCGCTAGTGCAATGCTTGACGCTCTTATCTTTTGGGCAAAGAAAATGAAAGAGGCAAGAAAGGAATTGCAAAAACCATAAAAAGGAAAGCAACTTATGAAAAAATTTGATGTTTTAGTTATAGGTAGTGGCGCAGGTCTTGAAGTGGCTTCATTTGCCGCTGAGAAAGGTTTATCGGTTGCTTTAGTGGAGGAAGGACGCTTAGGTGGAACATGTCTTAATAGGGGTTGTATCCCCTCTAAAATGTTAATCCACTCGGCGGATGTAGCTGAAACTATTAAAAGCAGTCAGAAATTTGGGATTAAAAGTAAGATAGAGGGGATTGATTTTACCTCTATTGTCAAAAGAGTTTCTGAAGTTGTGGATACAGATTCCAGCGGAATTGAACAAGCAGTAAGAAAAAGTGGTAATCCTGTTTTGTATAAAGTCAGAAGTAAATTTATTGGGCCAAAACAAATGCAGGCTGGGAATGAACAAATAGAAGCAGACAAAGTTTTTATTGTGGGAGGTACCAGACCTTCAACCCCTCCGGTTCCGGGTCTTGAGGATACACCTTACCTTGATAGCACAAAGGCTTTGAGATTGGAAAAGCAACCGGAGCATCTGGTAATTATCGGTGGAGGTTATATTGCCGCAGAGTTAGCTCACTTTTTTGGAGCATTGGGGACAAAGATAACTATTTTAGTAAGAGGAGAAAGAATGCTGGATAACGAAGATGATGAGATAGCAGACTGGTTTACCAAGGAATTTTCTAAGAAACACAAAATTTTATTTAAAACTGAAACAGAAGCTGTCTCCTACCAGGACAACAGATTTATTATAAAACTAAAAAATGATGGCGGGAAATTAGAATCTGATCAACTCCTTGTTGCTACGGGAAGAACACCCAATACAGATATACTGGACGTTAAAACTACAGGGGTAGATGTAGATGATAAAGGTTATATTAAAGTAAACGACTACTTAGAAACAAACGTAGATGGGATATGGGCTTTTGGAGATATAGTAGGAATTTTACCATTCAGGCATACAGCCAATGATCAGGTAGGTTTTGCCATCGGAAACGCTTTTACTGATAAAAAAGTACCATTTGACCCCTTTGCCATTGGTCATGCGGTTTTTTCTTCTCCTCAAGTTGGAGGTGTTGGTAAAACAGAACAGGAGCTTAAGAAAGAAGGTATATCTTATAAAGTTGGTAAAGCAGAACTTAAAGATACAGGTATGGGTGGAGCCTTGCAGGAAAATGGTTTGGCAAAAGTTATAACAGATGAGACAGGAAAAAAGATATTAGGGGTTCATATTGTTGGTCCACAAGCCTCTATCTTAATTCATGAAGCAATTGTGGCTATGAAGGGAAACGGGACAGTAGATGCTATTACCCAATCAGTCTATATTCACCCAGCGTTACCTGAATGGTTGCAAAGAGCATTTTTTGATATTGGATAACCAAAAAAACTATGTACGACGAAAATAAATTGCTAAAATTTAGAAAACAAAAAGATCAGGCTTGGAAAAACGATAAAGAATCTCCTTTAACCGAAGAACAAAAGAAGAACTTTAAAAGTTTAAACTATTTTCCACCTAATCCTGATTTGAGTTTTGAATTAGAGCTTGATAAAAATATACCTGATATAGGCAAAGAGGTAATTATTAAAACCACAGGTGGAGATGAACAGGTATATCTAAGAGCTGGCAAAGTAAAGCTTAGTGTTGAAGGCGCAGAAGTTGAAGCAATTGTTTTTGAAGATCCGCATCAAGAACAGTTTCAATATTATCTTTTATTTCGCGATCAAACAACTGGTAAAGAAACTTATGAAAATGGCAGGATGTTACAAATTCCAAAAAAGGGAGATAAGTTAATTGTTGACTTTAATTATGCTTACAATCCATATAGTTCATACAATGAAAATTGGGATTGCCCAATAACACCAGAAGAAAATATTTTACCAATAGCAATTAAAGCAGGAGAAAAAAGATTTATATGAGTTTGTTATTTGTCTATAAACCTAAGCGGATTGTTCTCCCCATTCGCTTATTTTTTCAAAAATTTCTTTTAAAGACTCTCCTTTTGTAGTTAATGTATATTCTACGTGCAAAGGAATTTCTGTATAGATTTTCTTTTTGAGAATGCCTTCTTTTTCCAGTTCTTTCAGGCGCAGAGAAAGAGTCTTTGGGCTAATGCCGTTTAATTCTCCCTGTAACTGCCCGAACCTTTTTGTTCCAGAAAAAAGGCTATGGAGGATGTACATAGACCATTTGTTGCCAATAATTTTAAGAGTTTTCGATACTCCGCAGGTTTTATGATTTTCTACTGCCATAATTTTCTTAATTATACTACTTATGGTACGAACTTCCCATTTTATAACTACTTTACAAAAGGAAGTAGTACTGCTAATATGTATTTATGAACAAATTTGATGAGTTGGCAGATTCCCCAGTAATTGAAAAAACAGTCCGGGCTCTGAATTCAAATGGCATAGAAACTATTGTTGTAGAAAATGGTGAAGAGGCCAAGAAAAAAGCTCTTGAGATTTTACCTGAAGGAAAAGAAATCATGACAATGGTCTCTGTTACTTTAGATACAATCAGCTTATCAACAGAGGTAAATAAAGAAGGTGGTAAATACAAACCCGTCAGAGATAAACTGTATGCCATGGATAGAGAAACTCAAGCTAAGGAAATGAAAAGTTTGGGTTCAACCCCTGACTGGGCAATTGGCAGCGTTCACGCTATTACACAAGATGGACAAATATTGGTAGCATCGGCAACAGGTAGTCAATTGCCAGCATATGCTTATGGGGCAATAAATGTTTTGTGGATAGTTGGTGGACAGAAAATTGTTAAAAACTTGGAAGAAGGTTTAAAGCGGATATATGAATATGTTTTACCTCTGGAGAGTGAGCGCGCTAAAAAAGCTTATGGGGTACCAGGCAGTTCAGTAAACAAAATATTAATAATTAGCAAAGAGGCTCAACCTGGAAGAATCAAGGTTATCCTGGTCAAAGAAAAACTTGGATTTTAATAGGAGAAACTGAATAAGCATGTGAAGCATACTCGCATCCTTCTAATTCCTATTATTCCCTATTTTCCAAACACTTTTTTCCCTAAAAGCTGGAATGGTCTGACGCTTAGCTGCATTTAAAATAACTGGGGCTGGCTTATTTTGTTTTTCTGCATATTCTACAGCATCAATAATTTTAGAGCCTTTTAAATAAGTAATTCTTTTGTGTAAAGCCTCCATCACAGCAAGCAGGATTAGCCTCTCTATCTTTTTTGTACTTCTATCATCTCTAAAATCCTTAAAAGACTGATAATATTCTTGTTTCTCTTTATCCCGGATAATAATTCCCGGGAACCCTAATCTGTACAACTGATAGTTTATAAGCACTCTACCAATTCTACCGTTACCATCATTAAAAGGATGAATTATCTCAAATTGCAGGTGAAATTTAGCAATCTTATCTATAAAATAAGTACTTTGATCACTGGAATATTCAATTAAAGCCTCTTCCAGCATTCGTTCTATATGCTCAGGAGCCGGGGCGATGAAACTACCTACCCTGACATACTCCCCCTTTTTCCGGAATCTTCCAGCAATACTATCATCAATATTTCCTATTAACATTTGATGGAGTAGTAATATAGTTTCTTTAGAAAGATCCTCATAAGCTTTAGTCTGGATATATTCCATAACTCTGGCTAAATTCTTAGCCTCATATACTTCACGCAGGCTGACATCTTTTGACACTTCCATCTCTAAAAGTATCTTCTCTGTTTCTTTTAAAGTAAGCGTAGAGTTTTCTATGGCATTAGAGTTATAGACACTTTCCGGAATTTCAGCTTCATTAATAAGTTGTAGCAAAAAACCTTTACCAATTTTTAAACGGTCATATTCCTTTTTAAGAATTTCTATTCTTCTTTGCAGGGAAAACGAGGTTGACATGATACCTGTATTATATTAAATTCACACTATTTTGTCAATTAAACGTGAATATAATATCATTTACGGGATAAATTCACGTTATTTTACTCGAGGATCGTAACGTTAATATAACCAGTCAATTCGTGCGTATTTTCAAGGTATTTGAGGATTTCAAGTTCATTAGCCAACTACGGGAAGAGATGGATAAAAGTACAGCCAGCGATGGCGATGGCATGATTTAGGTTTCAATTTCAATATCTAAATTTGGAACTTTACCATACCCTTGCAAGGCGGCAATGAATCTTTCACCAAAATCTACCGATTGAATTAAAACCTCAGGATTTCCAGCCTTCTCAAGCAACCATTCCCCAGTATCCGTTTCTTTGTCCGTTCCATAGTGATATGAGTAATTCGTAAAAACAATAGCATTTGAAGGTGATGGCTTACCCTTTGTGGCAAAAACGGCTGCATCTCGCATTTTCGTAATAGCACCTACCCAAGGAACATCCTCTGGGCGTGCATTAGGTGAAAGAGGTAGGTTCATGTCAATAAACACAATAAATGGTTTTCCTATCATCCGCTGTTTAAGTGCGTGTTTATATAGTTTTAACACACTGAATCGGAACTCTCGTTCTTTGTTGAACTTCCCCCCTATGTGCAATACACCCTCTCGCTCTTTACTCTTAACCTCAACAACAATTCCCTCTTTCGTTTCTGGGTGAGTAGCTATAAATTCCGAATGTTTCATCTGCTTTTTGGTATGGATAAATGCGGCTTCCTAATGCCCACACTTTCTTGCCCTTAAAGACGATTGGTTGAACAAAATCTATAAATATGCCCGACTGTCGCAATATATACCTTCTCTCAACCTGTTCTGCTTCGATTTTACGCATCATTTCTTCCATCTCTGGTGTTGGCTTCTCTATTTTGGTAACTTTAGGCACACCATACGGGAAACCACCCATTAGGTAATGACATTTCTTATATTTCTTACCGCTATTACACGGACAGGGATCGTTTCTGCCTATCTTTGACATGGTATTGTTTGACTGGGGTTAGCGTTTCCTATCCTGTGGTGGAAAAGGATCTCGGCCAAAACTGTCTTTGTCCCTAATCCTTCCATCTGGACGATGGGTTACTATCTCTGATTGGTTATTGATCGCTATTTGCCTTGCTGCATCGTAAGCCTCTGACTGTGTGTCATGTACAGAAGTCACGCGACTATTGCCCGCACCGCGAACCGCCCAATCTGTGCCGTATGGTACTACATGTTGTGATTTTGCCATTTTTGCTTCACCCCCCTCATATTTTGATATATTTATATCGACTTGACATGACTATAAATTTGTCATAAAGTTATCATAATATGGATATTAAAGTCAAGCCCCTAACTAACAAACAAAAGGAAGCGTTAGATTTCGTAAATTCTTTCATGCAAGAAAAAGGATACGCCCCTTCTTTGCGTGAATTAGCCACATTTTTGGACACCAAAAACCTAAGTACCGCACAGTACTACATCGAAGAATTAGAAAAAAAAGGTTATCTAAAACGAGATCCACATAAAAATAGAGGTATAGCACCAATTACCCAAAAACAAACTATTCCTCTACTGGGTTTTATAGCTACCGGGGAACCCATAGAGCCGATTGAAAACGCTGAACCCATACAAGTATCATCGAATATTAAATTGAATCCAAACCATTCCTACTACGCTCTTAAGGTAAAAGGTGACAGCATGATGGATATGGGAATTCTGGATAATGACATCGTTCTTATTAAGCATCAAATGACAGCAGATATCGGGGACACAGTAGTTGGAATTACGGAAAAAGGTGCTACATTAAAAGTTTTAGGTGAAAAAAATGGAAGAACAATCTTACAACCAAAAAATCCAAATTATGAAATAATAATTCCAGAACAACTCGAAATAAGAGGTGTCTTTGTTGGATTATTAAGAAAAAATTAACATGAATTCACTAGACGACTATATCAATAAAATAATTTGTGGTGATTGTATTGAAATAATGCAGAAAATGCCTGAAAAAAGCATTGATTTAGCTGTTACCTCACCACCATATAATCTTAAAAACTCTACAGGTAATGGCATGAAGGACGGAAGGGGTGGTAAATGGGCAAATGCACAACTACAAAAGGGCTACCACAACTATGATGACAATATGCCACATGATCTGTATGCGACATGGCAAAGGAAATGTTTAGAAGAAATGATGAGATTGTTAAAAGATGATGGGGCAATTTTCTATAATCACAAATGGCGTGTTCAGGATGGTTTACTTCAAGATAGACAAGATATAGTTTCAGGTTTTCCAGTCAGACAAATAATCATATGGCATCGCAACGGCGGTATTAACTTTAATAGAGGCTATTTTTTACCAACGTACGAGGTAATTTATTTAATCGCAAAGAAGAATTTCAAGTTAGCACCAAAAGCTAATGCGTATGGCGATGTGTGGGATATTGGGCAAGATCTCAATAATCCCCACCCCGCACCATTTCCGGTAGAACTTATTGAACGGATAATAGGTTCAACAACTGCAAATATCATCCTCGATCCTTTTATTGGTTCTGGAACCACTGCGGTAGTAGCTAAACAACTGGGAAGAAAATATATCGGCATTGACGTGTCACCTGAATACTGCAAAATGGCTGAAAATCGGATAGAAAAAGGATACTTTGCTAAAAAGAATCAAGAACGTATGCCTTTATTTTCAGATGATTCTTTGATATAAGATAACATCATGCAACTTTATACAAAAGATGAACTAATTAAAAGATTAAAAAAATTGGCAGAAATGGGTTGGATCCCAAATGGTAGGTTTGGGAACCATGGCGGTATAGGAAATACTTTAGAAGATTTTCTAGAAATTGAAGAAAACAATTTACCTATTCCAAATGCTGCAGAATGGGAACTTAAATCACAACGGGCAAATACAACTTCCCTTACTACTCTTTTCCATATGGAACCATCACCAAGAGCTGTAGGATTTGTACCAAAAGTTTTATTGCCTCTTTATGGGTGGGGACATCAAGGGGCGGGAACTACCTATAACGCAGAAGAGATGAGTTTTAGGCAAACAATTCATGGATTATCTCATAGCGACAGAGGCTTTATTGTGCAAATTGATAGGATTGCTAAAAAAATTCTGGTTTCTTTTGATGCTTCTAAAGTTAGCGAAAAACATACAAAGTGGTTAGAAGGCGTAAAAGAGAAAGTTGGTTTAGGTGAACTTAACCCACAACCATACTGGGGATTTGACGATCTTGAACATAAAGCAGGTACTAAATTATTAAATTGTTTTTATGTTCAAGCTGAAGTCAAAACCGAGAAAGGAAAAGAGTTCTATTGGTATAACAAAGCACAGATGTTGCAGAAATTTAGATTCGAAGGATTATTGGAAGCACTTGAAAAAGGCGTGATGCTAGTAGACTTCGATGCACGGACAGGACACAACCATGGTACAAAATTTAGGCTGAAACAAAATCGCCTTCCGATGTTATACGAAAAAGTGACGACTGTCGTAGGTTAATATCTTCACCTGTGAAATAGATCTTCAACTTTTACACCAAACTTTCATGAGATTTTCATCAATAATTTTAAGTAAAGATTCTTCACCTATCTTTAAACGATCATATTCTTTTTTAAGCGTTTCTATCCTTTTTTGATATTGAAGGGGAGTTGACATAGCTGCTGCATTATATCAAATTCATGTCATTTTGTCAATTTAACGTGAATTATAGCCTTTTGCGATATAAATTCACGGTATTTGCTCGGCCGACAGGACTTATTCAGAAACCGAGAAATAGAGTTTGGGTTTAATTTACAGGACATTCAAACAATCTATTCTATCTTCAATTTATCATTACAACATTAGTTTTAGGAAAGGAGGATATCAAAAATTGATATATCTTATTTCACCTCACTGGCGAGAACGTAATCTTCATCTTCTGTAGGAGCTTGCCAATACTTCAAATAACTGTCAAACATCTCTCTGCTAATCTTAAAAGATTCTTTCGTAAGATTAACGTTTCTTCCAACAACCCTTTCCCGTATCGTTTCTATCGGAGTATCAAGATAATACAATACCTCTTTAGCACCTAGTGCCTCTATTCTTTTCTTCATTTTAACTCGTTGTTCCTTTTCCCAAAAACCCTCGTCAATAATGACATCAATACCTTTCTCAACAAGTTGGAATGCAACATCTCTTGATAACTCGATGATTTTAGTATCCCATTCCGCATATCCATCGATTGTGGGATCATTTCCAATTAAACTGATTGACCACTCATCCTTCGTGATCTTCACTGCACCAGTTTTTTCCTCTAGCTTCTTTGCAAAAGTAGTTTTACCAGCACCGATAAATCCACAAATTACATAAACAATAGGTTGTGTTTTCATTAACGTATTATACTAGGTTCTAAATCAAATTAAGAAACTACGCATAGGTGTTGAGGCTAATTGAAGCTAAAAATATATGCTCCCCCAGCCTTGGATTACTATACCAGAAAATAGCTATATTTCTATCCTGCAAACATTCCAAAATCTAAGCTGCATAACTTTCTCCAGACTTTATCTTAACTCCTTTTTCATTTCTTCAAATTCTTTCTTACCTATTTCTCCACGAGCATACCTCTCTTTGAGAATATCCAGTGTTGACCTACCTTCATCGCCTCTTTTACTCCAACCGCCAAGGTAACGAATAAGGGCAATGACGCCTAAAATTAAGAGAATCCAGAAAGCAAGCATAGTTACCCAGCCTAAAATGCCAAAACCTCCCCAGCCGCCCATCATATTACCAAAACCTGTTCCCATCATAGGCATAAAGCCCACCCCGCAACCGCTATTTCTTTTACCCATAGCAATGTGCATCTGTTTCTCTCCCTCCTCGCCCATCATGCTTATCATCATCTGGTTCATGGCAGCATGTCTTTGAGTATCACCAATTGATTGACCCATAAAATACTCACCCAGCACCGCATAACTATCATCAGTAAAGTCTTTGCACTCAATTTGTTTTGCTTGGAACTTTTCCCAAATTGCTTTTCCCTCAACTTCTTCACGGGCAGTATGGTCATCAGATGGGGATGTTGCTTGTGCCCGCACTGACTCTCCACTTATTATAAAAACCAAAAGAAAGAAGGCTGCTATCAGAGTTGTGCTTAGATAACCGGCATGCATTGCAGATGAGTTACAAATCCTTAACTTGTAGTACCACTTTACCTTGCGGATGGCCTTCTTCTAAATGCTCAAACGCCTCTTTTGCCTCCTCTAGAGGAAATACTTTATCAATATGTATCTTGATTTTCCCATTCATAACAAGTTCAGCTAAGCGGTTCAATGCTTGGGTACTTGTAACTGTATTTTGTCCAATGGCTGTAACACCATACTTTTGGGCTAGTTCTGCGTTTGGAGCACCAAACATTGAAACAATAACCCCTCCCTTTTTGAGTACTTGAAAAGATTTATCTGAAGTTTCACCCCCAACAGTATCAAAAACAGCATCAAAGTCCTTTAAAACTTGTTCGAAGATTTGCGCTTGGTAATCTATGACCTCATCTGCACCTAAAGATTTAACATATTCTATATCTTTACTACCTACTGTTGTTGCCACATATGCACCCAAGGATTTAGCCAGTTGTATAGCAATAGTTCCTATACCACCTGCCCCACCTGTAATGAGAATTTTTTGACCGTTTTTAAGTTTTATATAATCTTCTAATGCTTGTATTGCACTTGCTCCTACTAATGGAAGTGCTGCTGCTTGCGCAAAATCTACATTCTTAGGTTTTAAAGCAGTGTTTCCTGTATTTGCAGCCAAATTTTCTGCAAATGCGCCTGATCCCCCATTTAAAACAATTGCAGATCCATAAACTGAATCACCTACTTTAAGATCAGTTACTCCTTCTCCAAGTTCTAGTATAACGCCAGCGAAATCTCCACCCAAAGTGGCTGGAAATTGTAATGGCATCATTTCTTTTAAGAACCCAGCCCGGATTTTGTAATCTATGGGGTTAATACTTGCTGCATAAACTTCTACAAGCAGCTGATTTTTAGCAAGGTTTGGTTTTGGAGTGTTTTCATTAATTTCTAAAACATCTATCCCACCATATGTGTTAATTTGTACTGCTTTCATACAAAACAATTATATCTCATTTACATAAGAAGGGTGCAATAAACTTTACCCGGATATTAAAGAGAGTCAGGTTAAGTTTTCAGTTATGCTCCCCCAATTGGACACGCTTAGAACTTTTAACCATTATTCACTGGCGGATTTATGGAGAATAGAAGAAGCCAGTGTTTGGTAAGGAATACCCTCCTTTACAGCCTTAGCTTTTAATTTCTGTAAATCTCTTTCTGAAAGCCTCAGGTTAATGTTTCTGGTTTTATTCAGGGTATTCCTGGCAATTTGCATTAATTCCTTTTTGCGCTTAGCAAAATTCTTAACTGGTTTCCACTCACCTCTTTCAATCTCAGCCAGAAGTTCCTGTTCTTCTTGATCTAATTCAAAATATTTCATTATTTATTTTCACCTCCAAATAAATATTTTTTAGTTGCTTTCCTTGAAGGAAAGATGGTTTTTAAAAAAATTTTCTCTTCATCTTCCACATAAGGAACATAGTAAGCATAACCCTCTATCTCAACAATTAATATTCTCTGGTTGGGATAACGCTTCTTACTCGGATGATCAATCTCATCTAGCACTCTCCCTGCTTCAATAGCTATTTGCACATCCTCAAAAGAAACCTCCCTTAATTCCGTTAAAAGGGAATTTTTCTCTTCATCCCAATCAAAGTATTTCACTTTAGTATTTTATGACAAATCATATCATTTGTCAATATGTGCTCCCCCAGCCTTGGATTACAATACCACCAAATTCCTTTATTTCCATGCTTCAGACATTCCAAAACCTAAGTTAGATTGGAGAAATGAATCACTTCGTGCTTCTTGCTTCGCAATGTGACAAAGGTGGGAAGAAATTAAAGCCAGCTCTCCAAAGGGGAGGATTTTAGACAAATTACAGGGTTATAGTTATTTAACTCTATGAAGGTATGCAACTCCTTTATGATCTTCGGGGATAATTTTTATCTCTAGTTTAGCTTTTAAAGCTTTAGTGACCTTTTCCAGAGTAGTTAAGGTATATCTAGTGTAATCAGCATCTTCAATTCTGGCAATATTGGATTGTTTGGTGCCAACCATTTCTGCCAGCTTTTTTTGAGTTAAACCAGCCTTCTCTCTTAAATCACGGATCTGAAAAGCTATATCCCAAGCCCGATCAGCCTTATCTAATTCCTCCTGGAAGGAAGGATCTTCCTTGAGGATTTTTTCAAATGTCCTATCTAAATCATCTTTTGGTCTGTTCATTTTGATTTTCCTCCCTTTCTTTAACTTCTTTTAATCTTCGTCTGGCTAATTCCAAATCACCTACTGGTGTTTTCTGATCTTTTTTAGTAAAGCCATGTAATAAAATTATTATTCTCCCTTTCTCAAAAGTATAGATTATCCTCAGTATATCTGTTCCTGCTCTGACTCGCAGCTCCCAAAGTCCTGACTCTAAATGCTTTGATAATGGCTCTTTATGGTAAGCTCTGTTCCTAATTTTTTCAATTGCTTTAGAAACCTGAGCTGCCAAAGGACCGTTCACTCTCTTAAGCTCTACCAAAAACTCTTCAACTGGCTGTTTTCCACTACTGTCTTGGTAATAAATAACTTTAAAGTCCATAAATATTATATATCATTTTTGATATGTCAATCAAGTGTCATCTTTTCCTGATCTTCTATTTTACTCAGTTCCACTTAAATCAGCTACTTGGTAACCATAGCATCGCCATAATATCATAGAGAAGAAAAGTAAGCTGGCAGTAAAAATTGAGGCTAAAAGAAATGTGCTCCACGAAGTTGGCGCACTTACGTAAAACAAACCACCGGGGGTCACCACATACTGCGTAAGTCCTGGAATTACTATACCTACAGATAAAGGATGCCGGGAACTCAAGGAATTAACTTAAAACTAGATTCATCCCATGCTCTAAAAGTTTGTTATGTAGTCGGTCATAAATAAACCTCTCTGGGGAATCATTTTCCAACTTCAAACTAAAGTCTGTCATAAATGAAAAAGTTTGGGGGAAAGCTAAATAGAAATCCCGATAGAATCCATTTAAGGCATTTTCTGCACTTTCTGCAGATCCATCTACAGCTTCAAAATCAATTCCTCTTAAAGATTGCATAAAAGCATACTTTGCCACTAGCTCTTGTAAAGAGATCACACCTAAACTAGTTTCAAAAGGTCTTCTTTTTTCTCGACGAGCAAAACCATCTTGCCTAGCCTCTTTGATATAAGCTGGAAGTTCTTGAAGAGTTTTAAGAAAAAGAGTATCCGGGTGAAATTCATGAGCAGAAACCGTCTTATAAAAATCTAAAGATAAACCCGCTTTTATGCAATTATAAAAGTAGCTAATTGTTCTGTCTAAGTTTGCTCGGTCTATTGACTTTAAGCTTGGGGTATTTGCATCTGGTAGTAGTCCATAGGGATTTCCGGAACCATCTTGAGTAAAATAAGCTACAAGTAGAATAGTAATACCTGCGGGGCGAGATTGATTATCTTGAGCTAAAATTAACTGTTGCTCTCTAGGTAACGTACCTCTAAAACCAAAGTCAACAAAATAGGCCGCTTTATTCGCCAAACCATTTCTTAAGTAAAAATCCCTCAGATCCCGTCTCTCATCACTTTTTTGGTTAGGATATAGTTCTCTGGGCGCAAGATGTGCGTATAAAGCTCCCCTACTGGAAGGAGAGTAAAGCCATTTACTATCATGTCTTTTGCTATAAGCAATCAAAAATCCTAAACTATCTCTTCCTTCAAATATAAAAATTGGTTCTTTTTTTTGACCAGTTTTTTGATCAACATCTTTAATACCATCAATCCAATCTGCAACAGACGCGTAAAAAGGAGCTAGCCTCTGTCCAGCTTGATAATAAATCCCAGCAAGGAAATTAAGCTGTAATGTCAAATCTGGGCTAACACTGTAACCTCTAGGCATAGCTTTCCTTGCCAAAAAAGGTATATAACCCACCACTCTTTGATAATCGTCACCAACTAAAGCTTCTTTCCTGTCGGAATTACCAACTGATCCAGTAGTTATAGTTGTTAAGTCTCTTCTCGCTTCAGCTAAGATCTCCTCTCTGAGTGCATTTTGACCTCTTTCCTCACTTACCATAGAGGGATGATATCATGAATGAAGCTAAGATACAAACTATGGGTCACTTAGGACAATATTTTTCTAGGGACTGAAGAGGAATAAGATTATTCCCCAGCTGCTTTCTTTAGGATTTCTATGTCAATTTTTTTCATTTTCAGAAAAGCCTCAGTCACCATTTCACTTTTTCCGGGATCAGACATAAGCGCTATTAAAACTGTTGGTACTATTTGCCAAGAGAGACTAAATTTATCCTTAAGCCATCCGCACTGCACCTCTTCTCCCCCATCTTGAGTTAATTTCTCCCAGTAATAATCTACTTCATCTTGATCTTTGCAACTAACTAAAAATAAAGGGAATATTAACTATATTTGGCTCCGTTTAATGTCGGATGTTTAAACTTATTTTACATCCTCAATGTTATAATCTTAAGCATGAGTAATGAGGTAGTCAGGAGCGTTTGTTATTTTACAGACAATCCCAACCAACAAACAGTAGATAAAGTTAACGAACTTGAGGCTAAATTAGTTGAAAAAGGCTATGAAGTCCAGACTAAGAGAGTTTGTACTCCCATAGCAGACCCGATAGAGCTTCAGGAAAGAGTTGGAGATAAGACATGGCTTCTTTGCGTTGGGACTCTTCCTTTTGAACAAGCCGTAGCTTCACTACCAAAGTTTTATCAGGCTGATGGAGTATCTTTCAATGTGGACTTAACCTCTATACCTATTGATATCCCTCATACGGCACCTTTGTTTAAGATTATTAAAAACAGGCCTGGTGTTACCTTTAATTTTACCTATGTTTTCAACAACAAGCCCTCTTCTCCTTACTTCCCATCTGCAAATTACGCAAGAAACGGATTTTCTATTGGTTTGCAACCTACGGATTTAGCTGAAGATTGTTCTACTTTGGAAGAGTGGTTAGAAAAAATGAAGGCTAGTTGGCTAAGATTGGATGAAATGCTTGGGAGTGACCCTGATTTCTTGGGTATTGATAGCTCTATTGCTCCTATTTTCGAAGGTAAAGGAAGCCTTATAAACTTCATTAGGCGACTAGAAATGTCTTTTAGCGGTTCTGTAACTACAAATACTTATGTGCGGATTACTCAATTTATGAAAGAACAAAATCCCAAACCAGTAGGACTATGTGGCCTCATGATGCCTTGTCTCGAAGATTTTGAATTGGCTGATGAATACGAAGGTGGTAATTTCTCTATTGAGAGAAATGTGTTTTTGTCTTTGCATTCCGGTTTAGGTATTGACACTTATCCAATAGGGATAGATGAAGACCCTAAGCGCGTTGTTGAGATATTGAGGCTAGTTCAGGCTTTATCACAGAAGTATACCAAACCCCTATCAGTTAGATTTGTCTCAGATGGTAAGGCTGAAATAGGGCAAAGAACAGACTTCCAAAATCAATATCTAAAAGACGTTATAGTAAGACCTTTATAGTTAATATACTTAAGATTCTTAACTTCTAAAAACTACACTAATTGATTTTCCTTCGCGTAAAACAAACCACCTGAAGGTCACCGATTGGTTCGATTACACGCACCACAAGTCTGAGGGATGAGCCCTCAGGCTCAGATCTTCGATTCCAAGATCGTCACTCAGATTCGAAGAACTCGAAGAGGTGGGTTAGCTTGGCACCTTCTCGGCTCCCCAGACCTTGAATTATTATACCCCAAAGTTTTAGAGGCTTTCAGCAATAAAAGCTATGTTGGAGAATTGAGGCAAAGGTGGCTGGAGATTAAAAAATTACAATTCAACTCTAGTACCAAAATTTATGTGATGTAGAATCAAAGTGCTGATCTAAACCATCTGCCACTGCTAATAAATTTCTAGCTAAATCCCCTGATTTATCCTTGTAAATCATCGTTCTATATAAATCTATAGATTCTAACAAATCCCTGTAAAGTACCACAATCGATACAGGTAACATAAACCTATCTTCTTCCCATTTGATAATCTCGAGATGTTGGAACTTAACAGCCTTGTTTTCATAATAATCCCATTGCTCCCTATCTCCTTTATAAAGAAGCCACTCTATAGTTTTATTAGGATCCGTTCTTGAAACCATTTTCTTAGGACTATAGATATGAACAGTTCCATGCCTATACATATCATAGAGCAAATCACCATGTTTCTCATATAGTTTATCGATATGCGACAATACTTTTTTTATAAAGATTTTTGCTTTCTGGGGCGTTGCAAAGTCATCTTTGTCACCATTTTTCTTTTTATTGCCACTCCAACCAGAATAAAGTAATCCGAGAAAATCAATATAGCAAAACACCATTCGTGGAACACCAAAATAACCGCCTTCAGGCCTACCGGGTTGAATAATCGGAGAGATGTCAGTGTTTATCGACGTAACAAGATCATTGATTATTCTGTCAATCCTTCGTGCCTCTTCATTAATCATAAATCATAATTTGACTTATTTAGGTCCTTTGAATCCCAAAGCCAAAAGTGCCTCCTTTACTTTTCTTAATTTATCCTCTTTCACCAAAATATAATCTTTTGAGTAAGTAGAAATAATCAGGATGTTCATGCCTGCTTTAGCGATTGCTGAACTAACTGTGGCTAAAAAACCAACTGAATAAAATGGAACAGAAACATTTAATGCAATTAACTTGTAATTATCTTTGTTTCTTTCAATTAAATCCAAACTACTCAGATTTTCTTCTTTGGTTACTACTGTAATTTCATCCTTGTCCTGGCTAACCATAAAGTGCTTCTCTGTCTCCGGAACACTTTTGACCTGAGTATAAACATAAACTCCATCCTCTGTTTCAAAACTACTTTGTTTAATTATATTTTTTAACTCATCATTCATATGATTAACCTAACCAAGCTGCTAAAAGTGTTTTAATTTTTATTAAAAGGTCATGTGCACCAGAAAAGGTAGCCGCTGTTGTAATTGCTGCCCAAGAAACCTGAATAATTTGCTTGGAAGGGTTAGGCTTAACTAATTGCGATTTTATGGTTTCTACATCACCTGTTAAATTCATCTTCTCCTCTTCGGTTAATGTCGACTTTCTAACCTCTTCTATAAGCGAGTTTAATTCATCAATAGAGTTACCTTTAACCTGTGTGATGCTCCCTATATTATCTCCCATCACTAAAACATTATTAGAACCCTCTAACGTAATTGAAGAAAATGTCTTTCTGCTAAATTTTGACTTTTCGAATATCTGCACCCCTTTACTGGAGATTATTATCTTCTCAAAAGATACCCCTCCACCTCTCTCTACCTTCTTGCTAACATAACCCTCGCCCTTTAGAAAATTTATGTTTCTTATAACCTCATTTCTATCAAAACCCTCTCGTCTCAACTCATTTGCTACCCTAGCCGGAGCTATCCACAACGCTTTCTTTAGATTGTAATCATAAAGAAATTTTAAAATTTTATCTCTCACTCTGTCCTCGTTATCCATGTTAAATCAAACTCTGCTCTACTCCATAAACAATAGCATTAAGGGTGCTCCTAGCCTCTTCCAATCCGCGCATGCAAGCTTCTATATCCGCTTGTCTGTTCCATTCAGGATTCATCATTCTAATAACTGCTGATCTATAACTGATTTTCTCAAAAGTTTTATAGTGCTTTGAGTCTTCACCAATCAGGTTATTCAAAATCATTAGGGTTTCTTCACGCCACTGGCGTAATCTATTAAAATCCACCTCTTTTAAAAGCTCATCAATAAAAGCTATTTTCTCTTTGAGCAATTGCAAATTACGATCTTCATTCATATTTATTCTTTTGATGTATATTTATAAAATTCACAATATCTTCCCTTCTATACCTCCTATCTCCTCGCGTACTCACTACTACAGCCTTTAACTTCCCCAAACGGTCCCAACGTCTTAGGGTCTCTGGATTGACACCCAAAATCTCAGCTGCCTCGCGTATTCTTAACAACTTAATCATTTTAACCATAACTTCTACTAAATTATACACCTGCTCAGAATAAACTATAATAAGGTACAGGTAGACATAGAAGCAAGTTTTTCTTTTATTTAATAAGGAGGTTAGCTCAAGAGATATGACAAATGCAACAAAAAGCAACAAATTGCAACAAAATTTCGACTCCCTGGAGCCTAAACACCAACAAGCTATTGATTTACGATTAGAAGGTCTTGCATATAAAGTAATTGCTAAATCTCTTAATTTGACTGAGCAACATGTAAGGCGTTGGTTTATGAAAGGTGGAACTTGCCATTACGCTTATCAACTTAAACAAAAACAAAGGATGAAAGATTGGCAAGAGGATTTTAAAAAAATTGATGATAAATTAAAAGAAATAGCCACCGAAGCTGTTTTGGCTATTAAACAAAATGTACGCAAGGGAAGTTTGTGGGCTGCGTTTGGGGTATTAGATAGGGTAGGTTTTCAACCCATCCAAAAACTCCAGCCAATGACAGAACCAAAAGTACAGATTATCAATTATTCTTATCCCCAAAATGGGGAGTCTAAAACGATTGATGGTGAAACAGAAACAAAAGAAGATACAGCATTACAACCTTGGCATCCCGAGGAAGAAATACTAACTACCAATAACCCCTAATGTACTAAAAGGGGAACAACTCCTGAACTTTAACGTTTAACACACGGGCTATTTTATAAATAGTCCGAAGAGAAGGCTTCCTATGGCCTGTTTCTATAAATTGGACATACTTCGTGCTTAAATCTAATCTCTCGGCCATTTGCTCCTGGGTCATCCCTGCTCCCTTTCTAAGTTTATGTATCTTCTTCCCTAACTTTATATCTTGCTCTGTTGCCATACCTTTTAAGGGTATAGATAAAGCAAATCCAGTTAAACCAACTGTGTGTCACCTTTTAAAGCTATATATAGGCTTGTTTTTACCCCCACTAACTGTTACCATTACCTCAAAATGGGCACAACATTTGCACTTTTATTTCTATTCTCCATTATTGGTTTAATCATAGGATTAATAAAACCTGCAGCTATTGCTAGGCTCACTAAAATAACTCTACCCAGAAAAAAGCTTGCTTTGTTATTTGGAGGCCTTTCTTTGTTGTTTTTTATTTTAATTGGTGTTACCGCCGATCCCTCTACAAGGGTGCAATCAAACCAAACTAACACAGCAGCAGCCACGATTGACCAAACAACGCAAGCTACCAGTTCAGGCAACCTCCAAAATTCTCCATCCCCAACTTTGACTCAAACACCTTCTGATAAACCTACTGACCCGGTAAAAACTGCTAAAGTAACCAGAGTTATTGATGGCGATACTATTGAGATAGAAGGTGGCCAGAAAGTCCGTTATATTGGTATTGATACCCCTGAAACAGTTGACCCCAGGACAACAGTCCAATGCTTTGGCAAAGAAGCCTCGGATAAAAATAAAGAGCTTGTGGGAGGTAAGGAAGTTAGGTTGGAGAAGGATGTTTCAGAAACTGATAAATACGGGAGGTTATTAAAGTATGTTTATGTAGGAGATACTTTTGTAAATGATTATTTGGTAAGGCAAGGCTATGCCCGTTCTTCAAGCTACCCTCCTGATATAAAGTATCAAGATCAATTCAGACAGGCAGAACAGGAAGCAAGAGGAACTCAAAAAGGCTTATGGGGATCAGCTTGCCAGTCATCACCTACTCCACAAGCTCCACAAACCCAATCCAGCCAAACAACAGGCACTACAGGCAGTTATACCGCCCCACAACCTCAATCCGGAAGTTGTTTGATTAAGGGTAATATTAGTAGTTCAGGAGAGAAGATTTACCATATGCCTGGACAAAATTTTTACAATAAAACTGTTATAGATACAAGCAAAGGTGAGCGTTGGTTCTGCTCAGAAGCTGAAGCCCAAACTGCTGGTTGGAGAAAAGCAAAAGTATAAATACACCCTCTTAATTCGCAGATTATCTTACTCAACCTATTTTTGTTAAAATCAAGATAAATAAAGATAAGCATAAAAATGAACAATTTATCTGAGGACTTAAAAGAATTTCTGCGATGGATCAAGATGCAAAGTGATGAATATATCAATGAGCATCAAGAGTTGATCCTTGTAATGTTAAGGCTCATCACAGACACACAATTTCAGTTTGAAATACAAAAACTAAGATCAGAATATAATCTCCCCAAGAAATGGTATTTAGGAACTAAAAATGTTGATTTTTATAAAAAGATACACAAGGAGTATGAAGCTTGGCACAAAAGAAATACAAAAGAAGTACTTACAAAAGACCACCCAAAAATTTTAGAAATATGTAAACAGTTTAGGATTGACTCTTCTCGCTACGGTTTTTTTGTTTCAAACTATCTATATTTTAGAGACCTGAGACCACTTAAACCTTTAACCAATAATACATTTCTATCAAACGAGGAGTACCGCTATAAGGCACGTTTAGAGACTGCACAGGACGAAACAATGCCCTACTTAACAAAAGGGTATATTCGCTTCTTTCAAGATACAACACCTGAACAGCTCTTGCGGTTTGTTGAGGAAAATAAGGATAAGATCAGATTGATCCGAAGCTGGTTACCCCTTTACCCACACACAAAGAAATTTAGCCTATTCAAAAGAGATATCCAAATATTTATACTCCATCTGCTCAACTATAAAACACCCAAAATATCAGATATTATTGCGGAAGAAAATCTATCCCAAGATGAAAACTCAAACATTGACTCTATTGAAAATAAATTCACACTCGAAGAAGCAGCTATTAGAGAAATTGTTAGAGATTTAACCCACCGCATAAAAAACCTCAAAAATATAATCTAAAACGTAGGTTAAACCCACCCCTCTTTTGCTCTACGCAAAACTTAATCCTCTTTTTTAGAATAATCATAATGATTAAGAGGATTAAGAATAACTATCAAAATAATTTGAGTATAGATTTCATAGCCGAAAAATGGATCGGTATACTTTTTGCTCATATACAAAGTAAAAGAATTAGCAAAAAAACTAATTTAAATAACAAAATAAAGTGAGTATAAAATATGAACGATAATCAGAATAAAACCTTTGCTACCGATAACTTTCAACTTGCTTGCTATTTGGTTTCAGAAGCAATACCCCTACTCTCTCTTGATAAAACAAATCCTAAGCGTGTGGTATTCATCCTTGAAGAAAGTGATAAAAGACGGGCCCTGACTCAAAAATACTTAAGTTATATGGCAGAAACTGAAGTGCATCGCATTTTTTCAGCTCAAAAGGATCTTAAACAAATGATCTATCAAAATAAATCAAACTTATGAATTATGAATATCCACAAAATAATGACTGTTAAAAGAAAAATGATTAACTATATTTTTTATTCATTATTTGCAATCGTAAAGGGCTCATCCGTTATGAGTGTTTAGACGATTTAAAACAAATCTAAACAAAGTGAACGGCAACCGACCGAAACGACCATACGGGCAGAACTGTAGGGCGCGCCCTCACTGGTAGATAGATCAAATAACAGTTACAAGGTTTATCTATTAACAGGGCTGTGTATTAACTACGGTAGCAGGTACTAAAACACCTGCCCGGAGGTGCGGTGAGGAGGGAAGATATTTAAAGGAGGGTTGGAAGAAATAAATATGAGTAAACAAGTAAACAAAAAAATGAAACAGAAAGCCACAAAACTGGTTAGGATCAGCGCAGAGTTACATAGAAGACTAAAAATCGAGTCGGCTATCACTCAAACAACGATTGGAGAGCTTATTGAGAAACATCTTGTTTAATACCTTTTAATTATGTTATATAATTAAGTATAAGTAATGAGCCTGTTTAAGAAACCGTGCATGGTAGATTATAAAGAAATGTTAGCTGAAGCTAGGGCTATATATTTGGCTATGAAACAAGGCGCTATAAGTTATGAAAAAGCAAAGTTAATGACAACGCCATATTTGGAGATAATCAATAAACGAGTAAGGAAGCTAGCCCGTAAGCATGGAGTATATGCAAAAGAGATTAGATTCAATGATTTAAACAGAAATATATGAAAAATTGTTATGTTTATTTAAGAGTGTCAACAGATGAGCAAGCCAATGAGGGTTTTTCTTTAGATAATCAAAAGAGGTCCTGTTTGGATTATGCTCAAATGTGTGGCTACCACGTTAAGAAAGTCTTTGAAGATGGAGGTAGAAGCGGTAAAACTACAGACCGGCCTGCGTTTCAAGAATTACTCGCCTTAATTCAAGAAAATTCTGTAGATGCAGTTATTATTTATAAAATAGACCGTTTTGCCAGAAATGTAGGTGATTTTTCAAATATAAGAAAGCAATTCAAGCAATTAGGGATTAAGCTGCTTTCAGTATCCGAGAATGGAGATGTAACAGAGGGTTTAATAGGCAATATCTTTGCTTCAGTTGCAGAATGGGAGTCAGAGGTTAATGGACAAAGGACAAAAGATGCTTTAATGCAGAAGTTTAGAGAGGGCTGGCAGCCCACTCCTCCCCCAATAGGCTATATAAGCATTGGCGGTGACAGGGAGAGAAAAACTTGCGAACCAGATCCTTATGTTGCACCGATTATCAAAGAGTTATATGAGTTATACGCTACTGGTAATTATTCAATCCTAGAATTACAAGAGTGGTTAAGCGATAAAAACCTTATTTCTAAAACTGGTACAGGATTAGGGCATAGTGTAATTTGTAATATTCTCAATAACCCCTTTTATTACGGTTTGATCCGATGGAGGGGAGAATCTAAGATCGGTAAACATATCCCCATTATCACCAGAGAGCTATTTGATACTTGCCAGTATGTTTTAGCCAAGCACAGAAACTTCCTTTTACGAAGGCGTACACACAACTTTCTACTCAGAGGATTTATTTATTGTGCTGAGTGTGGCCAGCGGTATACTGCTGAATGGCATAAAAACGAGCACAAATTCAAGCATAGAGGCGGTAAAATTGGTTATTACCACTGTATAAAACTAGGAAGAAATGGTTGTCCTGCTCCTTATGTAGAAATATCCGAGCTTGAAAAGTTGGTTGAAAAGGAGTTTAAAAACATGCAGTTTAGCCAGGAGTTTATAGATGCGGTAGTCAGAAAGACCAGAGAACGCCTTGAAAACAACCGTAAATCGGCTAATGCCGTCAAACAAGGCATGCTTAACCAAAAAACCGCCTTAGAAACAAAAAGAAATAAGCTGGAAGATGCTTTACTGGATGCAACAATAGACAGGGACACTTTCAAAAGAAAGCACACAGAGATTCATGACAAGATTTTGAACTTAGAGGCACAAATTCAAGAAACTGACGCCCAGAGTCAAATAGACATAGATTTGATTGATGAGGTATTAGCTTTTACCAGAAACATCTACCAAACATATAAAGATGCTCCAACTTACCTTAAAAGACATTACTTAAGATTCTTTTATGAGAAGCTAATTGTAAGAAATAAAGAAGTTGTTGAGGCAGTGCCAACACCAATCTTCTTGTCCCTACAAGCTAATCAAGCGGTTATAATAACAGCTTTCAGCTCCCCAGCTCTGAAGTTATTATAGAAGGGGTATCAAGTATATTAAAGACTTTTGAAGATGTTATTGAAATGGGAATAATCAAGGCCAGATGGGAAGAAATTAAAAGAGTCCAGAAGATACCTAACGCTACATGTATTAGGTGTTAATAACCATATCAATATTCGGTACATCTCCATATTTACGTAATACTGTTATAAATTTCTCACCAAAATCTGGGGATTTGATTAGAATCTCTGGATTCCCACTTTCTTCAATCAACCATTCGCCGCTACTAGTTTCTTGGTCAGTTCCATAGTGATATGAATAGTTGGTAAAAAGTATTGCATTACTGGGTGCAGGTTTACCCCTTGTAGCGAAAGTAGCGTTATCTCTCATTTTTGTAACTGCCTTTACCCAAGGAATATCATTTGGATTAGCGCCTGGAGAAAGAGGTAGATTCATATCAATAAAAATAATGAATGGTTTACCGTGAGGTTTCTGTTTCAAAGCATGCCTATATAACTTCGCAACACTCGAACGAAACTCTTTTTCCTTGTTAAACTCACCTTCTTTATGCAAAACCCCTTCTCTTTCTTTACTCTTAACTTCAACTGCAATTTCTTCACCAGTTCCAGGGTTTGTAGCGATAAATTCCGAGTGCTTTGGTTGAGTTTTTTGGCCTACAAATTCTTCATCAAGAAATTTTATCTTATACCCCATTCGAGCAAATAATGCAGCTACAGCTATCTCATATCTAACACTTTGATATTCTATATAGTTCCTTAGCTTCTTTAAGAAAATCTCTGGTAGATGCACTGCATGGATGAGACTACATACATCAAAGGCTAATGAAATCAAAGCACGAGAGTAACCATCTGGTATAGCTCGCCAACCTTCTCCATACCTATTTTCTGGAATCTTATTTTTATCTTGCCAATCGTAATGTTTTATAAAACATCTGTAAATAAAATGTTGTTTATCCTCTGGTGATTCCATTTGTTTTATCCACCAATCACGACCCAACTCCTCTTTTAGAACATATATTATAAATTCATGAAAAGTCTCTTTCTTTGGTCGACGAGGGTATAAACGACTACTAAGTGCCCACACTTTATTGCCCCTAAAATGTGTTGGTGTCACAAAATCAATGAATACACCAGCTTGTACTAGTTTTTTTCGTCTTTCGATCATCTGCATTTCTAGTTCTTGCCTAATGCGTTCAAGTTCTGGAGTAGACTTTAATTTTTTAATAATTGAGGTCTTCAGCGACCCCCCGCTTAGTAGATGACACTTTTTATACTTTTTCCCGCTTCCACAAGGGCAAGGGTTATTTCTTCCAATCTTAGCCATAAACAAATCAATGTTAGAAATTATTATATAATTTACCTTATGGATAATCTCACTTCAGCACAAAGAAGATTATGCATGACACGGATAAGATCCACTAATACAAAAATAGAGATTCTTTTTAGAAAGTATCTCTGGAGTAATGGATTTAGAGGCTACAGAGTAAAAAGCAAATTGGAAGGCAAACCTGATCTTTACTTCCCCAAAAAACAAACAGAGCATCTATTGACACTTTAATGAGGCTGACAGTCTCATTACCCGCATCTTTAATCCTAAATGCTAGGTGCTTTTTCTTACAAATTCAGCTATACTATGGACATCAAATTCACCTTTTTCTGATATGGATGAGAATATATTACAAGAAGATATTGGGTCGGTTGTAGCAGATGAGTTCTCCCCTACTTTTGATTGCTTCAGAATAAAAGCGGATGCTAACAAGTATGTTTACCCAGGCACACTTGTTGCAACTCCCATTGATAAAAATCACTTCTTGATAGGTCGCATCAAATCATCGTTGGAAGTAAATCCTCATGAAAGCGCTTCTCGTGCAAAAGTTAGAGAGGCATTGGATATCGAGCCAGATTATCCAGAAGAGAAACTTTCGACGAACATATACCGTGTGTACGAGGCTGATGTTATTGAAGAAGGAATACTATCCAAAGAAGGTGAAGCAATAAAAATGGAGGTATCTGAACCTTCTGATATGCCAAAAGCGGGAGCTAGAGTATTTATCCCTACAGAAGAAGTTGTTGCGAATGCAATGGGGTTTTTGAGAGAAGAAGACAAGGCGTTAGTGTTAGGAAGAACAAAAATAACCAATGGCGATGAAGATCAAGAAAATCCTAAGAATAACGTTCTCTTAAAACCATCACTAATTCAGAGGCATGTATTTGTTGGTGGCACAACTGGAAGTGGCAAATCATACGCCACAGGGGTAATTCTTGAAGAAGTTAATAAGTTTAAAATTCCTATAATAATTCTTGATTCGCAGAATGAATATATTGGACTAGCAGAAGGACTTGGAGGAGTTGTACTCAAGCCTGGAGATGATTATAAGGTCAGACTATCGTCTCTCACTGAAGGAGAAATCCTTGGGCTAGTCCCGACATTACCTGAGGTAGGTCGTAATCTATTAGCCTTTACTTTTCTACAGTTAAAAAGAGAGATTATTCGTGGAGAAAGAGGAGGTTTTGGTTTGGACGACATTTTAATTGAAATGTCTAATAATGCCCCCTCTCTTCAGGTAAACACAAATAGCCTTCAGATAGCATTACAACGAACTCGTTCCTCACTTGAAAGACATAGATTTTTAGGTGATGAGACTAACTGGAAAGATTTACTCAGAGATCAACCTGTTGTAAATATCGACTGTGGCGATTTGGATCAACACCAACTACAGCTTGTCATAGGCGCAACACTCCGAGAACTACAACATTTAAGAAAAAGTGTTGAGATTCCTCCGTATGTTGCAGTTCTAGATGAGGCACATTTACTTGTTCCCGAAGGTGAAGATAGTCCTTGTAAACAGGTTATACGAGAAGGAGTAAGGATTGGCAGACATTATGGAATCTGTATGTTTTTAATTACTCAAAGCCCAGTTGATATCGATAAGAAAACAATTCGGCAATGTAATACTCGATTCATTTTTGCACTGGAGCCAGACCAACTCGAGTCGATTAAGGGCGTACGCGCAGATGCTACAGAAGATATGTTACAGCGCTTACCTAAAATGCCAGTTGGTACCTGCATATTATCTGGAACTTATGAGACTGTTAAGCATGCAATCCCCATAAAAATTCGCAAGAGGAATATTGAATCAGGTGGTAAAACCCCCGATATATTTACAGAAATGACTGAGAAATGGATAAACAAGAAGAAATAAATGGCGAATCATTATCTTTTGAGGAAACTCTATCTAGACTCGAAGCAGAGCGTAGAATTGATCCAATTATTGTCCAAACTGCAGACTACCTCTTAGCGGCTAGTATACTAAGTGGCGAAAAAGAACTCCTAAAACAAGCACGAGAAGCCCTCATGAAGGAAGATCCTCGAGAGCTATTCTTAAAGTTTATACAAGAGTGCATAAAAGATTTACAGACAGCCCCTAGAGCAGAGCGCTTTAAATATGCAACTTACTTGAATGATGTGGCAATTATGGGATTGGGTATTTGGCAAGAAGATATTGGTTTAACGGCAACAGGACAAGATGCTTTGAAATTTACTAGAGAGCCTAATTGGGAAAAGATAAAAGCACACATCAGTGAAGTAGTTTTTGGAGACTATTTTATTGAACAAGTATCAGTTCCAGTTGATACCCAAATATGGGGAACCGAATTCCCTTTAAGAATGAGCGCCTGCGATGCCAGTCAACACAGATTTAAACTCAAAGCTCCTTTTAATAAAGCTTTCGCATCACCCGTTGTCGTTAATAATGCAGGAGGAACTATTAAGACAAACGAAGTGGAGAAGCGCTGGACGCCAATCGCGGTACCTAAAAATACTGGAGATTATGAGGATTGGGTAATTCTTGGTCCTCATGACTACGCCTACATGGAGGACGGAGACTATGAATGGGCAGTTAAATCGTCAATGGATGTAGGTGAATTTTTTGTAGAGGAGACATTTATTTTTAAACATGGTGGCCTTGCTAAAAAGCCAGATGTCCATTTTAGAGACGGTAGAATATACCCTCAGGATAAGCTCATGAATTGTAAAATCCAAAATAGGCATGGAGAACTCACACGGCAAGCATTATATAGGATGGTTACAACCTGTAAGACTGCAAATGATTTAAAAATTCTTTACTGCGGTGTGGCAAAACAGGTAGAGCTTAAAATATTTAGCACAATTATTGATTGGTATATTACCAAAGTGATTGGAAACACTCACTGGAACCCTACAGGAAAAGCCATTACTGACTCAGAAATGATTCGATATATGCTGAACTGTGAAGATTTTAGCGCAAGAACATTTAATAAAATCTATGTTACATGCCAGGTTATGAGAAAATTTGAAGCAGCTTCTAATCTCAATAGAAGAACAAGACAACAAGCTCGCAACGATCTTGATAGTTTAAATCGTGTTCACCATAGTAGAGATATTACAGCAAGGGATATCGTAGAAGAAGCTTTAAAAGTAAATGTTGTTATGTTTTTTGCCGGACATTCCACAAACGATGAACTTTATATTCCCCGATATGAGTTTGTTATGCTACCCTTCATGAAGGTAGCGGAAATGAAGAATTATGTACTAAAGGTGTTATCTGCTTTAAGACTCGCTTCTTTTGATGTTGACGAAGACCATTTGCGAGGTCTTGACGAACCAATCACTACTCTTGTCCCAACCCCTCTTCTCGTTGCCCACGATATAAGCAAAAAAATGGGTGAAGAGTTAGCAGCAAATTTTGCGCAAAGAACAACAGCAGAATTGATATTGCGTATGAGACAAAAAAAAGATATCGTATAAGTATGGGCGATTTTGCCAATTCTGGATTCCGATATCCTTCAACCCGTTATACTGGTAGTAAGCGTAGATTCCTAGAGTGGATCAAAGAAAATTCCGATACTATCAAATTTGATACCGTTTTGGATTTGTTTGGAGGAACTGCAAGCGTAAGCCTACTGTTTAAAAGATATGGAAAACAAGTTTCTTATAACGACTTTTTGGCCTCAAATCAAATAGTTGCTAAGGCAATTGTAGAAAATGATGGCATTACTATTTCAGATAAAGACCTAGCGTCGGTATTTTCGAAAACCCAGAAAAGATATCCTAATTTTATTCAAAACACCTATAAAAATGTTTTTTTTCTGGATGAGGAGAATGCATGGCTCGATCAAGCAATCACTAATATTAACAAGATCGACAATGAGTATAAAAGAGCTATCCTTATGGCAAGCCTGTTCCAGGCCTGTCTAGCAAAACGTCCATTCAATCTTTTTCATAGAGCCAATCTATATATACGCACTAACGACGTAAAACGGACTTTTTGTAATAAAACAACCTGGGAAAGATCATTTGAGGAGTTGGTAAGCAGATATGTTAAGGAATACAACAATGCAGTATTCTCAAATAAAAGAAATAACAGAGTAATTGGTGGTTATAACGCAGCGAAATCTCCAAACGGCGTTGACTTAGTTTATATGGACCCTCCCTATTTCTCTGAACACATGACTCAAGGGACTAACTATCTAGCCTATTATCATTTTCTAGAAGGTTTAGCAGATTACAAAAACTGGAAAAACCGCTTAGGTAAAGATACAGGGAAAGTAAAAAGAATGGAAGACTCAGAAGAAGTTTATAGCTTTACTAGAAAGGATAGGGTCTTAGAAACATTTGAAAAACTTATAAAGAGATTTCAGCATACACAGCTTATTATCTCTTATCAAAGCAATGGAATCCCTTCAAAAGAACAAATCATTGAGATGTTGCACAATGGAGGCAAAAAGGTGAAGGTTTATGAAAAACCACATAAGTATGCCTTAAGTAGAAGACAAACTAACGAATTATTATTTGTTGCAACTTAACTGGTTGACACCAAGAACCCTTATAAATATACGGAAATTTTATTTTCCTCCCAAGATGTTTTTCAACAGGTATTGGAGATAGGCTTAAGCAGGGATAGAAGAATCCTTATACCAATACTTGATTATATCGGTGAACATGCCCCATTAACACGCGAACAGATTAGAGTAATTATAAAAGAACTCAACTTGATACTCTCTGTTAGGAATATTGCCGTGCTTAACTTTGATGAGATAAAGGCGCTGCTTGAAGAAATAGACTCCCCGGCTTCTTAAACAAACTGTGCATAGGATGATTTAAGCATCAAATAATCTAAGTATGTATTTTAACAAAACAATTTTAATTCTTGAGGATAATTTAAAAGTATTATCTAAACTGCTAGATAAACTATACACACTTGAAGGCAGTCAACCGAATGAATTAAGTCTAATTGTTCTAACTAACGGCCAACAGGTTCAGGATTATATAAACAGTAATCCTAAAGCAGAGTTTGATATCGCACTTCTGGATTTTGATGATAAATTAGGCCGCTCATTTCATGCGTTAGAGATTGAAAAGTTTGGAGCAGAAAAGATTATCGGCATATCAAGTGTGCCTAAATGGAATTATGAGGCTCAAAAAAGGGGTGTTACAAGGATAATTTTAAAGGATTATGCAAAGATGGATGAATTTGCGGATTTGGTAGTAAAGGAAATAAGTGAGATGATTAGAGAGCTTCCGGATTAAATTACTATATAGGTTAGTTACTCAAAAGTATGTATTTAGCTTGTTCTGGTGAACCATACTGACTCTACTTGACGAATGATTGTTCAATAAAATAATTAATGCTCACAGCATATTCAGTTACCATTCTTGTGTCAAGAGTACGATAGTTATATTTTTCATTATCTTTTAATCGTTTTCTAAAATGCTCTTCATAGAATTTAGAAAAATCTACAAACTTCAAATACACCTCCCCGATTGTTTTTGCTAACGATTGAACCTCTTCTTCAACTTTATTACCGCGCATACGCTTTATCATAACCTGTCCTGAATTTTTCATTTCTGCATAAGCCCAAAAGTGCCTATGAAGAGAATCATCTCTTGTATCTCGCAGATGAGTAAACCATGACATATTATCTTTGAGATATGTTGCGTAAACGCTATCAAACCCTGGACGCTTATTAATAAACCAATCTATATGATCATTAAAAGAGTTTCTGGGAATAATACCATTCCTTTTATAAAACAGGGGTGTCAAATATGTTATTAGATCCATAATCATTCTAATCCAAACAAAAAAAGATTCAAAATCTATAGGCAAATAGATAAAATTCAGTGTGTAACTCTCTGTTGGTAAAATGTTTACCCCACTATCAACTCTAATTCTGTGCATAATTAGATGAAGATTAGAAATCCTCCTATCAATAGCAGTAGTCCCTTTGTGAGCTTGACCATAAGGAGTTTTTTGGTCAATTATTCCAGAGAAATGTTTAAAATCCTCTTTTGAAGATAGATAACCAGTTAGGTTAGGAAATATACTTTGAAAAGGAATGTACATTGGTCTAAGCTCCATATTTGTAAAATATGTTAGGAAGATCGCAAATAGGAATACTTTTCAGCAAGCCTGAGAGTGTTTAAACGAACCCACAAAGCCTGCTTGCTGACTAAATACTTCCCAAGAAGCTGACTTTCGTCTATCCTATTTAATGCTAAGTCGTTTTCCAGAAAATCTTTTGGCATCAATAATTCTGCTGCAAAAGAGTCCGCTTCCCTCTCCTGCTGAAAATGGTGATCATAGAATATTGTCTCATCCTCTATAAATGCGTTTTCAAAATGAGCGTGTCCGTTGATAAAATGGCCTAGTTCGTGACCAATGGTATAGCGTTGTAAAGTTACAGGATGCTTTTCATTTACACCAATTGCTTTAACTCCGTTCTCAATTAAAACCATTCCTTTTCTCTTTTCAGGGAATGGGAAAGGTATAATCGTAAAACCTAGTATTTTAGCAATCTTTTCTACATCAACAGGTGCTTCTAAAATACGAGCGGACTTAAGGAGGGTTTGAGCCTGAATTCTGTTAGAGCTACTCATTAGATTTATCTTTTGCAAGCTCTCTTGCCAGTTTTATAAAATCATCTGAAACTTTATCTGCATACTTTTTTTCCTTTGGAGTTATATCCTTCGCATCTCTGCTTTGAACAAAAGAGGGGTGGGCTACGGAATTTCTTTCCTCAATGCTTAAAAATTCGGTTACCGGCACATCCAAAAAGTTCGCTATAACATAAAGATCCCTAACAGTCACATCTGTTTTTCCTCTTTCTATATCAGATATAGTTGCATGGGTTCTACTAAGTGCGACACCTAAAGCCTCCTGTGATTTCCCTCTTTCAATCCTTAGTTGACGGATTTTTGCTCCTAATTCTTCTTTTGTAATCATTGTTTAGCTTTAAATATTGTAACACATACTTACAAGTAATCAACTGTTGTAAGTTTTATTGACAAATATCTGAATCTATTGTAAGCTATACTTAAACTATTACAGTTATTCTTACAATACAACTTAGAAATCTGAAAGGGGGTGATTAAATTGGCAGCAAAAACAAGGACAGAAGGTAGAAACGCAAAAAACGGCAGATTTGTTAAGGATAGCTACGTAAAGCAACATCCTAACACTACAGTGCTTGAGCGGATCAAAAACCCTAATAAAGGTTAAGGATAAAAGAGGAAGGGAGCCACAATTCCCTTCCTCTATTCTTTCATTACTTACCATTAAAAGTCAAACAATTGAAGAATCTTTACATCTAAAGCGTTAGCAATCTTCCATATGGTTTTTAACATTGGATCTCTATTACCATTCTCCAGCTCATTAATGGTAGTAAGATCCAACTTTGACTTTTGAGCCAAGGCAAGTTGAGACATCTTTCTCTGCTCTCGTAGCTTCTTAACCCTTTGTCCAAATCTCTCATTAACTGTAGCCATATATTAAAAAAGTATGGCGCAGATGCCATACTTGCGATATGGCGAGGATGCCAAATTTGGTGCTTGTCCTCTAGCTAAAAATTACATAAAATAGCATTGTAGTATTTCTATGCGTACTTGGTATAAAAAATCAATTGTTATTATTGGTTCAATTATTCTTTTCTTCCCTGTGGGATTATTTCTAATGTGGAAATATGCAGGATGGAATAAAAAGGTTAAGTGGGCAATTACCTCTTTATTTGCCTTTGTAATCCTAATAAGCTTAATTCCAAGTAAACAGGCTATTGTCCCAACAACCGCCACTCCACCCCCTACACAAAACCCCTCTCCTAAGCCTACTCTTAAACCCCTATCTTCCCCTGTTCCTGCAGTTAAACCAGCAAATGAAGCTGTTTCTTCAACATTAGAGAAGATAGAAAAACTTGTAGCTGAAAAATATCCTAACTTTGAAGTAACAATTTGGAACAAGGACTCGGAATTAGCCACTGAGGGTGAAATTCCATACGAAGTTATTCTTAATGGTTCATTTAATGAAACTGCGTCCAGCTGCGATGCTGCAAAGAAGGCTTCCTACTACATGTTAGAAACTTTCTATAAGGATAATGAGATAAGACCTATTCTAAGCCGGGTATTAATTACCTTCCCTTATTACTTAAGAGTCAGTTTAGGCGCAAGTGATGGGGTGTCTATGGCAGAAGGTAGTGGCTTTTCTGGTCCAACTAATTTCTGGAAAGTTGTTGAAAGTGCGGGAATGGGTGAGAACGAGCAGGGAGAGATGGAAGCTCGTAGCTGGGCAGTCTATCTGACCCGGTGTAAATAGGCTCTCACACCTTATTTCTATTTATTAATAATCTATTACCATAATCAATTATCACAGGGCTAAAAACCACCCTTAAGACGGTGAGATTGGTGATTGACCACAGATTGAGGTGTCTCAAAAACTAGTGGCATATTTGTGGCTAAAATGCCACAGTAGGAGGGAGTTTTTGAGACAGTTTTGACAAATCCAGGGGGAATGATGGCTCAAGTAGGTTAAAAAGATTCCATAATGCACTATAGAATCTTTTTAATAAACCAATCTTCTCGTATTTATTTCAATTTTATTTAAAGCTATTAAAAATCTCTGATGGTCATAAAGTTCTCCCTAAAATTAGGGCATATTTTGAGGCTAAAAACACTAAAAGAAGGGGGATATTTGGGAGAGGTGTTGTGCCTGAAGCATATATTTGTTAACTCTCTCCCAGGTCTCTATAATCGCTCTTAGATGAAGATTGAGAAAAAATATAGGTTTATTGATATCCAGGGAAGTGATTTTGGCAAACTAACCGATATTGCCTATCTTGTTGATAATTTATATTTTCTAGATAAAGTTGAGGAAATAAGAGAAAAACTCGGTCTGACTTTTGAGTACCCCCTGTCCAAAACAGATGAGGAAAAGATTGACAAGATGTTTGAATACAAAAATAAAGAGCTAAATGAAAACCTTTCTAAAGAAGCTGAAAGAATTAGAAAACTTTTTAAAATGCCGCCCCATTTTAGAGAAGTCATACAGATTGCAATTATTTATGGAAAAATTAATGACTTTAATTACTCAAAAGCATACTTGGAAAAACAAGAAATTACACCTACTAATGATCCTAACGAAGTACCGGATATTAAATACTGCATTGTTATCCATTCAGGTACAGGAATTGAAGATATTAAGAAAGTATTTAGGAAATTTCAGGATGAAGTAAGAATAAACTTCAAAGCATCAGAAGAAGAAAAGCACAGGTACAATTTTGGTTATTGGCTTGAATTTGGTTTGACCAGACCAATGGATCCAAAAACCAGTATCACTGATCTCCGCCCCTTATATCATCTTAGAAGGAATGGGATGAAGCCTTTGGAAATTGCACTAAAAGATTTAAGAATATCTAAAAAACAATATAAAGAGGCTTTAGAGGGATGTAGGCTGAATAATAAAGGCAGACTGGACAATAAAGAGAAAAGTAAAAGATATGATGAATGTGATGCTTTAATTGTAAGGGTTCAACAAAGAAGAGATAGTATTAAGTCCCTTATAAAGCGATATATTGACTTTCTTAGTGCTCCAAATTCATTATTGTAAACACTTAACTCCTTCCTATCTACAACCCATACTTTTCTAATTTCAGGATCTAAAATAAACCCAAATGCTGGGAAATATTGAAAACAAATCCAAGATTGACTATCAAAAGCAGATTGAACTTGCAGCGGAACAGCTAGCTCAAATCTTAATCCAGCAGGTCATAAGTAAAAATAACCAGATTAAAAACAAAATTAATAATAAATATGGAGAATCAAACAGATAATTTTTCAACATCAGACATAAAAATTGCAAGCTATCTTCTAAGTAAAGGCATATCACTTATTGGGGTCGAGAGACCACAGGTCAGAAAAGTTATTTTTGTCTTCGAAAAGTCCAATTTAATCACACAATTAATCCAAGATTATTTATCAGATAAAGCAATCGTAAATCCGAGAGTTTTGTTTGAAAGTTTTGCAAACCTGAAAAGTATTATTTTTAGAGAAATAGGGATTTAAAGACAAGTAAAGAATTGATAATAAATATGCATAATACCAAATTAAGCCCATTCCAAAATAAACAAATTAACAAAAACCATACAACCTTGGTGCGGATAGATGCCGAGTTGCATAGATTACTGAAAATAAAGGCAGTGGCAGAAAGAACCACTATCAGGACTCTTATAGAAGGTGCTCTGGCAGATGTATTGGAAGTGAAATCTGATAAGAAACAGGGAGTTGAGAATAATGATTAAAAATTTAGCAGTCCAATATGAAAATCCCAGTACTGATTACTTCAAGGTTAGGAATAGTTTTGCGGAGGCACTTGCGCGTATTAACACCTCTGAATATGAAACAAGGTTGTTGTGGGTGATAATACGCAAAACCTGGGGTTGGAATAAAGATGAAGACTATATTTCAGTAACTCAATTCGAGAAGGCAACAGGTATTAACAGAAGCAATGCACACCCTTCTCTACTCAAACTTGAAGAAAAGAAAATTATCATAATTAATAGAACAGGTCATATTAATAAGTATAGGATCAATACCAATGTTAATGAGTGGGTGCACAAGGAAGGGAAAAATGTTATTCCCATAAATAATGTTATTCCAGCAGATAATATTATCCCTCCAACTAATACCCCGTTATTTGAGGACATAACAACTTCGTTATCTCAAGAGACCATAACAAAAGAAACAGAAAAGACAATTAAACAAAACACAAGTAATATAAATAGCGACAGTATTAAAAATTCATTACCAGTGAAAACAGAACAACCTAATAAACAGATCCCTCTTCAGAAACTGGTTTCTTATTATAAGCAGCTCTACAAAGGTAAATTTAACCATGAACCAGTCATTAGCAGTATGAGTTGGGGGAAATGGGGAAAGTTGCTGAAAACAAAACTTGAACAAGGATATTCCTTAAAAGAAATTGCCATCCTGCTTCAAACTTTTGCTAAATCAAAAGAATCAGATCCAAAAAGACTAGGTTTTGACCTTGGCGCCTTCTTTTCCGATTATGTCTTCAATAAAATGCAAGCAATTAAAAGCAAGAGGGTTGATGTAGCCACGGAAGGAAAATATGATAAATATTAAATCTAACCTGCCTATTTGTAGTTTGTGTGGTAAACAGATTAATTCCCTTGGTTTTGAGGATAGAATTATTAGGAATCACCGAGATAAACCAGATGAATTTGGATTGTGGAATTTAGATGCACAGCTTGATATTAAAGAATTTGAAAAAGATATTCACTTAAAGTGCCGCATTCGGTGTGCCAGATATTATCGTGTTGAGTTGAAACGTAAATGGCTTTCAACAGAGCTGTTTGAGGTTACTAACGATAACAGAACCGCATATGAAGCCCTAGAAAAAATGAAGGGGATGAATTATGAAGAGATGAAATCTAACGGTATATACCTTTACGGGCAGCCTGGAACAGGTAAAACACATTTACTTACTGATCTTTGCCGCACCATCACTGACCGACATACCAATCTGGCTAATATATCATGGGTAAACACTTCAGATATGCTTATAAATCTCCGTTCTAGCTTCGGCAAAAAATATGAATATAGGGAAGAAACTGAATCAGAAAAGATCCTAAAAAAATTAAAAGCCAGATTTTTATTTTTAGACGATCTGGGCACAGAAGCTGCCACAGAGTGGGCAAAGGAAATTCTCTATGGAGCTATAAATTATAGGTATGATGAACAGCTTCCACTCTTTGTAACCAGCAACTTATCTCCTAAAGAATTGGAAGACAAAATGGGGGATAAATTTACTTCGAGAATAGTTGGAATGTGTAAGCCTGTAAGGATAGCAGGAGAAGATCGGCGTTTAGATGCCAAGGAACAAAATCCTAATATAGCATTGCCCATATTCTCATATCAAATGGCATATTGGAATCCAGAGGAAAACGTACCTGAAAATAAGGCAGGTAGAAATTAAAGAAAGGGGGTTTAAGTGTCTAAATATATTTTGCTAGTAAAGAAAAGCGGGCAAGTTATCAAATTAGCATCCAAGGATTTCCCCATACAAAGAAGAGGAGGGGTAGGCGTAAAAGCAGTTATCCTTGCTAAGGGTGATGCGGTAGTAGCGGCAGTTGCACTTGAAAGTTAATGTATCAATTTAAAAAATACAAAGTATGGAAGGAGGTGAGCTTATTTGAAAATTTTAACTTTTAGCAGAATTTCTTCTCAAGATCAGGAGAAATTGGCTTTACAACAAAGTCATAAACAGGATGTTGAGGTGGAAAACGAAAATGGATGTACCTACCTGGTTTGTCATAAGTGTGATGGTTTTTGGGTGGTGGACACGCTCTCTAGATGGATCAGATACCCTAAAGGAGAGTTGAGAGAAAGAAAACGCTACCCAAAACCAAGATGTCCATTTTGTGATAAAGTCGGAGTTTAATATTTACTATGAGGTATATATAATAAATTAGCTAATAAAAATAGAGCCTCCAGGCCTGAATAACCAAGGGAAGCTCTATTACGCTTAGGTGAGTCGTTTTGAGGCGGACTACGCCCTATTTGTATGAACACTATACCAAAAATAAATAAAAATATCCAAGAACAAGATGCTGAATTGATGAATGACAAAAAATTCATCTTTATGGTTTGCAACAGATGTGGATGGGCTGGGATAGCAACCACTTTTTCAAAGAAATACCTTTCAAGACCAAAATGTCCATCTTGTAAATAAGAATAACAATGACAACAACAAAAAAGGCAATAATTTATACGAGAGTTTCGGACCCAGGCCAGGTCAGCGGTCTATCTTTAGATGTCCAAAGGGAGAAGTGTTCTAAATGGGCAAAAGATCACGGCTTTCAGGTAGTAGGCATATATGAGGACGGTGGCAAAACAGGAACAAAAACTGTCGGTCGAGATGGCCTTGAAGATGTCATTATTCACTGTCAGAGAGAAAAAATAGACGTAGTACTGGTGATTGATACAGACCGAATTGCGAGAAACGAATTTGATCACTTTTCAATCCGAAATGAGTTGAAAAAACAGGGCACATTACTTATTGCCATAAATCAACCGCTAATTGATGGTTCGGCAGAGGGGTTGTTGATGGATGGAATGCTGGCTTCAATAAATGCTTTTTATAGCAGGTTAACTGGACGTAAAGTAAGAAAGAGTTTGGAGAAAAAATGGGAGGATGGTATTTATCCTTCATGGGCCCCCCTAGGTTATATCAATGTTAATAAAGGCACTGAAGAGAAACCTCACCGCGTAATTGAGATTGATCCTAAAACTGGACCGCTTATTAAAATGCTTTTTAAAATGTATGCAACAGGCAGTCATTCGTACCTTTCCCTTTCCCGAATAATGTTTAAAAAAGGATTAACTGCAAGAAATGGGAAAGTGCTTTCCGACAGCAGCTTGCAACAGATATTGTCTTGCACCTTTTATTACGGGTGGATGAAATGGGGCGGTATGGAAAAATGGGGTATCCATAAACCATTAATCAATAAGACATTATTTGATCAATGCCAGTTTACAGCAGCAAAGCACCGGCAATTTCTTGTCCGCCAGAGGAAGCATGATTTCCTTTTAAGAGGAGTTGTCTTGTGCTCAAAGCATGATTCAAGGTTTACGGCAGAATGGCATTATTATCACCACGATCATTACAAAAAACAAAAAATCGGCTATTACCATTGCCACTTTCAGGGAGGCTGCTCTGGTTCTTATATCGAGGTAAATGAGCTTGAAAAGAGAGTTGCTAATCTTTTCAAAAACTATCAATTTGACCAGGAGTTTATTGATCTGGTAAGACAAAAGGTTAGAGATTATTTAAATGATGGAAGAAAGACCCTTGAGTCTCAAAGACAGGCAATTATTAACAGACGGAAGGTAGTGGAAGATAAAAGGAACAATTTAGAAGATTTGCTGGTAGCAGGAACAGTTGAAAGGGAGACTTATCAAAGACAGCATATCAAGCTCCATGGGGGAATAGAAGTTTTAGACAATGAATTGGCAGAGTTAGAACATCAGCGGAGTATTGATGTAACGCTGATAGATGAAATTTTGGCGCTAAGCAGAGATATTTATAAGACTTACTCAACCGCCCCCACTTTCCTCAAAAGACATTACCTAAGATTCTTCTTTGAGGCTGTCTATGTTGATGAAAAAAGAATCACTAAGGTGGTTGAAACACCGCTGTTTGCAACCTTGCGCAGGCAACACCACATTATAATAAGGACCAACTGGCTCCCCCGGGAGGATTCGAACCTCCAACCTTGATCTTACAAGTACCCCCGGTTTTCATCGGGGCTTGGACTATCTCTTAGTCATAATCTATAAATAGATCCCAGACTCCAGGTATATAGTCTCTACACATTTACCACATTCAGTTTGCATGAACGTGGACTTAGCTCGAGATTACCCTTCAACAAGCTCAGGGCTTCCCCGAATTAGCCTGGTTACATTTCAAAGTTTCCCTTGAAAGCTGCATTATTTTACAGGATCCCGCTCTACCATTGAGCTACAGGGGAATGTTAATGTACGCTTGGTATTTTACCACCCACCAAAGCTGAAATCCAGCTATATTCCCAATTGGGAATATTAGGGATATTCGGGAAATTAGGGAAGTGGGGAAAGTAAGTATTTATTCAAGATAATCGCGCAGTTTTTTGGCTCGGGTGGGGTGTTTGAGCTTTCTGATAGCTTTTGCCTCAATTTGACGGATACGCTCTCTGGTTACCCCAAACTCTTTCCCTACTTCCTCAAGTGTTCTTTGCTTGCCATCCTCCAATCCAAACCTGAGCTGCAAAACCCTTTTTTCTCTTGGTGACAGCGAATCTAGCACTTCATCCAAATGACCTTTTAAAAGCTCTCTGGTGGCTGCTTCATCTGGTTGCAAACCTTGATCTGCTATAAAATCACCCAGATGAGAATCCTCTTCATCCCCAACCGGAGTCTCTAAAGATGTAGGTTCTTGGGAAACTTTTACTATTTCTCTTGCTTTTGAAGGGTCTATACCTAACACTGAGGCTACCTCCTCGGGAGTAGGTTCTCTTCCCAGCTCTTGCATTAACTGTCTTTGAGTTCTATTAAACCTGTTTATAGTCTCAACCATATGCACCGGAATACGGATAGTTCTTGCTTGATCAGCAATAGCCCTGGTTATTGCCTGTCTAATCCACCAGGTAGCATAGGTTGAAAACTTATAACCTCTACGCCAATCGTACTTATCAACTGCCCTCATCAAACCGATATTTCCTTCCTCTATTAAATCAAGCAGAGACATCCCCCTACCTACATATTTTTTGGCAATAGATACAACCAATCTTAAATTTGCACTGATAAGCTTATCCCTGGCTCTTTTTTCATTTTTTTCTGCCCTTTTTGCAAGGTCTATTTCTTGTACAGCTGTTAAAAGAGGAATCTTTCCAATATCCCTTAAATATTGCCTAACAGGATCTGTTACTGAACCTTCTTCTAAAGTTGTAAGCATTTCTAGCTCTTTTTCTAACTCTGTAGTAGTTTTACCTTCTGTTTCCAGCTCTTCTGCAGTAGTTTCAAATACATCAATACCTTCATCGATTAGGCCAGTAAAAAACTGGTCAAGCCCTTCAATGTTATCTTCCGGCTTGGGAAAAACCTGCAGGATTTCTTCTTGGGTAACAAATCCTCTTTCCCGCCCAAGCTTCATTATTTTTTTTACATCTAAGTTTGTTTGCTTCTTTGCTGCCATATTAGTTTTTTAAAGACCTCTAAGTTTCATGATTATACCTAAAGGTTTTTTAGTTTTACAGATAGGTCTCTAAACCTCCTGTTGAGCTTTTCCAAGCTTTCTATTTTACCAAATTCCTGCGCATTTTTAATCTCTAGTGTTAATCTCTCCAAAGATGCTCTGATTAATGACTTTTTAAGCTCAGTTATTACTGTCTCAAATTCTTTCTGCCAATCTTTTTTATCTGCAAGCTTACTATCCAATTCAGTTAAATAAAGCCTATCTACCTCCTGGGCCAGATCTTTTGGCAAGGTTGAGACAAATTCGTTGATGTTAAAAGAGGCCATTTTGAAAAAGATAGAATCAAGATAGAGCACAAGCATTACATAAATCTGCTTCCATCTCTCTTCTAAAAATAGAGTTTCAGGGAAACTCGGGACAAAATTATGATCTTCCGGAATATGTAGAAGCAAGGCGATCAGATACTCCTCAAGCATCTCTCTTCTGGTTTTACCACTTTTTATTCCATCGTCCTTTTTACCAGCTGAGGCAGAAATTTTTATAAAAGAGATTTTACCATCAAATTTTCGCTGCTTGTTTACAAGTTGTCTTAAAAGTTTTTCTTCTATCTTCAAAAAAGCAGCTAGTTTTTGGATATAGTGTTCTCTGACAAAATCATCTGTAATTTTTGCCCATACTGGTATAAGCTCTTGAGCGACTTTTTTAAAATCTGAGGGGTTTTTAAGATTAAATCTTTTTGCAGTTGAGTGCAGATAATAATCATAAATAGGGGCTGCATCCTGGACAGCTTTTTTCCAAGCATCAGAGTTGTTTCTGTTTAACTCTGCTGCATCTTTTTCATCAGCAATTGTAGTTACTTTAATGTCCAGTCCTAGTCTGTCTGCTATCTCTATTCCTCTTCTTGCTGCTGAGTCTCCGGCCAAATCCATATCAAAGCATAAATTTATAGTCTCGGTGTATTTTTTTAGCAGCTCTAGCTGTCCTTCAGTTAAAGCAGTACCTTTGGTAGCAACAATATTTTGTACTCCTTCTTGATAAGACATGATCATATCCATCTCCCCTTCTACCAAAATTGCTTCCTTTTTATTTCTTATCTCATTTTTTGATAAGTTAATTCCAAACAGGTAACTACTTTTATCAAATATTGGAGTCTGAGGAGTATTGATGTATTTTGGCTCTTGTGGATATAGTACCCTTCCTGAAAAACCAATTAACCTATCTTTTTGATCAATCAGAGGAAAAGTTATCCTGGCCCTAAACCTGTCATAGCAGAAATCCTTTGAGGCTACCCCTAAACCAGAGTTTATTATTTCAGAAATACTAAACCCCCGCTTGAGTAAAAATTTAGTTAACGTATCCCAGGAGTTAGGAGCATAGCCAATGCCAAATTTTTCTATTGACTCTTTTTTCAAACCCCGCTTTTTTAAATAATCCAGGGCATTTTTGCCCAAAGGGTGTTTGTTTAGAATATAACCAAATAATTCTTGAGCTTTTAGATTAGCTTCAAAAAGCCGGTCTCTGAAATCTTTTTTCCCGGTCTTTTTTCTTTTTAAGCTAACTCCAGCTTTTTTGGCCAGTATTTCCAGGGCATCTTTAAATTCCAAGCCCTCTTTTTCCATTAAAAACTTAAAAATATCCCCACCTTTTTGGCACCCCCCAAAACAATGCCAGATTTGTCTTTCTGGAGAGACCATAAAAGAAGGGGTTTTTTCTGTATGGAAAGGACAATTAGCTTTGAAATTTACTCCGGATTTTTTTAAGGGAAGATACTCTTGAATTAAATCTACAATATTTAACTTTTGCTTGATCAGTTCTATTTCGTCCATATTAGTAACAATTCATCAAGTCGTCCGTGACGCATCAGACAGCACATCACATAACCACCAGAGATTATCGCGCAGATTATATACCAAAAAGGGTTTACTTAGCAATTCCTTCGAAAATGAATTGCTTAATTAGAGACTGATACGGCACATCCATTTTATGGGCTTTAATTTTAACCCTGTCAATTAAACCGGCCGGTAAACGGATAGTTATTGGTTTCGTAGTAAGCTTCAGATTAGGAAAACTAACACCTCTTTTAGCTTTTGACCAGTCTATATATTCAGTCGAATCGTGAGTTTGCCAAAATTCCCTTTCCTCAGCTTCAGATTTAAAACCTGGGATTGGTTTAAGCTTTTTGTTCATATTGCCTCCTTTCTTTTTTGTTGGTTTTTCTTACAGAAATAACTCTAATCTTATGTTTTCTTATAGTAAAGACTGCTAATAGTACGCAGCCCTTGGTCGTCTTGCCTAAACTTATGTATCGTACCTCCTGCTTTGAATGTTTGATATCTTCCTGTAATAATTTATCCTGGTCTAAAAATACCTCCTCAGCCTCATTCGGGGTAATACCGTGCTTTTGATAACTTTTATCAAAATTGCCTTTGTCCCACTCAAAACCAGTAATTTTACTTAGGTCTAACACTGTACATATATTACATGTACAAATAATTTTTGTCAATGTAGACTAGAATCAAAAATTAGGTATAATATGACAACTGGAGAGGTCGCATAGTGGCCTAGTGCGCGGGCTTGGAAAGCTCGTATACCGCAAGGTATCGTGGGTTCAAATCCCACCCTCTCCGCAGTTAGGAAATGAGAGTCCCGGCTCGCCCGCTACGCGGGCCCGCCAGCCGTTCTTCGAGGAAATTTCAAGCCGTTTTGAATAAAGTCAAGGCCAAAAGCGGGCTTCCCTCATAATTGGACTGTTTTCATTTTATTTGTTATCATATTTATGAAGGGTTAGATAAGCTCCCATACTAATACTATCCTACTTAGGAAACTATGAAAAGTCAAAATAATAATGAAACCATTGGGGATAAGATAAAACAGCTTAGAAATAAGCAGGGTTTGACGCAAGACGAATTGGCGAGAAAATCCGATCTTCCCTATACAACGCTGACTAAAATTGAAACGAATGTCATCACAAAGCCTTCTATCCAAACAGTTATGAAGATTGCCAAAGGATTGGGGATTAGTGTTGATGAGTTAATGAAATAAAAATATGCATAATAAACCATTAAAGGCACTATTCGTTTTTAACGGGATTTTTGTTTTTGCGGGTAGTTTATTGGGCCCTCTTTATGCATTATACATCGGAACATTCGATAAGAACGTTCTGTCCGTTAGTATAACATGGGCTGCTTTTTTAGTTGCGACCTTTGTTTTTACTCTGATAATCTCAAAAGTTGGCGATAAAATAAAAGAAAAAGAATACCTGTTAATGGCTGGATTTCTTGTAAGAGCAATTGCTTGGTTTATGTTTATTTTTGCGGGCAATGTTTTCCATTTTATTTTCCTACAAATACTATTAGGGCTGGGTGAAGCTTTGGGAACTCCTACATTTGCTGCAATATTTGCCGAACATTTAGATGGAGGTAAACACATCGAAGAATATGCGGACTGGAAGTTGATATTAAATGGGACAACAGCAGTTGGGACTATACTGGGCGGATTAGTTGTTACCACTTTAGGATTCAGTTGGTTATTTGCGATGATGGGTATGTTAGCGGTAGTGTCTTTTTTTGGTGTTTTGATACAACCAAGAAAATTGTTATAGTTATTAAGAATTTGCCGTCAAAGAAAAACTTGTGGTTCGACAGGCCCAGAGAGTTCCGTTCGGATATTTTCAAACAGACACCACAGGAATTAATACAGTCCTAAATATGAACAACGTTTATTTTAGACAAGCTTCTGCTTTTTTAAAATTATCAAGGTACTATACTATAATAACTTTGTTATACTAGTCTAGTACCGCTTGATTTATGGAAACGAGCACAGAGTCTACAAGTCCAGAAAAAGCAAGGAGACCAATTGCTTTGGCTATACATGGTACTTCAAGCAGGCGAGCAGAACAGTTGATCGAGGAGGGTTTTGACCCAAAGAAGAGTACTAATCTTGCCGGGCGTATGGAAGCTTTTTACTACAGATTTCATCCCAAAACTATCCCCCCTGAACCATACATAGAGAGTTCCTGGGAAAGAGCTTCTCTCGCTGTTGATAAAGACAGAGCGACGGGTGTGGATTCAAAGCCAGTTCTTATCGTATTTGAACCACCACCAGCTATATCGATTCTTGGGAGAGTGATTATGAAAAATCCTTTTTCTAAAACACCTCAGGAGGGAAGCTTCAGGAAGCGATATAGAGCAAGAATCCTAGCAGTTATTCCACTACCTCACCTTGGTTCTGAACAATTCAAAAGACCGGAAGAACGGGCGAGGGTTATTAGCGACTTACAAAACAGAATTTTAGCTCATAAGTAGATTTATTTACCCAGTGTAATCTTTAATAGGTATTCCCTGTTGCCTTTTCCACCAGAACCCAAAACTGGAGATTCCATTTCACCTTCCATTTTAAATCCTAAACCTTGGATTTTTTTGACTACTTCATCCTTAATTTTTTCCACCAGTTCAGGCTTAACCACACCTTTTACCAAATTATTTTTCTCAGTTTCATAATGAGGTTTTAGCAAAGCTATAATTAATCCATTGGGTTTTAAAAATGTTTTAATAATCGGCAAGACCAGTTCCAGTTTTGTCCAACTAGCATCAATAGTGATCAGGTCCACGACCTCTGGTAAACTTTCCAAGTAAAGGATATTTGTTCTTTCCATCACCACCACCCTAGGATCATTTCTTAATTTCCAGGCCAGCTCTCCGTATGCTGTATCAAGTGCATAAACTTTGGCTGCCCCATTTTGCAATAAACAATCTACAAATCCGCCGGTTGAGGAGCCAACATCCAAAGCTACGCAATTTCCAATTCTCAATTTCCAATTTTCAATTGCGGCTTGTAGCTTATCTCCACCTCTGGATACGAATTTATCGCTGGCCATACATCTTTAGGGCTTTTTTAAAAAGTTCTTTATCCTGAGAAAAAGAAAGCTTCTTTAAAGCATCTTCAGATTCAAACCAACCAATATCCGACACTTCCCAGTCATGATCCGCAATATCACCACTTTGATATTTCATTAAAAAATAGGTGACAACTTTAAATATTTTTTCTCCATTAAGAGTATATACATATTTTGAATATCCTACTTTATCAACTATTTCAGTTATAACCCCACCTTCTTCCCTCACTTCTCTTAAAGCTGCCTCCTTGCTTGGCTCACCCTGATCAATCCAGCCCTTGGGGAAACTCCAGTGCTTGTTTTGGGAATGTTGAGTCACCAGCACCTGGCCTTTATCATTAAAAACTATTCCACCAGCACTAAATTCCCTTTTCATCGGCGATAAATATCCTTCCTATGACCAATATCTAAAATCATAATTATATTCGCTTCTGCTTCTTCAACCATATCAAAAACCACCCTGTAATTGCCTATGCGAAAACGGTAGGTGCCGATCTTGAGATTAGTTAAAGGTTCTGCATATAAAAGAGGATCTGAGGATTGTACAAAAAATTCTAATTTGTGAATTATTCTGATTTGGATATTTTTAGGTAGTTTAGATAATTTTTTATCTGCTGTTGCTTTAAACCTAACCTTAAACATCAAAGACCAAGTCTTTCCTTAACTTCCTCCATGCCATAAGTAACCTTATCAGCTCTTGATTTGGCTATTCTTTTAAGATAACTTTCAGAAGCAAGCGCTTCTAAATCCTCTAAAAATGATTCCCAAACACGATTAGGCACAAGTACCCCCACAGGCTCATTATTCCGCATCACCCTGACAAATTTACCGTCTTTTTCAGCTTTTTTTAAAATCTTGGTGACACCGGCTTGAACCTTTTGTACGCTGGCGAAGTCTTCATTAGCAATTAATTGTGTCATATAATAATTATTACACAATCCTAACAGGCTGTCAAGCACCCTCGGCGGGAATCGAACCCACATATCAGGATCCGGAATCCTGTGGTCTATCCGTTAGCCTACAAGGGCATAAAGGTATTCTAAACTAAGTATTAGCTTTAAACAAATACAAGATTTAAAACCTTGGAATCCCAAAGGTGGGACTTGCAAAAAGATCCACAAAGTGGTATTACTATAAAATAGGTATTACTATGCAGACGCAACCTACTACCATTACCCAAAAAGGGCAAGTTACAATTCCTGCTCCTATTAGACGGGCTCTAGGACTAAACAAAGGTGATCAGGTTAAATTTACCATCACCAAGAAAAAGATAGTTCAATTAAAACCAGCTAAAAAATTCTCCATTATGTCCCTTTATGGCTCGCTAAAACCAAGGGTCAGACCAAACCTTTCCGGGCAAGACTTAATTAAATGGGAGAAGCAAGCCTGGCCGGAGGCATCTGCTGAAAAAGACCGCAAGATTTTGGAATCAGCAAAGAGATGATTCTAGTAGATACAAATATTATTCTGCGTCTTATCTTGAACGATAGTCCTATTTTATCCCCTAAAGCGCGAATAATCTTTGACAAAATTACTAAGAATAAGGCTAAAATTTTTATTAGTTTACTAACGATTTCTGAAACAATCTTCACACTGGAAAGGTCTTATAAAATCCCCAAGGTCGAAATTGTTAAAAGTTTATCCCAAATATTTAAATTAACCAACCTGACAGTAGAAAAACAAACATTAGTAGAACGAACATTTGCCTATTACATAGAAAAAAATATTAGTTTTCCAGATGCATATCACGTTGCCCTAATGCAGAAGAAAAAGATTAAACAAATTTATTCTTTTGATGAAGATTTTGATAAATTTCCCCAGATTCAAAGATTGGAAATTTGAATTCCGAATTTTGGCGGAGGAGGTGAGATTCGAACTCACGGTAGCCTTACGGCCACAGCCGCTTTCGAGGCGGCCCCGTTACAACCACTTCGGTACTCCTCCAAATGCGCGCCTGGAGGGATTCGAACCCCCGACCTCAACGTCCGCAACGTCGCGCTCTATCCCCTGAGCTACAAGCGCATTCAGGCTAAATTTTACCTTAAAGAGAAGTTAAAAACCACTTAAGAAAGTTAGCGGGGGATATTTTCCAGAGGAAAATGTTTTTGCAGTCCTTCTACCCATTTATCAAAAAGAGTTTTATGAGGTATCTCGTGGTACGGTAAAAACCTGGCAATTATCCTTTTTACCTCTTCTTCGCTAACATCTTGACCCAAAACCAACATTAGCTGAGCCGGAAATCTTAAAGCTGTTTGGATGATTAATATATCACTGCCTTCTTTCTTCTTAAACCAGAATGAGTCAAGGTAGTGCCAAAAATAGAAATCTTCTCCAATCACTATACCCTGGGTAGATACTCTATAAACTACATTATTGGGTGGAACCAGAGCCAGCACATAACTTACAAACATTAAAGACAAAAGCACCCCGATGAGTAAAAACTCTTTCATCAAAAGGACAATAAGGATAAACAGAACTACAATTGTGGCAATGGTTGTAAAATATGATCTATCTCTTTTTCTAAAAGGCCTTGAGGGTGCTTCCCAGGAAAGCAATGTTTTAATCTCTCCCGCTTCTGACATTTTAGGGTGAAAATACCCATCTTCAAGATGTTCTGGTAGCAGCTTTTCCTCTTTTTGCAGTTCTTGGGTTAGTTTTTGATCCTCAGGCATTACTTTTAAGTTTAAACTTAAAAACAGGTAGTGTAAAGACGCAGGCTAAAAATATTATGATATTATTTAGCTGTGAAACATAACTTTTCTGCCAAAGACCGTAATGATATAAATTATCAGGAAATTAAAACTTGGCAAAAAATACTCCAGCTTCAAAAGCTTTGTGATCTATCGACTCCTCCTAAAAATCTGTATTTTCAAGGCAGATGGAACCCAAATATCTTTGAAAATTGTGTAGCTATTGTTGGCAGCCGGAAAATGACAGATTATGGGCAGCAGACTATAGAAAAAATTATTCCCCAGCTTATCCAGCAGGGAAAAACCGTTGTTTCCGGTTTTATGTATGGGGTTGATAAGTATGCCCACAAAATATGCATTGATAGCGGAGGCACCACTATTGCTGTTTTAGGATGGGGAATAAATAAAAAATTAGATGGGGAAGATTCGAGGTTGGCAAATAAGATTATAAATGGTGGCGGAATCCTGCTTTCTGAATGGGAATCCCAACAGCCAACTCATTGGACTTTCCCGGCAAGAAACCGGATCGTGGCAGCTTTGGCACAAGAAGTGATTGTTGTCGAAGCAGTAGAGAAAAGTGGTTCTCTAATTACAGCCAGAATTGCAAGCAGGCTTAAAAGGACACTCTGGGCAGTTCCCGGACCAATTACCAGCCGGACTTCAGTAGGGACAAATAATTTGATCGCATCTGGCAAAGCTAAGGTTTGGTTGGGAACGTTCCAAACTCACCCTGAGCAAAGCAACGACCCTATCTTACAGATTCTTGAAATGCAGGCTTTAACCGCTGATGAGCTTGCCAGAAAACTAGACTTACCCATCTCGGATGTGGGAGCAAAACTTTCAATGTTTCTACTATCTGGTCAAGTTACAGAAAAAGGCGGAAAATATTATCATGCTAGTTAAAATCCGCTCAATTGCCAATATTGGCCTTGAAACCGTACCTGTGGACGTAGAAGTCGATGTAGCCTCGGCTGGGTTTCCGGGATTTACAATTGTAGGTTTGGCAAGTAAGGCAGTTGAAGAAGCACGCGAAAGAGTAAAAACAGCAATTATTAACTCAAAACTGGATTTTCCTCCCAAAAAAATCACTGTTAACCTTGCACCTGCTGACCTTCCCAAAGATGGTGCAGCTTATGATTTACCCATTGCTGTAGGAGTCCTTCTGGCTAGCGGACAGCTAAACTTATCTGATGGTTTTGACTCAAAAACATTTTTTTATGGGGAATTATCACTTGACGGAGCACTCCGGCAGACCCGCGGAATTTTGCTTTTAGCGCTTTTTGCCCAGAGAGTTGATCCCGAATCTACCATCTTTGTCCCACAGCGTTGCGCTCCTGAGGCCAGTGTAGTAAGCGGGATTAAAGTAATGGCGCTAACTTCTCTGTCTCAACTGGTTAAACACCTATCTACCCAAGAAAAAATAATGCCATTACAAGCCTCAATACCTCAAGACAATTTTGATTCTCCAGTTGTGGAATTTGACCTTGCGGAGATTGCCGGCCAGGAACAGGCAAAAAGGGCCTTAATAATTGCTGCAGCTGGCGGCCATAATCTGCTAATGTGGGGGCCTCCTGGTACTGGTAAAACAATGTTGTCACGGGCCTTACCAGGTATTTTACCTTCATTAACACTTGCTGAAGCATTGGAGGTAACCAGGATATATTCAGTATCTGGCCTTCTGGCATCGGGCCAAGCTTTGATTTTCACACGGCCATTCAGATCCCCTCATCATGGAATTTCAAATGCAGGAATGGTAGGAGGTGGCAGCAACCCTTTACCCGGTGAGGTCAGTTTGGCTCATTTAGGGGTGTTGTTTTTGGATGAAATGCCGGAATTTCCAAGGAGCATAATCGAAAGCTTAAGACAACCTATGGAGGATGGAACAGTAGAAATTGTGCGGGCTGCCGGGCATGTCAAATACCCTGCCAGCTTTACCCTCATTGCTGCTATAAATCCATGTCCTTGTGGGTACTTGGGTCATCCAAAAAGGGAGTGTAAATGCTCTGATAAGCAGATTACCAAATACAGGCAACGTATTTCAGGTCCTATTTTGGATAGAATCGACCTTTTTGCTCCGGTTAGCGCCATAGAGACAGAGAAGTTGTCGGTTACCTCCCAAAACATTACCAATAGAATCTCTTCTAAAGAAGCCAGGATACAGGTAGCTAAAACGCGCCGGATTCAAAAGAAGCGGTTCCAGGATGAAAAGCGCAGTCTGTATACTAACTCCCAAATGCACAACCGCGATGTGAAGAAATATTGTTTTTTAACACCTGAGGCAGAAAACCTTTTAAAACTAGCTGCTGATAAATTTTACTTTTCTGCCCGCAGCTATTTCCGTCTTATCAAAGTAGCAAGAACAATTGCAGACCTGGCAGAATGCAAACAAATCCTACCTGCCCACATGGCAGAAGCTCTTCAATACAGGCAAACAATATGACCAGAGACACCAGGCAAACGGGGATCTTGGCAGAAACTCTAGCTACTAAAGCCTTAATAGAAAAAGGCTTCCGGATTCTGGAAAATAACTTCAGCAACCGCTTTGGAGAGATTGACATTATTGCCAAGGATAAGGGTATTTTAGTGTTTGTGGAGGTCAAGGCTAAAAAGGGGTTGGAATTTGGAACCCCTGAGGAAATGATTACTCCTTCCAAACTAAAAAGGGTTAAAAACATGGCCACAGTTTATATGAAAGGACAAATAGTGCCCTGCAGAATTGATGTGATAACGGTTATTTTATCTTCACAAGGCAAGCTCATCCGCCTAACACACTATGAAAATGTTTACATATAAACAAAACTTGAACACACGGTTATGAAAAAGAGCGGAGAGGGTGAGATTCGAACTCACGGACCCCTTGCAGGGTCAGCGGTTTTCAAGACCGCCGCACTAGACCGCTATGCGACCTCTCCTTACTTTACACTGAGCTTGTCGTACTGAGCAAAGTCGAAGTGCGGAGGAGGTGGGATTCGAACCCACGATACCCTTACGGGTATAGCGCATTAGCACTGCGCGGCACTCGGCCTCTATGCGACTCCTCCCAATATTTTCTTTACCGACGGTTTATAGTTTCTAGTTCCTATCTCCTGCAAATATCTTCTAACTTCTTGCTGATTATGCAACCATACCCCATATTTAAAAGTCCTTTTAGGATTAAAGCCTACCTGTCTTAATCCCTGATACATAAATTGCAAGATCGGCTCAGACCTGTTAGAAAAAGCGAGTTTCGGATAAGCATACACTTTATTGTTTACCCTATATTTATGTATGGTAAAACATCCATCAGTATCTACCAATCCCCTAATACAAGCTCTTATATACCCTTCTTTAGCCCAAATCCACTTAGGTACCTCAACTTGTGACAGTATTTTATTTCCTAAAGATAAACCTTTAGAGTTTAGATATTCTACCAAATTAATCCCACCAATACTAACTTGCCATACATGGTCTTTTCTGGATTTATAAATACTTGGTCTAGAATCAAATAATTTCTCTATTAAGTTCTGAACATACATAGCGAATTCTTGATCTGTGTCACTATTCAAATAAATTACACACTGATAACGAGTCAACCCTCCATCCCCAAGAATAATGCCAAATAATTCCGCTAAATCCTCTGATTCTTCAGGAATCTTAAAAATTTTAACATACTTTTTCCAAAGTTCTGGATTTTCCCGTCTTTTGAGCCAGGATATCTTACCTCCTTTACTTCTAGATTTTCTATTCCCTAATAAACCATATAGTTCGTAGGTTCTTTTACCACCTAATTTGGCTGCAATTTTGTTATGCCAAAATTGAGGCAAGGTTTTATAAGCAGGCAAGGGTATTTGAGATAATTTACTGCATTTTACTAAAACTTCTTTCTGTGGATTAAACTTCTCTCTTTTCCAATCTCTCAAGGTCCTTCCGGATATTCCTACTAATTCAGCAAGCTGATTTGTATTTAGATTAAGTTTTATTTGAACTTGAGTAATAAAAGCCCTTAATTCATCCTCCTTAAATAATAATTTATCCATAAATTAACAGTAGCATATCTCCAAAGAGGATACAATAGATCCTTCGCTAATCACTCAGGATGACAAAAAAGCAGCTATCTTGCCAAAGTAATTGCCCAGACTTTTTTGGCACCGGCACTTTTTAAAACATAACAGCATTCTTTTAGGGTTGAGCCTGTGGTCCAGACATCATCAATTAATAAAACATTTGTACTGCGTACTAAATAATTAGTACTAAGGGAGAAGGCGTTTTGGATATTTTTCCTTCTATCAAACCTGTTTAGCCTGGTTTGAGAACTGGTGTGGCGGACCTTTTTTAAAGCCTCGCAATAATCCAAGCCTAATGTTTGGGACAGTGACTGACTGATTAGTTGTACCTGATTGAATCCTCTAATATTTTCCCTATACCAATGCAAAGGCACAGGCACTACTAACCATCCTTTTCCTTTAGTTGTCTTTACCTGGTCCAAAAACATAGGGTTAAACTTGGCCCAATATTCAATTAAAATATAAGCCAAAATATCTGATAATTCTTTTATTCCTTTATATTTTAGAGACTGGATAGCGTTTTTAAGCGGAGCCTTATATATTCCTAAGCTCCATAATCCATCCAAACCATATTTGCTTTTGCAAACAGGATGCGTTATCCCTCCAACTGAAAACCTGCCGCATTGAGGACAAACTAAATCTGCCTGTTTAATATTCAAAATACAGCTTGAGCAAAAGTAAGTGTTTGAGGCTTTACAGCTTATACAATGTTTCGGAAAGATGGCATCAAGAATAAACCCAACCACCTGCTCATTTTAAACAAAAAATCCCGGCTAAAAAAGCCGGGATTATCTGGTGGAGATGGAGGGTTTTGCACCCTCGTCCAAGAAAACATATTCAAAAACCTCTACAAGCTTAGCTAGTTAATATTTACTTATTGGTTGTAACCAACCAGCAGGAAAACCAATAAGTGATTGAATTATCTTAAAACCTAAAGGATCAACCAACACCTTTAAAGTAAGCATCCTAACTTTGTATTTACCTTAGCCTTCCGTTAGAAAGAGAAGATTCTAAGATATTGCGTTAAGCAGCAAAAGCGTAGTTTGGTTGCCCAAAGAGCGCTTGTGAAGCTCTAGCAAAAACGGAATTTGATTTGCCGTTTATGTTTTGAAACCACATTTTTACGGGTTGAGGTTTCCTTCCCGGCTTGCAGTTTTTAAAGTGCCAACCTGTCGATGCGATACATCCCCAGTGAATAGTATTATACCATAAAGAGGTTCAAACTACACCTTTTCGCCGCGTAACTCCTGTTCTATTCTTCTGAGTTGATCTTTTTCTTTAAGAGCTTTTCTTTTATCAAAATCTTTTTTAGATTTAGCCACCCCTATCTCTACTTTAAATCTGTTATTTTTATCATAGATAGAAACTGGGATTAAAGTAAAACCAGTTGCGGATGCCTTTCCGATCAAAGCATCTATCTGAGCTCTATGTAAAAGCAGTTTTCTTAACCTGAACGGGTCATATTCTTTATCTGAGGTTTGTTTAAAGCGTGGAATATTGGCATTTACCAAAAACGCTTCACCCTGAATAACTTTTATATGTGACAAAGACAAATCCAGTCTGCCGGCTCTGACGGATTTGACCTCTGATCCAGTTAAAACCAAACCGGCTTCCAGCCGATCAGTAATATGAAAATTATGTAGTCCCCTTTTATTTATAAAACGCATATTAGTCAGATTATATAATTTGTGGGACTAAACTCAAGCTTAGAGGTTATTTTAAATCTAAAGTGTAAATTTTGAACCCTTCCAAAAGATAAACTTTTTTACTTTTCTCATCCACTACCAAATCTGAAGCTACTGAGAACTTATCGCCAGCATATTGGCCTTTATAGTCTCCGCTTTTACTGACTATTACTAGTCTAGAATTGCCTGAATCTAGAATATATAAATTATCTGTATCTGATGACACAAAAAAGCTTTTTGGATCTTTAATATTTTTGTCTAAACCGTTTAAAGCAAAATTATCTTTTGCTCCCCTGGTAAACCTTAGAATCTCACCACCTTGCTTTAACACATAAACCGAGGACTCAATTTGCATTTTTATAGCATGTGTAAAATCAGCCTTAACTCCTTCGTTTAAATACTCTCTTTTGTCTGAATATCCAGAAGAGGTACCGATGTATTTCCAAATTTTATTTGAGAGAGTATCTAAAAGATAGAAATTACTTCCAAATCCGGCAATATCAACAATTTTTCCCCACTCCTCATCCGGCTTTGTGGCAACCGTATCTTTTTGATTGTTGATATCAACTTTTATAACTCCCTTGTCGGAAGAAAAAGCAAATGCAGAACCAGTGTTCAAAGAAACAAACAGGGCATCGCCTAACTTTTCTTTTCCTGCCAAAACCTGGTTACTTTTTTTAGAAATATCAATTGATACTAAGGTTTTAGAATCAGTATCCAAAAGAAGTATTTTTCCATCTGATAAACTCATCCCCTTTGATTTAAGTCCTTGTTTTATTAAATTTAGATCCAAGAATTCAGGAAGATTTTGGGTATTAAATTGCTGCAGGATAACGTTTTCTTGCTCTGAAATCTTACTTTTTAACTCTTGAGCTTGCCCGTCATTAGGTTTGGAGTTCAAAGCTGCTGTTAAATTTGATTTTGCAGATTCCAGCTTACTTTTGGCTTCAGCCGGATTTAAATTTTGCAAGCCTTGCGCAGCAGAAAAATCATCCCGGGCCTGCTGAAAAGTAAGCTGGAATTGTAGATCCCTGGCTTTTTCCTGATCGCTTTTAACCTTCAGACCAACTCCTATACCAATAATCAGTAGCAGTAGAAGACCCAAAATTAACCTATTGCGCCCACTAGCAGGAAAAAGCCGGCCTAAAGAAAACCTTCTCTGGTTTAATACATATCCTGATTCCACTTCTGTTTGTTGTTGTCCGTTTTTTCTAATTCTATCTTTTAAACTTGTAAAAATTCCTGTAAAAGGATTCTTAAATTCTCTTTTTTGCCGGTTTTGCAAAGCATTTTCCCCAACTGGTGCAATTGAAGATATTTCAGACTGCTCTGGAATTGCATCTAGTAGTAAGCCAGCCATACCATGATGGTCAAGGTTGCCAACACTAATTTTATTGGTTAACTCATCCTCCCACTCTGCTAAAGGCAAATCTAAAGTTTTGTTCAGTTCTGATTCTAAATATTGAGAAAGATCTGCTGTTGCCAAAAGTATCCTGTCATCATCCTGCAAAAACCCGGAAATAATTTGTTTAGGAGAACCAATTGAAAGAAGAGAGGATACTTTTCCGTCCCTCTTTAGGAAAGCTACAACCTGACCTTCATAAATTAAATACAAGGTCTTACCAGAAACAACAGCTAGTACTAAGTCGTAGCTTACCGGAGTAGCGCTATCTTCTAGCCCTTCATTTGATGGTTGGGTCAAAAGTTGCTCTGCTTTAAGAAAGGTGCTGTTTAGTTTATCTGGTATAGAACCCTCTTCTTCAAAAAAATAATCTGCAATTTCTGCCAGTACTTGTCTGCCTTTAGTAAATGCATCATCGCAGGATAGATGAATTACAGCAGCAAATACATTGTTTTCATTCCTAATAGAGGAGATTGCTTGAGCAGCTGTTTGATCCGTATTTGGCCCAATAACCTGGGCGGCTTTATATCTCATAACCTTTAGGTCATAATACTCCAAAAACTAAAATTAGCAAGCCTATGGCAAACCCTGCATGAATTATAGCAGCTGCGGTAACAACCGGCGAGATAGGTGTAATTAAAGTTTTTCCCATTAAATCAACTTGTCTGACAATAATTAAGGCAAAAATTGCATAAAAAACAAGTAAAAGCAAAACAACGTACCTAAAATAAGGGACAAGAAAGGAGAAATCAAATACTAAGTTAGTTTGATCAGGGGGCATGGTGACCTCCTTTTTTGGAAAGATGAGCCTCATCCATAACCCTATCTGCAACTTTGTGGGGGTCGGGAACATTTTTTAAATCAATCCCTACAGATGCCCCTGCAGTTTGAATTAAAACATCACCAAAGTTAAATACCGTTCCGATTATTCCTTTAACATGAGAGTTTGCTTCTTCTACATTTGAAAGGGGAGCAAGATCTACTTTTTTATAAAGCAAAGACTCAAAGTCAATATCGATAATTCTTTTATTTGTTAAGATACTGACATTAAAATACCAGTACAAAAACCCTTCAAATACAATCACCAACACCAGCAAATAGTTAATGATCAAAAAGCCCAGCAAAATCTCTTCTGCTATATTTGGTAATGTAATCCCAGTCAAAACAATCAATTGCGGGACTAAGAAGGGAACGGAGAAAACTAAGATTGCAAAAAAGATCCAGCCCAAGTTTGTGATAGGGTGAGCTCTTAAAACCAGTAATATCTTCTCATCATTATCTTGTCCTTCAAAAGAGATGTTATGAGGATTTTCAAGATAAGAAAACAAGTGCATGTTCTTGAGTTTAGTATATCACTACTTCTTTTCTGCGTTAAACAAGGGACCAACTATTTGAAGATTAGCAGGAGCCCTTAAATTAAAGAAGTTTTTAAACTCATTACCGCCAAAAGATTTGGATCCGGCATCTCCAGAAATAGTAATATTAGCAGTAAGACCGTTGGTAAAATCAGGACTTATGGAAATATCAGAAACTGAGCTAAATGGTGTTCCTCCTTTGTTTTTCAACTCCTGTTTTACCCGAATAGCATCCCATGTTTCCTGTCCTTCCGGGTTGGGTTTGTCTGGTTGATACAGATGAGAAGATACTCCCCCATCTTGCTTTGTTAATAAAATTACGTTAACAATATCTGCCACCTCTTCTGATTTCAACCACGCTGATTTTGCATACTCAGACCTGAATCCCTGCGCCGCATAAAAACAGGGCGAATCTTTATCATATGACTTTGAGGCTAAGTCCGCAAAACTTCCAATGTCTCCGGTAACATCTTTTGTTCGCTTGGTAAATGATGTCCCGCTTCCCCAAACATCAGCTGAGGAGAAGGTAAACCCCCCATCTGTTGAAGAATACCAGGCCTTAACTGCCTGCCCCCCGGAAACCATTACTTTACCTGCAGTTTGCTCAACAGCTGTTTTCCATGCCCCTGATTTTGGCGGCTGCTTGTAAACCTGGCAGGATTGGGTAGTACAGATCTCACCTGCTCCATTGTTGGTATAAGCTAAAGCATAAGAACGGGCAGCAATTACCTGGGCTTTTAATGCCTCCAAAGGCCAGCTTTCCGGCATTTCATAAATTCCCAACATATAAGTTTCCAGCGGTATTTCTCCATAACCTTGTACTTTAATATTGATATTTCCTCTGGTCTCGAAACTAAAATTGTCAAAATAGACTCTTAAAATATCCTCATGAGACTGTCCTGCCTGTGCCCGCCCATATGCTCCATATTGATTTAAACCAACTCTGTGGGGAATGCCGTAAGTAAAAAAAGCGAATGCCGGCCTAAAAGGCGGGTCTAGTTTCCTATCATCTGTACAAAAAAGCGGCCCTGCTCCTAAGCTGGTGGGTAAATTTAAACTGGCTTGACGGGAAGCAATAATTTGTTGCTGTCTTGCAGACAATTGGGCAATTTTACTGGTTAGCTCAGACTGATAAGCCTTGGCTTTTTTAATCTCTCCTCCAATGAATCCGGCATTTTTATCAACTTGGGCTTGAAGTGCGGCAAAAGCTATTTTGTCTTTTTCCAGTTTTTCCTTTTGTTCTAGTAAATCCAGTATTTCACCAGTAACATTTTTAATAATTCCTTTATCTTCCCTGGTTGCAGCCTGCCTATAAGATAACTCTCTAAATAAATCCCCCGGATTGGAAGCAGAAAGTAAAACCAGCAAGGGCGCGGTTAAAAACGATCTGATATAGTAGTTTTTTACTCTTTCCTCAAGCAGGGCATGCTGCAGAGCCAGTTTATCTTCTCTGACCTCCAGCTCCTTTTGCTTTTGAGTAATAGTTGAAGACAGATGGTCTAAACTGGCCTGGATTTGAGCTAGCTGTCTTTCCAGGGAGCTAAGCTGGCCCTCTAAAGGCTTGGTGGCTTTAACTGATAACTCCCGAGACTTATTTAACTCATCTATTTGTCTTTGCAGCTCTTCTATCTCATCTGCTTTAACTGAAAAAACAAGGATTAAAAATATAAAAATAGAGATAAAAATGGCAGTGACCTTTTTCATTGGGAAACTAAAGTGGCTATATTTTACCAGTTTTTGTAAACAAAACTACACCCTCTCTTCATTTTGTGCTAAGCTTTGATTTAATGCCTAAATTATTATCTTTTTTCCTAATAATCTTACTGTTTCTTTTCTCTATGAGATATCCTCAAGTTGTTGAAGCTAAAGCATGTTCCTTAACTTCTTGGGGGGTAGATATAAAAAGTGCTGCAAGACCTAGCAATACTGTCTCGGTGGGTGAACCTTATATAGTAACTGTATCAATCCCGTCTGCGGAATATAGTAGTTCATTTACAAAATTTAAAGCTAGGATACATAATCATTACCCCTACCAAGGACCATACCGTACAGATGATGATCCAATATTGACTGTTGGTTTTGTGTGGGAATCAGAGGTAACAGCGCCTGCCAAAAACCCAACCGGACCTACAATTGTCGAGCTACCATTTAACAATAAGGCTAACTTTTTTGATAAAGAAGGTACTGCTTTTGTAGAGATAGATTATTTTCCCCGCAGCAATACTAACCAATCCTGGGCACGAAAATGTGATACTTCAAATAATAATTTTAATATAACCCGGGCCACTTTACCCACCTGTGACATTACTGGATTAAACTCTTGCATGGTAGAAAACACTAGGTTTGATGTGAATATATCTACCACTACACCAAATCTTGACTATTACTACTTCTTAATTTCTAGTAAGCCCCCTACAATAGGATCGGCAATAGGGGTTGCCGGGCTTTTTACAAGCAGAAGCGGCATTGCACCTACAGTACTTAATAGCGATATACAATACGAAATACCAACCCATCCAAAAGACGATTTTTTCTTTTCAGGAAGAGTTGAAACATCACCAAAGAATTTAAACCGTTACCAAAGTGTTTTTGACTCCTTACCAGTTGACCAATCGAAAAGATATTATTTAGTAGTCGCAGCTACATCGGGAAACCCCTTTTTAGACACTGGTCTGACTGGTCTCCCTGCTAGAGTCTGTGCTGTTGGTACCTTTGTCAAAACCTCAGATCAAACTGCTAATGCTTGTACTGCAAAGTCCGTATCGACAATACAAACAGCAGATCCAAATTCACTGCCTGCCTTAGCAGGGGGACCAAAGACTTCTGGAGCAGGTAAGCTCTGTGACAATGACAAAGGAATACAAACGGCAATAGGATGCGTTCACACTAATCCTGGCCTACTTGTCCAAGATATTCTCAAACTTACCTCTGGAATAGGTGGCGGGATTGCTTTTTTGCTAATGCTTTTGGGGGCTTTTAGAATGATTACCTCCCAGGGAAACCCCCAAGAGCTAAAAGAAGGGCAGGAAATATTTACAAGTGCTATTATTGGATTATTGTTTGTGATTTTCTCAGTCCTATTTATGCAAATCATTGGACTAAATATTTTGGGATTACCTGGATTTAAATAATATGAAAAGGCTTGCTTTAACCCTTCCCGGAGGAGAAATAATAAACCCTCCAGCCGGACTAAAACCTGAATTTTCAAATTTAGGAGGATTTTTAACGCAGCTATTTAGCGTTGCTGTTTCTATTACAGTATTTCTGGCATTTATTTGGGTTGTCTGGGGTGGGTTTCAGCTGATATTATCAAGTGGCAATAAAGAAGAGCTGGGCAAAGCCCGGGAAAGAATCAGGTGGGCTTTGGTAGGACTAATTGTCACGCTTCTGGCTTATTCTATTACCCGCTACGTTTCTGGTATATTTGATCTTAAAACAAGTTTACCATGGTAAATATTGAAGATAAGTTTGGTTTTGGTAATATCAAAAGCCTTGGAGAAGCCATCTCCGGTCTGGTAAATCCGGCTTTTTCTATTGCAGCTGCCCTTGTTGTTTTATATTTTGTACTGGCTGGATTTAAATATCTGACATCAGCAGGAAATAAAGAAGATTTAGCCTCGGCTCAAAAAATGGCCCTTTATGCTACTGTTGGTTTTGTAGTACTAATGGCTGCTTTTTTGATATTCCAGTTTTTGCTATCCAAGCTATTTGGTATTAATGGTTTGCAAATTATTGGTATTTGAGAATATGACACTCATTGCACAAGATATACAAAAAGAGCTGGGACAAATAAAAGCTCCTGCGGCGCTAGAGCCGTTTATACAAAGAGGCGGAGACGGAGCAGGTGGAATTAGTCTGTTTTTGAGTAACTTGATTGCCCTTATTTATTCGGTTGCAGGGGTGGTATTTATTTTTATGCTGGTATGGGGGGCATTTGAGTGGATGGTTTCCGGAGGAGAAAAAGAAAAAATAGCCTCGGCTCAAAAAAGAATAACTTTTGCTGTGATCGGCATAATTTTGCTGTCGGTAACCTTTGCCATTATAGCTGTAATCAGTGCATTTACCGGATTTTCCTTCTTTATTTAAGTTATGGTACTTGACAACAATATTTCACTGCATGCATACTATGATTAAGTATGAGAAGAATAGCTTCTTTTGTAACCACACTTTTATCTTACCTTTCCTTTCCTACAATCATCTTGGCGCAACGGACCCCTACCCGTATAGAAATTAATCCTCCTCCGGTAGGATATTCCGACTTAGGAGTCTTTATAAGAAATGTATTATTTTTGATATTTGGCGTAGCTGCATTAGCTGTTTTGGTAATGCTTATTTGGGGGGCATTTGAGTGGATAACATCAGGCGGAGACAAAGATGCAGTTGGTAAGGCAAGGGGTAAAATCCTCAATGCCTTAATTGGACTGGCAGTGCTGGCGGTTGCCTTTGCTATTGCTTCTTTGGCAGCTCAATTTACAGGCATAAATCTGTTTGAAATTATTATCCCAACCCCTCAGAATCCTGCACCAATTGCGCCCCGGCCATAGTATTGTTATATGGAACCACCTGCTGGTTTAAACCAACTTGAGCTTATTTTTGGAAGAATTGTCTCTTTTTCCGTTGCTTTAACATTTATTGCATTATTTGTCATGCTGGTGTGGGGAGGATTAAAATATATTACCTCAGGGGGTGAACAGAAAGCAGTGCAAGCTGCCCACCAAACTATAACCTGGGCTCTTTTGGGTGTATTATTTGTAATAATAGCCTGGTTGGTTTTGCTTACAATTGCTTCCCTGACTGGGATTAGTGCATTAAAAGTATTTGACCCTAAAGTGCTTTTAAACCCTTAAGCCTGTTGCAAAAAGCAGTTGAATTGTTTTACCCTTAATATATGTCTGCCCTATTTCAAAATAGTATTAAGGTTCTAATTAGTCTGATACTTATAGCATTATTCACGCCATCTGCTTTTGCCCAAACAAACTCAGTGGAGGCAACAACAAGCGCGGCTACCGCGCAAACCGCCTATATTCATCCTCTATCTCCGCAATATGCCAATCTAACAGTTATCAACTTAATTCATACCTTAAGCTGCTTTGCAGAAGGAGCTTCTATTATCGGTCAGCCATGTTTAGAAGTAATTCCCTCCTATAATCTATACGGGTTACAACCATCTTCCACATCCAGAGGAACCGTGGGTGCAATTGCCAGTTTTTTAACCGCCCTTTATTCAACTCCGCCTACACAGACAAGCGTATACTTGGCAGAGCTGGGAAAAGAGCTTTCTATAATCCCCGAGGCAAAAGCACAGGTATCCGGAAGCGGCGATGCAATACTCACTCCAGTTAAACAAATTTGGTCAGTTGCGAGAAATTTGGCCTATATAGTTATGATTTTTGTATTTATTGTAATTGGCTTTATGATTATGTTCAGGCAAAAAATTAACCCACAAACTGTTATATCTGCTCAGGCAGCCTTACCCTCTTTAGTTGTTGGATTGATACTAATTACATTTAGCTACTTCATATCTTCTCTTCTTCTTGATGCAACTTTTTTAACTACCCGTATCTCAGCAAACTTAGTTGAAGGGTCAATACTCAAACCAGGCTCAAGTGAAAATATGCTCAAAAATGGCAGTCTTTTTGAAATCTTTAATGAGTTTATGCAAATAAAATGGCCATCTGAGGTTATAGACACAACCATACAAACCCTGAGCTCTCTTCAAAGCGACAAGGGAGGGATAGGTGAGATAATCGAAAATGCTTCGGGTCTGGGAGGGTGTTTAGTAGGAATTCAACTTGCCCCCAAGTGGGATATGGATATAAAACCTTTTGGTATAGGATTCAAAATACCAATCGGAGATCTTTTAGCCAAAGGCGGAAGCTGTCTTGCAGGAGGTGGTTTAGCAAAACTCCTTTATAATGTACCGGGGCTCACAGGTACTTTAACAGGGTTGATTTTGTATGTTGTTTTAATTATCGCTTTACTGATTGCTTTATTCAGGTTGCTTTTTGCCTTAATTACCTCTTATATAACAATCATGATCTTTACTATTTTGTCCCCTTTTTATTTTCTTTTTGCCAGTATTCCCGGAAGGCAGGGGGCCAGCAGCACTTGGTTTAAGACCATGGTTGCCAATTTACTGGCTTTTCCTGCCGTATTGGCTGCTTTAATTTTTGCCTCTTATATTTTGGGTATTAACACAGGGGTAATTCAAACAATAAATGGTCCGATAGATTTTTCCACCGGCACTGTACCTTTGCTGGGAGGTTTAAATACTTCCTTTTTGCGTATTGTGCTAGCATATGGAGTCTTATTACTTACTCCAGCTATCCCAGATCTGGTCAAAGAATCCCTGGGAGTAAAGGGGTTTGCAGGATTCCAAACAACTATAGCCGGGTTTACAGCTGGATTTGGGGTTGCCAGAGGGGGAGTCAACAAGACAATAGCTCCAATCCAACAAGAGCGGCAGACCTTTAGGGAACAACTCTGGAGAGCAAGGTATGGAGCCACAACAGAAGAGGCATTGAGAGGTAAGGCTCCTTGGTATATTACAATGGGCAATATCCCGGGGAGAGCAGCTGAGAAGAAGGAATCATCTAAGCCATAAATAAATCAGGAGTTATTTTGCAAAAATACCCTTAAAAATATTTTTAAGGATATCCCATAAGCCTTCGTGGGGTTTTAACTTATTCAAGAAAATTTTGAACTCAGCCCACCAAATTGGTACCCCTATAATATTCCTTTCTAACTCGTTATACTTACCCTCCGACATCCCATTTTTGCGGAGTTTGTTAAGCATTTTTTTGATATCCTGGTCATCAGGCGGATAGTCAAAACCTATCCCCTCTTTATCTTTATGATAATCATAAACTCTTATTTTCATTACTGCTTCTGCTAAATTATCCATAAAATTTTTCATCTCCCCTTCACCCCAGTTTGGCTCAGCCATAAACTGCCTTGCTTTTTCTCCGGTTTCACTAAAATTTTTACCGATATTTTCTGCATCCTCATATGTGCTTGCACTATTTAGCCATCTGGGCCCTGTTTTAGTAAAAAGCGGTAACAGCTCATCCGCCCCTGCCCATTTTTTGGACATGGCCTTAATCTTGACAAAACTACTTGACCAATTTCTGACTGTTTCAGATGCAGAAACATAACCCAAGCCCGTGGTGATGGCTAAAGTCTTAAAATATGTCAGCGGTCTCATCCTGTGCGCATATTTACCTGGATTGGCCTCACCTGTTTTAGCTAAATCCATTGGCTTATTATGCACTTTGCCCAGCTCTCTTGCCCTCCTGCCGCTGATTGAAGCCTCGGGACTTAAATAAGGAAATAGCTGGATATAAACATGGCTAAGCTCATTACCCCAGGTTTCTGATACACGATAAGCCTGATTGCTTTGTACATCTTCTAATACTCTTTTAACCATCTTTCCATATTCACCATATTTATCTGGGTCACCAGCCATCTCATTAACCATCTTTGCCGCAATCCTTAAGTTAATCCTTACCTTTACTCCTGTACCCAACTCACCATCAGGATAATCTTTAAATCCCTTGCGATATTTAGGCCTGGTAACCGGATCGTCCCACTCCAAAATAGGATTAAGCACTACTGGTCCCCCCCTGACATTTCTGGCGCGAAAGGCCGGATCATCAGCCATTCCGGCTAAATTATTATTGAAGTTTTCAACCTCCTGATACCAATCCACACCTCTCTCTTCCTCCCTCGTTGGTTTATAATCCTGCTTCTTTCCAGTTATTTCTATAGCAGGAGGGGGTTTCTGCGTGTATCTTTCAGGAAGCGGTGCCTTTTTCCATACATCAGGGTCATCAACCCACCTAATTCCATCATATTCCACAGAAACACCAAAGGCATGATGAAACGATTCTGCTAAGTGAAACGCCCTGGCAATATCATCAACCAGTTTGGCAAAGCGTTCTTGTTGCTCAGGAGAAAATGGCAGTGCGGCTCCCGCAGAATCTTTTAACCTGCCCCCGTATTTTTCGATTACTTCCTTAACTATATCCTCCCCTGTTTTTTGTCTTTCGTATTTGTCATTTTGTTCCAGATGATTAATAGCTATTTTCAATAATTCATCATAATCCTTCTTTCTAAATTCGCTATCTGATTTAAAATTAGCCAGACCTAAACCATCCTCAACTTTCCGGGCTTCATCAATCAGTTTAAATTTATGCCTGATGACCCAGCCTCTTTCTGCCTTATCATCCCCGCTTTTTAAATCTTTATCTACATCAAGATCCTCTTTTAAAAGGGGCGAGTAAAATTCTGCGTCAGATGGATATTTTCTGTCTTTAGGCTTTCTATAATAAGCTCCGTCTTCCCGGTCTTCAGACCCCAGATCGGCTTGTTCTAATATACCGGCAGCTTTTTCAACCCCTGCTAGTTCCAGTATTGACAACAAGTGTCTTTGATAAAAATTGGTGATATTTTTTGTATATTCGGCTCCGCTTATAAACTTGGCAATGAAATTGATAATATGCAGATTCAACCTACCTTCTATCACGGTAGTCATTTCAGCGCGGAAGTGCTCATTTTCAGCAAAAAGTGAATTCATTATTCCATATAACTCTTTGACAGCATCGGCGCCCTGAGGAGAAGCAGTATCCCTTTCCATTACCCGGACCACTTGCTCAACATAAATACGCACCCTCGTATAATCAGGATCAAGATCCTTCTCGTCTGCTGCTTTTAAATCATCTACCTTGCTGTATGTACCTAAGTGGCTTCTTCTTTCTAAAACCTGGGCTATCTCTTCGGGGGATAAACCCAAAAGTTGCAGCCTTAACTGCTGAACCGCAGAATCTCTCTCTATAGCTTCCGGGTCTATACCTCTGGCAGCATAAGCGTCATAAATAGCTTGCAAACTCTTCGCTGCCCCCTCTCTGGTAAGACGCTGCTTCTCTGTAAGCCCCATGACCCGCCGGTACTTCTCCCACCATTCTGTTTCTTGTTCAGGTTTAGCCCGGTCTAACGCTGCCATTTCTTCTCTTTCTCTTTTAAGCTCCTCATATTTCCTTCTTCTTTCCTCATCATCACCTGCCCCCCCGCCTGCTTTGGGATAAAATTTACCATCGGGGGTTCTATACCCGGGTATGCCATTTACCGTCGCTTCTTCAAATTCAATATCTTCTTTAACAGGTTTTTGGCGGCTAAAGACTTCTGAGGACATTAAAGGTTCTGCCTGTTTAGGTTCAGGCTGAGGAGGCGGGCCTCCTCTTTCTGCTGCTTCTGCCATATGAGTTATATTTTACTCTTTTGAAGAGTTACTAAGCAAATTTTTTAGGCAGGTTGCGCTTCCCCGCATGCCTTACAAAAGTTACACAAAACATAAGTTAGCTGTCCGCAACCCACACACCTACCTGTTTCCCATCCTTCTGAATTTCCTGTCATCCCCATTCTTAATCCTCCAATGGTGGTTACTGAGGTAATTCCCACACCTTTGCCAACTCCAAAACAACCCCTAAATGTTTGCATATATCCTAAAGCTTTATCCCTGTCCAGGTTTGTTAAACGCCCATCTGCTGATCCAAAGCTTTCCCCTTTTGAATAAAGAATTATTTTTATCAAAGCTTCCTTCATCTGTTTTTCCAGCCATTTTTGGCCAACAATAGTTTGCAAAGCATCGGGGAATTTGGCAAAGAAATTAGTTAAATCACTTATATATTGATGAAGAAGAGCATTTTGCTCTTCTTGATCTTCCTTTTCCAAAGCTGCACAAACTTGAGCGTTTGTGCTGTTTTCCCCTTCAAACGGATCTTTTTTCATAGCAACAATTTCATCAACAAGCTCCCCAAACCCATAAGATTGGTCTTCAGTTGCTTCCAAATACAGACCGTTTCTAACTAAGTTGCTGGTAACAGTCTTTTTATCAACGCCTAAAAACGGAATTGGCTCGTACGGCTTATATTTATTTCTTAGTTTATAGAAAAGTTTCTGGCACTCAATAACTGATAAATTAGTCCTGACAACCACAGATTTTAAACCTGTGGCATCTTTTTTGAAAAAGTAAAAGTAAGAATCCGGGTAGTCGATCTCTTTGTCTTGCGGATCTTTGATGTTTGAACACCCCTCTGGACTCCACAGCATTGAAACAGAGCCAACAGGCGCTTTGTCCAAAAACCTCTCATTTTCCTCCCACACATCACAGACTGCCCCTTCGCGCTCATTAGGATCAATTTGTTCCAAAACCCTTCTGCCTGATTTATCAACTATATGCCCCTTTTCATTGATTCTGTAATTAATTGGTATCACTGCCTCACATCTGACATACTCCTTGATCCAAGACTCAATATTTTCCCTATGCCCAATTACGGCATTTTCTTGGCCAACTATCTCAAGTTGTTTTGCCAGTGCGCCAACTTCATGTGCGGCATTAAAACCGACAATAGGAATATTTAACACATTTAAGGAGAGCTCTTGATATGTCCTTAAAGGGGCTCTAGGTAGCCTATTCCGACCAATATCAAGGGGGGTGATAGCTTTTCCTGCTAATGCTTCTTTTGTTGACATATATCCTCTTTGCCCGAAGAGCTTTATCCAGAATCCAGGCAGTCCGGCTTTCGGAGCTTTAATTTATAACTTAAACTTTCATTTGTCAATTGCGGTATGTAAAAGTATTTCGAATTGTTTCTGTAGGATGTTCATTCAGATTGGGCATTACATAACCAAAACCTGGAGAAGTTACTATATAATGATATGGGGAGGTTGTATCTCCCAAGGCTACACGAACCCTATGCGCCGTCACTGGTAAAATATGTTCATTTTGGTAGCCTTCATGTGAGTAAGTATCACCCCATACTTTAGCCAATAAATCTTTTTTACTTACCGGCTCTCCTAAATTAGTTGCTAAAACAACTAATAATCTATATTCTGTAGGTGTCAAACGAACATGGCTTCCTCTTACATGAACACTCTGCTCTCTCAAGCTAATTGCCAACCCATCATTGTGTATAAACCTTGGTAACTGAGTGGTATCAGCACCTTTTAAATCAGGTAAGTGATCAAGCCAGCGAAACGCCCGGGTTAAGTTTATTAATAAATCCCCCCTATCCCTATAAGCTACCTCGTGATAATAAGGGTAATCTGCTCTGGTAAATGGTAAATCAGTATCACTACCCGCAAGCCTTGAGGCGATAACAGGACAACCCCTATCAAGCATCATCCCCATACTCACCCAAACATTACTATCGGCAAACGAAATATCTCCTAAGGCAATATCCGCACCTTTGATGGCTTCCCTGTCAACCCTTCTACTGTCCCAATCGGTAACAGCTTGAGGATTTATTATTTCAATATTTTCTCTTGAACCGGAAGCAGTTAATAAGGTTCTGCCAATCCTTTTGATTGCGGCATCATCCGTATGAGGAAGAAATAGATACGCAAATCTCTCCATAGCTTTAGTCAGGTGAGTAAATTTAACCAAAGCTGTAGTTTTTTTCAAGAAGGAGTTTAAGGCGAAATGTATATACTAAACTATCTAATTTGTTACTAAAATGGTTTAATTTGCCCTTAAATGACCTACTTTGTATATCTAGACACTAAAATTTTCACGTTATAGGATCTAAAGGATAAACCTGCCGATGGAACCGCATCCAATACCACAAAATATTACCTCCTTTCAATTTAAGTTGATTGGGGATATGACTTTAAAGCAATTTATCTACCTTGCTACTGGGGTGGGAATAGCTTATTTAACATTTATTTTTTTAGGAGCAAGTATACCCATAATTGCCTGGCCGGTTATTATTTCCAGTTCTCTACTTGGAGTTGCATTTGCTTTTTTACCTGTTGGTTATAGGTCTTTGGACCACTGGATGATTGCTTTTATGAAAGCAGTTTATTCTCCAACTAAAAGAGGTTGGAAGAAAAGCGGAAAAGATTATAAAAACGAGCCTCTTTTTAATAGCAGACTGTCTATGTTTTTGCAGGTCACCTCTACTGCTGCTGTCAGTCAGACAACCACTCAGGTACCGCTTGCTCAACCAAGTATTAACCAGGAAGAAAAACCTGCAAAACCACAACAAGATGTTTTACCTTCTTCAGAAGAGTTACAAAAAACAGTTGAACTGGCCAAACAAGCACAGGATCTGCAAAATCAGATTGTAGAAAATGAAAGGAAACTTACCCAAATTAAAGTAGCAGCCAGCAAACCTAGCCCAATTCCGGTTGACTATTCACAAGAAATCAAAACCATCCTCGAAAACCTTAATAAACTGTTAGAAAAAGCATCGGCAATAAAGAACCAGTTATCCCAGTTGGAACATCAAGAACAGCACAATATGAAAAATATTCTGGTTGGGACAACTCCAGTAAGGATTGTCGCTCCATCAAAACCAAAACAAACTCCACTCACTCTGACAAGTTCAGCAAATGTTATTAATGGAATTGTTAAAGATGCGGAAAACAACTACCTAGAGGGAGTGGTGGTGGTTGTCTACGATAAAGAGGGCTTGCCGGTAAGAGCCTTAAAAACAAATAAACTGGGGCAGTTTTCCAGCGCTACTCCCCTACCAAATGGAACTTATACAGTTGAGCTGGAAAAAGAAAACCTTTTCTTTGACGCCTTACAAATGGAGCTTGCTGGAGAAATACTTCCACCGCTTATGATAGCAGCAAAAAGAGGTGTAATTAACAGTTAATATGAATACAACACAGCAACACTTACCAATAAGAGATATTAAAGATGATTTAGTGCTGCTAAAAGACGGAGGCTCGGCGCTGGTACTGCAAGTAGGCGCAGTTAATTTTGGATTACTCTCAGAAAGAGAGCAGATTGCAATTATTTCCTCTTTTGCCCAGATGCTAAACTCGCTGTCTTTTAGTATACAAATTCTTATTCATTCTGAAAGATTAAATCTTTCCTCTTATACCCAAAAATTAGAACAGGCACAGAAAATGCAAACTAATCCGTTACTGTCTAGTATGATAGGCCGGTATAAAACTTTTATACAAAAAATAGTAAAAGAAAATGATGTCCTGGATAAAAAATTTTATTTGGTAATACCAGCCTACAGCATAGAGTTGGGGATAGGGTTGTCAACTGAGGATATGTTTACAAAAGCCAAAACACTGCTTCTCCCCAGAAAAGATCAGATTATAAGACAACTTAGCAGGATTAGTCTGAGGTCAAACCAACTAAGCACCAGGGAGCTGGTTTTACTGTTTTATAACATCTATAACTATTCACCAAATCAGCTAACTCTAACAAAACCAACCCAATCCCAAATTCAGGTAGACCAGGTACAGCTCAAAAACCCCCAACCTGCTCAGCCACCTGTACCTTCACAAGTTGAACAAACGGTGTCAGTTATTACTCAACCAATCAGAGATACCTACACCAGCCCCAGCAAACGGGTGCCCTTTGTAGTTGAAGAGCTGACAGACAATTGAGAGGTTGATTATGAATTTTGCAAATATATTTAAAAAAGGAGCTGCACAAAAAAACGCTGCCGCACCAAATTTTGATTTAAAGGATGTGCTAGCTCCTGCAGAAATTGAGGTAGATTTTAACGACATAAGAATCAATAACCGCTTTTATAGAACATATTTTGCATCAAATTATCCCCGTTTTGTTGAACCGAACTGGCTAGAACCCCTGATCTCTTTTGAGCATTCCCTTTTTATATCTATGTTTATCTACCCTTCTGAGTCAAAAGGTATACTTGATGATTTAAAAAGAAAGATCGGAGAAATGGAGGCTACCATTCAAACCGATCTGGAAAGAGGGCATGTAATTGATCCTGCTGTTGAGGTGGCGCTTGGGGATGCAAGAATTCTCCAGGAGCAACTTGTCAAAGGTGTGGAGAGATTTTTCCAATTTGGACTTTACGTTACTGTACCCGCCAGTAGTAAAGATGAGTTAAGAAACACTTCAAAGCTTATTGAATCAACCCTTGGTTCTATTTCAATTTCCTCAAACCCCACAACCTTACAAATGGAAGATGGTTTTAAAACTACCCTACCTATTGGGCAAGACTTACTAAATCTTTCCCATAATATGGACACTACCTCTGTTGCGACCACTTTTCCTTTTGCATCGTCTGAACTAACAGCAAATGAAGGCATTATGTATGGAATAAACCAGCACAACGAATCTTTAATTCTTTTTGACAGGTTTTCTCTGGAAAATGCGAATTCAGTAGTGTTCGCCAAGTCTGGCGCGGGCAAGAGCTTTTTTGTAAAACTAGAGGCCTTACGTTCCTTAATGTTTGGCACAGAAATCTTAATTATCGATCCTGAGCAAGAATACTATCCTTTATGCCAAGCAGTTGGTGGAGAATATTTAAACTTTTCAGCCAATTCGCCAATCAAAATCAACCCTTTTGACCTTGCTGGTGAGGTATCGGGAGAAAATAGACAAAGAAGTATATTTTCTGGCGAAAATGAGCTGGGAAGAAAAATTCTTTCCCTAACAGCCTTTTTAAAACTTGTTATGGGTAGTCTTGATCCTATTGAATCAGCAATTTTGGACAGAGCCCTAAAGCAAACTTATGCTTTAAAAGGCATCACAGATGACCCTAAAACCCAAAACAGACAGCCGCCTTTAATGGAGGATTTATATAAAGTTTTAACCGGTATGGAAGAAAGACCTGCCTTATCGCTGGCTGCAAGACTGGAAAGATTTATTAAGGGATCTTTGGCAGGAATCTTTTCTTCTCACTCTAATTTACAAATTACTAACTCCTTTACGGTTTTTTCAGTCAGAGATTTAGCAGATCAGCTAAGGCCTTTAGCAATGCATTTGATACTGGAATTCATCTGGACAAAAATTAGGACTAGGTTAAAAAAAAGGATTCTAATTGTAGATGAGGCCTGGTATATGATGCAGTTTGAAGATTCAGCAAACTTCCTTGTAGACCTTGCAAAGAGAGCGCGCAAGTATTATCTAGGTGTTACCACCATCACCCAAGATGTTGAAGATTTCTTGGCCGGTGAAAGGGGTAAAGAGATTATCTCAAACTCATCTATACAAGTACTGCTAAAACAAGCCCCTGCTTCAATGGATCTGCTCTCAAGAGTCTTTCACCTATCAGAAGGCGAACAAAGACTACTATTGTCTGCTGGTATTGGCCAGGGATTGTTTTTTGCCGGCAATACCCATGTTGCCATGCAGGTGGTTGCGTCACCTGAAGAACACAGACTGGTTACTTCTAATCCTGCTGAGCTGATAATTACAGGGCCACCGCCTATATAAATTGTAAAATGGACAAAGCGTTTTTAATTGCAGCATTACAGGCAAAGATCAAAAGGCCCTTTAGACAAAGTTACGGAGGAAAACCATATAATGAAATCTTTGAGCAGCTCAGAGCTGATAAGACATTTGCCGGTGTTAGCAGAAACAATCCCGATGATATCAGCCTAGCAGAAAATATTCTCGGCATATTACTCACTTCTGAGACAAAAAGGTCTGCTCAGCCCCAAGACGAACCTGCGGAGGAAAAACAGAAAAAAGAGAAAAAAGCAGAATGGAGACCTAAGCTAGACTCACCCAGTCAAACCAAAAACACCACCCCAGAACCTGAAGCATTTAGTATACCCTTGCCTATTTCAAGCTTTACAAAAACAGTTTTAAGTAAAACTTTAATATTTATCAGAAAATCAGTGGGTAAATACATCAGTCTTTCCGGATTTGTTTCCTCAATAGAAAAACTTGTTTATCCAAACACCTCCGGTTTATCAGAACATAGAGACTATAGTTTGGGACCTGGGTCAAATATACCTAACAGAAATGGTTTTTCGCTTTTTTCAACAGGTGGTTTTAATTTTTTCAAAGGACGGGCATTGATAATTTTTTTTATCATTCTTTTTATCATTTTACTAATCGGCATGCTCTCCGGACCAATTACTACACCCAGTAACACTCCGTCTGATATAACCTCAGGAAATATAAATACCTGTCAATTTACCAGAAGTGATCAAAATCCAAAGGAAGCATCTTTTAAAAGTCCCCTGCTTTTGGGCTATATCGAGGAAGCATCTAGGCTTACCGGGATACCCCTGGTTGTTTTAGCAGGTTTTATACGAGTAGAATCACCTTCCTCAGTTAATTTTACTGATGAGCAAACAAGAAGCTACAAATGCGCTATCAGTCCCACAGGAGCCTTAGGAATAATGCAAATACAACCTGCAGGCACAAGAGGCCATGATGCACCGGCAGTAACAAATGGTGCGGATTTTTTAGGATTGGATTATCAAACCTTAACGCAAGAAGATTATTGTGACGTAAGGAAAAATATTATTTTAGGAGCTGGGTTTATTTTAAAAAAGATGAGTTATTTAAAATTTGGAGACGGTACCAAATGGGATCCAAGCTGGACCAGAAACCAAAATGCCATCTATGCACTGGCAGAAAGCTATTATGGGTGTTTAAACTATGGGGGGTCTAATCCTTTAAAATGCGATGGGCCATATAACTACGGACAAGATGTCTGGTCCAGTGTTTTAAGTTGTCAGCAAGGAGCTCCTCCTTCCTCAGCAGGTTTTACTAACCCTGAAGGGTTTGTCTATTATTGCCAGGGTGATCCAAGATGGGATAATAAATCTGGTTGCGGAATAGGTCAGATTGGATGCGGACCAACCTCGCTTGCAATGGTATTTAGTAGCCTAGGAAAGGCTGTAACCCCAGACCAGATGTATCAAACATTCTCGTCACAAAACAGGATTAACTGCGCTGTAGGTAGCTATATGGAAACTATCCTCCAAGACAGGGCCTGGATGAGGGATCAAGGGTTTGAAGTAGGCCCAAGGGTGGTTGCAAATGGAAATCTTGATTTACCCAGAGCCAAGCAATACTTGGCAGAAGGCTATTTAATTGTTGGTTCTTCCCAAACTTTTCCCAGTTATATATCCAACAGGACTTTCCCTCATATATTTGTGGTTAATGGGGTAAATATAGAAGATAAAACCTTTAGTATCCGAGACCCGGCAAACTGCGACTACTCAACAGGAGTAGAGGTTGTTAGCAGGCAAATTAAACCGGCAAATGGTATAGGAGGGTTAAATTGGGCCTATGCTTACCCAATTAAAAGGATAAGATAAAAATATGAGCTTTATTAAAAACAATCTGGGTTTAATTTTTTTTGCTATAGCAATACTTACTGTCATCATTGTTGCTTCTGTATATTTGATACTAAAACCCTCCTCGCAACCCACACCCTCTCCTGTTGTAATATTTTCCCCTTCTCCCAAGCCTAACCTGGAGCAAAAAGTATTCGCCGGAGAACCTGATCCAAACAGAAGCTATCAGGTAATCACCGAGCAAAATAAACAGCAAGGAGAACAGGATTATTTGGTGGGGGTTCTTGCTGATAAACTGCCCTTTCAAGGAGTCAACTTCAGCCTGCTTTACAATATTTCTAACAATCAGTTTGTGGTAGTCTTTAACAGCAGCAATAAAAGCGTGGCTGAGCAAGAGTTTAACCGGTTTTTAGAACAAAACGGCATTAAAGACCAGGGATGGCTGTATAATTTATATATAACAGAACAACCGTATGAGTAAGGGCAAAATAATTTTTCTGAGCACTATTATTTTAATTCTTCTTTTTTTAGCTGGATTTTTCCTTTCTAATAATAAAGATGGCGATGGCGATGGTAACATAGACACATCATCACAGGCAGTAGTTGACGATTCAAAACCAAGAGTAGTCTCAGTTCAACCTACCCAACAAGAGGCTCCTTTTATCACCCAAAACCAGGTGATTACGGTTACTTTTAATATGCCGGTCGAAAATACAGGTGAGTTTAAACATAAAATAGAGCCAGAGCTAAAATACCGGCTGGAGCCTTCTGCAGACAGAAAAGTAATAAAAATTACACCTGAGGAGCCTTATTTACTAGGAACCGAATATACCTTATTTATCAAGCCGGAAACCAAGTTTGATGGCAAGAAAACATTAAACGAAGAAAAAATATACCATTTTAAAACTATCCAATACCGCGGGGTCTAATCCTCCATCTGCTGCGTTCAACTTAATCTTACAGGCATAATTATATATTGCAATCCCTGCTCTCCAATGGGCTTTATCAAAGCCGCCGACAGCTGTCCTGATAGCTCAATCATTACTTGACTTGTAGGCGAGGCAGCAACTGCATCTTGTAAAAACTTGGCATTAAAAGCAACTTGTAAATCTTCTCCCTCGATTTGCCCTTCTACCTCATTTTGCTGGCTACCTAACTCTTTTGCGGAAGACTCTAAAACAAGCTTACCTTCTGACACCTTAAACACAATAATATTTGCCTCACTTCTGGCAAACACTGAAGCCAGCTTTACCGCTTTTAAAATCTGGTCTTTATCAACTACTGCCCGGGTTATCAGCTGTGTGGGAATAATTTTTTCCCAAGAAGGAAATTGTCCTTCTATTAAACGGGAGGAAACTATTGTCTGGCCAATAGAAAATATAATCTGGTTTTGATTTACAGAGGTTGCAATACTTATTTGCTCTGCAGCTTCTTCTGAAATCACCCTTAAAACCTCTTCAAAGGTTTTTTTGGGAATTAAACTTTTAAACTCTTTGGTATTTTCTGGCAGACTCACTTGTCTGTGCGCCAACCTGAACCCATCGGTTGCCACAAGGTCAAGCTTATCTTTAGATGCATGAGTTAAGATTCCCGTTAAAACAGGCCGTCCTTCATCAACCGCTGCTGAAAAAAGAATTTGCGAGCAAGACACTAAGACGTCTTTTTTAAACACTATCCCTTCACTGCCTGGCAGGGGAATCGCAGGAAACTCAGAAGCTGAAATGCCATTTACCGTAGCTTTAAACTTACCGCTAGTTATTTCTAAAACATCACCCCTTGATTCAAGCTCAACTTTAGAAGAACCTATTCCCGAGATAAGCTCAACGATTGTTTTTGCTGGAACAGTTATTTCTCCTTCTTCTAAAATATCTGCAGGGATTTGTTTTATTACTCCAATTTCTAGATTTGTCCCTGCAATTTTAATTTTCTTATCTTGAGCTGATAAGAAAATATTATCTAAAACAGGCAGCGTTGATTTGACTCCTACAGATCTTGAGACTGCTGATAATGGAGGCAGTAAGTCTTGTTGTAATACTGATAGCTTCACTAAAATTACTCCTTCCGGGCAGATACAAAGCGGTTGATCTCCTCTTCGGTCACCTTAATCAACCGGAAATGAATCTTTCCTTGTGTAATGAGGTTTTTAATATGTTTTTCCTCATCAGTCAAGATGTAATTAATCCCAGACTTCACTTCAATAAAGTCGATACGCTCATTATTTTTAATACCAATAAAATCAATTGGCCACCCTAAGGGCACTATCCTGTCATAATCATACCTTAGCTCAGCATATGTCAAAAGCTCTGCCATTTTTCCTTTTTGTGGGTTTATAGAGCCTTGAATGGTTTGTAAAACCCTAGCAGGCAAGTCCTGAACTCCCTTGTATAAATCTATTAAATCTGTAGGGATATCTTGGGCTTTTTTTGAATGAAGTCTTCCTAATAAATAAGCTACTGCTAAAAAAAGTATAAATAATCCTGCCAGAACCAAATTCTTTTCCATAAGTTTTCAACTTATAAATTAGATTATACCTTACTTTTTAATACAGTAGTGTTATTAATATAGTCTGTGGATATGTTAATAACAACTTTTTTCAGGTTCACCTTTCACCTTTTTTTCGTGTTAACGGCTTGTTGAGAAATTGTGGATAACTGGTGGAAAAAGTGGATAACTGGTGGAAAAGTCTTAAATCAACCTTTGCTTGATCTCGCCAATAACCCTTTGTATCTCCTTGTCACGAGAAAGCAGGGTTTTAATTTTGTCCCGGCCATGCATAATAGTGGTGTGGTCCCTGCCTCCCAGCATCTGTCCCACTCTTTCTACAGTTATATTTAGTTCTTCGCAAAGAAGGTACATAGTAAGATGCCTTGGTAACACAAGCCCCTTTTGTCTTTTTGGACCAGTCAGATCTTTTTGGGAGATATCAAAATACTCGCAGATGGTTGTAAAAACCCTTTTTTGGTCGAAGCGGGTAATTCTTTGAGTTGAATCCTGTAAAAACGGACTAACATTTTGGATAGTTGGTGCCAGGTTTTGAGCGTGTAGCGCCTGAAGGATTTGAACCAATTTTCCCTCCAGCTCCCTGATATTAACATCTAAAGAAGAAGCCAGTTGCTTTAATACTTCCTCGGGTAACTCTTCATCTTTCTCTGCGCATTTAGCGCGCAAAATCGCCACTCTGGTATCAAAATCCGGAGGTTGGATATCCAGCATCAACCCGCCGGCAAACCTGGATTTTAGACGATCTTCCAGTTTAACTATCTCGTGGGGAGTCCGGTCTGATGTTAAAACCATTTGAGCGTTTTTCCCCTGCAGCTCATTAAATGTATGGAAAAATTCTTCCTGAGTCCCTTCTCTGCCGGAAAAAAATTGAATATCATCGATCAGCAAAAGGTCAATTGAACGGTATTTGTTCCTTAGCTCCCCCATTTTGTGTTGCTGGATTGCAGAGACGTAGTCATTCATAAATTTTTCTGAGGAACAATAAATAACCTTTAAACGAGGCTTATTTTTTAAAAGAGCATGACCTATCCCAAGCATTAAATGTGTTTTCCCGACACCTGTTCCCCCATAAAGAAACAGGGGGTTATATGAGATGCCGGGGTTTTGTACCACTGCCTGGGCTGCAGCAAAAGCGACATTGTTTGATGGTCCAACCACAAAGTTTTCTAAAGTATATTTAGGATTTAATTGAAAAGCTGGGGCGGCAGGGGGCTGAAAAAAAACCTCTTCTGTAACTTCGGGCTTAGCTAAGTTTTCTTTGACCACAAATTCTACAACAACCTTTTTATTCAACATTCCTTCAAAGGTGGATTCAATTAAGGGTTTATGCCTTTGATTTAAAGTTTCTTTAATAAAGGCATTAGGGGTGGAAAGGATCACTTTATCTTCAGTGACCTCTTTTAAGCTGGTTTTTAAAAACCATGCCTTTAAATTGGCGCTGCTAACTTGAGGCTTAATAGTTTCCAGAAATCTATGCCAGAGCTTTAAATTATCCATATAGTAAATTTATTGTGGATAAGTCCACAAGAGTTATCCACAAAATAGTCTACACCTCCTTTTTTAGCAAGGTAGAGAAACTATTAAAAACTAGATCAATTTCTTAAACCAGGACCTTGCTATACAAAGATAGAATTTTCTGTTAATATTTATCTTATGCCAAAAAGGACATATCAACCCAAAGCAATTAAAAGAGTCAGAAAACATGGTTTTAGAGCCCGGATGCAAACCAAGGATGGTGCTAAAGTACTAAAACGCAGAAGAGCTGTGGGACGAAAGAGTTTAACTGTTTAATGCTTCCTAAACAAAAAAGATTAAACCTCAAAAAAGATTTTAAATGGGTGGCAGAAGGAAAATCTGCTAGCAGTAAGAGCTTTAAATTATTTTACAGAGCTGGTGAGAATAGATTACCAAGGATTGGCATTGCCCTTTCTACTAAATATTTTAAAAAAGCCCATGATAGAAACAGGGCAAAAAGGTTGATGTCCCAAGCGTTTTGTGATACAAATCACAAACTACAAAATAATCTAAATATTGTAGCCCTTCCCAACTGGAGGGTGTTTGAGGTAAAATCTGATAGTTTAAAAAAAGAGTTAGAAGGTTTACTTGGAAAAGAAGGGTTGATAAATGAAAAAGATAACGCTGGTGCTAATTGATTTTTATAGAATCTTTTTGTCTTTTGACAGGGGTATTTTGTCTTTACTTGCTCCAGGCGGCGCGTGCAAATATGCCCCGACCTGCTCACTTTATACAAAACAAATGATTGAAAAATATGGTGTGTTGAATGGAGTAATAAAGGGGCTAAAAAGAATATTAAGCTGCAGATGAATATAGGAGATTTATTTAACTTAATATTTATGGGGCCAATCATAAACGTGTTGGCTTTTGTCCTTAACGCCCTTAACTCAATAGGTCTACCAGGGGCTTTGGGATTTTCCTTGATTTTACTGACTGTTTTGATCAGGTTGCTGGCCTGGCCTTTAATGACTACCCAGTTAAAATCCGCCAAAAAAATGGCTGATTTGAAACCTCATTTAGATGAGCTTAAGAAAAAACATTCTGATAAACAGGAGTTGGCCAGGGCACAGATGGTTTTGTACAAGGAACATGGAGTAAATCCGGCAGCCGGATGTTTACCTGCCCTTCTTCAGGTTCCGGTATTTTTGGCCCTTTATCAGGTAATTATTAATGTGTTACCAGGCAAAGAAGGAAGCATCGATTTTCTAAATTCTTTACTCTATCTTCCAACACTAAAATTTCCAGCAAATATTGATGTGAACTTTTTTGGTTTAAACTTAGGCGCTAAACCAGCAGAATTTGCAAGTTACGGGTGGTATTTACTGGCCGTACCTGCAGTTACAGCCTTGCTTACTTTTATTCAGTCAAAAATGACGTTGGTAAAACCTGTTAAACATTATCCTTCTGACTCGCCAAAAGAAGCAAAAGAAAAGGAAGGTTTAGAAGAAAGCATGGCTCAAATGCAGTCACAGATGGTGTTTTTAATGCCAATTATGATCGGTTATTTCGCCTTTACTTTTCCCATAGGACTTGCAATTTATTGGAATACGTATACAATACTTGGAATATTGCAGCAATATTTGGTGTCTGGTTGGGGTGGAATGAGCGATATTATGAAAAGACTAGGAGTACCAGAAGTCCAGCTTGCAAAAAGTAAGAAAAATAAAAAATGACACAAGAACAATTAAGCGAAATACTGGATAATATATTAGGACTTCTTCTGCTGGAGGGAAGTTATGAGTTAGAAGAGTCTGAAGAGGGTTTTCATGTGTTTATTCAAACAAAAGATGCAGGAAGGATTATTGGCTATAGAGGAGAAGCTTTGCAATCCCTTCAGCTGATAGTTAGCCAGATTGCTACGCAAAAATCAAAAGAATTTAAAAGGGTCATTGTTGATGTAGAAGGATGGAGAAAAAACAAAGAAGGAGACTTGGCAAAAAGAGCTGAGGAATGGGCAAGCCAGGTTAAGGAGTCCCAGAAACCGATGGAGCTTGAGCCGATGCCTTCTTGGCAAAGAAGAGCAGTTCATTTAAAGATTCAAGAAATGCAAGGTGTAGAATCAGAGAGTGTAGGTGAGGGCTCAGAAAGACACTTAGTTATTAAACCTGCCAAAAGCGATTAATGCTCAGGCGTTTTGAAAAGATTCTACTTTTTCTGATCACACTATTTCTTCCTACACAACTGGGTAAGCACTTTTGGCCTGAGTTTAGTCAAATCCACTCACTGCATATAGATTATCTATCCCCTACTATTTATTTTTGGGATCTTTTGGTAATAGCATTAATATTTATTTTTCTTCTCCAAAGGAAAAAAATTAATAAATGGGCTTTAAACCTCTTCTTGCTTTTTATTCTGGCTCAAGTAATGTCTTTGGTTCAAATAATTTGGAACAAAGAGGTTAACTTAGGAGCTGGGTTGGCAAGGCTTGAGCAATATTTGATTGCTGGTTTTTTTGGCGTTTATATTGCATCCAAAAATATACAAAAGATAAGCGGGTTGCTATTTTGGTCCCTTAGCTTTTCGCTGATTTTACAATCGCTTTTGGCACTGGGACAGTTTTACTTCAAAGCAGATTTAGGGATGTGGTTTTTGGGTGAAAGGGGGTTTAATATTACTACTCCTGCAATTGCAAAATTTGATTTTTATGGGCAGGAATTTTTACGTCCCTACGCAACATTTCCCCACCCAAATGTTTTGGCAGGCTTTATGGTGGTGATACTGCCTATATTGTTGCTAGTTAATGGGTTGGCAAATAAACATAGTTTTTATCTAAAAAAATTAAGCGTCTATACCTTAGCTTCTTTGGCAATGATGCTGTCTGGTCTTGTAATCTTTCTGACTGTTTCTAGGGTGGCCTTAGTTTGTTTTCTAATTATGGGACTTGTAGTGCTGAGAAAAGCAGGACTAATTTTACTGGGTTTATCATCACTTTTTTTCCTACCTGTTTTCATTGAAAGGTTTACAACAATTTTTACATTTGACAATTTATCGCTGCTCCGCCGGGAGGAGCTGGCAAATATTTCCTTAGAGCTTTTTAAAAAGAGTGTGCTTTGGGGGGTTGGGCTAAACAATTTTATTCCTATGGCAGCTGATAGTTTACTGGTTGGGCCAAGTAGATTTTTACAACCTGCCCACAACATTTATTTATTGACCCTTGCTGAGACTGGTTTGATTGGATTTCTTGGGCTGTTTTGCTTAATTGTTTTGCCTATCTTTAAACTTACTAGGCCCTTTTTCAAGCCTAAATCTTTTCTAATTGCCTCCTGGGTAATTTTGCTTTTTTTGGGGTTATTTGACCATTACTTTTTAACTCTTCAGCAAGGCTATCGTCTAATGTTTTTGTTATGGGGAATCTCTTTTGCCGTGTTAGAATACCAGAGTGTATAAGTTAGTTAAAATCACTCAGCAAACGCTTTGGCAACTAGTTGGTAAAGCGGTTACATCCTTCTCTACTCTGCTTATTTTAAGTTTTATTACAAGATTTTACGGTGAAGTTGGCACAGGAGTATTAACCCTTGTTCTTGCTTATCTTGGTTTTTTTACTATAGCAGTTGATTTGGGTTTTAATGCCTATCTAATGCCTCAACTGCTGGAAAATTATCAGCTTGTTTGGAGAAAGCTATTTGGCTTGAGAATTTTAGTTGCAGTATTTTTAGCAGTTATTGCCATCTTTGGTATTTTTTTCTTTCCCAATTATGACCCATTGGTTTACCAGCTGGTTTTAATCGGAGCAGCAGGTGCACTAGCTCAACCGGCTTTTTTTATAACCGCCAATGCCATCTTTCAATCTAAACTAAGGTATGACCTGTCTATTATTTCGTCTTCTCTTGGATCACTGGTAACTTTAATTTTAGTTATCTTAGTAGTTTATAACAGGTTACCTTTGCAATTTGTAATGGCGGGTTATTTGCTTGGCTGGATTATAACAGCTTTTATTGCCTTAATACTTGCTGGTAAATTTATCCACCAGCTATCTCCTGTTTTTGACCCAAATTTTATTAAAAGGGTTTTTAAGGGTGCATGGCCAATTGCTTTAACCTTACTTTTGAATGTATTCTATTTTAGAGCGGATATATTTTTACTTTCTTTTTTAAAGCCAATTGGTGATGTAGGTATATATAATCTTTCTTATTCAATATTTCAATCAGCTTTAGTTTTGCCCACCTTTATTATGAATGGATACTATCCGTTGATGATTCAAAGTTTTAAAATGGGCAAAACCGCCTTTTTCGGGCAGTTAAAACAAGCAAGCTTAGGTATGCTGGGACTGGGTGTGTTGGGAATACTTGCCACTTTTGTATTGGGAAGTTTTATTATATTTGCTATTACGGGCGGAACGGGTTTTCTGGGAGCAGCTGAATCCTTAAAAATATTATCTTTGGGCTATCCGGCTTATTTTATGTCAGCTTTACTGATGTGGACTCTGGTGGTAATAAAAAAGTATAAGGCAATGGTATTTATTTACCTAATTGGTTTGGTTTTTAATGTTTGCATAAACATTATTTTTATCCCTCTCTACTCATTTATTGCTACTTCCTGGATTACCGGGCTTTCTGAATACCTTGTACTTGCGCTGCAAATAATAGCTTTAGCATTGGTTTCTAAACGATCCTGGATTGTGGACAAAAAGGCTGTGATTTAGGTATACTGCCCACATGGAACTTAGGCTCTTTACAGACGGTGCCTCACGAGGTAATCCTGGTCAGGCCTCCTACGGTTATTTGATATTAGATGAAAAAAACCAAGTAATTCACCAGGAGGGAAAAAGCTTGGGAATTGCTACTAACAATTTTGCCGAGTATTCAGGAGTGCTGTCTGCCCTATCTTTTGTAAAAGAAAAGATTTTCAGTGGCGAAAGCCTAGATATATTAATAAGCGCTGATTCAAAGCTAGTGGTAGAACAGCTATCGGGAAGATTTAAAATAAAGTCAGAGAGCTTAAAGCCCCTAATACGAGAAATTAAGTTACTAGAACAGCTTCTGGGAAGGATTAAATATATACATATTCCAAGGGAAAAAAACAAGCAAGCAGATGCTTTGGCAAATAAAGCCCTCGACTCACTTTACCCATAGAATGATTTACCGAAAGGCATATTAAGATATCTTTGCTCTCTCTTGAATTTGATTTCTTTTCTGGTACGATTTACCCGTGGGGGAAATTAACGATTCGCGTATTAAACTAGATAGCAATACCTTTTCGCGCAACACTCCTATTGCCTTAGTCGTGGGCGCGGCAGGTTTTTTGGGTTCTTTTTTGGTTGAGGAACTACTGAAAAAAAATATTCAGGTGCTGGGAGTAGATAATTTATCAACAGGCAAAAGAGCTAATTTAGAAAAGGCTTCAAAAAATAGAAACTTTCATTTAGTAATTTCATCAGCTGAAGGATTTAATCCTGATTTACCCCGACTTGATTATCTATTTATAGTGGCAGAAAAAGACTGGGATATTACAAATATATTAGATATTTTTAGGCAGTTTTCTTGTAAGCTTGTTTTTGTTTCTTCAATAGATTTATATGACAGAAGCCTATCCGAGTCTGATAACTGGTTTGTCCAGGCAGAGAAAAGAATTGCAAAATTTGCAGCAGAGCATAATTTAAATGCAAGAATTGTCAGATTGTCTGCTGTCTATGGGCCAAGAATGCATTTTAGAACTTCAGATCCTGTTGCAAGGCTAATACAGGCCGCTTTAAAAGGTGGTCTGCAAAAAGAGTCAACAGCCTTGGAGTTTTCCGCTAGAGCATTATATGTCAATGATGCCATAGATTTAGTAATTAAAAGTATGCTGGTTGGAGCAACAGCCCAGAAGATCTTTGACGGTGCGCTTTTAAGCCCCGTTAAGGTTACTGAACTAAAGCAGGTATTACTTGATCCGGTTTGGTATGAGAGCAAGGGTTTTACTCCCTCTGATCTGCCTCCTTGGCCAACTCCAAATTTGGAAAAAACCGTTAAGCATCTATCATGGAAACCAACTCAAGATCTATTAGAGGGATTCAAGGAAACAATCAGTTATTTTAAAGACAATGAAATAGAAATCCCGGCCTTGGAAGATGATGAGAAAAAATACATGCAAAAGTATAATATATTGCCCCAAAAGCAGGCAGAGGAGCGGGGGAATGAGCAGGAACAAAAAGTAGAGGTAGAAAAAGGCGGAGGTTTAGACCAGGGCAGGGAAAAAAGGAGGAGGTTTAAGAGAAGGTTAAGGTCGGCAAGTGCGTTTTTGATAATTTTTAGTCTAATCTTTTATTCGCTTATCTGGCCGGTAGCAAGTCTTGGCTGGGGTGTACTAACATTCAGAGTCCAGCTTGGAAAAGCAGCAGATAATCTAAAAAAGGGTAGTTTTGACAAAAGTATAAAAGATATAGATGTGGCAAAAGAGGGGGTTGAGCAAGTAGAGTTGTTTATAAGATTACTTGAACCTATTGAAAAAGGCGGATTTTTCAAAAGTGAATTTTCAACAGCCAGCCAAACTCTGGATTTGGCCAAACTGTCAGTGGATGCTTCAAAACACACAGTGAATGGTATCTCCAGCCTTTATCAGGGATTAAAAGAGGTAACAGGGGAGTCGGTTAATTCTCCTAAGGGATCTTTTGAAAACGCCCAGTTAGAGCTAGCTGCAGCAGATGAGCAGTTTTCAATGGTTGAGGCGTTGATTGACTCAAAGGATTATAAAAATAGCCTGCCGCCCTTTTTTCAAGATAGAGTTGAAAGTTTGAAAACAAGGATAGACAACTACTCAGAGCTAGTAAGAAAAGCAAGGGCAGCTGCATTTATACTGCCACAACTCATAGCCTTAGAGGGTAAAAAAGACTACTTGGTGATTTTGCAAAACAACAATGAACTGCGTGCAACAGGAGGATTTATTGGTTCGTTTGCCAAAGTTGCCTTTGAGAGAGGTAAGCTCAAAAAGTTTGAGGTGCAGGATGTCTATGCGATTGACGGTCAGCTAAAGATACATGTTGAACCACCAAAAGAGATAAAAGAAGACCTGTCATTAAAAGATTGGTTTTTAAGGGATGCCAATTGGGAGCCGGATTTTCCCACCTCTGCAAGACAGATTGCCTGGTTTTATAACAGAGAAACGGGGGAAAGGGTAGAAGGCGTGATAGCATTGGATATATCGGCGGTTGAAAATCTATTAACCGTGGTGGGGGAGCTTGATTTACCAGATTATAAAGAAAAGATCACCTCAGAAAATCTTTTCTCAAAATCAATCACTTACTCGGAAGCCAATTTCTTCCCAGGATCTCAAGCCAAAAAGAGTTTTTTAGGAAGTTTGGCAAATCAGCTGTTTAATAAGCTTTTTTTCTTGCCAAACCAAAACTGGCCAGGGATTGTTAGTGCTCTTGGAAAATCCATGGAAGAAAAACACCTGATGGTATATTTGGAATCACCCCAACTTTTTTCCTATCTTGCTTCACAAAGCTGGGCTGGGATATTACCTAGAGCAACAGATGATATAGAGGGTGTGTATAGTGATCTCATTTTTCCCATAGAATCAAACTTTGGAGTAAATAAAGCAAACTACTATTTAGAAAGAAGCTACTTGTTGGATACAACAATAGGTAAAGATGGACAAATCAGCCACCGGTTAAGAATTAAATATGTAAACCGCAGCCCCTCAGATACCTTTCCGGCAGGAGTTTATAAAAATAGGTTTAGAATATATTTACCATTGGGTACAAAGTTAAACAGAGGCTTATGGGGAGAAGAAGATATAACAGATACCTTTAATGCTTTTGTTGACTATGGTAGAACAGGCTATTCTGTTTTGTTGCAGCTTGATCCAAAGCAGGAAAAAACCTTGGTTTTAGATTACGGGGTTCCCAGAAACCTGAGTTTTAAAAACGGAAAAGGGGAGTACATGCTAAATGTAATCAAGCAGCCAGGTACTTTAAATGATCCTTTTGAATGGAAAATGGCCTATCCGATTAATTACAATTTAACCTCTCAAAAAACCGGAGCAGTAAACCCGCAGGAGTTAATAATCTCTACTGATCTATCTACTGATAAGCTTTTCCAAGCTGAGTTTTCAAAATGATTCTAGAATAATTTAAAGCCACTTTGCTTGCCAACTGGTCCTAACTGTGTTAAATTACTAGAGTTAAAATTTAAAAAGCAGCAATTATGACAAATGATAGAGTGGCTTTAAAAGCTGAAGAGCGGACAATTTTAGGGAAAAAAGTAAAAGCTTTAAGAAAAAATGGTAAGCTTCCAGGCCATGTATATGGCAAGGGAGTAGAAACCGAACACGTAACAGTGGATACAAAAGAGTTTTTAAAAATTGCTTATCAAGCAGGGGAAACGGGATTGGTAGATTTAAGGATTGGCCAAGAAAAAATCCGTCCTGTGCTGATCAGAGAAATACAGACAGACCCAATATCAGGTAGTCCTGTTCATATTGATTTTTACCAGGTCAATTTAAAAGAAAAAGTGGTAGTGCCTGTTCCCTTGGTGCTAATTGGGCAAGAGCCGGAGAAAGTTCATTTAGGGGAGGCGATAGTACTGCAAACTCTTAATGAGGTTCAGGTGGAGGCATTACCTGCGGATTTAATAGAGAAAATTGAAGTAAACATTGCAACGCTCAAAGAAATTGATGATGCTATATCAGTTGAGAACCTAAGCTACGATAGAAGCAAGTTGACCATACTGGCTGAACCTGAGTCAATTGTTGTAAAACTTGCGCCAGCAGTATCAGCCGCAATGGAACAGTTACTTGAAGAGCAGGCAGCTGAGGCTGCAGCAGCAACAGCAGTTGAAGGTGAGACCCCGGTAGAAGGTGAGGCAGCAGAGGGCGAGACTCCAGCTGAAGGGGAAGAACAGGCTCAAGCACGTGCGGAAGGTGAAGAAATCAAATCCGAAGAATCGCCTGAGGCATCCCAGGAGTAAAATTTGACCCATTTTTTGGTAAAAATCAGTACGTTAAATCTGCGGAAAAAGTGCGGTAATTCGTGCGTAACGCCCTATATTGTGCGACGTAAAATTGGAATTTAGCCTCAAGTATCAATCCTATCCTTTTGTTCAAGAAAGTTTTTAAAAAGACCTGTTTTGCCGGCCAGTTCATGATATGCTCCCTCTTGCACGATTCTGCCTTTATCAAAAACTAAAATCCTGTCCATGTTTTTTAAAGTGGTTAGCCTATGGGCAATAGTTATGATAGTTTTGTCTTTGAAGGCTCTTTCTATATTTTTCTGCACGATTGCCTCATTTGTGTTATCTAAGGCTGAGGTTGCTTCATCAAAGATTAAAAGCTTCGGGGATTTTAGAATAAGTCTTGCTAAGGCAACCCGCTGTCTCTGACCGCCTGACAGGTTATTACCTCCCTCCTGGATTATCCCGTCCAAGCCGCCTAGCCTTTTGGTTATTTCCTGATAGATATGGGCCATCCTACAAGCTTTAATAATCTGCTCTGAACTGACCTTTCTGTCTACCCCATATAAGATATTTTCCCTAAAAGTTCCTGCAAAGATATATGCTTTTTGAGGTATATAAGCCACCTTCTGAGCAATAACCTTACGGGAGATTTTCTTTAGATCATCGCCTAAGAACTCAACCTCTCCTTGGTAGCTGTGTATAAGCCTTAGGATTACTCTTATTAAGGTGGTTTTGCCTCCACCTGAGGATGAAACGATCCCAATTTTTTCTCCCCTTTGTATACTAAGATTGATCTGATCAAGAACCTTGCGAGGGTTTGAAGGGTAAGCAAAGCTTAGGTTTTTTATCTTGAGTACGATGTTTTTTGTAGTGATATGTAAATTATCTGTTTTAAATGATTGGTCAGTAGGGGTTGTTACAAGCTCATGTAAATCATTTACATTAATAGAGCTTTCATGAGCCTGGTCCAATATCCGGTGGATCTCTCTTAAGGGATTCACTATACTTAAAAATAAAATTGAGTAAACTAAGATATCTCCTTGGCTGATTGCTCCAATCGAGGCATAGTAGATTGCCAGGGACACCACCAGGATATAAAAGATGCTTTCATTCAAAATTTTTCCTGCATCAAAAAGGGCCATAAAGAGATGGTGGCGGATCCCTTTAACCCTTAATTTTTCAGCAAACTGCTCTATTTTTGATACCTCTTCTTTATAGGTGTTAGCAACTCTAATTGTTTCTATTCCGGAGAGCATCTCTACCACTTTGCCGTCTATCTCTTCTTTACCGCGAAGAAGAAAAACTCGGACTCCTTTTTGAGAGGATATTTGCTTGGAAATAATAAACAATCCTGCTGGGATGACCAAAACCATCATTGAAGCAAGAAGGGGTTTTTGGCTCAAAGCTATAAACAAAGCTGCTACAGCAGAAAAAAATACCGGTAAAAACTCCATAAAGGTGAGTCTGATGAGTCGGATAAGCCCTTGAATGGAGCGGAAGATCCGCCCATGTAAGGATCCGATTTGATAAGAAGATAAAAACTCTATGTCAGTTTTTAAAAGCTGGTCAATAACCTTAACAGTCTGTTTTTTATCAGTTTGGGTAATAACAGAATGAACTAGCTGTTTTCTAATAACTGTTAAAGCCTCTCTTGTGAGGATAATTACACTTACCAGGATAATAAATGGCAGAGCAGACTCAAAATTGAAGCTGGTCTGTTTGGCGATTTGGTCTATAAACCTTCCCAGTATTACCGCCGGCAGGTTTGTTAAAATACCGGTAATAAGCATTAAAGAAGAGGCAATAACAAGATATAGCTTCTCGCCTTTGTCGAGCATATTCCAGCTTCTTTTGATGCCTACTAAAATGTCAGATGTCTCTTTTTCCATCCAATAAATTCTACCAGATTTGCATTTAAATTATTAAAAGTTACAATTAAGGTATGAAATACAAAGATTTTATAACAAGCTTTGTCAGACAGTGGAATTTTACCAGAGGTGAGAGTGTGGAGATTTTAGAATTTTGGATGATAAGCAACTATTATTTAAGCCAGAGGGTAGTAAGTGGCAGGATCTGGCTTTCCAATTTGGATGTATGGCTCAAACCCAGATGGTTTATGCAAAAGCTATAGAGCAGGGGAAGATGGATTATTCCTGGTTTAGGAATGAGGAGTTTATTGACCGCTCCCAGCTCAAAACAATAAAAGAGCTAATGGATTATCTAATGAAAGCTAATAAGAAATGGGTGGACGTTATAAGAAAAAGAAGGGAAGATGAAGATTTTAAAATCAAATGGCCGGGTGCAAATTTAAATTTACCAAACCACATCACAGCTTTAATCTCCCATGAGAGATTACACCATGGGCAAATTATTTCATATTCAACGCTGGCTGGGTTTATACTTCCTAAGGGATTTAAATCCAACTGGGCTCTATAACTTCATATTTTACCTACTCCTTGCGCATTTTTAGTGATCTTTTAACTAAAAAAGAGTAATCCCCTCTTTAAACGATAGAAATGCTATCTACATCTAGTGGGCAATGTAACCAGAATTCTTGCCTAAGAAATTAAACTGTATCCGGAAACAAGTACGGACTAAACTGCCTTAAATATATCTAGGTAAGGGGTACTTGACGGTGGTATCTTTTAAGAGTTTAATTTCTTTATATGGTTGAATTAATACATAAGTCTCCAATTCAGGAATTTTTATGCGACCCTTCTTTTAAGGTAGGGGAAGACCCCTTAGATAATGATCCACTTGCCGCAATAGCAAATGATAGGGTTACGTCTTTTCTAGACAGGGAAATAGAATGGTTTAGAGAGGGGCTAAAACAAAGGCCACAGGAGTCATTTGGTGTAGACGGAATTAGTAGCTTTAACTTGGCATGTATTGCCAGAGCAGTAGATTTGTATACGGAAACCTTAGAAGAACTTTATGACATATTTATTTAAACTGCCTGCTATTTGGCAAGCATAACACTTTCTAAAGATGAAATTTGTAATTTTTTGGAAGATTTACTGGCTGAGGAAGGGATAGTATTTGAGGATAAACCGCAGATGCAGCAGGCTTTAAATATTTTCAAGCAAGTTGGTATTAAGTTTACCGATTCAATAATTTTAACCCAGGTAGAAAAATTTAATCCGGATGAATTTTTAACTTTTGATGAGGATTTAGAGAAATTATATAAAAGTATTTAGGATAAATATCAGTTAGGTCCTTGCACTAACCCTACAAATCTCTTATCCGTATTTTATTAATTACTGTTATATTTTTATATATGGCTGGTGTCCCAATAGAAGTTATAACGGGCGAATGGTTTAGTCCTTTTACGCAGGCCAGAAAATTAGAGCCAATTGATAATAAAGCCCTACTTACTAAGCCTGATGCTCTGCCGTTTCTTAACTCTGCCATAATTTTTAATGGAATTACAGGTAGGGTTGATATTAGCGTTGAAGCAGGTAGTTTAATAAATGATGGCGGAGATACCTTGCTGGGAAATTCAACGCCAATGGGGCCCGTGGATTTAAGAATTAGGATGGAAGACGGAGATGCTATGGTGGTAGAGGCGCCTGCTACACTTAGCACTAGGTTTGAGATTGGTTCTTTGGCTGAGTTTAGATTATTAAAAGGTCACCAAGCTGAAGTAGATTTTGGTGGAAAAGTTTATGGATTAAATATAACCGACAGAGAAGAAGACGATCAGGATGCTAAAAGATCTTTACGACAAAGAGAAAGGATAACTGTTTATAGTGAATACGAATTCACTGACGAAGAGGGTGATGAATCAATCGTTTGGTTACCTGCTGGTTTAGACAATCCTGCTCAAACATTGGCTGTGTTTCAAAGGATTAGAATGAGGCTTGTTGAACAAGAGATTTTATCTTAAAAACCCAAAAAGATATAATGGACGTATGTTTAAGGAACCATACAAAATATCATCTTGTACCTGGATACCAGACTTATTAGGTCCTCCTATTTCAAGAGTATGTCCATCAGTTAAGATATCACCCTTTTTTGAATAAAAGACTTTGTATCCTGAGTCCTCCAAGCTGGAAACAGCAAACAATTCCCTTACCGTACCAATATGCACCTCTTTTCCTATAGTTTCATTTACTGCATAGAGTAAATTAGTATTATCAAGATATACTTTTTCTGCATTTCTTATAAGAGCATGCCCTGACTTATCAATAAGCAAAAATCTCAAAATTCCTGTATCTCTTAAAATTTGCACGTATTCAGTTACTGTTGCATGGTCTTTCCCTAAACTGTGCGCTAGTTTATTTATACTGATGCTTCCCGGTTCTGATGTAGCAAAAAAATAGACAATCTTTTTTAGTGCATCCAGATTTTCAGTTTTTAAGGCATAAAATGAGGTTATATCTTCATAAATTGTTTTATCAATAACTCCAATAAGAGTATCTTTAAATGCCTCATAACTTGTAATAATATTTGAGGTGGGATAATAACCCCTTTTCCAGTATTCATGAAGGTATCCAAGCAATTTTTCAGTAGCCCCGATTTTTTTGTCTATATGAGAGGTAGCCTCGAAAATTTCTTTAAGAGTTATAACCGGATATTTATTTCCTGTTTTAAATTCTAGGTATTCCCTAAAAGAGAAACCATACATTTGTCTTAAGATTACCCGTCTTGAGAGGTCATACTTTCCTTTAATGAGATCTATGCTTGAACTTCCGGAAAATAGTACTTTTAGGTTTGGATAGGAGTCAAATATGTTTTTTAACTCCTGATTCCAGTTTTTATATTTATGAACCTCATCAATACAAAGTAATTCTCCCGCGTATAATTTCACAAACTGGTCAGCTGTCTCAAGGAGGGTGTGGTCAGTAAAATATAAATTATCCCCGGATATATATAACCCTTTCTCACTATCCCCGAAATGTTCCTTTAAATATTGAAGTAAAAAAGTAGTTTTTCCTACTCCCCGTGCACCAACAACGCCAATAAATCTGTTATTCATCTGGAAATCACTATAAAATTTCCGGTAATAAGCAGGTTTTACCTCTTCAAGCAGTCTTCTATAGATTTGTATTAAATTATCCATATTTTGGGTATGATCTAGTTTTATAGTAGATTATTTAGAGTATACCCTAAATTATTAAGCATGTCAAATGAAAGATATTAAGGTAATGTCACCTTCCAGCCATACTTAGATTTCTGCTAAAATAAGGGGAGTAAAATGTTTTCACGCTTTGTAATACCATTCACCAGGTCTTGCAAAAGGAAAGTCAATATTACCAGCTGTATATTTTATGAATCTTTCAGTTTCCATTGATGCTGCATTATCAGCATATACAAAAGTCGGGCTCTTTACAGTTTGTAAATCATAAGTTAATTCTTCTAGCTTAAAAGCCAATGGTCTTTCATATCCAAGTACAGCCGTGGTTACTTCCATAAAATTCTCACCTCTACGAAGGTGGGCAACATCTTGAGGAGCAGCGCCATCTTGTATGGCAAGAGGAGTATAAGGTGTCAAATTGTATCTTTCGTTTACATCAACTCCTCTAAGCAGAATTTCTTGAGGAGTAAGCATAAAATCCCAACAACCCGTATCGAAAGCAATTCTTCTTGCCTCTCTTACAGCTTCCCTCACATTAAAACCTCTGTCTTCTGTTAATCTTGCACTAGCAACAGCAAGTCCGATATTAAACTGTGGAGTTGTCATTTCTCCAAACATACATTTTTCCAAATCTTCTAGAAGTGATAATGAACTTTGCTGTTCTAAGATAGCAATCGGAACAATTTGTTCTATGGCTTCTTGAAGAGCAGCTTCCCTGGCTTGGATTTGTACAACTTGACCTTGAGGCAAAAAATGATAGGAATTTGAGGTTGCCTCAGGGTCTAATTCAGTAGTAACTCTTCCAGTCGCCGGGTCTAATTTGGTATGTCCACTAAGTCTCCTTCCTTTATCAGCTTCTTCAAAAGTGTAGGAATCTTTCTCAAGAATTAATCTGTCATTTAATAAACCAACAGGAATATCAGGATCTAAGCGCCAAAAACCCTCATAAACAGTACTTCCTATAGCTTTATGTTCACGAGCAGACAATAGGTTGCCATTATGACGAAAACCCTTACTATAAGCAACTGTTACGGCTTCTTCTATATATTGTCGGACTAATTGTCTTTGTGATGGGGGAAAGTAATTTAAAGCTACGAGTTCACCAAAGTCTCTCCCTTTTAAATAGATTCCTCGGTAGGTTTGAGGGAATTTTCTTAAGGTGGCAGTTGTGTGATCAAGAACAGGTACCATTGCCTGGGAGGCGTAGTCTAACCAAAAGAGCCGCCGTCTATTATAGTCAGCATTATATTGATCATCCTCACCAATCTTCATTGTCCCCAGTTGTTCTAAGAGCCTAGGCCTTGGTTGATTTCCTTCTTGCAAAAATGACATTCTAACTTGTGATACTAGCATATAAAGCATGGATAGTAAAGCTATAAGCCTTAACGGCTCCTGAAACTACTACACGGGAAAGTGCTTTCTGAGTCGTACATATTGCCAGACAATAATATTGACAAATTTTGACCCACGCTGTATGATAAGTACATGTTAACAGTAAATATAAGGGATTTATCCAGAAGCCCTAAGAGAATTCTTGAAGAGATTAAAAGAACTAAACAACCCAGACAGGTAGTCAGCCAAAGGAAACCTCAGGCAGTGATTGTGAGTCTAGAGGCTTTTAAGGATTTTGAAGAACTAAAAAGTAAGCAAAAACAGCAAGGGTCTGCTTTGGCACTACTAAAAATAGCCAAGATGGCAGATAAGCTAAAGGCTAAGGGCCCCAAAGATTTATCTGCTAACTTGGATAAATATACATGGGATGAGTAAATCACCAATAGTTGTTGTTGATAGTGATGGAATAGTTGCTCAGGGTAATTTGGCTGATTCCAACCACGAGACGGCTGTAAAAATAGCTGAAAAACTAATAGAGATTCAAGCAAAAGTTATCTATCCTTCCTGTATAATTTTTGAATCTACTACAACAATGTCCAGAAAATTAAATAATCCTCAAATGGCAGCTGGAACTTTATCAGTGTTTGCTGATCCGAACATGATAATTGAACCAATTGGCCAGGATATTATCGCTGGAGCCGCCAAATACTTTGATCCTAATGCCACTAAAAAGAATACGCCATTTGACTGTGTTGTGGTAGCAGTAGCCGATAAATACAAAGCAGACTATATTTTTAGTTTTGATGCTTTCTATGTTAAAAAATATGGGTTTAAATTAGCAAAGGACCTGTTGTCTGGTAAACGTTAGCGGATATTAAGGTAATGTCACCTTATAACACTACCCAATCCTGAATAAATTACGGACTCTTTGTAAAATCACCTTTTTAGTCTTGGTATTTAACTGCCCGGCAGTATCTTTAATAATAGATTCATCAGCTGTAAATAATTTATCCGGTCTGACATAACTTTCCACCGGTAAACCCCCGGTGGTAAAATCAGCTGTCTTAATCTGAATTGCTGTTTTGCTGGAATAAGGCTTTGAGGTAATTTGACACAAAATCAAATTCTCAAACTCTGCTTTTGCCAGAACCAAAGCTGGGCGGATTTTTTTACCCTTTAAATTTGAAAAGGGGAAGGTTACAAGAGCCACACTACCTACTCGTAGAGGAGCTTCGCTCACTGTAAACTTTTCCATGCCTCATCTTCTTCCGGTTTATTCCAATCATCCCCCAGTATTTTCTCTGATAGTAGCAAAGTGTCTTTTGCAGAAACTTTTTTTACAGGGGCTGCCACAATTCTGATCTCTCCTTTTTTAACCTGTAATTCAACCTCACTGCCTAACCCGCTCTCATTAAGAAGTGGTTTGGGAATCCTAACTCCCCGTGAATTTCCAATAGAAATTAGTGTCGTGATCATACGTAATTACATTGTACCTACAGATAAAGATTATGTCAAGTCTTACAGGCATGTTAAAAAGGATTCTTCCCAGGCCAGTTTGCTAGCATTATACTTTTACCTTCATGGGGTAGTTTTTGCCAGAGTTCCTCGGTTATAAAAGGCATGAAGGGATGCAAAAGCTCTAAAGAAGTTCTGAAAATATATTCCAAAACAGGTTGGGTTTCAGTCCTTCTATCTTTGCTTTGCTCAATATATTTATCTGCAAACTCATGCCAGATAAATTCATACAAAGCATCTGCACCGTCATGGAACCTATACTGATCGATAGCTTTACCAACTGCCTCACCCGTCTTATTAAGCTTTGCCAAAATTTCCTGATCATTTGAATTAGATAAACTTTGTATAGCCGTAGCATTTTTGTCCAGGTGTTTAGCATCCTCAGGAGCAAATTCAATGATGAATCTGCCAATATTCCAAAGCTTATTAGTAAAATTTCTCATAGCTTGTAGTTTAGGATGAGAAAGAGCCTGGTCATGCCCAAAAGCTGTCCCATAAACCAAAGCCATCCTGGCAGCATCAGCCCCATATTGTTCCACAATCTCTATCGGGTTAACCACATTCCCCTTAGATTTGCTCATCTTTTTACCCAAAGGATCCAAAACTTTTCCGTGCAGCACTATGTCTTTAAATGGTATTTTCCCTGTAGAATAAATCCCAAGCATTACCATCCTGGCTACCCAAAAAAGCAAAATATCATACATAGTTTCTATTACAGAGGTTGGGTAAAATTTCTCAAAACCCCCTGGACGGCTTGCTTTGAGTGTTGCGAAGGGCCACTGGCCGGAGGAAAACCAGGTGTCAAACACATCCGGATCTCTTTCTAAGCTGACATTTTCGCAACTGGGGCACTTGTTAGGAGTTTCCCCCTCAGTCACGATCCACTTATCACAATTTTTACAAAACCAAGCCGGAATCTGCATTCCCCAAACAATCTGACGGGAGATATTCCAATCTTTAATATTTTCCAGCCATCTAAAGTAAGTTGTTTCCCAGTTTTTGGGATAAATTTTAATCTTTTCCTCTTTAACAACCTCAATTGCCTTCTTTGCCAAATCACCCACCTTAATAAACCACTGCTCTAAGGGTAAGGGTTCAATCTCAGTGCCGCATTTATAGCATACACCTACCCTGTTTTTATAACTTTCATCTATCTTCTCAATTAATCCCTTTTCCTGCATCTCTTTGGCGATTGCAGCACGGGCTTCTTTGACTCTCATACCGGCAAACTTACCAGCCTTTTCATTTAGCCTGCCGTCAAACCCAATTACCTGGCGTACTTCTAAGTTATGCCTTTTACCAATTTCAGAGTCCACCATGCTATGGGCAGGAGTTACCTTAACTACACCTGTTCCAAACTCCGGATCCACTGCTTCATCAGAAATAACCTTTATTTTAGCTGGGCCAAGTACTGTCTCTATATCTAACTCTTTGCCAATATATTGCTGGTAGCGGGTATCTCTAGGATGCACTGCTACGGCAGTATCCCCAAATTTAGTTTCAAGCCTAACTGTTGCCAAAATTAAGGGTCCGTATTTGATGTAATATAGCGGGGTAGTCCTATCTTCATATAAAACCTCCAAATCAGAAAAACTGGTGCCGTGTTTGGTGCAATAGTTTACAATCCTGGTGCCCCGGTAGATTAAACCGTCATCAAACATCTTTTTAAATGTTTTATAAACAATTTTTATAATGTCCGGATCTAAAGTAAATTTCATTCTTGACCAGTCAACAGAAAAGCCCATCTTGCGGAGCTGGCCTTCCATGGTGCCTTTATTATCCTGGACAAAATCCCAGATCATCTGGTATAGGGTTTCCCTATCATAGTCAAAACGGGATTTACCCTCCTTTTCTAACTGTTTTTCAAAAACTACCTGGGTTTCAAAGCCGGCATGGTCAGAGCCAGGCAGCCAGAGGGTAGAATCGCCTAGCATTCTATGGTATCTGATTAAGATATCTTCCACTACATACATGGCATGGCCAAAATGGAGGGGAGCATTAGCATTAGGTGGAGGTAAAATTATGGTGTAGGGTTTGCCATCTGGATTCACCTCAGGTTTAAAAAATCCTGATTCCTCCCAGAATTTGTACCATTTCTCTTCAGTTTTTGTTTGATCGTATACTTTATCCATACAATACTGCTTCCCTTTTAAGTCGCCTTTTCATAGCAGCTGTTGCTCTGGCAAACCTTTTTTTGCTTGAGTTGACAGTAATTTTTAGCGCCTGCGCAATTTCCGGGTGACTAAAACCATAAAAACGTCCTGCAACTACTGCTTGTTGCTCGGGTGTTAAATTACCAACCAAACCTGCTACCTCTTCATTATATAAAAAAATATTTTCAGGATTACCCCTTGGATCACTGGGAAGAATTGGGATTTCATCACCCCCATAGGTTATATAAACAGTTTTGGCATCACGTCTAGCTGCTCTTTGAGAGCGAAAGAAGTCAATTATGTCATTACCCACGATTCTATTAATCCAACCATTAACACTTGCAGCTGTGACTGTTCCACTTCTTGTTAAAGCGTGCATATAAGCATCTTGAACTATATCTTCAGCTGCCTCCGGACTAAGTAAAGATCTTCGGGTAACACCTTTTACTATTACCTCAAAGCGGGTTTGATAGTGCCCAGCAATAATATCATTACGATCTGAGGCACGCAGAGGTGTTCTTATATCTGTACCATTTAATGTTTCTATAGTCATAGAATTATTTTACCAAAAAAAACACGCCAATCCCTTCTGTTGGGACGAGCGTGTCCTTCGATTTCACTCAGGATTATAACCCATGGTACCACCCAAATTACTTCTTGATTACTGCTGTTACGGGCTTACCCGGAGGGTTCTAAGTTTTTCTTCCCTCAGCTTCTTGAGTGACGTTAATCTCAAGTCAAACGCTTTGTAAAAAGTATAAGCTGAAGATAGTAAAAAATCAAGTTAAACTAGGGGGTAATCATTAACATCGGGTTTATAAGTTTTCTACTCATAGGAAATTTTCGATCACGGGCACCTGCAACCATGCTATAAACATCTACTTCAGATTCTCTTACTGCTGTAATTACCGGTTGTGTAAATAAGCTCCATGCTATAAGCAACCTTTGATTTTCTTTATCTCCTATAATACAGCGAACCATTCTTCTGGGAAATGCTAAGGTGGCAAGGTTCATAGTAATCCTGTAGGTTTCTGCCTGTAGCTGTGGCCCAGAAACTAATCTTAATTCATCACTGCAAGCAACGGGTTTAAACTCATTTCCAAGTTGAGTTCCCCATAACTCTACATATGATAATCCTTTGAACTGTTCAGTTAAGGTGGGAGGGGTTACCAACTTCCGTGTTGGTAATAAAGTATTTCCCAGCGGCCTATCAACTTTAATACAATCCGGGGTGCATTTATATTCGATAGCTACTGTGGTTACACCCGGGTTGAAAACCTCATTATATATAAAGCCCTCGCCCCTCCTCTGTAGGGATATTAAAACAATCCGGTCATTACGGTCAGATAGTCGGACGAGATGGTCAAAAGACTGCGGAGCAACCTTATGGCCGTTTACCCAAACTCTAGTTTCAGGTTGAAGATAGATACTACGCTTTAAAAGCTCCATAAAAGAAAGCCCACTTGAGGGTAGGCTATTGTGGCGATTGTATTGCGGCTACTTTTATCTGTCAATAGCCAAGGATAGGTTTGGATTGGCTTGAAGGGTTAATATATCTGGTGTAGGTTTTTGGTAATATGCTGCAGCGGCAATCATGGCTGCATTGTCTGTACATAAATAGGGTGGTGGAACGTGTAGTTTCACTTTTAACTTTTCACTTTTAACTTTTAACTTGCGAACCAGTTCCTGGTTCGCCGCTACCCCTCCTGCAACAATAATTTGTTCAACTTCATACTTTTGGGCTGCTTTGACAGTCTTTATAACTAGGGAATCTATGATAGCAGCTTCCAAAGAAGCAGCCAGATCTTCTTTTTTGGCCCTAAGATCTTCTTTTAAGATGTTTGCAAAAGCGGTTTTGAGTCCTGAAAAAGAAAAGTCCAGATTTTTAGAATTCAGCATTGGCCGTGGAAAATTGAAAGCTTTAGGATCTCCTTTTTGGGCAAGTTTAGCAATTTGCGGGCCTCCGGGATAAGGGTATCCCAAAAGTCTGGCGCATTTATCAAAACACTCTCCTGCGGCATCATCCCTGGTTCCTCCTAAATACTCATATTTGCCATGCGAAGTAAACAAAACTAAATCAGTATGCCCTCCTGAGACCAGCAGGCCAAGGCAGGGAAATTTTGGCGAACTATTCCCAATCCAATTTGCATAAAAATGTCCTATTAAATGGTTTACAGGAATTAAAGGTTTGTTCCAAATATAAGCTAGAGTTTTGGCAGTTTCTACTCCAACAAGCAGAGAACCAATCAGTCCTGGTCCATATGTGACTGCTATTGCGTTGATATCCTGTCCCCTGTAACCTGAAACCTGTAAACTTTCCTGTATCACTGGAATAATAGATTTTAGCTGTTCCCTGGCTGCTTGCTCGGGAATCACACCACCATATTTTGCCTGTAAATCAGCTGATGAAGCCACTACATTGGATAAAATAGTTATCCGGTTATTTTCCTGTCTCAGGACCGCCGCGGCAGTCTCATCACAGGAAGTCTCTATCCCTAAAATTGTTTTGTACATAAGCTGAATTTTAACAGATTTAGGGGGGAGAGTTACATTGTTCCCCAGGTGACGGTAGATAACCCTAAACTTTCCCCCCACCCGGGAGGTGAATTAGCTTGGCATCACAAATACTGTAATGAATTGACTAAAAACCCCGTCTAGGAAATTGTAGGTGCTTATCTAAATAAATCATTTTAGCGAGTGCTGCATAATCTTTGACCGATGAGTGATTTGATTGGCGGCTCCTTACCTGTAACTCCTCGGCTACTAGTAGATAATAATCAAGTCTAATGGGTGCTGTTTTCGGATTTCTTGTTTCCAAATCTGCAAAGATTTTATTAATCATCATGTAAACATTTCTATCACTTACCCATGGAACTAGTGAAGGGACTAATATTAATCTTGATTGTTCAAAGGTATCCATTGCTCTCTGAGCCTGCTCTAAACCCTCAGTATCAATTCTGTGAAAAAAGACAAACAAATCAGCTCTTCCTGATTCCAAAGGCCCATCTGTTAGAAGAATATTCAATCTGGAATCAGCAGCTGATAGATCGGGAAGAAGCTGTACTGAGGTTTTATGATAATCTTCTAATAAGCGTTGCAATTTTGGGAAATTATGTCTGGATAAATCAACAACACCTGTTCTTACGTCTAGATTTGATAAGAGGCATGCAACATTTGCTAAAGTGGTTGTTCACCCTAAACCACCACGCTCACTAATAAAAGACACCGTTTGAGGGGTACGTTCTATATACATAAGAGGGATTATATCAACAAATCAGATTAATATCAACTATAGGTTATTGTGAGCATTAGCAATTTTTTTGAAATTTCTTGCTTAGATAATCTCTGATACAATCTTATTTATGGAATCAATCTGGATATTCATTGCAGCTTTTATTGCCACAACTATAAGTGCCATGTCAGGAGGAGGTTCTTCAATAATTGCTGTTCCAATCTTTCTATCTATGGGAATTGTGTTGCCAATGGCCGTGGCGATACAATCCATAAGTGGTGTTTTTTGGGTGTTGCCGTCTGCATTTAATTATTTAAAGGGAAGAAAAATTGAGTGGATGTTTTTACTCCTTTTTGCAGGGATTGGAACAATTGGTTCTTACTTCGGCGCACTTGCTATCACAAGTTTTGACCAAAAGCCCCTCGCGGCAATAGTCGGGCTGCTTATTTTATTTCTCATTGGATTCATGAACTACCAAAAAAACCTTGGGTTACAAGAGCAACATGTTAGGTCAAAGTTTAAGGAAAGGCTTGCATACGTTTTCTCCTTCCCAATGGGATTTTATGAAGGATTTTTTGGGTCAGGAAACGGCATTTTCTTTACGCTTGTTACAGCGTATACCAAGGGCTTTGATTTTATTGACGCGCTTGGCTATTACTATGCGGTTGCTTTTCCATGGGTTGTTGTTGGAGCACTTGTGTTGATCTCGAAGGGGTATTTTGATCTCTCGTTAATGGTGCCAGCAGTCTTAGGTTCTCTTGTTGGTGGTTATATTGGATCTAAATATGCAAGATTGAAAGGAAATAAGTTTGTTAAAATAACTTTTACAATAATCGGTATTATTCTTGGTCTTAAACTATTATTAGGAATATAATTTAAGAGTAAACCCAATTTACACCTTTTCTCTAACCCCTTAATTTCTCTTATCATCTTTAATCTCACTGCAAGATTACAGGAAGCGTAAGCAACTATCCTACAACCCAACTTTTTGCTAAAATATTTTAGATGAATACTCCAATATGTGGTTTGTGCGGGAAGAAAAGTAAACTTGTAAAAACCGACTGCTGTAATAACTGGATCTGTAACGATGAAGGTAAATATGTGATTTTTTCGTATGCCAGAAATAGTTGCTCACGTAATCATCGGCGATTCACACTTTGTGGATATCATAACACCGAGGATCACAAAAGCAACTGGAAAACATGTAAAAAGTGTGCTAATAGTTTTGATGCTGAAGATTATGCTTGGTACGGAACAAATGAATATAACTTCGAAAAGCTTCCTGACCCGCCTAAATTTGATCCGACCTATTGCTCTTTGTGCGGGGTTATAATCAACCGTGGAGAAGACGGATATACGCGACTACCCGATGGGAAATTTCTGTGCGAATCGTGCGGATGGAAACATATGAATGAGCAAATAAAAGATGTTGAGAAGATATGAAAAAAGAAATTAAAAAATCGCAAATTGCCATTTACCAGGTAATTGGCGATAAGCAAAAAATCCGAGTCAGAATTGAAGACGAGAATGTGTGGCTGACGCAAAAATTAATAGCTGAGCTTTTTGATGTTGATGTGCGTACGGTGAACGAACATTTAAAAAATATATTTTCGGAGGTAGAACTGGATGAAAGTTCAGTTATCCGGAAATTCCGGATAACTGCCGATGATGGTAAGACATATGACACAAAACATTATAATTTAGATACGATTTTGGCAGTTGGTTATCGTGTGCGATCTGAGCAGGGAACGCAGTTTCGCAAATGGGCAACAGAAAGACTGCGGGAATATCTTATCAAAGGGTTTACACTGGATGACGAACGACTTAAGCAAGGTGGTGGCAGGGCTCGTTACTTTCAGGAATTACTGCAGCGGGTACGTGATATCCGTAGCAGTGAGCGGATGTTTTATCAGAAAGTAACAGATATTTACGCAACGAGCATTGATTATAAACAAGAGGCACAGCTTACTCAGAAGTTTTTTGCTACAGTGCAGAATAAAATGCACTTTGCAGTACACGGACATACGGCAGCCGAGATTATAAATAAGCGAGTGGATAGTAAAAAACCATTGATGGGTCTGATGAGTTTTAAAAGCGATTATATAACCGCTGACGATATAGTAGTGGCTAAAAATTATTTAAGTGAAAATGAACTCAATCAATTAAATATGATCGTTTCGCTATATATTGATTTTGCGGAGTTGCAAGCAAGCAGCGGCCGTCTTATGAAAATGCAGGATTGGATCAACAAACTGGACGAGTTTTTAGCTATTAGTGAAAAGAAATTACTTCACAGTTCCGGCAGGGTGAGCGCAAAACAGGCAGAAAAGAAAGCATTGGTGGAATATGAGAAGTATCGCAGAGAACGGGATGGAAAATATATTTCAGATTTCGACCGCGAAGTGAAAAAACTTTTGAAGAGAGCAAGGAAATAAATGATTAAATTATCGGTGAAATCCCACCCGGAGGGTGTATTAGCTTGACACCTGTCATCTTATCGCTGCAGTTTCATCACAACTGGTTTCAACCCCTAAAATTATTTTGTACATAAGCTGAATTTTATTAGATAGCTGCAAGTTACTGACGGACAACTTTACTTATTGGTGATTCTTTTTCTGTCATGGTCATGTTGCAGATTATATCAGAGAGCAATAGTCTTACCAAATGCAATCATCAGGGGAGGCCTTTTGTGCAACGATTATAGGGCAAAATCTGGGAGTTCTCAAGCAAGCACTATGAAATAGGATTAAAGCTAAATTTAATCGCTAATTCAGGTGGAAGTTGTGGGTATGTTTATCAATGTCTGGACGAAGAGCAAAAATCCTGATAAATTACCTTTCATGTCGCAATTAGAACAATTAGGACTATATACTTTTGATTTTGAAGAAGTACATGGAGATACTCCTCCTGGTCAAGAAATTTTGCCTCAAGAGTATCTACTCGGTACCCCAAATCCTAAAACTCTAATCAAACAAGCCGGAATGAGACTTTACCGCCATCTTTGGCATACAGATGAAGTAGATTTATTAACAGATGCTCAAAAAAGAGGTAAAGATGTGGTAGCTTATGTGGCCTCACATGGTAATGTGTTGATGATTGCAGTTGGTGCAGCAGCTTTGGCTGTAGTAATCTACAATGGTTTTGTTTTTTATAAACATCATAGAGAAGAAAAGGAGCAAAAAGCATTACCTTCTCCAAAACCCCTTGCGCCTACACCACTGCCCTTAGCAAGAAGAATCAGAGAGCGTTAATTTCTCCTGAGTAATTCAGGTTATCAGTCTACTGAAGTAAATTTATACAGGTTTAGGAACTAATTTACCAAATGAAACAGCTGGCTTAACAACTGGTTGAGCTTTCCTTATACCTTTACCCATCTCCCATAACTCTAACCATAGAATTCTTTCTACTTGATCATCCCTACCTATCCCTTTCAAAGCGGATAATAGTACCAACGGGATATCTTGTAGCAACAAACAACTCTCCTTCTGCCAATATTCTGGTGCGAGTCTATAATCACCTGCCTCTAATCTAGCCACGGACATATTTATACACATTTTATAGATTTTAAACAAATTAGAATGAAATCCCACCTGGTGAAATCCCACCTGGGAGGTGGATAGCCTGGCACCTAGGGATTTTGGGAATTGTTTGTATTTAAATCTTTGTAGCTTTACCTTATACTTCCTTTATGATCAAAAACAGCAATAATCATTCAATTGAGCTAAAAGATGGCAGAAGATTAGGGTATGCAGAGTTTGGAGATAGAGACGGAAAACCGTTGTTTTTCTTTCACGGCTGGCCAAGCTCAAGGTTACACGGCCAAAGGTTTGAAGAAGCTGCAAGGAAGCTTAAAGTAAGGATCATATCTTTAGATAGACCCGGGTTTGGATTATCTGATTATAAAAAAGACCGCACACTTTTGGATTTTCCAAAAGATGTTTTAGAGCTTGCAGATTATTTAAAGATTACAAAGTTTGCCATTTTAGGTGTTTCTGGCGGCGGACCATATGCAGCCAGTTGTGCATATAGTATCCCGCAAAGAATTGCCAAAGCAGGTATTATGGTGGGACTTGGGCCAACAAATATTAAAGGAAATTTAGATGGAATAGGTTTAGTAAATAAATTTGGCTGGGCAAATTATCACAAATTTCCTCTATTAAGATATATATCCTCATTTTTAGGATGGTTTGAAACAAAGTTTTTGAAAACTAACCTTTACTCACTATTTATCTCTAGATCCGATAAATTGTTAACAACAGACTCTTTTAAGGAGTTAACCTACATGTCTAGACTGGAAGCTTTTAAACAGGGTTTTAAAGCAGCAGCCTTAGATCTAAAGCTTTATACAGACAACTGGGGCTTTGATTTGAAAAAGATTAAGGTACCGGTATTGTTATGGTTTGGGGATTCAGATAAAAGTGTTTCTGTTAATATGGGAAAATACTTTGCATCCCAAATCCCCAATAGTAAACTTACCATTTACCATAAAGAAGGCCACTATCTTCATGTCAATCATGCAGAGCAAATATTAAAACAGTTGACCCAGTAGGAAACAGATCTCCCAAAATAATATTTGACAAATTCTTTGTATTGTTATAAACTTATCCTTGTTATGCAAACAACAATATCAATTACCAGTAAATGGCAGATTCATATTCCCAAGGCTGCAAGAGAGGCTTTGGGGCTTAAAAAACCCGGTATGGTAGAGTTAAAGTCCAAAAAAGGAGAAATCATTATCACCCCCCGCAAAAAAGGTATTTTACATTACGCCGGTAAATATCATTATTTGATTAATAAGAAAACAAAGAAGATTAATATAGATAAGATCAGGGACTATATTGATTATTCTGATCTATGAAGAAAGTTTTTATAGACACCAATTTATGGGTCAGATTTTTTATTTGTGATATTAAAGATCAATTTGAGGTAACAAAAAAACTTTTGGAGAATATAGAAGAAGGGAGTTTTAAAGCCTACACCTCAACCATTGTTCTTCTGGAACTGCAGTTTGTTCTGCAAAGACTCTATCATCTTTCTTTTGAGGGTATACTTGATGTTTTTGATATAGTACGGAAAACACGTAATATCACCATAATTGAAAAAACTAATTTTGATTTGGCATTAAAATTCTATCAGCAACATAAAATCAAGTTTCCTGACTGTTTGATCGCCTCGCAACTACCCAAAGATGCTACTCTAATCAGTTTTGATGAAGAGTTAGGTAAAATTTCAGAAGTTATCACAAAAAAACCGCAGGATTTACTAAATTAGCTTCTTTTCCATTGATCAGAGTGGGGGTTTGGTTGTAGGAAAAACTTTATCTCCTAATGAGGTTATTGTACTACGAACCTCTGTTCCCACTCAAAACTTAGCTGAGATACAAAGAAGATCTAACTCGTTATAAAAACCCTAGCCGCAGCTTAAGTTACCTATTGTGGTATACTCCAGCAATAAAATTAAAGTACTATGGATGAACGCTTAAGATCGGCTCCTCCTAAAGGATCAATACCCGAGAGTACATCACTTGATCAGCTCAGACAGCAGGAAAGAGCAGGCCGAGTGTCAGGATTTACACCCAGGAGGCCAATTAGATCAGGAACATCAGAGCCTGAATTTCGCTTCGATCCTGGACAACATAGATTTCCAACTGATTTAGCAATAAGATCAACTTTTCAGGATAGACCTGCAATAGAAAAATTAAATTTTTGGGCGGATGTAGTTGCTTGCGGTGATCGTCTATCTGTAGTTTTAGGGTTTAATGGGGTTAGTTTAGGGCAGGGCCCTTTTTGGAGAGGACGGGTTAATGATCCATTAATTAGCGCTGCTTGTTTTACGCCAGTAGAGCTTGAGGGAAGGAGGGCTACATTATGGTTGGTCGTAACAGGAGATATTATTGAAGCAACAGTCATACCAACCCGCAGACGCGATGGTCCTCCTCGTGGAGGAGAGTTGTATGTAGATGTATTAACAGCCGAATACGATCCAGCCAAAATGGCTGTTTCCAAACGAGATGGTCGGGTATACGCCGGCTTCGAACGCTGTAGCTAGTATAATTCTCTTAAGTAATTTTTACCAAGTTTTATCTAATTCCTAATACTTAAAGCATATATAGTCTTCATGGATCTTAAAAATTATGGTTATTTTGGGCCGGATAGCATGGCTTGGAGGGTTTGGCGGGAAAGGATTCAGCTTTTAGGCGGGAGCAGAGCGATTATTCTGCAGCTTTCCCACCCTTTAGTAGCAGCAGGGGTGGCAAAATATTCAAGCTTTCAAAAAGACCCTTTAGGCAGGCTTAACAGGACTTTAGATATTATGCAAACTATAGTATTTGGCAGCAAATCAGAAGCTGATGCAGCTTTAGAAAAACTAGACCATGTCCACAAACATGTTAAAGGGGTACTCCCGCATAAGATGGGCAAGTTTGATAAAGGGACCTATTATAAGGCAAATGATCCGTATTTAAAGTTGTGGGTGCACGCTACCTTAATAGATACCAGCCTATTAGTCCATGAGCTTTTTGTTAAATATTTATCTAAAAGCGAAAAAGAGCAGTTTTATACAGAGAGCAAGTTACTGGCAGAGCTTTTAGGGGTTTCTAAAAATATTATCCCCCAAAAATTAGAAGATCTCCTAGGCTATATGTATGATATGTATAAAAAAAAGGTGATAGTACCAACTCTAGAGTCCAAACAAGAGGTAGAGGATATATTGGACCCCAAGATACCCTTAGGGCTCAAACCAGCCTTACCCTTTGTAAAGTTTATTACCTCCGGGTTGTTGCCAAGTTTTTTGCGTGAGGGCTACGGATTAAAATGGGAAAAATCTGATGAGTTAAAACTAAAAGGTGTGGCAAAAGCGGTGCGTACGCTCCTGCCTTTTGTTCCGGAGCAGATCAGGTTTACTCCATATTACAGATCAGCTTTCAGCTCTCGCTCATTGCCCCATATAATTTAGTGAAGTTTATTACTGATATATTTGCAGAAATCATTTTACTATTAAATTAGTGAGAAGGTTTCATCTTATACTGACAGGACTTTCTTTAAATATTATCCTTTTATCTTTAAATAGGTTAACTGAGTTTACTCAAGGTTATCTTCAGCCCTTTGAGTTTTTAAGGTGGTTGGATTTTAATGCCATGCTACCTATACCACTTTTGTCTGTTTTACTCTACTATCTTTTAAGAAAAGAGGTGCTTTATGACAGCCCTTTTTCTAAATCCACTCTTTATATAATTTTAGCTTTAATTTTTATTGCCGGGGTGTACTTTTTTGGAGCAGGATCAGGTGACCATGAGGTGACAAACTATCTAAACAGTAGGTTTTGTCAGGCTGGCAGGGTAGATAGCCCGATCTGCAATATCATCTCTTTTAATGATGACCAGTTTAGCCACTATGTTTATTATTTAGGTTTTGTACTTTTAAATATCTCCTTGATGTTTTTAGAGCACTTTTATCCAAGAAAAGATAGTGTTTTTAAAATAGATTTAATACTGATTGTTGCAAATAGTCTTTTTATAGCTGCTGGGATTTTTGCCAACCTGGCTTTCGAGGAGGCAGTTATTGATCTGGTTGTTTTCTCATCGGTCATGATTCTGGCTCTTTACCTGCTTATTTTTACCCAAAGAAAGCTTACCTGGCTGCCGGTGACGTTTTATTTTGCCTTATCTTATACACTAGGGGTGTTAGCAACATTATTATATAAACTTAGCAACCTTTTTTAAGATCAATTTTTAAATCTTGGCTATTGCTTTAATGTAATCTCAGTCTTACAATCTTTTCTAACTTAAACTATGGCTGAAACAGTATTGAGCAGAACAGATACCCTTTCCTATTTATTTAAAGCTTCCTACGGCATATTTAATAGAGCAATGGACATTCTTAATGGTCCTCAAAGAGGGGAAATGTCTGCAGAAAGAGGTTTAGCAGATCCAGCTTGGGGCCAATATGGAAGGCTGGCTATGGATGGGTTTAGGTTTACCTATCAACAAGGACGCGACGGCGCTGACCCCTTAAGGTTTTTGAGAGCTACTACCAGACCAGGCGAGATGCCCCAAGTGCATAAACAAGAAAGAGGTAACACAGGTACTTTTCCTGCTGATGTTGCTCCCCCAAACCTTCACAGAGTTAGCAGGGCGTTAGAGATTTTTTACCACTCTTTGGCAACACTTTCCGTATTAAGTAGCAGGGGAAGGGTGCGTTTGGGTGATTTTCATACGGCCGGAGTTTTTGATGATGAGAGAGGTGATGTTTTTAGAGTCTTTACTGACTGGCAGAGAAACTACACCGGTGAAGGGCTATGGGGTACATTAAAAGCCCTTGATCATACGGTCAGGTTAGTTTTGCTTTCCCCTGAGCTTGTAACTACCCCAGCAGATCATTACCGGGTTTATGAAGCTGCTTGCTTTTTTGCAGCAGGAAGGCAACTCCTTACTAATCCCAGGATAGAGGAAAGTGAACGGGAGATGGTAAAAAGAATGTTGGGGAAAAGATAATAGTAGGAAAATAATCTTTCCTATTGAACTAAAGCTGCTAATAGTTGTACTTTGGAGTATGTGGTTCCCTCGTCTAAGAATGAGTATATTAAAAATGCCCTGTTTATCTCTTATACTTCCTTGTCTGATTTTATCAAATGCCCGCGCTCCTTTTATCTAAAACACGTTTATAGAGATCCCCAAAAAGGTTATAAACTGCAAATAATCTCGCCCTTTCTTACCTTAGGAAGTACTGTACATGACACTATCAAATGGTATTTAGAGGCTCCTACCAAGCCTACCAGAGAGCAAACCCTGGCAAAATTCAGAAACTTTTGGAGAAAATACCGTTTGCAAAAAGGGGGTTTTAACTCTTTGGAAGAAGAGGTAAGTTATGGTCAGAGAGGACTTAAAATGTTGGAAAATTTCTTAGAAAACGCCGAAATTTTGGAGCCCTGCGCCCCTTTTGTAAGTTTTCCCAAATTCAGACTGGTAGACAATATTATTTTAATGGGGAATTTTGATTTTGTAGGGCAGTGCAGTGACGGCAGTTTGCATATAGTTGATTTTAAAACAGGTGCAAAAGATGAAAATGACAGTTTACAGCTGCATATTTATGCAATTTTGGCAGAGGCCAATTTCCAAAAACCGGTTTCCAAAATCTCTTTTTGGTATTTAGACAGGGAATCCGGTCCTAGAGAAGTAGTACTGGATTCTTTAGAACCGAAAATAGATTGGTTAAAGCAAAAGGGATTAGAGATGAAAAAGGCTCTACAAGAAGACAGCTGGGTTTGCAAGGATAGCTCTAAAGGCACTCTCTGCAGGGATTGTAGCAGTTATCAGATGATCTTAGACGGCAAAGCCCAGTTTTTGTTTCAAGACTACCGTTATAAAAAATTGATATATTTTTTGCGAATTGATGACTCTTAAAAAGTTGATATATTTGACACTCTTGACTACTTAAGGTAACTTACCCTTGTATATTAAATGTTATGAAAAAGAGCAGGCCTTCCTATAAAGAAGCACCAATTCCGCCAAATGAGAAAGTTAGGTTAAAATCACTTAAGTCTCTTAACATACTGGATAGTCCTAAAGAAGAGCGTTTTGATCGTATAACCAGACTGGCTCTTGAATTGTTTAATATACCAATTGCCACTGTAACTTTAGTAGATGAGCACCGGGAATGGTTTAAGTCATCCCAGGGTTTGACAAAAAGGGAAGGAGCAAGAAGTATTTCTTTTTGTGGACATGCCATCTTGCAAGAAGATATTTTGGTAATTGCTGATACTAAAAAAGATCCAAGATTTGCAAATAATCCTATGGTAACCGGCAGTCCTTTTATCGGGTTTTACGCTGGAGTACCTATTCGCTCAGCAGATGGGCAGCATATAGGAGTATTTTGTATCAAAGATCACCGGCCCAGGAATTTGGATAAGAAAAAAAGGGCGTGGTTGAAAACCTTGGCAAGTTGGGTAGAATTAGAAATTAATGCAACTGAGCTCAGCAGAGCATTAGAAGCCAGAAAACAAGCAGAGCAAAAAATCTCAAACCTAAATGATGCATTAAAAGTATTAAATAAAATCTTGAGGCATGATGTTTTAAATGAGTTGACCATGGTTAGGATGGCACTGGAGTTATGTTTCAAAAATGTGGTGTCTAAAAAAGAAACATTACAAGATGCTTTGGATGCAGTTGACCGTAGTGCTGAGCTGATAAAACAGATTGGGCAGCTGGAGGCAGCTATTTCAAATGGAGTATCTTTTAAGCCCTACCGCGTAGCAAGTGTAGTAAAAAAAGTTTCCGGGCAATTCCCTTCGATAAAAATTAAACTTAAGGGTGATGGAGTAGTTTTAGCAGATGATGCTTTTGTTTCTGTTGTGCAAAACCTGTTAAGAAACGCTGCTGTACATGCAAAGACAGATAGGGTGGATATAACCATCGAAGAAAAAAAGGGTTTTACGCTGATTTCAATTGCTGATTATGGTAGAGGGATACCTGCTCATATCAAAGGTAAAATATTTACAGAGGGTGTAAAGTTTGGAGTATCTGGTCATATGGGATTGGGGCTTTTTATAGTCAAAAAAACTATAGAAAGATATGGGGGAACAATTCTAACTGAGGATAATAAACCCAATGGAACTAAGTTTTTGATCCGCTTGCCCAAACTTTAATCCGGAATTTTTAGTTTATGCTGACAATTTAATTTCTGCCAAGGTGTTATGTGTATGTAACCCGCCTTCTGGAATAGATTCAAATAATTTAATAGATTTAATTTCTATTGGGTCAAATAAACCGTGGGACTGTCCCGCTTCGCGGGAAAAACCGTGGGACTGTTTTCCTTCGGAAAAGAAAGAAGAAGTTGTATTTTGCAAAAGCTTTTCTTTCAGGCTGGTTAACTCAAAATATTTATCAGCTTTGGCAACAGCAATATGAGGAATGTAGCGCCTCTCGTCTACGGGAAGCTGTAGTTCTTTTAACCCATCTTTTACTCTTTCTTCCATAAGAAGTAATTTATCAATTTCTCCTTTTACTCCTACCCAAATAGTGTGAGGATGATGAATATTAGGAAAACCGTCAATGTATGCCGGAATAACAACAAAATTGGATATCCCAGCAACTGCATTACTAATTACTTTTATTAAGTCGTTTTTTATCTCTTCTGGTTGCTCTCCTACAAAAGCGATAGTTAAATGAAGTTTATCGTTATCAGTAAGTCTAATATCAGGTAAGATCTGTTTTATCTTTTCTTGAACCAGTTTTAACTCTTGTTTATTTTCATCAGGAATTTCAAGGGCGATGAAAAATCTCATTAAGATAAATTATACCGGATTTGACAACCTATGAGAGGTAGCTTAATTTTCTTTTGTGCCAACAAGATATACAGCTTGCCAGGGGCGGTAATTTGAACGCCAGGCCTCATCTATTAAAGTTTCTTCCTCCCTTGTCACTATTCTTTTAAAAGAGACATTTGCTCCCCAAGCTGCCCAGTCAACTTGTTTTATCTGTCCTTTTGGCAGTGTTGGGTCGTCTTGTCTGATCTCTGGGGGTGGAGGAGTTTGGGATGAGATGACAGGATTGGTTAGGCTTACAACCCGACCGTCATGGGTTCCGTATAAGTCCATATAAAGAGTAGTGCCTTGTGTATATGCCTGAACCAGGATATGAGCTTGGGTGTCATTTTTAAATTGAAAATCAACAGAAGGATAGTAAACTGTCGCATCAAGTCCAGGAGCAAAACCTTGCTCATAATATGAAACTCTATAAGCATGGGCTGTTCTTTTGACAACCGGTAGCCCGGCGTTCAGAACTGCCCTAAAAAGCGTAGTGGAATCCTGGCAAACTCCGCCTCCGTCATCCAAAACCGTCCGTCCCTCTTTAATAACATAGGCTTGTTTGAAGCCGGTAGCAGCAGAGATATCTCCCACAGTTTTATTAAAAGAGAATACCTCACCAGGTGGTACAAGAGTGCCGTTTAGTTTGGCAGCAGTCAGCGAGATATTATAGATTCTGTTTTGGATAGATCCGGCAAAGTTGGAAATGCCTCTGCCGATTAACTCTTTTATCCCTAAATTATTAATTTCTGCAGCGTTTACTTTTGGTTTTACTACCTCAACTGGCAGTTTAATCTCTTTTGTCCCAGATTCCTCTAATGCCTTAAAAATAATTTCAAATCCTTTATCAATATCTGTTTTTTTACCTTCTTCTGAAGGTTGAAAAGTGGTGACTCTTTGGGTTTGTTGGTTGAATTCAAACCTCCCTTCTCTAACCTCCCTGTCTATTTCCTGGGCAATTTTTCCTAAATAAATTTTAGTTTTGCCTTCATCTAGTAATCCTGTCCCTTCTGTTAAATCAAGAAGAGGTAGTAGCTGCTTGCTGTCTAAAATCCAGATATTTCCTTCATAAATTATCTTAATTGGATCTTTTTGGGTGTTTTCCAAAGCAAGCTTGGCTTTTTGTAAGTATGAAGTGGTGATTTTAGGCTGAGAGACTTTTAAAGGTAAAAGTTTATGATAACTTCCGTATATTAGATAGTTTCTAATTTCCTCTTGAAACTGTTTCTTATCAAGCTCAATTCCTGGTAGCGATTCTTTTATTTGGACATCTGCCGCAGGTGATCCTTCGGCTGTGACAGTTTCGTTAAAGGTCAGCTGCGCTTCAAGTGGAGGTTGTAAAACAGCTTTGGCAATCTCGTCAGTTTGCTTCTCAATATTAAACTCGATACGGGGTTCAAACTGTTTAGAAAAAAACAAGATTTTCACCTGATCGGATAATTTTTCAAAAAAACTGTTTTGGTGACCGGGGAAAAATGCTTGATCCACAATCGAGTAATCAATTGTAGGGTTAATTTTTATCAAATCAATTCCATATACTTTGTCTTGTGAGAGAAATTGCAGCTTATTTAAGCTCCTCTCTGTAAACTTATTTTGTATGTTTTGTAGGACCTGCGGTTTTGTCAAAAAAGTGAGGTTGGCATCACCTATATAGGTACGGGGAAAAAACTTGTTTTCAAATATTGCTTGAAAGGTTATAAACGAAAGGATAACAAGGGTTAAAAAAAGAAGAGCCGGAAGGTAGTTCTTTTTAAACCATAACAATATATTGCCTAGCTTAATTGGCTTAAATAAAAGATTGTTTAAATAAGATTTTTGGGACATATGGGTATTCTAAACTAGATTAAAATAAAGTAAAAGCATTTAGGATATAATTAGAAAGAAAGATTATCAATGTGAGACGGACTATTATTATTGTTTTAGCACTGGCAGTAGTTTTGGGGTTTGTTTTTTGGCGGTTTGGGCCAAATTTATTCAATAGGGCAAATATCCAAAAAGGACCGGTAAATATTACTTATTGGGGTTTATGGGAAGATGAAAATCTGATAAAACAAGTTATTGCTGAATTTGAGAGCAAAAACCCAAACATTAAAGTAAACTATCTTAGGCAGTCTTCCACCAACTATCGTACCCGTGTCCAAACTCAAGTCAGAGAGGGCGTTGGTCCGGATGTATTTACACTACACAATTCCTGGTTAATTATGTTTGATGGGGATTTGGCTCCTGCCCCAAATGACATCCTGGGACTAAATGAATACAAATCTTTCTACTATCCTGTGGCCGAAGAGAGCTTTGTTAAAAATAGTCAAATCTTTGCTGTGCCCATTGAGATAGATGGACTGGCTCTTTATTATAATGAAGAGCTGTTGCAAGCTGTTGGAGTAACTGTTCCTAAAAATTGGCAGGAATTTATTGATAGTGCGGTCAAAATGACAGTGAGAGATTCGTCTGGGCAGATTCAAAGAGCTGGGGCAGCCCTGGGAGCAACCGGAAACATTGATCATTTCTCAGATATCCTGGGGTTACTTTTACTGCAGCAACCAAATGTTTCTCTAGAAGCCCCAAATTCTCCACAGGTTGCAGAAATTCTTAGGTTTTATACAAGTTTTGTAACTGATCCGAAGAAAAAAACTTGGGATTTGAACTTGCCAAATTCCACCCAAATGTTTGCACAGGGAAGGCTGGCTTATTATTTTGCTCCTTCCTGGAGAGCTCATGAGTTAAGACAGATCAATCAAAATTTAAAGTTTAAAACTGCCCCCGTTCCTCAACTGTCTGGGAAAAAAACAGGCTGGGCCTCATTTTGGGGAGTAGCTGTATCAGCAAAGTCGCAAAATGCAAAAGAGGCTTGGAAATTTGGCAAATTTCTAGGCTCTGAAGATGCACAAAAAATGATTTACTCACAAGCCTCACAAGTAAGGCTGTTTGGTATGCCATATGCTACTGTGCAAGCAGGACAGCAGCTGCAAAATGACCCTTTGGTTGGCAGCTTTGTAACTCAGGGACCTATTTATAAGTTTTGGTATTTATCCTCCAATACTTTTGATAATGGGATAAATGATGAGGTGATCAAATACTATGAAGATGGGATAAATGCTACATTGCAAGGCACAGATCCTCAGGTAGCGCTGCAAACTGTTGAAAAAGGTGTTCAGCAGGTACTGCAAAAATACACCCAACCTGCTCCTGCTCCAACAGGACAATGATTAAGTTTAATGTGCCATTTTCCCAAATACCCCAGATGATATGAGTCTAAATAAAGACAGGTGGGATTTTACTTAGGTTGACAATCCCAATCATGGTTTGAGTTTAGGTAGGAATTGGCAGACATGGGAAAGAAAAGATCTGGAGTACGATCTAGTAGATATTAATGAGATTAAGTAAGAAGTAGCTATTCAGTTGTACTTCAAAGTCAAAAGATGACTTTTTCCAGATTAGATGTATAATATTTAACTATGGGAAAAGAAGGATTAGTACGTACATATGTATTGCCAGCAGACGCTATGACGCTTTCTCCTGATCAAAGGAAACAAGTTCTCATTAAGGCTGCAAGAGAAGCTGTTATGCCTTTTGAGCCGGTTTTAACAGCTAGATATGGGTCGAGAGTTCCTGTCTCAGGACGTTGTAGATTTTGGCAAATACCGTCTTGCCCTGTAAAATTAAATGAATCCACACCATCAGCAACTTCTGGATAAAATTAAAATTGACATAGAGTATTGGGCTTTCTCTTTAAATTATTATGACCGTGTAATATTTCGTTTTATTGTACCTTCGAAATACCACGAGTTTACACTCGTGGATGAAGGAAGTTCCAACAAAGTCGGACTCACCGAAGGTGAGAACAAGAAGATACCACATGTGTAAGCTTGTGGTAGATTCATTAGTAACAGTGAGGTATTATTTCATAGGATTGGCAGTCATGATATATATAAATAATGAGATTCAAAATTGATTCAAAAATTTTTGAGGAGTTTGATGGACTAAAAATTTGAAAACTTAATTGTGAATCCAACTGAGAAAGTCGAAGATCTTTGTGGTGGGGAGGTAAAGTGGCATATTCTAAATGAACAAAACCAAGATGTCGAAATATGAATAAAAGGGTGATTTTTATACATCGGTGGGATGGGATTCCTGATTCTGATTGGTACCCTTTCTTAAAAAAGGAGCTTAGTAAAAGAGGCTATGAAGCGCTGATTCTTAGGATGCCGGAAACAGATTATCCCAAGATAGAAAACTGGGTTCCAAAATTGAAAGAAGCAACTGGTGAGATTAATGAAAATACCATCTTAATAGGACACAGTATGGGAAGTCAAACCATTATGAGATTTTTGGAAACCTTGCCAGAAGGACAAAAGGTGGGAAGAGTGATATTTGTGGCAGGTTTTATAACTTTGATGGGGTTAACTGAAGAAGAAAAAGTAGTGGCAAAACCATGGCTTGAAACCCCGATTGACCTTAAAAAGGTAAAATCCAAAGCTGACTCTTTTGTGGCAATATTTTCTGATAATGATCCCTTTGTCCCTTTAGAAGAAAATAAAAGGGTGTTTGAAGAAAACTTGGGAGCCAAAGTTATGGTGCAACATAGCATGGGCCATTTTACCCAAAATGATGGGGTAACAGAATTGCCAGTGCTACTAGGCCTGGTATAATCTAAAGATGAATTCACTGAAAGATAAGGTTTCTATAGTTACTGGTGGTTCCTCTGGTATAGGGTTGGCTATTGCCAAAAGGTTTTCCACAGAAGGAGCTAAAGTAGTAATTGCCAGTAGAGATGAAAACAGAGGTAAAACAGCAGAATCTACGGTATCAAGCTCTCTATTTATCCAAACAGATGTTAGGGATGAGCAATCTGTTAAGGGTTTAATTGAAAAAACTATTCAAAAGTTTGGCAAAGTTGATATTGTAGTAAATAATGCTGGTATCAGTTTTGATCACACGGATATTACCAGGTTGAGCGTGGAGGATTATGATAAGCTAGTAGACACTCTTTTAAAAGGTGTGTTTTTGGTGAGCAAATGCTTTATTCCTGAATTGATTAAAACCAAAGGTAGTTTGGTTAATATTGCTTCTACTTTAGCTTTTAAACCAGATACAGATTCCATCATCTATGGTGCAGCTAAAGCAGGTGTGGTTAACTTGACCAGAGGGATGGCTAAGGCTTACTCTCCTCTAGGAGTTAGGATAAATTGTGTCTGTCCAGGGCCTACGCAGACACCTCTCTTGCAGAATTACTTTAAAGACGAACGAGAGATGTTAGATTGGTATAAAAAATCTTTACCGATTGGAAGGATTGGGCAACCAGATGAAATAGCAAATGTGGTAAATTTTTTAGTTTCTGCCGAAGCCTCTTTTGTCACAGGTGATGTATGGTCAGTTGACGGAGGTCAATCTTCTAGCTAATTATGACTAGAGTTATAAACATCTTTGTCTTTGGGGCGTCCACTACTTATGGATGTTGGGATCCTGAAGGTGGTTGGGTGGCTAGGTTAAGGAGGTTTTTAGATGAAAAGAGTGTAGAGCAGTTAAAGCAAAATCCTGAACCCAATCCGATGTATTTAGTCTATAACCAAGGAATACCTGCCGATGATCTATCAGGAATCTTAAAGAGGTTTGATTCGGAAGTTAGCGAAAGGATAGATCCAGGAGAGGAGAATATAATTTTGATCCATACTGGGACGAACGATTCCCTCTACAACAACCAAACAAAATCATTAAAGTTTTCTCCTGATCAGTATAAACAAGAGCTTATAGAGGTTGCCGGTTTAACTAGAAGATATTCAGCAAAAATAGTTTTAGTGGGAACTATGCCGGTAGACCAAAGGGTTGACCCTATTCCCTGGTTACCAAACCATTCTTATAAAAATGAATATGTAGCTAAATTTAATGAAATTATGGAAGAGGTATCCCAGGAAGAAAAGATTCATTTTATAGAAATATACAACCATTTTTCAGGTGGAGAATATCAACATCTTTTAGTAGATGGAGTACACCCTAACTCCCGGGGGCACCAGCAAGTTTTTGAAATTGTCAGGGATTATTTGCTAGATAAAAAGATTATTTAGGCTATGGGAGGAAGGTTTATCAGCTGGACTTCGGGTTCAAGGGTGATTCCAAACTTTTGTTTGACCTTTTCAGCATACTTTTTTGCTAAGTTGTAGAAATCTTTAGCAGTACCGGTACCATTATTAATAAATAGGTTGGCATGATAAGAGGCAATCTCTATCCCATCTATCCTATCTCCCTTTGCTCCGACCATCTCAAGTAATGCTCCAGCCGGGACTTTTCCATAAACTATTTTTTCTTTTGGAATATTTACTAAGACATCTGTTGAAAGTTCTGATGCAACGAAGTTTTTATAAAAAGAACCAGGGCATTTTATTCCTGGAGGGTATTTTCCATCGCGTTTTCTTTTTATCTCTTCAGATTCTTTTTTTAGTTCTTCTAAATTTCCAGGAGTCAAATCAAAATTTGCTTCTAAAATAATTAGATTATTTCGCTTAAAGTTACTATCTCTATAACCAAATCCGCACTCTTCCGTTTTTAAAACTACCTTTTCTTCGCTTGTAGGATCAAAGCAGATAAGCTCTACTAGCTTATCTGAAATACCACTTCCATATGCTCCGGCATTTCCATAGATTGCTCCACCTACAGTTCCTGGAACTCCTGTTAACTTGTTTATTCCAGTCAGACCTTTTTCAATTGTAAAATTAACCAGATCTTGCAAAATTGTACCTGATTTAACTATTAAATTATTGCCCTTTTGAAAAATTCCAGTAATTCTATTTTGGATTACCAATTTTTCTACACCTTCATCAGCAACCAACAGATTGCTACCCCCACCAATAACTAAAAATGGTAGGTTTTTTTGTCTGGCATACGTTATTGCCTCTATGAGTTCTTTTTCGGTTTGGACGCTGACAAATTCTTTAGCCGGGCCACCAATTTTCAGAGTAGTTACCTGGCTAAGCAAATAGTTATTTTGAAAATTCATGGAGTAATTATACATTTTATTTATCAACTTGTGGTAAATTACCCATATGGAAAAAGCGATTTTAAAAACCTCAGCTTATGCTGATATTTTTGACTACCCTCTTAAGCCATATGAAATTCACAAATGGTTAATTTCAAAAAAAGCTACAACCCATCAAGTTGAAAAAGCAATTAAAAGGCTTGAGGGTAGATTAAAAGTGAAGAGTAAGGATGGATATATCTTTTTGCCTGGCAGGCAAAGTATTGTTAAAAAAAGAATAAACAGAGAAAAACAATCTCAAAAATATTTATTTAGAGCAAAGATTATTGCTTTTGTTTTTAAAATTATCCCCTGGATAAAATTAGTAGGTGTATCCGGGAGCTTGGCAGTGGAAAATGCCCAAAAGGATTCTGATATAGATTTATTTATTATTACTTCATACAAGAGAATGTGGTTATCAAGGATGTTGACTATTTGGATAACCGATTTTCTAGGTATTAGACGCGAAAGGGAAAATAAACAAGATGAGGTTTTAGGAAAAGTTTGTCTGAATTTATATATAGATCAAAATAATTTAGAGCAAGAAAACAAAGATCTGTATACAGCCCATGAGGTTTTACAGATGCGGGTATTGTGGCAAAGGGAAAATACCTATAAAAAGTTTTTAGATGTAAATTCCTGGGTGTTTGAGTTTTTACCCAACTGGGCAACAGGACAAATAAGGAGTGAGAAGTTGGTAGTTAAACCTAAGCCCCATATTCTAACTTCAACATTGGATTTTTTAGAAAGAATAGCCGGAAGGATACAGAGAAAGTATATGGGTAAACCAACAGGCGCAGAAAGAATTTCAGATAAAGCTTTGTTTTTTCATCCAGAGGACTGCCGCTTAGAAACCTTAGAAAAGTTTAAACGGAAAACAAGGCTAATTTTTTAGCAGTACTTGACAAAGTTTGCTAGAGTCTGGTATATATTTATTTCGATAACTGCTCTGCTGATATTTAAGCTTCAGTAAATTTTTAAAAATATGGCAAAAACAAAGATTGATAGTAGTAGTACCTCTGCTCTAAGGGTTAAGCCTTTAATGGGTTATGTGCTGGTATCCCCTCAAGAAGCAGAGAGTAAGTTGCCTTCCGGAATAATTCTGCCAGAATCTGCTCAAGAAAAACCAGCTCAAGGTAGTGTAATTGCTTGTGGTGATGATATGGTTTTAGAAAATGGAAAAGTATTAAAATGTCCTGTGAAAGTTGGGGATGTTGTGGTATATAAGAAATGGGGTGGAGATGAGATAAAAATTTCCGGAAAAGAATATAAATTAGTAAAATTTGATGATTTGATGGCAATATTGGAAGGGTAAAAAATATGGCAAAGATACTTTTATTTGATAGTAATGCTAGAGAAAAACTTTTAAAGGGTATTAATACCTTAACTGAGGCTGTGGCTTCCACTTTGGGTCCAAAGGGGAGAAATGTTGCTTTAGATAAAAAATGGGGTGCTCCCCAGGTTGTCCATGATGGGGTGACTGTTGCCAAAGAAATAGATTTGGAAGATCCATTTGAGAATATGGGTGCCCAACTTGTTAAAGAAGCAGCCTCAAAAACAAATGATGTTGCAGGAGATGGAACCACTACTGCTACCATTTTAACTCAAGCTATAGTTTCTGAAGGGTTGAAAAACATCCAGGCCGGAGCAAACCCAATGGTTCTAAGAAAAGGGATTGAAAAAGCGGTTGATACTTTGGTGGTAGAGCTGCGGAAGATGAGTAAAAAAGTAACTACTCCAGAAGAAACTACCCAGGTTGCAACAATTTCTGCCCAAGATGAAGAAATTGGGAGGTTAATCTCTGAAGCTATTGCAAAGGTTGGCAAAGATGGAGTTATAACTGTGGAAGAAGGCAAGGGGTTAGAGATGAATGTTGAGTATAAGGAAGGAATGGAATTTGATAAGGGGTTTGTTTCCCCATATTTTGTAACTGATACAGACAGGATGGAATCATCTGTAGAAGATGCTCTGGTATTAATTACTGATAAGAAAATCTCTGCTGCACAAGACTTGGTTCCATTTTTGGAAAAATTTGTCCAGGTTTCAAAGAATTTGGTCATCATTGCAGACGAAGTTGAAGGTGAAGCTTTAGCATTATTGGTAGTTAATAAACTAAGAGGAACCATCAACGTGTTGGCAGTAAATGCTCCTGGATTTGGCGATCGAAGAAAAGAAATGTTACAAGATATTGCTATTTTAACCGGTGGAACAGTTATTTCTGAAGATACTGGAAGAAAAATTGACTCAGTAGAACTGGAAGATCTGGGAAGGGTTGGTAGGGTAACTTCCACTAAAGACGAAACTTTAATTGTTGATGGAAAAGGGCAAAAATCAAAAATTGATGCCCGGATTTCTCAAATAAGAAGAGAGCTTGATGCAACTGATTCTGAATTTGACAAAGAAAAACTGCAGGAAAGACTGGCAAAGCTAACTGGTGGAGTAGCAGTCATTAATGTTGGTGCAGCAACAGAGATTGAGATGAAGGAGAAAAAAGAAAGAGTGATTGATGCTGTGGCTGCAACAAAGGCTGCAATCGAGGAGGGAATTGTTCCGGGTGGAGAAGTGGCTTTGCTCCGTGCTGCTAAAGCTTTAGACTCTCTTAAATTAGAAGGTGAGGAAAAAACCGGAGTTGAAATTGTTAAGAAAGCAATTGAGGGTCCATTTAATAAGTTAATGGAAAATGCCGGATTTAATGCCGGTATGATGATGAAGGTTGTAATGGATGTAACAGATTCATTTGGAGTTGATGTTTCAGACGGAGCTGTAAAAGATTTAGTAAAAGCCGGGGTGATTGATCCGGTAAAAGTTACCCGTTCTGCTTTACAGAACGCTGCATCGGTTGCCATAATGGTGATGGTTACAAATGTTTTAATAACAGATGCACCGGAAAAATCCGGCCCCGCCGGACCTCAAGTGCCAGCAGGCGGCATGGGTGAATATTAGCCCCAGAAGGCTTATGGTAAACTTAAGTTAATGTCTAAGTTTCATTATAAGGAATCTCCTAGTCTAAAGCAGATAAAAGCTTTTAAGCCTTTTCTTTCTGAGGATGAAGAGTTAGTTTTAGTTACAGGACTAAGTCCTGCCTTTTTGCGTTCTAAATTTGCTATCTATTTTTTATTCCCTGGAATAATTTTTGGAGCAATTGGTTTTGCTATCGGTTGGATTTTAAACTTAAACCCCGGGTATTCCCTTTTAATAGCGCTAACACTGATGAGTATTATAGGGGGAATGAAAACTATGCACGAAAACCATGCTAATAGATACTTGTTTACTACCAGAAGAATTATAATAAAGCATGGGGTTTTTTCTACTAAACTCACAGCTGCGCTTTATGACAAGATTACGCATCTTGAGGTAGACCAGACCTTTGTTGACAGGATGCTTTTTCATCACGGTGATGTTATTGTTAACACTGCCGGGTTAAACAAAGGAGAAATTATTTTGAAATACGTTGATTATCCAATGGAGTTAAAAAACCTACTAGAGCGGTTAATTAACCGGGAAAGAGAATTGTATGGTAGACAGACAACAACTCTTACAGCAGTAGAGGGTGAAGTTTTAGACAACTGAGGATTATTTTAAGTCAGGTTTTAGTGTCCTGCTATATTCAGGTGAATCATTGAGACTACCTTCTTTTGCCAGCCTTTGAGTATCTGGTGTAGGAAAGTTTGGTAGGTTTGGCAATAAAGCCATAGGATCAATATGTTTTCCATCCTTTGTAATTTCTAGGTGAGTATGTGGTCCAGAAGTCCAGCCTGTCAATCCTACTTCTCCTAAAATTGTCTCACTGGTTACATTTTGGTCTTTTGCTACGTATACTCTTCCCATATGAGCATACATTGATTTATACCCATCCTGGTGAGAAATTAATACATAATTGCCATACCCCCAAAAACCAAATGCTATCTCTTCTACCACTCCAGGATTAATAGGATGTATTGGCATGCCCAACCCTGTTGCAATATCTACTCCCGGGTGATAGTTGGAATAGACTGTTGAAAGATATCCTGGATGAGGTAAGATGATGGGGGTAGGAAAAGAGGTGGAGATTACCTCCCCTGATTGTTGTGGTTCCCCGGCTATAGCTACTTTTGTCCTAATGGGAGGAATGGCAAAGGTTGGATAGTATCCAAGCAGCGAAAATACTATTAAAATTGCAATGCCAGATTTAGATAGAATCCTGATAAGTCTTAAAACCCCTTTGGTAACTTCAGACTTAATGTTCAAAACTTTCCAATTTAGGGCGACCCTTTTGGATAGCTTTTTAGCCAAAAAGTTTTTTATATATTTGTTTAACACAAAAAACCAAGCCCATGGACAGCTTGGAATACCTGCAATTGTATCAGGTCTGAGCCTAAAAGTAAAGTTTAGTGAGAAAGAGAAAGTTAGGGTATAATTTAAATTATGAAGAAAACAATTGTTGCAATACTGGTTTTAGTTAGTGTGATTTTTCTCTTACTCAGGTTTTTGAGTCTGAGCCCTGCCTTCTTGGGTTTTGAGCAAAAAAGCGGAGTAAGGGTTCTATCTCTTCCTGAAAAGGCTAAAGTTTTTATTAATGGACAAAAGGTGGGAGTAACCCCATATGAAGACCAAGGCTTATCTGCCAAAGAATATCACATCAAGCTAGAATTTGATCAAAGCAGATGGGAAGGTAAAGTAAAACTTATCTCCGGTACCCTAACAGTTGTTAACAGAGAGTTGACCAAAGATGCTAACCTTTCAGCAGGTGAAACATTAACTTTAGAAAAAGGAAAAGGATTAATTGTAGTGTCTAACCCATCTGATGCCGAAGTTGAGATAGATGGTAAATATTTTGGGAAAACTCCCTTAAACATAGATTTAAAGCCTAGTGAGCATACAGTGGCTCTTTCTCATCCCAGTTATTTAAAAAGAAGTATCAGGGCAAATATTCCTGATGGATTCAGGTTAACCTTGTCAGTTGATTTAGGTTTGTCTGAAGTTGATTTAACGGCCAGCAACACTCCAGTTACAACAAATACCCAACTGGTTATTGTTAAATCAACTCCAACGGGTTTTTTAAGAGTTAGAGATAGAGGGTCAATTGCCGGAAATGAAGTGGCAAGAGTCAGTCCAGGAGATGAGTTAGTTTTATTGGAAGAAGGGGCGCAGTGGGATAGGGTAAGGTTACCTGATGGGAAAGAGGGTTTTGTATCTAAAAGTTATATAGAGAAAAAACAAACACCTTAACCCCTGAGATAATAGATAATTCCTACTACCAAAATCAGCCAAAGTAAAACAGTAGATAAAAGTGGTGTGTCTGTTAAAATAACTCTTTCTGGAGATTCTCCTTCCTTCTTCTCATAAATAATGTATAGGTATCTCATCACCGCATATATTACTATTGGGACAGTTGCCATCAAATATTTTGCTTCTGAAAAAGGCAGTTCTAAATCAAACAAGAAATTAGATAAAGATTGTCTGGCAACAATCGGCGGTTGTAAAAAAGCAAAAAAAGCATAAGTTAGCCAAGTGGAATTGGCAAACATGGCGGTTAAAATATCCAGTAAGTTTTCAGGATAATGCAGCAGTGTTTCCCGATGCTTTGCTGCCTGAGTTGTCATTAAAGTTAATTCTGAGCGCCTTTTTCCTATTGCCAGAAAAAGAGCAAAAGAGGTAACAGATAGTAGAAACCACACATTAAGATGTGCATCTATTGCCCACACTCCGGCATAAACCCTTAAAACAAATCCGGCAGCAATTACCATCACATCCAGCAATATTACTTGTTTTAAGTAAGCTGAATAAAATATCTGCATAATTGAATAAGTTAAGACTGCCAGAAAAAATGCAGTGGAAAGCGTAAAAGATAAGGGGATTAAAACAATAAATAATATTAAAGAGATGGTAATAGCCAGAGGAATCGGTACAACTCCTGATGCGATAGGACGTTTTCTCTTAAATGGATGGAGCCTGTCTCTTTCAACATCAAAAACATCATTTAGAAAATAGACTGCAGAAGATATCCCACAAAAAATCAAAAAAGCAAAAAGAGTTTTTAATTGGTTGCTTTGATCAAAAAGAGTACCGGAGAAAATTAAAGCAGCAAAAACAGCGAAGTTTTTTATCCACTGTCTTGGCCTTGACGTTTTGATAATCCCCCAAAGAAGTTGAGCCATAATATGGTTCCTAAAACTACAGCTCCTACCAGGATAGCTGCAAAAAGCTTGCCTTTGCTATTTAAAGTAATGGCAGCTACCCCCAGAATAGCACTTCCAATTATGTAAAACAAGCTAATCTGTTGATGATTTAATCCTAAATCCAGGAGTTTATGATGCAGGTGTCCCCGGTCACCCCAAACAGGAGATTTGCCTTGTAAAATTCTTCTCCAAAAGGTGTAGATAAAATCTGTAGCTGGAACAAGTAGCACCAGTCCTGCTGTTGCGAGTTTTGCTCCTGATAAAATAGCAAGAACAGCAATTAAAAACCCCAGAATTGTTGATCCGGAAAATGCAGGTAAGATTTTAGACGGATACCAATTAAAAATTAGTAAACCCGCTGAAGCGCCAGCTGTTATAAAAGCCAGTTTTGCGCTAGTAAGCTGTGAGATGTCTCCTTCCAAAAAGAATTTAAAAGAAAGATAGCCTAAAATCAAAGAAGCTATTAAGGCAATTGAGGGCATCTGTCCATCTACCCCTTTTGACCAGTTAATCATATTCATTACCCAAACAATCCATAAAACTGCCAATAGGTCAGCCAAATATAAAGTCCAGCTTATATTAAAAAAGTTAATAGATAAGTTAAGAGGGTCAAGTTGCAATATACCGCCAAATGGGTTAGTAATAAATGAAATTCCAATACCGCTTCCCACAACGATTAAAGCTGCTAAAAGTTGACCGGTTAATCTGGCATATGGGGAAAGGTCCCTAAACTTATCATCGGCCAAGCCAACCATCAATAAAATAGTCAATGATGCCAGTATTCCGGTAATCTGTTTTGTTAAAGGTATAAAAAAAATTGTTGCAACAAAAATTCCAATAAAAACCGGCAAGCCTCCGGCCCGGGGAATAATGGTTTTGTGGATATGTGCTGGGTGAGGTCTTAGCTTGGGGTTATCAACCAAACCATATCTTTTGGCAAAATGGATAACAACCGGGGTAGCAGCAACAGTAATTAGAAAAGATATCAAAACAGCAAATAAAACTTCCATTAAATAAAAAGAAATATGATCTTAAAAAAGCTGGTAGTTAAAATAATTGTAGTAATTATGGAAGTTATTATCAAAGACAGCTTAAAAAAAAGCTGGCTTTTGTGCAAATGCCAGGCTATAAAAAGATTGACTAAAGATATTAGAATTATTGCTGATGGAATAATGAAAAATTGTTGGTGAGTTGCCAATTGTTTATCTCCCCAAGGCAGTGAATAAAAAAGCGGCAGTTTAGAAGGTAAGTACTTGAAAAAAAGCCAAATTGTTAAAGATAGCAAAAGAGTCACTAAAAGAGGAAAAAGGCTTGCCCAAAGCAAGTACTTTTGCTTTAAAAAACTGTCCTGAATAATACTTCTTTTGAGAAAGGTCATATTTTCTAAGACTTTGCCAGTATTCTGGATTTATTGGTGACTCTAAACTCCAGTCTCTTGCCAAACATTAGTGAAGTTTGAGCATCTATTGCAGGCAGGGAAGATATGGTAATTAGGATTATGGGTATTAAAAGCCATTGTATATAAGACCATACTTTTTGAAACAGGGACCAGCCTTTTGGTCTTGGCGGAGCAGTCTTCTCATGGACATAAATAGTTGCAAAAAGACCCAAGAAAGCAGCTGAGAGAATCCAGGAGGAAATTACTGGAAGATTAATTGCAATAACAGATTCTTTAAAGTTTGGATTAACAATAGGAATTATCAGCCCTCCAAATGTAATAAAGATTGCCAAGAACCCCCATTTTAAATATCCCCAAATAACAAAAATTAACTTGTCGGTTTTGTCCCAAAAGTCAATTTCTTTCTTGAAATATTGTTTGACAATAAAAGGAATATGTTCTACGCCATACGCCCACCTTTTAATTTGGAAATATTGGTTTTGGAAGGTTTTTAGCATAGTTTCGTCCTGAACTGCATCAGCAGATATAGGTAAGAAATGGGGTAAGACCTTATAGTCGCCGTTAAAATGGAAGTAAGCTTTCCAATAAAAGCCTGAATCATCATTTATTTTGTCTGGAATCCAGAGTCCTATGTCAAGCAAGGCCTTTAAACTAATAGACATTGAGGAATAATTAATGTATTTGTCAGAACCGACCATCTCAGCCATTTGCCAAAAGCTGGTCCCTGTTGCCATAAGACGCATTGGAGTAGGTGTTTGCCAATAATTATTATGATACAAGAATACTCCGGTATAGCTTCTTTTATCTCTGACCAGTTGTGGAGTAGAGAGATATTTATGCAGTGCCCCAGCTAAGAATTGTTTATGTATGGTAAAGTCGGCATCCAGTGTTGTGACCAGTACTTGACTGTCACTGATTTTTCTATTTTTTAGTGCGGGTAAAATATGGTTAACCATCCAATTTTTGTTTGATCCCTGTCCAGCAACTTCACCCGGTAAACCATAAGGATGAATAGTTGTAAATACTCCACCCAATTTTTTCTCATACTTTTTTAAATAATTAGATACTTGCTTTATTTTCTCTGGGCTATCCCTATCTTCAAAGCCTACAGCAAGCAAGATTTTATCTTTTGGGTAATCAGAGTTTACGATTGCATCAATTGTGGGAGCCAAAATATAAAGGGCTTCTTTATAAGTGGGTACTAAAATTAGTTGGTAATAACTATCCCACTCAGGGGAGAATTCATCCTTTAATCTTTTGAGCCAATTTTGTTTTTTCGCCCATTCTGTCTTTTTATAACCTACAATAATTAACAGGCCGATTCTTAAAGCATTTATTAGCCAATATACATCCGCTATCAAGATGAGATAAGCTACAGCAAATGGGAGGGCAAAAGAAAGCCAGATAGGGGATGCTAATGCTACCCAGGTAGTGACACCGGGTAGAATCTCCAGGAGTCTTTCAAACCAGCCCTCGTGTTTTAAAACAAAATCCTTTTCAATTTTCTCAGACAGAAAATACTTTTTAAATAATAAGTGATGAAAGATAAAACCAAATCCAGTTCCAATAAAAAAAGAACCTAGCAAACTATTTAATCCGGGCAGCAAAGTCGAACCAAATAAACTAGAAAAAGCTCCTAAAGCCAAGCTGACTAAGCCTATAATACTATGAGTGATAGGGAATCTGAGGCCAAATATCTTACCTGATCTGTTTACCCGGTAATATAGTTCGGCCATGTAGAAGAAAAAGACAAAGCCAATTAAAAATACTAGAATAAGCCGCATTTGGTATTAAAGTGTAATGAATTTGAGCATAGAAAGCAACTAACCTTTAGGTCATCCTGAGCGCAGTCGAAGGATTTTCTCAACATTTTTTGTAGTTTGTTCTGCAACATCTTCTACAGAAATTCCTTTAATTTCTGCAACTGTTTGGGCCACTTCTTTTACTGATGATGGTTCGTTTCTTTGACCTCTGATTGATTGAGGAGCTAGAAATGGGCAATCTGTTTCTAGAGCAATTTTTTCCAAAGGCAGCATTTTAACAGTTTCTTTTAAATACTCGTTTTTAGGATAAGTAATGTTTCCTGCAAAAGAGATCAAAAAGTTAGAATCAATAGCTTTTTTGGTAGTTGCCATCAAGCCGCTGTAACAATGAAGGATACCATAATGGTTCTTAATCATTTCTAAATTCTCATCCCACGCTTCAGAGCTTGAAGGGTTTCGAGAGCGGTCATCCCGGCAATGGACTAGTAAGGGTAAATTTAACTTCTTGGCCAAATCAATTTGAGCCTGAAACAACTTTTTTTGTTTTTCCCTATAATCCTTATAACTATTATGACCGTTATAATCTTTATTAAACAAATAATCCAATCCGCATTCTCCAACAGCAATAACTTTTTGCGGGTTTAACCGGTATATCTCCTCTAGTATAGCTATATCAATATGTATGGATTCGTCAGATAAATATTTAATTGCTTCGTGTGGATGTATTCCTATTGTTGAATAAAATTTGATCTTATCCGAGGTTAAATTCGCTGCTACTTTTGACAAATTTACATCTACACCTACATTTATAACTTCGGTAATTCCTGCTTCGAGTGAACGTTGGATTACCTGGTCGAGGTCATTTTGGTAGGATTCCCAGAATAAATGCGCATGCGTATCTATTAAGTCCATAGTTAGTTCAGAGGTCAGCAATTTTTTTAGTAAACTCTTTGGGATATTTTGATTTCAGTAGTTTCCTAGCTTCTTGCACTTTACACCATTTATAACTTTTATGCTCCCCGCTAAGTGTTATTTTGGTTGTATGTGGTACTGAACAAATATATATAAAAAGGATAATTCCTATAGAATTATCCCCAAACGGGATTCTGTGATTAGATATTGAAGCGTCCAGCATCCCGCCTATTACCATCCTTTTAATTCCTGTTTCTTCTTCCACCTCTCTTTTTAGGGTTTCTCTTACAGAAGTGTTTTTATGGATTCTCCCGCCGGGTAAATCCCAGTGAGGGTCCATGGTTTTAAACCGTGAGTTATCTGCTTCAAGAAGCAGAATATCTCCGTTCTGATTTTTAATCAAAGCTTTAATCCCAAGATTGAATAAATCTTCCGGTGCTTTAAATGGGTCTTTCGGCTTCATATTCTCGGAAATAAGGGGGGATTAGATTTAATCTGTCCGGAAAATTGTTTTAATATTTTTTCTGAGGTTTGGGGCATAAAGGGCTGCAAATTAAAAGCTATAGCCTGGATTCTTTTGACCAGGTCTTCTAAAATCTCTGTTAATTTTTCTCCTTTTTGTTCCCAGGGTTTATCCTGATTAATTTTCTTATCTGCCTCAGAGATTAGCCCCCATATAATACCTATAGCTTCGTTAAATTTAAACTGCTCCATATATTTTACTAAATCCGCACACCAAACATTTGAGCCTTGTCCTGCTTCGATATTATTTTGTTCACAAAGTCTGGACACTCTGGCAACCAAATTCCCCAAACCATTTGCTAAATCCGAGTTATAACTTTCAACTAATTTTTCCTCCGAGAAGTCACCGTCCTGGAAAGGTGAGATTTTTGCAAGACAATAATACCGCAAAGCATCTGTACCAAATTTTTCTATAGCTATACTTGGATCATAAACATTTCCTAAAGTCTTTGACATCTTTTGTCCATTCACTGTGAAATATTCATGTACAAATAATTTTTTAGGAAGTTTGAGTCCGGCAGAGAGTAAAATCGCTGGCCAATAAATTGCATGAAATCTAATAATCCCCTTTCCAATAACATGTAAGTCTGCCGGCCAGTACTTTTTGTACTTTTCTTCGTCCCACCCAAATCCAATACCTGATTGATATATATTTAAGGCGTCAAACCAAACGTAAATTTTTTGGGTACCGTCCCCTGGAACCGGAACTCCCCAATTTTTAGTTCTTTCATTGCTTCTGGAAATACTAAAATCATGTAATCCGCTTTTCAAAAATACCAATACCTCATTTTTTCTGAACTCCGGGATAATATCATACTCGCCTGATTCAATGATCTGTATTAACTGGTCCTGATATTTAGAAAGTTTGAAGAAGTAATTCTCCTCTTCAACTTCGTCTAATTTTTTTCCTGGATGTTCAAAGCATTCTCCGTTTTCGTTTAACTCTTCAATTGTATAGAAAGTTTCGCAGCCTACACAGTAAAGTCCCCGGTATGATTTTTTATATATGTCTCCATTTTTCTCACATAGATCCCATAATTTTTGAGAAGACTGATGATGGTTTTGACTGCTTCCTTTTTGAAAAACATCAAATTGGACATTTAATTTTTTTGCGAGTTCTTCAAAAAGCTTTGTGTTTTCATTAATAAATTCTTGTACCTCTTTTCCCGCTGCTTCTGCGGCCTGAACATTCTTTAAAGCGTTTTCATCTCCGCCTGATAAGGTTAGCACTTCTTCATCGAGTAATCTATGATATCGGGCAATGGTATCTGTTTGTATAAATTCCAGCGCATGACCTATGTGTGGTTTTGCATTCACATATGGTATGGCTGCAGTTATGTAATATTTACCCATGATTCCTCCTAAAAAATTTTAACAAATTTCTTTTGTGTATTCGGAGTTTAGGGATGTTAGATCTGGAAGTCAAGTTCGGATGTGATTTTACATTTGATCTCTCTTTCCAAAAATAACTAGCAAAAAGATAAGCTGTGGTAAGGGTAAGTAAGATAGTTACTAAATTTAGAATATTTAACGCTTTTAAAATTAATAATATTACCAAACCCAAAGAAACAGATATAGAGACTGGTAAATAATTTAAATATAAGTTTAGTGTAAAAATAATTGCTAGGAATAAAGGAGTAAAAAAGAAGATAAGCTGTGGGGTAGTGGCTTGGGAAAGGTCTTTAGGATATGGAGTATTTAGGAGAACATAAACAAAAACTCCCCATACTAATAAAACAGGTACAAACTTTTTCACCAATTTAATCATTACTTATATATTTTAGCTGATTATTGTTGTATTGATCCACTGTGATATTATTTACTTTTGTATGGATAAAGGAAAAGAAGGACCATCCACAGGAAGAGAATCTTTCGTGTCTCATGCTTGGAGTTCTTTAAGAAGAGTATTTAGAGGCAGAGCAGCAGCAATACCAGTTGAGTCAGGAGAAGTTATTCCAGCAGGTTCAGGACTGGCTCAGATGATTGGTCTGTACCCAGAAGGGTACTCCAGACAGGGTCTAGAATACAGTTTAAGAGTGCTTCTTCCGGGACTTAGGCAGGTTGTAGAAAAAAATGTTTTGGGTGTTAGTGATGAGGAAAGAAAAGTAGCGCAAACAGGTTTAGTTTCTGGAGATCCAAAACAGATCGAGACTTTAGTTACTATCCTAGCCCGTGAATTAAAACAGGGATCCCGGAGCCGTATAAGATGGGAAAGTCCATCAAAGTTATCCCCTAGAAATATAGCTCAACTTTGTGATCAACTAACTCGTTATACTAAAGAGCTGCAAAGAATGCAAAAAGATCAATCTGATTCAGAAGGTGTTGAAAAGATTCTTCAAGGGTTAAGAGATGAGGGAATGTCTCTAGACCCAAAAAATCCAACTTCGCAAAAATAGTTTCTAAATTCCAACTACCTCAAAAGTTGATCCTTGGGAGTTTTTAGAAACCTCAATTCTGATTGGAAACTCTTCTTTTAATTCTTCAATATGTGTAATGACTATAATTTTTTCGAAGTCATTTTTAATAGCATCTAATACTTCCACCAGCCTTGCTCTTCCCGGAGCGTCTTGTGTGCCAAATCCTTCGTCAATTACCAAAAACTGCAATTTTGCTCCAGCCCGGTGTGTGAGCAGTTTTGAGATGGCAAGACGAATTGCAAAGTTAACCCTAAACTGTTCACCTCCACTAAAATTTTCATAATTTCTTTCGCCCATTTCATCAGAGATAACAATATCTAAGGTTTCAACTGTTGCATAAGTTTTGGTGCCATCAATATTTTTGATCTTCGCCTTGGTTTCTTTTTGGGTTTCTAAGGTAATTTGCATCCTGCCTTCTGTAAGGCTGGCTAAAAGTTTATTTGCTTCATCCTCAATTTCCGGGATAGCCTGCTCAATAATCATTGCCTGAATTCCTTTTTTACCAAAAGCTAAAGCAAGCTCTTCAAAAATATCTTTCTCTTTTTGTAATTTTGTCTTTTCCTCCCGCTTTTTTGTAAATAGCTCCTCCAGCTGAGTTGTTCGGGAAACAAGTTGTTTCGCCTCCCCGATTCTTCCTCTTATCTCAAGGGCTTTTTGTGACAGCTCATGTTTTTCTTGCTCTTTTGCTTCTAGTTGACTTTTTACCTCTAGAAGGTCCTGTTCTGCTTTCTCTAAATTTTTTAACTCTTGTTCTGATTTACTGATTTGCTCGGCTTTTGATTTATACATTTTTTGCAAGTCCAGGAGTGCTTCTTGGTGGGTTTTTACTCCTATTTCTGCCTGTTGAAGCTTGGTATAAAAATTCGTTACTTTTTCCAGCTTTTGAATTTGCTCACTAATTTCAAAATAACTTTTGGTTTCTTCCTCCAATCTTTTAATTGCTTCCTCTTTTTGAGCAGCTTGGGAATATTCTGGAAGAATAATAGATTGATACTTTCCTATTACTATTCCCAGTTTTTTTAGCTCAATTTCATTTTGAGCAATTTGTTTTAAATTTTCATCTAAGATGGTATTTTTCTTTTCTTCGTCTATGGCTTGTCCGCAAGTGGGACAGAGATCCTTTTTATTTTTTAGATGATCTATTTGTTTTTGTAGCGATTCATTTCTGGTTTGAAATTCTTTAACTTCAATTTCCACTTTATTAATGGCTGCAGTCCTTTTTTCTTCTCTGTCTTTGATAACTTTTTGTATTTCTACAAGTTCATCTTTTATCTTAATTAGCTCGCTTCTTTTCTCATCCAAAACATTTTTTTGAGAAATTAAATCTTGTAGTTTTTGGTAACCTTTTTCAATTGCTTCTTTTTTGTCTAATATGGCTTGAAACTCTTCCTTGGCTTTTTGCTTAAGCTCCATTTGCAATTTTAAATCGGCAAGTTCTGCTTGAGTATCTAAAAGCTGATTTTTCTTTTCTTGTAAAGATTTCACCTGAATGTTTACTTTTTGATATCGCTCATCAACAACCTTAATTAACAATTCTAACTCCTTTAGTTGTTTTTCAACTTCTCTTGCTTCTGTCTCAGCCAGTGTTAGAGATTTTTCTCTATCTTCTTTTTGAGAAAGTTCCGCCTCTATTTCAAGTATTTGGTAATCCATCAACTGTAATTTAGTTTGTGCTTCTTTGCTTTTTTCTTTGGCTTTTACTTCTAACCTGTCATAGTGATCAAGACCTAAAATATCAGCCAATATTCTTTTTCTGTCTGTTGGCCCTTTAGTAGTAAACTCATCTGCATGCCCTTGACGAAGATATGAAGAGTTAGAAAATGTTTCAAAGTTTAAGTGAAGCGTATTGGTGATCTTTTCCTGAGTTGCCTTAATTGTTCCTTCTGTTAAGTTATGGGAATTGGACCAAAACTCCAGAGCAGTTGATCCGCCGCCTTTTTTGCTTCTTCTCCTCTTCACAGTGTATATATGACCATCCAGCTCAAACGAAAACTCTGTAAACATCTCTGACTGACCAAGGCGTACTAAATCATCTGATGAATCACCAGCCCTGGAGGTTCCCCATAAACACCAGGTAATAGAATCCAACAAAGATGATTTCCCAGCACCATTTAATCCAGAGATTGCAGCCAGTTTAAACTGGGTGAAATCCAATTCAGGAGGATTTTCTCCGTAGCTAGTAAAGTTAGATAGCTTAAGGTTTACTGGAATCATAATTTTTAAATTTATCTAATCTAACAGTTGAGCAGCAAACCCCTCTAGCTCTTTTTGCTGATTTAAGGAGTATTTTTTCGTTTCAAAATACTTTCGCAGTGCCTGAATTGGCGTTAAAGTCTCGACTTCTGTTGCTCCTTCCAGCCTTTGTCTTTCTTTCCTTTCAATGTTTCTGGAAATACCGGCAATAAAATTGGCCTTATGTAATGATTTTTTGATTAAATCCATTTTTATCTCTTTTTCGCACTCTGCAGGAATATTTATAATAACTTTGACAATCTTATCTACAATGTCATTTTTCGAGATTTCCGAGACAATGGTTTGGGTGGGGTCCGGATCTTGACCATCTAAATTGATAGTAATTGTCAAAAACTTCCTGGCATTAGTTGGTATAAACTGAAAGGTTGTGGGTTGTAGGTTCTGCCTGCCGGCAGGCAGGTGGTGGGTTGTAGATATTTCCACTAGACAAATGCCTTTCTCTTCTTTTTCTTCGCCGAAATCAATCCTTTGTGAGGATCCGGCATAGACAATTAAAGGAATATCAGTAGGTTTTGATAAAACTTGATGTTTATGAATATGACCTAAAGCCACATAGCTTAACCTTTTGTCTTGGATTAAAGATAAAGGGATGGTGACATCATTTGCAATAGCCATCCCTTTTTCCGATCCATACTGTGCACCCACAACCTCTGCATGTGATAAAAATATGGCAGGGGAGTCAGGGGTAATTCTTTCATAAAGCAGATTAAGTTTTTCTGCGATCGTCTTATAATTATTTTTATGCAACCAGGGAAGTGTCACTACTTGTAAAATACCGGATTTAGTAGGAATTTTTAAATATTCAGGAACTCTTGATACCCAAACCTTATCAATTTCTAATGCTGAGTAGATATCTAGGGTATTGGCTCTACCTTCAGCATTAGGAGTGTCATGGTTTCCTACTACCAAAACAGTAGGAATGTTATTTTTAGCAAGACGCTTAATTCTTTCTCCAAAACCTCTTTGTTGGGTGGGGTTAGGGTCCCTGGTTTTATATGCATCACCAGCAAATACTACTGCGTCTACCTCTTCTTTTATTGCAGTATCAACTATAAAATCAAATGTTTTGAAAAAATCCAGTAATCTTGTTGACAGTCCTGTGTGCGGGTCGAGTTTTGCATAGTTTTCCATACCTATGTGGATGTCTGCAAAATGGAGAAGCTTCACGCTTTGGATTTTACCACAGCAAGAAATAAATACAGAAGATAGCAGTAATTCTCGAAGACTCAAATTAGTTGTAGGGTAGGGTCGGGATTTTGAGGAACAACTTAATATCAACTTTACGTGTGAAAGTCTAGTTCCCTTTCCTATATCTCAGCCCTACCCCCAAACCTAATTGTTGATATAATACCCTCCATAAATATGTAACAAATAAGAACATTGTATGGGGAATGAAAGAAAAGAAGTGTTAGAAAACAGAATTAAAAAACTGCAGCTGGATTTAGCAGCTCAGAACTTTGAGGCGGTACTAATATCCTCCGTAGCGCACATAGCTTACCTTACAGGATACGGAAACTTTTCTAAGGAAGAAAGAGATGCCTACCTCTTTATAACTCAAAAAGAGGCTTTTATTTTGACTCATTCAATTTATACAGAAGTTATTAAATCTCAAGTGAAACACTTAACACTAGTAGAAATATCAAGAAGAGAGCCAGTAAGAAAGATTTTAGTAAACCTGCTCAAAAAAAGCTTGTCTCCAAGAAAAGTAGGTAGAAATACCAGATTAGGTATTGAAGAGGATCATCTGACAGTAGCCGAATATAGGGCTTTGCAAAAAGAATTTAGAAATATTGATAACTTTGATATGAGTTTGTCTAGAATAGTAAAAAATAACTTGGAAATAGAGAATATAAGGAAAGCTTGTCATCTGGGAGATGAAGCATTTTTGCATGTAATCAAGAAAATAAAACCTGGTATAGCAGAGCTGGAACTGGTCTTTGAGCTGGAAAATTATATTAGAAAAAGCAGAGCGGATATATCCTTTAAAACAATTGTAGCTTTTGGTAAAAACTCAGCTTATCCTCATCACCAAGCAGGCTTAACAAAGTTTGAAAATACTCCAGGCCAAATTATTCTGATGGATTTTGGAGTTAAGTTAAATAGCTATTGCTCTGATATGACAAGAACAGTATTTTTTGGAAAACCTTCTACTAAACAGGAAAAGCTTTATGAAACTGTATTAGAGGCACAAAAAAAGGCGGTAGATTTTATAAATTCAAAGATTAAATCAGGTAAGGCTATAAAGTGCGCAGAAGTAGATAAAATTGCCCGGGGTTTTATAACTCAAAAAGGCTATCCGTCTATCCCGCACTCTCTAGGACATGGGATAGGACTTGAGGTTCATGAGCACCCAACCCTTTCACCTAAAAGTAAGGATTATTTACAAGAAGGGATGGTTTTTTCTATAGAGCCCGGGATATATATCCCAAATTTTGGAGGAGTAAGAATAGAAGATCTATTTGTTTACGAAAGTAACGGACTCATACAAACTACAAAATCTTCTAAAAATTTGACAGTCATTTAGGAGAACAGCTGGTCATCTTTGGTAAAAGTAAAAACTTCCTGCACCTTTAATATCTTTTGATAAATCAAATTCATTGAATAGGTCTAGTTTTTTGTATGGTTTCCAGTTTGTAAAATGAAAAGTTTGGGTAATCACAATTGCTCTTTTAGGTAATTGGTTTCTAAGCTGTTTTTCAAGGCGGCTTACTCCTTTTGGAAGAAGATAAATATATACAATATCTGCATCCTGGTAGTTTTTTGAAAATACATTTCCATGCAAGAATCTAGCATTAGATAAATTTAGCTTTTTTGCAACAATCTTTGAATAAACTATTCTCAAAATTGATTGTTCAATACCAATACTTTCTGCACCCAGTTTTGCAGCTTCTATAACTACCCTGCCATCACCAGATCCCAGCTCATAGAATTTTTTACCTTTTTTTACACCAGCAGTATTTAATATCTTTTTTAGCAGCTCTATTTTAGTTGGAACATATGGAGCATCAGATCCAGCAAACCATGAGATAGCTACCAGGCAACCAACCAAAAGACCACTTGAGATTGTTAGTATAAGCTCCATTTTTACATTTTATCTACTTAGAAGTTTTAGTAGAAATACCTTAACAGGGGTTAGTTTATCAACAAAAGTGAATAGCCAATAAAGAGGCCAGTTTAGTACAAGGTCATATGTGCCGATATATTCTACTAACTCTCCACCATAGCCTTGTTTGAAGCGATGAAAGCCATACCAGGGGTCTTTGGAGTCAGCACTCGGGCCCAGTGCTCCCCACATATCAAATTGTTTTAAGTTTAATTTTTTGCCAAGTCTTATTGCTTCCCAAGCTACTAAGTTATTTGACATTACTTCTTTATATTCAGTACTTGATCCACCATAGGGATAAAATAATGTATCCTTAAAATTTAATAACATCCAGGCTGTTAAGGGCTTGTTTTTGTAAAACCCAATCAAAAGCCTTGCCATCCCCGCCTTTTTTAAAGTATCCCAGATTTGTTTGTGATAAGAAGTATTGTGACCATGGTAGTTTTGCCGTTTTGTAGTATCAAAATATAGTTTTAAATACATATCAAATGCTTTATCATCCATCCGCTCCTCAACTACTACACCGCGTTTTTGGGCCAGTCGGACATTATAGCGGGTTTTTGAATGCAGATTTTTGAATAATTCACCCTCTGTTTTATCAAGGCTTAATACGAAATTATATTTAGTAAAAAGAGGTTTAGGAGACTTGATGAATTGAGAATTGACAATGGAAAATTGAGAATTTTGATTTCTTTTTTTGTCCATTGCCCATTGTCTATTGTCCATTTCTATATTTGGTTCAATTTTAATAAAAGCACAGTTTTTATCCTTGGCAATTTTTATTAATGCATCCGCTAAATCCTTATCAGGAAATGGACCTTTTGGTAAATATCCAACAGACTGGTTTACAAAGGGAATCTTATGAAAAGTTATCTGAAATGCTTTTACCAATTTTCCATTCCTGGACAGCCCATATCTTTCCAGTGGAGTACCCAAGCTTATTCTAGCCTCTCCCCATTCCCATGATTGCATAACATGAGTAATAACTAAGTTATAACTTTTTCTATCTTTTTCAGATAAACTTTTTAAATCCATGAAGCTATTATATCAGTGGGTGAGGTTGGATTAGAATAGTATTTTAAAAGATCTTAATATCAGCTTGTTGTTTTAATTCTTGGAACTTTTGGGAAAAGATTTGAGATACTTTTTGTTGTTTGATTAACTTCTCAGCTTCCACTTTTTGAGTAGCAGATTCACTGGCTGTTAATAGGGCTGAGTTTTGTTCAATAAATTTATCAACTTCTTCAGCAGACACAGTTGCTTCATTGGCATATAATTTTTCGACTGTTAGCTGAAGTTTAATTTGGTCTTTTAAGCCTTCTTTAGTTAAATTTTGTTGGGTCAGTAAGCTTTCAAAAGTCTCTTGTCCTCCAACACTTGTAATCAATTCTGAAATTTTGTTGTCTACTTCTTGGGAGGATACAGTGACATTTTGTTTTCTCGCAGCATCCAAAATAAGTTTTTCATTAATAATCTGGTTTAAAGTTTGGCTTCTATACTGCGCGTTCATTTTATTCAAAAGCTCAAAATTGGTAATTGGGCTACTATTGACAGTTCCTGCCACAAACCACTCTTTTTTCCAGAGTCCCAGAATTATCAGCGCCAAAACTACCAAAACTAGATAACCTCTTTTATCCAGCTTAACTTTTTTTATATTATTTAATCTTTCTAAAATTTGATTGAGGAGGTTTTGACTAGCGTCTTTTTGCGTTAGTTCAGGTTTTGATTGCTTTACAGTTTTTGGTTTTTGACTTATTTGCGCAGTAGTTGCGTTTGTCTTTGATTTTTGAGTTTTTCTTGCCATGTGGCCGATAATAACACAGCAGTTTTTATTAATGCAAGATATCAGATATAATAAAATAGTGCATTTCTACTTTGCTCAGTGTTATAATCAAAAAGGTTTTGCCCAACCCTTTTTGATTATTGCAGTTTTAATACTTGTGGCTTTTGGAGTTTACCGATTAACAACTCCTCTTTCTACCTCTAACCCCCCAAGCACCCTAAGCTCCCCAACTGTCCCCGATGTGTCCGAGTTTAATAATTATTCAAATGAGTCTCTGGGGTTTTTATTTAAGCATGCAAAGAATCTAGCAGTTAAGCAAGACTCAGAGGAAGAATTTAATAAAAGAGAGAATGGGGATTTCAGGAAAAATTTTAAAGGATATGTGATGTATGAGCCGGCTCAAGTCTTAGGAGCGGTAACTGTGTTAGAAAAGGATAACTCTTTTGATTTAGCGCCGTTTTCTGTTTGGGTTTTTGACAATTCTGAACAGTTAAATAGCTCTCAATGGTTTGAAAAGTACTGGTTTTATCCTTATCTTTGGGGAGTTTTTTCAGAGCCAGATAAAGGCCATATCAGGCCTGAAAAAGAGGCTACAGTATCCGGACAAACTGTTAAATATTCAGTAGTTTCATATCAGCCCGGTTCCCCGAAATATATCTTGATTTCACAAAACCAACGGATATATTTGCTAAGGGTGGTAGGTGGTGAGGGAGAGAAGATTTTACAAAGCTTTAAATTTGGGGGGAGTCAAGATAAGACTGCTTATACCTGTCCACAGAATGGTTGGGAAAATTGTATGCCCGTTTTGACGCCTGAAAGTCAAAAGCAGTGTAGTGAAGAAGCTTTGAGTTGGAAAAAAATAAACTGTTCTAATTTCAAAGGGGCGGCTTATTAGATGTTATAATGATAATAACAACAGTTGGTGGAGCATATTATTTTTGTAAATCCCAAGCCACAAAACCTCAGTCACAAAACCCTGAATTTGTAGGCTGGTATTGAAGGTGCTATACTTCATAGCATGATAGACGATAAACTCATTTCACAAATTCAGCAGGCTCTATCTAAAGAACCTAAGATCAAATTGGCCTATGTTTTAGGTTCTACTGTTAGCGGAAGAGTAAAAACCGACAGCGATTTTGATTTAGCAGTAGTGACAGATGATAAGGCTCAGGTAAGTTACGATCAGATCTATCAGCTAATCTCCGGTTTAAGTTTTCCTAAAGATTTAGATTTATCCATAGTTGATAAAAACTCTTCCCCGCTTTTTTTATTTCAAATTACCAGTACAGGCGAGTGTGTTTACCAAAAATCTGATACTGAGGGAATTGCTTTTGAAGCGTATGCTATGAAAAATTATTATGATACTGCTCACTTAAGAAGTATCTACTCCTCTTATCTAAAAGAAAGGTTTCCGTATGCCCATTAATAAAACTCTGGTTTTTAAAAAGCTGGATTTCTTAAATAGCTATCTTCATAAAATAGAGAGTATGGATTTTAGCGAGGAAGCTTTTGTGGAGGATGCTGATATTCATGATCTGATAGTTTTTCGGTTGCAGCAGGCGGTAGAAACATGTATTGATATAGCAGCACATATTATTGCTGGTCTGGATGCGCCACAAAAAGAGACAGCAAAAGATGCCTTTATATTCTTAGGTGAGAAGGAAATTATAGATGTTGATTTAGCAAAAAGAATGGGCCAGGCAGCAGATTTTAGAAATAGGGCAGTCCATGGATACAATAATTTTGATTACAGGTTACTCTTTAAAGATTATAGAGAAGACCTAAAAGATCTCCGCCAATTTGGAGCAGAAATAATTAAATATCTGGAAGGCGTATAAAGCTGGAATTTATGCAAAAAGGACAAACAGCCGTTCTGGTTGTGTTGGGAATACTAATCTTGGGAATTGTCGCCGGCGGAGCGTATTATTTTGGAAAATCCCAAGTCGCAAAACCACAACAGCAGAATGCTGTAATTACTTCTCAAACCTCACAGCTAACTCCTGCCTCAAGTCCTAGTCCGGTTGATGAAACAGCCAATTGGAAAGCATATAAAGATTCAAAATATGCATATTCATTTAAGTACCCTAATACTTGGTATCTTGTATCTGTTGAAGGAGATCAAAAACTTTATAATGTGCCTCCGGAAACTGCTGGCCCAGCTTACGAAATTTCTTTTTTTGTTGCTCCCATTAGTAGGGGAATTAATCTATCAGACCGAATTGGGGCCGGAAAAGAAGTGGCGGATAAAGTGTTTGAGGAGAAAACGGGTGATTATAATTTAGGTAATGTATCGGGTGCTAAGATAAAGACCGAAGTACTAAGTGGTAGTCAAACAGACGCTGTTCCTACGATAGGTGTAAAAATTGCTCTGAATACGTTGGAGGTTTTATATGTTGAAATGATATGTACTGAAAGCAACTGCACTACCATCGATGAATTATTTGATCAAATTCTTTCAAGTCTTCGGTTAAAGTAGATAGATATCCACAAATCTTGCACTCCAGCCGGCTGTGCGGGCATCATTAAATCCTAAGTCTATAATATTTCCTTTGATTGCTCCACCAGTGTCACCGGCAACAGCTTCTCCATACCCCGGGATATAGACTTTAGATCGCATTGGTATAACTTTCGGATCAACTGCAATTACTCCTTTTCCAGCCCTCATTCCAATTGCAGTCCACTCATCACAACCTGGGCATTTTGAATCATAGTGTGTTGCATAAACTCTCATTTTCTTCCAGTATTTAATCTCTCCATCTGCAGTGCTCAAAGTTTTCCAAACAATTTTTGTTCCTCTCGATATTTTTTTATCTTTTGCTGGGGTAGTATCTATTGATACAACCTCCCGGTTATATTCTTTGTTGTCATAGTAGGTAATCTTGATTATCTTTACTTTTTTCCCAGCTCCTCCTTCTTCTAAAACTTTTTCTTCTCCTGCTTCTGTTTCTGGGTCGTCTTCGTAAACGGTTTTTTTGGGAATAATCTCAACATTCTCCTCTAGTTTGTCTGTAAATCTAGATTGAGTTTCAAGTGGTTGATATGCAGGAAGCTTATGATCACCTTCCTCGATACTGGCCTGAACTGGAGGTGGGAAGATTGGCCAGATGAATCTGGCTGTTAAAAGCAAAACTGCTATCAGAAAAAATCCCCAGTATCGGTCCATTAGCTATTTAGCCAGTCATCTGCATCAATCTGACTGATATCAGAATCGATTATATCATCTGAATTCTTAAAATCACTGTAATTGGTGTTGCTGATTATTAGCTTCTCTGGAATATCAGACAAAAACCTGGAAACCAAGTTATTTGATCTTTGGCCAAAATATAACCTTTGTCTTGTATAGGTTAAAAAAAGCTTTTCCTTTGCCCTTGTGATGCCAACATAGCAAAGTCTTCTTTCTTCTTCCAGTTCATTCGGATCAAGCATTGAACGGGAATGGGGAAATAACCCCTCTTCCATTCCTATCATAAATACAATGGGAAACTCCAGTCCCTTTGCACTGTGGAGAGTCATTAAAGTCACAGCATTCACTTCCTCTTTTCCTTTTAAAGCTTTTTTAGGCAGGTTACCATTTTCAACCAGCGCGGCATTTTCTAAAAATTCAATTAAATTAGGAAACTCTTCCGCAACAGAAAGTAGCTCTTTGACATTTTCTACTCTGCCTTTTCCCACCTCTGTTCCATCATCTATATATGCTAAATACCTGGTTTTTGATAAAGCTTTTTCAAGCAGTTCTCTGGTTGTATAAGATGTTGGATTTATAGCAATTTCTTGGTAAATTTCTAAAACCTGAGAAAGTCTACCTTTGCCAATTTTTTCAGCGCGTTTTAGGGCAACAGAATCTTGAGGATTTTGCAAAAGCCTAAGGTAGGACAGAATGTCCTTAATCTCTTTTCTTTCATAAAATGAAACCCCGCCAAATAACTTATATGGCACACCAGACCTTAAAAATTGTTCTTCCAAAGCACGGGATTGTGCATTAGTTCTATAAAGCACTGCGTAATTCGACAACCTTTTTTTGTCTATTTGGGAAAGAATAAATAGCGCTTCTTCTACCTCATTTCTGGTTTCAACTATCTCAATTTTTTCTCCGCCATCTTTGTCAGTCCACAGTTTTAAAATCGGATGAGTTCTATTTTTGGAAATGATTGCATGGGCTGCATCCAAAATGTTTTGAGTAGAGCGGTAGTTTTGTTCCAGATAGAAAATTTTTGCGCCGGGATAATCCTTTTCAAAATTAATTATATTTCGGTAGTCTGCGCTTCTGAATGAGTATATCGACTGGCTGGCATCTCCAACCACACAGATATTTTTGTGACGGTTTGCTAAATACTTGGAAATTAGGTATTGCGCCGGGTTTGTATCCTGGTATTCATCTATTAAGATATATTGAAATTGTATTTGGTAGCGTGTAAGAATTGTTGGTTCTGCCTGAAACAGGCGGATGGTTTTTAATAAAAGATCGTCAAAATCTAAAGCCTGGTTTCTTTCTAAAATCTTTTGATATTCCAAATATATTTTGGCTACAGTTTCCTGGAAAAAGCCTCGGGCATATTGAGGATATTCGGTTGCAGAAATCAGTTCGTTTTTTGCACCAGAAATAGTGCTTCTTACAGCATAAGGTGAGGTTTTTTGAATAGGGATTTTTAAATTACCCATGGCTTCTTTGATAGCATCCAGTGCGTCTTTTTCATCATAGATTGCAAAACCCGGGGGAAGCCCCAACACTTGTCCTTCACGGCGAAGTATTTTGGCACAAAATGAATGAAATGTTCCCATAACAGGTAAAGTGGGTAAATCGCCGATTAATTTTTTAATTCTTTTAATCATCTCGCCGGCTGCTTTATTGGTAAAAGTTAAGGTTAAGATATTTTCTGGGGAGATCTTTTTTTCAGCAATAAGATATGCAACACGATATGTTAAGACCCTCGTTTTTCCGGATCCTGCCCCGGCCAAAATTAAACAAGGTCCTTCTGTATTTTTGACAGCTTCCTGTTGTTCGGGATTTAGATCATCAAGAAGAGCAGACATGGTGCATATCTTAACACCAGGACTAGCTTTTGACAAAAGCTAGGACACCCGCTACTTACCACTTAGTCCAAAAGAAATTTATATCACGAAGAGGTCCTGCGACGTCTATCAAATTGCGCATACAAAACAGCCTCCCGTACATCAGTAAGGGAATGCCCTAAGGATTCCAGTATACTGGCTCCTATATTTTCACCTTCCAGTACCAGACCTAAGAGAAGGTGTTCCCCTGTGGTCTGTAGATGTTCTAATCTTTGTGCCGCATATCCTGCATGTTCTATAACTGTTCTTGCTCGTGGTGTCAAACCAGGAAACCCTTGTGTAGGTCTATCGCCTCGTTCAATCATAAATTCTACTGCACTGTGAACCTTTGCTTTATTCACACCAAGATCACTAAGAATTGGTGCTGCCGGGCATCCTTCGTGAAGCATTGCCAAAATTAAATGTTCAGTACCTATATATTGATGATTAAAGCTTTTTGCTACTTCAAAACAATCAAGTGTAAGTGTTGCTTGGAGATCAAAAGAAAAATCCCTTCCTCGAAATTCCGGATATAAAAAATCAAATAACTGCCTTACGGCTTCAGGATCTCTGTCAGTAGTAGTTGCTAAAAGCTCTTCCTGCCGAAATTTTCTATAAGTACCACGAGCTGCCTCAAGCTGCCCTATCATTAACTCTCTCTCGCCTTGAGGAATATCCCCTCTAGTAAGTATCCTATCACCAGCTTTGATCCATTCTCGCATATGTAGTCGAATGCTAACTCACTATAAGTCATTTGTCAATACTATGCCATATATCTTGTTTTATTGTACCTTCGAAATACCACGAGTGTAAACTCGTGGATGAAGAAGGTTCCGACAAAGTCGGACTCACCGAAGGTGAGAACAAGAGGATACCACATGCGTTAGCTTGTGGTAGATTCATTTACCTTCTAGTCTTTCCGTAGAGAGCTTTACTATGTAAGTACGTATTGACAAGATTATATTTGTGTAGTATGGTATATACATATTTCTGGATGAGAACCGATAAAGATGTTTTTGAATTTGAGTGGAATAACGGAAACAGCGGGAAAAATAAAAAGCATAAAGTGGAAGACAAAGAAGCCGAGGAAGTATTTTTTGATGAGAACAAAGTAACTTTTCCTGATAGTCTCCATTCCACAGACAATGAGGAACGTTTAAGAATAATTGGTAAAACTAAAAAAGGAAGGTTACTATTTATTGTCTTTACCAAAAGAGGTCAAAAAATTAGAATCATTTCAGCAAGAGATATAAACCGAAAGGAGGTGCCTCTTTATGAAAAAACCGCTTAAACTACCAAAGTTTAAAAATGAAGATGAAGAGAGAGGCTTCTGGGCGAAGATAGATTTGTCTAAATACTATGAGCCTTCGGATATGGAAAAGGTTAGTTTTCCTAATTTGAAACCTACCAGCAGGTCTATTTCCATTAGAATTCCGGAATATCTTTTAAATAGAGTCAAAGAAAAGGCTAATGAGATTAATGTACCCTATCAATCTTTAATCAAAGATTATATTAAAAGGGGTATATTATCCTAGTAAATGGGTTGTAGCATCTGAAAAAGAACACCCATTACTTACAACTGATCCTAAAGAAACTTACATCACGGAGAGGTTCTGCCGATACTTCTATCAAATCGCGCATACAAAACAGCCTCCCGTACACTAACAGGGGAATGTCCTAAGGATACCAGTATACAGGCTCCTATATTTTCACCTTCCCCACTATATACGAAAAAAGATCAAATGATGAACTGGCTGACAGTTGTTTCTAAAGACTTTTTATCAATCCGGGTTTTCAGTTTTTTTAACCAGGTTAAATCAACACAAAACTGTTGAGATATTTCTTCAGGGGAAATCTGCTTCTCAGTCAGCAAAAACAAGATTGGGTCTATTTTATCCCAGGTTAGAGCGATATTTTCCGGATAGAGTAACCCCTGGTAATTAGTAAGAGGTATGAATTGACCGGGAATATTTAGAAATTGGGCTAGATCATAAAGTTCTGACTTGTACAATGAATAAAAAGGCATAAGATGTCCATAAAAACCTTCAGGTCTGTTGCCTAGTAGTCTGTCGCTTTTATCAAAGGTGTCAACTATTACAGCTTTCATATTCTCCGCTTGAATAGCTGAATGATAATTTATAAAACGTTGATAGAATCTTTTAAGGCTTGCAGGGGTATGCAGTTGATAAGCAGAAATTTCAGATTGATAAGCTGCACCGCGTTTTAAAATAAAAGTTTCCAGCCCGGAATATTTACAGAGCTCGACCAAGCTATTTGTTTCATCGGTTCCAAAATCAAAAATCATTGCCACAATGTTTTCTTTCGATGCTTGTCTGAGTAACGCTCCGGCAACGATAGAATTAATGTCTCCGGATATCCGCACCATGATTTTGTGATGGCCGTGTTTTGACAAGTACTGGTAATAGTGTTGCAGATAATCAGTTAATTTGGTAACCAGTTGCTCATCAACTGGTTTTTTATATTTAAACAGATTGAGCAGGTCCATATCAGGTACTAATATTGTATACTAATTTAATGGATGATAAACTGCCCCCGCCAATCAAAATTACCCCAAACTCCCCGGATATACCTAATCCCCCAAATGACGATGACCCCATATTTGAGGCTAAAATCAATAACCCCTTTAGTAAATTTTTTAGCTGGATCAAAGATTTCCTTAAAAAACAAAGTAATATAACTATTAAAATACCCATTATTGGTATTATCATGGGATTATCAGGTCTGGGGATCGGATGGGGCACAGGATACAACTGGGGTTTTAATACTGCACTTGCTAAACTATTTCCCAACTCCTCTCCTGTTTTTCATAGGGCAGTTTCTTTAGAAGGAGTAATTCAAAAATCTGCTTCAGCGCAATTTTATCTAAAATCAGAGGATAACTTATGGATTTTGAAACCAAAATCCCCAATCACCCCGGCAATCATAGAAACCTCAGTTGAAAAACAAGTGAAAGTTTTAGGTAATTTAACCAAAGAAGCAAACGCTGTTGAAGTCTCAGAAATTATCCCGCTTGAGTCTCCCCAACCTACCCTAACGCCCCTTACCTCCCTTGTAAATTCTTATTCCTCTACTTCTTCTAACCCTTCTAATCCCCCTGACTCTGAGCTTAAATTACCGGATCTCTTCACAGGGCTGCAATGGGTATCCACCCAAAAAAAGGTTTTAGTTTTTACCTCGGGTAAAAGAAGGATGGATGTGGAAGGGTTTCACATTGAATCATCCCAGCTTACTTCTTTCCCTCAGGATTTTATTAACTACTATATTACTGAGCTTAAAAACAAAGGCTTTAAAGAAACTCTAAATTCTATTAATCCTGAAGGGATAACAGTAACTTATTCCAAAGATGACCTCTTTTTAACTTTTGGAGTCAAAAATATCTATCAAGGCAAAGCAGATAAAAAACAACTTGCAGGTTATGTTGCCTATCTAGAACATAATTAAGTCTTTGGGGTAAAGAGCTTTATCCCCTTGATATTCTCAAAATCTTTCCGGTTTAATGTAGCCAGTTCTAATTTGTGGAAAAGAGTAGTGGCGGCAATAATTGCATCGGAAAGGTTTCTGCCATATTTTGCCCTAGTTTCCCCGGCTTTCTCTGAAATCTCTTCTTCTAATGGCAAAATTTTGATATCCGAAAAAAGTGACTTTAATGTCTGCAAAGCCTCTGTTTTCTCCCATATACTTTTTCCAGAAAAGCATTCTGTATGAGTAATAATGGAAGCATAAAGCGGAATTTGGCTTTGTTCTAACTTGATCTGTATTGTTTTACGTTTATCTTTTTGACGCAGGAAATCTATAATAATGGAAGTATCAACTAATACGCCATTCATTACCAGTTATATTTTTTTAATCTTTTTTCCAGATCCTTTCGAATTTTTTTGTATTCCTGATAATCCTTATCAGTAAACCAGTCGGTTTTCAAATTTAACAGCATTTTAATCCTATCCTTTTTAGACATTTTTTCCTTACTGCCGACCTTCTCCCTAATGATTGCAGAGAAACTTTTTCTTTTTTTGGCTGCTTCCTCTTTGAGTCTTAAATAATCTTCTTCAGGCAGTCTGATGTTAGTTACCACATAGTTACTCATACAATACCATTGTATCATGATATTGAAATTAGTCAATATTAAGTCTTGTCCAATACAAGATGAGCATGAAATAACAGGTTGTTCTAATACAAGAAGAGCATAAAAAACCGCAAACACAAAACGAAAGCTTTACAATTTATAGCAATCATAGTATCATCTACGGTTATTATGGGCCTAAATACAGTTGAAAGTGATACTTCAGCAGTCAGAAATTCTGGATATAGGAGTTTAGCGGGATTTCTCAACCCAATCGTAGAAAAAGGGCAGGCACGTTTCCCCGGGGTCAAAGCATGGCACATTACAGCTACTGGGATAGCTTTGACAATAGCAGGAACCGAGCTTGAAGAATATCAAAATCGAAGAGGCAAACATACAACATCGCTAGACTTGCTATCCGGTGCATTAACAGTTCTGGGAGTAGTTTGTGATCTTTTAGATGGTAAATGGGCAAGACTGGCAAGAAGTGAGATGTGGGATCCTGTAAAAAGAGAGGATAATGAAAAATGGGGACAGGCGATAGACCCGGCTGCAGATGGGGTTATAGAAGCGCACCGGGCGTTTGCTGGGGCAGTAACAGCCTGGCATTTAGGTGATAAAGAAGGCTTTAATGCTGCAATGAGAAATATGGAAAGTACCAATCGGCCCAGGACTGCAAAAGCTTTTGTAGGGGCTTTCGGTAAAGCTACACCTGAAAGCTACCCCGTTTTTGATCCGAGATTCCTCGGCACAAGTTTAGGCAGGAAAGTACCTAACTTTCTCAGTACATATGTTAGAAAGCTTAGAGGATGTCCTATACAGTTTATGATGGATTCAAGGGTAGCTAATGCAAATGATGTGGTAACAGCTGAGCGTTTATGGATGGTAGTTAAGCCTGCGAAAAGATTGAATGGTAAGGAGGCTAAACATGCCCAGGCTAGACTAGTGGTACTTGGAGCAGAAACCTTGGCTATTGCAGGTGCTGCATACCTTGTACGAAAAACCCTTACCTTTCCAGAGAATAAGTAGCTTCCCTTTCAGGGAACGCAGGCATCTGTTATTTATTTCCTGTAACCAGATACGATGCTTGCCCTTCAACAGCTGCGGCTAGCACCATATTGTCATCAGGATCATTTTTTAAGCCATATGGGCAAAATATAATAATTTCTATAACCGCTATTTAACACTACATCATAATATATTAAGGTATTGACATGTAGTATTATGTAGTATAATATAACAATCATGAGCAAGAAACTTGCCCCGCTCAATGCCATATGAACAATAAGTTAAGTTTATTGACACAAAAGAAACAAAAGCTAGATGGTTTTAGACCATTACCTCTAGAATTGGTTAAAAATCTTGATGAATGGTTTAAGGTAGAACTTACCTACACCTCTAATGCCATTGAAGGTAATACTCTAACCAGGGCAGAGACAGCCCTAGTAGTAGAAAAAGGTATTACCGTACAAGGTAAGAGTTTAACAGAACATTTAGAGGCGACTAACCATGTTGATGCTTTGGAATATGTAAAAACACTGGTAGGCAAAAAAAGGCAAGATATAACAGAACAAGATATTTTAGATATAAACAGGCTAATCTTAAATAAGATTGAGGCTGTTAATGCGGGTAGATATAGGACACAACATGCACGGCTGACTGAAACTGATGTAATTTTACCCAACCCAGTTAAAATTCCAGAGCTTATGGAGGAGTTTATGGGATGGCTGGTGGGTGATAATTCAGACCATGTAGCAAAGATAGGGGCTGATGCTCACTTCAAGTTAGTTAGTATTCATCCATTCTCGGATGGGAACGGTAGGACTTCCCGACTTCTCATGAACTTACTGTTTATGCAAGAAGGCTACCCACCTGCTATAGTCCGTAAAGAAGATAGATTAGCATATATAAACTCCTTGGAGAAAGCTCAGAAAGGCGGTGGGTTAGATGATTTTTATAATCTAATTTATGAAGCAGTTGACCGCTCGCTGGATATTTATTTAGAGGCACTCCAACCAGAAAGAGAGAGTTTAGCAGAGCCTATCCCAGCTCAGAGGTTTTATACTACAGATGAGGTGGCAAGATTACTTCAAGTAGATCCAGAGAGTGTTAGAAGATATGTCAGGAGAGGGATACTGCGGGCAGTTAAGTTGGGTGGTAAGTTTATTAGAATAGACAAAGCTGATTTAGACAGGTTTATTGAGCAATTAAAAACAACTAGGACTGGACTTACGCAATAACTAACTGATAACTGGTATGAAAAACTAGGCTTTACTCTGGCTGCTAACCTTTTTAAGAGATAAGTAGTAGACAGAGGTTGACGGCAGTGTTAATATTTACTCCTTATGATTAAACTTTTAGACTTTTGGGCTCCGTGGTGTGGTCCCTGCAGAATTATGAACCCAGTTTTGGAAGAGATAGAAAAAGAATTGCAGGGAAAAATAGCAGTGGAAAAATACAATGTGGATGAAGCTCAAGAGATAGCCTCCAAGTATGGGGTAATGAGTATTCCTACCTATGTTATAGAAAAAGATGATAAAGAGGTGGGAAGAAAAATTGGTGTCACCTCAAAAGCGGACCTTCTAAAATTACTGCAACAGTAATTGTGAATTTCAAAGACAAAGTTATTCAAATCACCAAAAAAATTCCTTATGGCCGGGTAAGCACTTATGGTACTATAGCCACATTGGCCGGAATGCCTCGGGGAGCAAGGTTTGTTGGAGGAGTGCTGCATTTTAACTCTGATAAATACAATCTCCCTTGGTATCGGGTAATTAACAGGCACGGGCTTATCTCCACTACATGTTTAGACCATTTAAGGCAAGCCCAAAAGGCTTTACTTGAGCAAGAGGGTATTAAAGTTAGCGAAGGTTTTATGGTAGACTTAGATCGTTATGGCTGGTGGGGATAGTAAGAATACCTGGATTATTGCAAACTGGAAGTCTAACATGACTATTGCTGAGGCTTTGGAGTGGGTTTCAAAAGTTGGATCGGAAATACCCAAGATAGACAATATAAAAGTAGTTGTTTGCCCAACATTCTCCGCCTTGTCTGAAGTAAAGAAAGCAATACAAATAGGAAATTACCCACTTCTTGTAGGTGCTCAAAACATCTCTCCATTTGGGGTAGGTGCATACACAGGAGAAGAAAATGCCCAAACCTTATCTCAGTTTATTGACCTTGCTATTATCGGTCATTCAGAAAGGAGAGAAAATTTTAAAGAAACAGACGAAATGATTACAAACAAAGTAAATCAAGTGGTGGAAAATAAAATCACACCACTTGTTTGTGTTCAAAATTCTGAAACACCTATACCAGAAAATTGTAAAATTGTTGCTTACGAGCCTATCTTTGCAATAGGTACAGGTAATCCCGATACTCCGGGAAATGCCGATAAGATAGCAGATGTTTTGAAAGAAAGATATGGACAGAATTTAGCAGTAATTTATGGAGGTAGTGTTGATTCAGGTAATGTAAAAGGCTTTGTCGCTCAAGAAAACATTGCGGGTGTTTTAGTAGGAAAAGCCTCTCTTGATGCTGATGAGTTTATTAAAATAATTGCAGCTTGTGATAAAATCTAGGCTCTTTAATAAAATGCACAAGATCAAATTTGCCCAGTCTGCATCAGAAAACCCACATCAAAAAAAGACGGGCAAAGTTTTTAAAAAACTATCGCCTGTGTTTGTGGTAATCTTTATTTTAACTTTTGGATACTTGTTTATTAGTACGTCCTCGGGATTCAAAACTGTTAGTACAGTAACAGACTTTATTGCGAAGCAACAACCTTTGTTGATCTTTCAAAACAGAACCAGTGTCAAATCAACCGATAATAAAACAAATATACTACTACTTGGTAATCCTGGTGGTGTACATGCAGGACCATACCTGACCGATACAGTCATGGTGGCATCACTTCTTCATAAAGAAAACAAAGTTTATTTAATATCTCTACCCCGTGATCTGTGGGTTGATCAAACCAAAACTAAGTTAAATGCAGTTTATGAGCTGGGATCAAGGAAAAATAACGGATTAGAATTTAGCAAAAAAATGGTAGGTGATGTTTTAGGTATCCCTATTCATTATGCAGTTAGGGCAGACTTTAGAGGATTTATTAAAGCAATTGATGAGCTAGGGGATGTTGAGGTGAGTGTGGACAGAACCTTTGATGATTACAATTATCCAATTTCAGGTAAAGAAGATGATATGTGCGGTAATAAAGAAGAAGAAAAAGAGTTTAATGAAGAAGAAGCAAAGAAGCTAAATATTTCACCAGGAAAACAGAAAGTATTAATTTTAGCTGCTGGTCAAATAGCAACTGATTCAGCAGATCCAGATAAAAGTTCTGATTACTTTGCTTGTAGATTTGAACATATTCATTACGAAAAGGGATTATCATTGATGGATGGAGAGGAAGCTTTAATATTTGTTAGATCAAGAAAAGGTACCAACGGAGAAGGATCGGATTTTGCCAGGTCAAAAAGACAGCAAAAAGTTTTAGAGTCAATAAAAGCCAAAGTCTTGTCTTTTGAAACCTTAACAGATCCAAAAAAGATCTCCTTGCTAATTGATACCTATGGGAATAGTGTTGAAACAGACATTCCAATTATGGATATTTTGGAATTTTACAAACTAGTAAAAAAGATAGAGTCTATGAAGGCTCATGTAGTAGACAACTCTGAAAACTCCAAATTACCTGGTGAGAAATTCTCTGTATTGGTACAACCAAGAGCATCTGATTATGGGGGCGCCTATGTACTAGTTCCCAGAACTGGTAGGTATGATATTATTCATGAGTTTGTTAATAAAATACTATCAGGAGAATTAAATCGATATGAAGCCACTACTGCTGCACGGGTCAGCAATTAACACATCTAGAAAAAAGCTTTCAGAGATAAGGCAGAAATTTGAAGATATTACAACTTTTGGTAAGAATACATCTTTTCAGGAGCTGGTAGGCAGTTTGATGACAGTTCCCCTGTTATCAGAACAAAGATTAATAATCTTAGAAAACCCACCTGAAGATTTTGAGTTTGGAGATATTGGAACCCAAACTTTTTTGGCTATCTGGTTTGACCATGAAGTATCAGAAAAGAAAAAAATTATAATTTGGGCCAAACAAAATGCCCATGTTTTTTATTTTCCTCCAGAAAAAGAAATAACAATCTTTCCATTCTTGGACTTACTGGCAAATAAAGACAAGAAAGCTTTTGTACAAATTGAGAAGTTAAAAGAGAGTAAAGATTTTGATAGTTTCTATTTTTTAACAATGTCTTTTTATCTACTAAGAAATTTAACAACTGATTCTAAAGCCATGCCTGTCTTTGTAAAACAAAAACTGGAAAAACAACGAAAAAACTTTTCTAAGAAAGAAATTAAAAAAATATACAAACAAATTTTAGAGATAGAATACAAGCTTAAAAACGGGTTGATGGAGCAGGACCAAGCAGAATTTTTACTGATTTACTCTTTTGTTAATTAGAGCTTTTTATTTCATCAATTCTTTTGCTGATCAAGTCCAAATCTTTTTGATTCACAACACCATCACTGTTTAAATCAGCCCTTTTATCTTTGGGGCTTTTACCAAAGTTTTTTAATACAATTGCATGGTCTGATGCATTAATTTTTCCGTCACTATTTAAATCATAAATTACTTCTTTGCTTGATAAAGATGGACTAGGGGACGGGCTTGACTGCTTGGCAGTTAAATCCAGGTTTTGGCCGATTTTTATTACTCCTATTGTTTCTCCATCTTGTCTAATTTTAAAAATTGCCGTGCCTTGTGAGTCTGCAGAAATGACAATCAGTTTGGCCAAAGTATCTTCTTCTAATTTAAAAGCATCTCCTAAATCATCGGTCTTCATGTTACTAATTGGAATGATAAAGTTACCAAAATCTTTAATCAGCGATGATTGGGTGGTTGCTCCGGCAATAGATAGATACACAATGCCATCTTTAAGTGGTTGATTACCTGATACCACAGATCCGATGATAGGTTTAAAACCATTGTTGTCAAGTTTAGGTGGCGCAGTTTTAAACGTTAAAATCTCACTTGCTTGTCTACCAGCGACAATTTTAAATTTATATTCACTCTGAGGGCTCAAATCCTTTAGGGTGACATAGTGAATTTGGCGGGGTTGCGGGGTATTAGTGTCTCTATCATCCAAAGCAGTCTTTTCATTCGGAGAGGATAAACCAAAAGTAACAAATCCGGATGTAATTACAACTGTTTTCCAGGAAATAATAACGGAATTATCTTCAATGTTTGAGAAAGTAATGTTTTGCGGTGCAGTATCTGGACCAGCAAAACTTGTTATTGTTTGTTGATTTAAAACCAAAAATACTCCAGCAGAAGTCCCTAAAATTATAATGGCAAGTCCTAGTAAGGTTGGTATTCTAAACTTAGTAAAAAAACTCATACATTAGTTACCTTCTAGCCCGCTCAAGTCAAAGTTAGGATTTATAGGCTCGATTATTTCTTTTGTTTTGGCAGGAATCTCAACTTGACTTCTGGCATGCAAGACATCAAAGAGAACCCATGAGCAAATTGTAACAAATGTGGCAATAGCAATGATCAAAATATCTTTTCTTGTCATCTTAGATAATATGCCTTTCCGGTAATCGACATTAAAAGGTTGGAAGATTCCTCAGATCCCTTATTGATAATTAAATCGTCAATAGATATAAGCCTAGGGCTTTTTTGAATTTCTGCAAGAATTTTTAATAAAGGCTCATAAGGTCCTTCGATATTCACTGTAAACGAAACCTCACTTAGTGTGTTATCAAACTTAGTTGAGGTTGTATGGGGTATGGTTAAGGGTTGTATTTGAATTGCCGAAATTGTGGCATCATATGTTTTTGAGGATAGCTCAAAAGTTTGTATTAGAGTGGTGTAAGTAATATTACCGGGAATTGCAGATTGAATTTTAGTTTTAAGCTGAGTGTTGAGATTATCATAATTTTGTTTACCTAGTGATAAATTTTCAGCTTTTTGGGTAACTTGTTTTAGGATTTCTCTGGAATCTTCCAGTTTTATTTGCAAAGTTAATATTGTTTCTATAGTTGGTTTGATGGCAAATAATAAAAAGATACTCATTGCAGCAAATGTAATTACAGTTGTTCCATAAGTTCTAATGACCGGAATTTTTGTAACCGGTTTTATATATGTAAAATACCGGGAATTTTTATTTGGTGAGGTCATAGTTTCTTTCCTCCATCCTTTCCTGCATTGCTTGTTGCTGTAACATTGAAGGAGATTGCTCCTTCATCCAGCCCAACTCCTGATAAAATTACATCTTTAAAATTTTCATCTTTTTTGAAAGCATTAATCATGCTATTTAAATCAAGGTTGTTTCTAGCACGGCCTTTTAATTTAATAGTTATCTTGCCAACATCTTTTGTTATTGTAATGTTTGATATTTTAATATCATTGGGAATTTTATCAGAAATCTCTTTTAATAGGTTAATATAATCGGCACTATTTTGACTGTTTACTTTGATAGTGGATAACTTAAGCTGCGTTTGGCGAATCAGTAGCTCATATGGCTTTAGGCTTTCGATGTAGGGAATCTGGTTTTCAATAGCTTCTTTAGTGGAGGCCAAGTCTGCGTCCAGTTTAAACCTAGACAAAAAAACAGTTAAAACCAGTAGCTCTACAAAAACTAAAATATATCTTCCTGTGGAAAGTAGCCATTTAGTAAAGGTAATCCAAATCTTTTCTGGATTACTCTGTGGGTGAAGTAAGTCAAGCTTTAGCTTGAAAGGTTCATTTCTCTTGTGGGACATAGGATTATTTTAGCAGGGAATGACAAAAGAAATAAGGGTAAAAACTTATGATTAACTAGCAGCTAGTTTAGCTAGCCTGCTTTTAATTCTATCTGATTTGTTAGGGTGGATTAATTTTACTTTTGCAGCTTTGTCCAAAGCCGAAAAGGCAAGCTTTAAACTCTGGGGAGTTTTCTTATCTCTTGCATCTTTTACCAGCCTCTTGACGGTTGTTTCCCTTTTGTAATTTCTGATCGTGCGTATTTTGTCCTGACGCATCTTTTTAATTGCACTTTTAATGATAGGCATAGATGCAAATATAACATGTAGCCTGGTTTTGTTCAAGCTGCAATGCTAAAATGACACGTACATGGTTAAAAATCTTTTTTCTCTTCTGTATTCAAGGCAGACTTCAATTTTATCCGGCGCCTTCATCATGATGGCTACCATGATTTTAGCAAAGGTATTAGGTCTTGTAAGAGACAGGTTACTAGCGCACACATTCCCACCGGATAGGATCGATATTTTCTGGGCAGCATTTCGTATCCCTGATTTTATATTTCAAGTGGTTATTCTGGGAGCTTTATCGGTTGCCTTTATCCCTGTTTTTACTGAACACTTGGAAAACAAGAGTAAAGAAGAAGCCTTTGAATTATCAAGAGCCTTATTAAATGTTTTTTCATCGGCATTTATTGTTGTAACCTTAGTGATGTTTATTTTTACACAACCAATAATTACCTCTGTTGTTGCTCCCGGATTTACTGCTGCCAAGCAAGCCCAAGTTGTGGATTTAACCAGAATAATCCTTTTCGGACAGGTGATCTTGGTGTTCGGAGCTTTTTTTATTGGTATTTCACACTCTTTCCAAAGGTTTATTGTCCCTTCCTTGGCTCCGGTGCTTTACAACTTAGGGATTATTTTAGGAATTTTTATTTTTGGTAAAGAATTCGGAATACGGGGGGCAGCATATGGTGTTGTGATCGGTGCACTTTTACATGTTTTAGTGCAGCTTCCTCTTGTTTGGTCCTTAGGCTTTAGATTCAGATTTCCTCCCAGATTCATACACTCCGGAGTAAAGGAAATTGTGAAGCTGATGAGTATGAGAACTTTTGGACTGGCCGCAGAACAGATAAATGAAACAGTGGGAGCAAGTCTGGCATCCTGGGTATCAGGGGGAATAACATATCTAACCTATGCCCAGCATTTGCAAGTTGTGCCGATAGGTCTTTTTGGCGCAACTTTAGCACAGGCTGCCCTTCCTGTGTTGTCTTCAGAAAAAGCCCGGGGCAGGATAGAAGAGTTTAAAATCACGCTTTTGACAACACTTCACCAGATACTATTTTTGGCGCTTCCTGCAACCGCCATTTTAATCGTTATCAGGATACCGGTTGTAAGACTTATTTTTGGTGCCTCGCAGTTTGACTGGGAAGCAACGGTTTTAACAGGCGCAACACTTGCTTTTCTTTCCATAGGTCTTAGTGCCCAGGCCATATCACTGCTTTTAGTAAGAGGCTTTTATGCGCTGAAAGATACAAAAACCCCTGTTTTTGTATCTTTGTTTGTAGTGGCTTTAAATATTATTTTGAGCATCTATTTTATTACTTTCCTAAAGCTTGGTGTCTGGAGTATTGGTCTTGCAAACTCCATTTCAGCAATCGTATCAGGGGTTTTACTTTTTTGGACTTTACATATAAAGGTAGGTAAATTTGACTTAAAACAAGTACTTTTCCCCTTTTTAAAAATGCTGATGGCTGCAATAATTATGGGTGTAGCGATCTATGTTCCAATTAAGCTTTTGGATCAGGTGATTTTTGACACGACCAAAACTATTAATTTATTGGTTTTAACAGGCATCTCTTCAATGTTTGCTCTCTCGGTTTATGTCGTACTGGTGGGGTTTTTAAAGGTTAGAGAGCTAAAAACCTATGCAGATTTAATCCGGAGAGTAACCAAGTTTCAGAATAAACTTAAATCGGAAGAGATCATTCCTCCTGAAACTGGTACAGTTTAGAGATATAATTTGAGCATAGCGAAAATTTCAAGCTATGCTTATAATTGCTGGATGAATATTCGGAACTTTTCAATTATCGCGCACGTTGATCACGGCAAGTCTACTTTGGCAGATAGGTTGCTTGAGGTAACAGGGACGGTGACCGGAGATAAGATGAAGCCACAGCTTTTAGATTCTTTGGCTTTGGAGCGTGAACGTGGCATTACTATTAAGCTTGCCCCTGTGCGATTATCCTACACTTTGAACTCTGAACTTTTCACTTTGAACTTAATTGATACTCCCGGCCATGTAGATTTTTCTTATGAAGTATCACGCGCTTTGGCGGCAGTTGAAGGAGCAATACTAATGGTTGATGCGACCAAAGGGGTTCAAGCCCAAACTTTGGCTCATGGCTTGGCAGCTTTAGAGCAAAATCTTACTTTAATCCCGGTTATAAACAAAGTTGATCTACCTAATGCAGACATAGAAAAAGTTAAAAAAGAGTTAGTTGAAACATTCGGTTTCCTAGAAAACGAGATTATTTTAGCGTCCGGAAAAACCGGTGAAGGAGTGGAAGGTTTATTAAAAGCAATTATCGAGAGAATCCCTCCTCCGCTACAACCTACTACCTACAGCCTACGCGCTCTCATCTTTGACTCTTTCTTTGATGCATATAAAGGAGTAATAGCACAAATTAGAGTAATAGAAGGTGAGGTTCCTCAGAATCAAACTCAAATTCACTTTCTTGGTGCAAAGTCTAGTGGACAAGTGTTGGAAAAGGGTTATTTTGCTCCTGCTTTAGCACAAACTGAAAAGTTGGTTGCAGGGGAAATTGGATATATTGCAACGGGTGTAAAGATTCCTGATTTAGTAAGGGTTGGAGATACTATTTCCACAGACCCTCATGCCCAAGCACTTCCAGGCTACAAACAGGTTAAGCCCATGGTGTTTGTTGGGCTTTATCCAATTGATCAGGATGAATATCACGACATTAAAGAAGCTTTAGAGCGTTTCCGCCTAAGTGACCCAGCTTTTATCTACGAAGTGGAAAACTCAAAGGCTTTAGGGGCAGGTTTCAGATGTGGATTTTTAGGCTTACTCCATGCTGAGGTTGTACAAGAAAGACTGTCCGGAGAATTTAATGCGGATTTAATAGCAACTGCACCATCGGTTGAGTATTTAGTTGATAACCAGCTAATCCATAATCCAGCAGATTTAGATCCTTCACGCTTGCAGGAGATTAAAGAACCTTGGGTTAAATTACAAATTTTTGTACCCCAAACTTTTATTGGATCAGTCATGGAGCTTGTTCAAGACCGCAGGGGAAAATTTATTAATATGGTGCATTTTGGAGCGCAAGTAGAACTTTCTTATGAAATGCCTTTGTCTGAAATGATCACTGATTTTTATGATAGGTTAAAATCAGTTTCTTCTGGGTTTGCCTCACTGGATTGGTCATTTTTAGAGTTTAGGATAGTGGATGCAGTAAGAGTAGACTTTCTAGTTGGTGGAGAAAAAGTGGATGCTCTATCAATAATTATTTTTAGATCAAAAGCGGAATTTGTTGCAAGAAAACTGGTAGAAAGATTAAAAGAAGTCTTACCCCGGCAAAATTTTGCTATTGCCATACAGGCCACAATTGGAGGCACGATTATTGCTAGAGAGACTATATCGCCGTTTAGAAAAGATGTAACGGCAAAACTATATGGAGGTGATAGGACCAGAAAAGATAAGCTTTTGGAAAAACAGAAGAAAGGGAAAAAGAGGATGAAGATGGTAGGAAGTGTTGAGATTCCCCAGGAAGCTTTCTTAAGTATACTAAAATCTTAGAGGGTTATGAATATTTATCACTATACACATTTAGATAATTGGTCTGGTCTAAAAATAGAAAAACAGGAGTTTATCTTTTTTATGATAGAGCCAAGTTTGAAAAAGTTTAGACTATACCAAAATTACGCAATTGCGAAAAAATGGTACAAACTATGATAACAATAGTTGTAAGATAATATTTACAATATGAAAGTTATTAAGCCAAAAAAGCTAAATAAAGGAGATACCATTGGCATTGTTGCATCTTCTTTACCAGTTCTCCCTGTTTTCAAAAAAAATTACGAGCAAGGTAAAAAAGTAATTAAAGATTTAGGATTTAAAATTAAAGAAGGGGAAACAATCGGTAAGCAAAGATGGTGGATGGCAGGGACTCCAAAAGAAGTAGCAGAGGATATTAATAATATGTTTGCTGATAAAGGCGTTAAAGCCATTATGGCCCAAACTGGTGGTTATTCTGCTATTTCTGTCTTGGAGCATCTAGACTATGAACTTATAACTCAAAACATAAAACCTTTTGTTGGTATGTCTGATATGACCGCATACCATTTAGCAATTTTTGCTAAAACTGGAATGGTGGGTTTTCATATGGATGATGTAACCTTTGGTCTTGGTATGAATGCATCATCTGGTAAAGATAAAAAACTTTTAGAATTTGATGAAGAGATGTTTATAAAGTTTTTAACCAGAACAGATCCACCCGGAATTATTAAACCCTTAACAGAATGGGAGGAATGGAAAAAAGGAAAAGCTAAAGGTCATTTAATTGGAGGAATATTGCAACTTCTCACAAGACACATAGGTACACCATATTTTCCGAAATTGGAGGAATTTGATGGAGCTATTCTATTTTGGGAGGAAGTGGGTAAAGAAAGATATGAAATTGCCAGATGTCTTTATCAGCTTAAATATGCTGGTATATTAGATAGAATTTCTGGGATGTTAATAGGTAAAATAAAATATGTAAAACCGATTAGAGATCAGGAGGTGAGGGAGCCTGAAGTTAAAGATTTAGTTTTGGAAATACTAAAAGATTACAAATTTCCTATAATGCAAAATTTGGACTTTGGTCATTTTACTGTCAATATCCCTATGCCAATTGGAACCAAAGTGGAATTTGATACAAAAAATCTGTTGCTTAATTTTTTGGAGTCTCCGGTTTCTTAATAGTTCATACGATTTACTCTACAATTAGGACATCTTAAGGTGTCTGATTGAAAAAGCCGCATAATCTTATCTGAGGATTTAAAGCTAACTTCAGTGTTGTTTTCTAAAGTGTAGATATCAGGATTGTTATCAAAGCTTAAGGTGGCAGGTCCTCTTAATAGCTTAATTTTTACTAAATCTTTCTGCTTAAAAAGAATTGGTTTTAGTTTTTCAGTGGTGTTATTAAGAGCAACTCCGTAAAAACCATTTGAAAAAGTTTGGTGAGTAATACTTTTATAATAGCCGCTTGCTCCAAACTCAGTTGCAACCACAGCACCATCTCCAATAATTAGTTTATCTGTAACTTGTTCTCCATTTTTTGATATTAGGAATCTAATTGCATGAATAGGTAGTTGGTTTCTAATGACAAAATCATTTACAGCAGTTAGTGTTGTCTGTTCAAAGCTTGCCTCTAGCTTTGCAAATTCTGTTAATTTTAAATGTCCATCTTTTAATTTTCTAAATAGTTCTACGTCTTTGTGAGGGGTGCATTTGACACAAATTGAATTATCCCTGATTGCAAGCTTGGGAATTTGGGGGTACCTGCTTTCAGCAGATAAAAGAGTGCCATCGCCACCATATGTAATTATGACTTCTGGATTACTATCAGTTAGGTTAAAACCTAAAGGTTCCAAAAGGGGAGTTAACTCATCAGATCTTTTGCCAAAAAGAGAAGCCTTCATCTGCTAAATTATACTCTGAAATTACTTATTATTGCTAGGATCTTGACAGATTATTAGCAGTCATGGTATCTTAGTGCTAAGACTAATCTTATGTCAAATCTATCTGATAGACAGAAGGCTCTGCTTAAAGCGATTATAGAAGAGTATATTAATTCAGCCGAACCAGTCGGATCTGAGGTTATCGAAAGAAAACATAACCTTGGTGTTTCCCCCGCCACTATCCGCATTGAAATGGGAAAACTTACCGAAGCAGGATTTTTGCGCCAGCCTCATACTTCAGCCGGACGAATCCCAACCTCAGTTGGTTTAAGACTTTATGTGCAAGAGTTGATGAAAGAAAAGCAGGTGCCAGTTACAGCTGAGGTTTCTATAAAAGAGAGCCTTTGGCAGCAAAGATTGCAAAGAGAAAGAGTGCTAAAAGAAGCAGTAAAGGCCTTGGCGCAAAAATGTAGTATGTTGGGAATGGCTGTTACTGATGATGGAGAGACTTATTATGCTGGAGCAGCAAATATTTTGGATTGGCCGGAGTTTTATGACATTGATGTGGCAAGATTTGTGTTATCGCTTTTTGATGAGGATCCTAGACTCCAGGAAATTATAGGTAAGGCTCAAGGATCAGATCCAATACATATTCTGTTTGGAGAGGAATTAGGTTTTGAGTACTTGAGGTCAACTGGCTTTGTGTTTACCAGATTTGAGCTGGGGCCAAAAATTGGAGTGCTGGGAATAGTTGGACCAGCCAGGATGAACTTCGCCTTGGTTTTACCTTATGTTAAGTATGTGAGGGATTTGGTTTATGAGGCAGGCACTCATTGGGTATGAAAAATATGATAAAAAAACAAGATAAGCAAACTCAAGATAAAATAACACAACTTGAACAAAGGGTTGTTGATTTAGAAAATCAGCTTAAACGGGCAGTGGCTGATTATAGGAATTTGGAATCACGGATCAGCCAGGGAAGGTCGGAACTCACTTCTTTTGTGGGGGCAGAGTTAATAAGAAAGCTTTTACCGGTTTTGGATCATTTGGAAACAGCTTTAGGCGGATTATCTGAAGAAGAGAAACAGTCTGGTTGGGCAAAAGGGGTGGGGCTGGCGGTTAAAGAGTTTAAAAATGTTTTACAATCTGAAGGATTGGATGAAATTGCAGCAGATGGGCAATTTGATCCAAGTTTGCATGAGGCAGTTGACATAAGGGAGGGTGATAATAATAAAATATTAGAAGTAGTAAGAAAAGGGTATAGGCTAAATGGTAAGGTGATAAGACCAGCGCAGGTGATCGTGGGACGAAAGTCGAACGGTCATCCTGAGCAAGCGGAGCGAGTCGAAGGATCTATAAATGAACTAAAGGAGGACAAATAATATGGCTAAAATTATTGGTATTGATTTAGGGACAACAAATTCAGCAGTGGCGGTGATGGAGGGTGGAAAGCCCAAAGTTATTCATAGTGCAGAGGGGGAAAATATTATCCCCTCTGTTGTTAATCCGACCAAAAATATAGTTGGAAGAGTAGCCAAGCGCCAGGCTGTGGTAAACCCCAAAGAGACAATTTTTTCTGTGAAAAGACTGATGGGCAGAAAGTACAAGGACTCCGAGGTACAAAGGGATATTAAATGGCTTCCATACACGATTAAAGAAGGCCGCGAAGGTATGGCTGTTGTAGAAGTTGAAGGTCATGAATATACCCCTCAAGAAATTTCCGCCCAAATTCTGCAAAAAATTAAATCCGATGCAGAGTCTTATTTAGGTGAGAAAGTTACGGATGCGGTCGTTACAGTTCCTGCTTATTTTGATGATGCCCAAAGGCAAGCTACCAAACAAGCAGGGGAAATTGCCGGACTTAATGTTCAAAGGATTATTAACGAACCAACTGCTGCAGCTTTGGCTTATGGGCTGGATAAATCCCATGCTCACACGATAGCTGTTTATGATCTGGGTGGAGGGACTTTTGATATCTCAATTTTGGAGCTTGGGGACGGTGTGTTTGAGGTCAAATCAACCAACGGTGATACTCACTTAGGAGGCGATGATTTTGACCAGGTAATCTTAGATCATTTGGCAGAAGAGTTTAAAAAGGAACAGGGAATTGATCTAAAGGGGGACAGGCAAGCTCTGCAAAGGCTTCGGGATGCAGCTGAAAAAGCCAAGATTGAACTCTCTTCCACTACCGAGGCTGAAATCTCGATCCCGTTTGTGACTGCTGATGCCTCAGGACCCAAGCATTTAGAAATGAAGTTATCCAGGTCAAAGCTTGAGGCTATGGTTAAACCTTTGATTGATAAAACTTTTGAGGCTGTTAAGGCTGCTTTGAAGGATTCAAAACATGAACCCAAAGAGATAGGTGAGGTGGTTTTAGTAGGGGGCATGACCAGAATGCCTGCAGTCCAAAAGGCAGTATCCGACTTTTTTGGCAAAGAACCACACAAAGGTATTAATCCGGACGAGGTGGTAGCTGTGGGAGCAGCCATTCAAGGAGGGGTTTTGGGCGGAGAGGTTAAAGACGTATTGCTTTTGGATGTGACTCCCCTGACTTTAGGCATTGAAACTTTGGGCGGAGTCAGAACTTCATTAATCTCTCGAAATACTACTATCCCAACTTCAAAGAGTGAAGTTTTCTCAACAGCTGCAGACAATCAGCCTGCAGTAGAGATTAATGTCTTGCAAGGTGAAAGAGAGATGGCAGCAGATAACAAATCTTTAGGCAGGTTTGTGTTAGATGGAATTCCTCCTGCGCCCCGTGGTGTACCGCAAGTTGAAGTAACCTTTGACATTGATGCCAGCGGAATTTTGAATGTAACAGCTCATGACAAAGCAACCGGTAAGAAGCAAAATATCACCATTACCGGATCAACTGGTCTATCTAAAGATGAAGTGGAGAAAATGACCAAGGAGGCAGAAGCTCATGCTGAAGAAGATAAAAAGAGGAAAGAAGAAATTGAAATCAGAAATACAGCCGATTCCCTGGTATATTCAACTGAGCGAACCCTAAAAGACGCTGGAATAAAAGTGTCAGAAGATGTTAAAAAAGATGTGCAGGGAAAGGTGGATGAATTAAAGGAAGCTTTGAAAGGCGCATCCGTTGATGAAATTAAATCCAAAGCAGACGCTTTGGCTGAAAGCTCGCAAAAAATAGGGCAAGCAATGTACCAAGGCCAGCAAGCAGCTGGGGCACCAGGTGCTGAGACTCAATCTACTGAACAACCCGCAGGAGAGCAATCGCAGAGCGGAGAAGCTCCAAAAACTGAAGAAGCAGTCGAAGGTGAGGTGGTAGAAGAGGAGAAAAAGGATGACAGCGGAAAAGCCTGAAATTAGACAATTAACACTTCTTATGGATATCCAGCCTCGGGAATCCGAGGCTTTTTAAAAGGAAATGAAAAAAAATATTATCAGTGAAAAATTAAAAGGTTTTGAAATCAAGTTTAGCACCAAACCAGGTGTTTTTTCTGAACATGGGCTTGATGAAGGTAGTAAGCTGCTGATTGATCATATGGCAATAACAGATGAAACTATTTTGGCTGATTTAGGTTGTGGCTCTGGAGTAATAGGTTTTGTGCATTTAAAGCCTAAAGGGGAAACTACTTGGGTAGTTCAAACTCAAATCAAACCTGTTGTTGAGCGTTTATTTGAAAAGTATTTTGGAAACTGTAAAATAGTGGCAGCTGGAAAAAGACACGTGATTATAAAAGCGCAGAAAGGATAAATATGGCAGCTAAAAAAGATTACTATGACATATTAGGGATTACAAAAAATTCCTCAGAGGCAGAAATTAAATCTGCCTATCGTAAGTTGGCAAGAAAACATCATCCGGATATAGACAAGTCAGCTGGTGCAGCGGAAAGATTTAAAGAAATCTCAGAAGCTTATCAGGTTTTATCTGATACACAAAAAAAGGGTGCTTACGATCAGTTTGGTCATGCAGCCTTTGATAGAGGAGCGGGTGGGACTGGACCATTTGGAGCAGGGGCAGGTGGGTTTAACCCCTTTGGGCAAGGAGGATTTAGAACATACACCTGGTCTACAGGTGGAGGAGGGTCAAACACTGGATTTGATTTTGGCGGGTTTGAAGATCCGTTTGACCTTTTTGAACAGATTTTTGGTGGAGCATCTCCCTTTGGAGGGTTTAGCAGAAGACCTACCTATCAAATGAACCTAATATTTGATGAAGCTATAAAAGGAGTTACTAAAGAGATAGAAATAGAGCAGAGAAACCAAAAAGGGACGATAGAGCGAAAGAGAATGAAAATTAAAGTTCCTGCTGGTGTTACTAATGGAACCAAAATACGGTTTGGGGATATCGATATTGTTTTTCAGGTGGAAAGGCATCCAGAGTTTATCAGAGAGGGAGCAGATGTTTTTTCAGATATCAGAGTCTCTATTCCGCAACTGGTTTTAGGGGAGACTTTAGAAGTAAATACTGTAGGAGGAAAGGTTAAGGTGAAATTACCTGCTGCTACCCAGCCTGGTTCACTGGTAAAGTTAAAGGGTAAAGGTGCACCTTCGCTTCGAGGAGGATATGGTGATCATTATGTTAGGGTGAATGTTTCTATTCCAAAGACCCTTTCAAAACAGGAAAAAGAGCTTTATGAGAAACTGAAAGAACTCTCTTCAAATAAAAAAGGGTGGTTTTGATTACCAATACTCCGGATCAAAAAATCCATGATATACTCTCACTATCAAAAAATAAAATCCTAATGGTTGATTATGGTCAATTTGGTCAACTAGTAAGTGTCCAAATACTCCCAGACTTAGAGATAGCAGTATTGTTTTATATCGAACAAAACTTTTTCTTTTACTCAAGATAAACAAAACAATCGCTATCTCCCAGGAATGAAGAGGTACAAACACTCTATTTGTTATATCAAAATAATCTCCACTTATAATGTTAGTTAAGTTTATATTTAGACCGTAAGCATAAAAGTAGTCTATAAAATGGTCTATATCCAAAAACATAGAAGCAACAACTGTCCAAAATAATGCTTTCCATTCTTTAGTCTTTTGAAAGATAACAACTCCAGTTGCTATTGCCAAAAACAGGTGGATTAGTTCATGGGTCAGTAGTTCATTTAGCATGAATTTAAAAATCAAATACCTTGTGTTTGAGAAGGGGGTTGGGTAGTTTCATAAATTTTTTCCAGGTTTTGTTGTGGTTTAGGGCTAATTTGCGGAAGATATCTGGTTCCTAAAAAACCCAGGATAAATATTAATATCCAACCAGCCAAGGAAACTAAAACAGGAATTAAAAGTTTAGCTTGCTGGTTAGGGGCAGTTGCTTTTGTTTGTTTATAGGCTGTGAAGATATAACATAAGCTAAACCAGCCAAAAAGTATGTTGGCTATAAACTGAAGAACTGGAAAATCATTTAAAACAGAAATTATCAAAATACTAATTACCCAAATTATAAAAAACCTTAATGCCAAAGGCCAAAAGTTGCTCTTGATCAAAGATACACTTGATCTGATGGAATCTAATCCTTTTTTACCCCCCAAGATAAGCTCAAAGTAATAAAAACTGAATAAAAAGCCAATTACTATTCCTGGAATAATAAACAAAAACACTCCTCCTAATACAATCAAACTTGATAGAAGGCCGATAAGTATTAAAGGGAGCATAAATTTCAGGCTGGTTTTGAAGATTTCTCTAAAAGAAACCTTTGCGTTATCAGGGTAATCTAGAATTAAAATCGATCCTATAACTACAAAAATAGTCATAACGGTAAAACCAATCAGAAGCAAAATTAGTATGATACTAAACAAAGGTATCATTCCCGAAAATGTAGCTGGGTTAAAGTTTCCAGATTGAAATGCTGAAGAAAAAACTCCTATGCCTACACCGGAAATTAGCAATATTACTGCTGCTACTATAGCCAAAAAGACAAAACCTGCTAGGCCTATGATATTAACAATGAATAAGTTTAATAATTTTTTGGCAAATAATTTCCAGGAATCTTTAAAAAGAGTTTGGATTGCAGGAAGGCTTTTATCCACTAATTCAGTGTAAAGCAAAGCCAGTTGAGTGTCAATATAAGATTAGGCTTGACTTAAAATAAGTAAAGAGAGTAAAATATCTGTGGTTAATAATCCAAAGGAATATATTAACTAATATATTCCAAAATCCTTAAAGGTGGGACTAGTGCCCACCTTAATTTTTAGATATGGCACAGGCTAGAACAGAATTTGCAGCTGCATTAAATCAAATTGCCTCTGAAAAAGGGGTTGAACCTTCTGTGGTTTTAGAAGCAATTAAAGCTGCAGCAATTGCTGCTTATAAAAAAGATTTAGTCTTAAGAAATGAAACAGTTCCCGAGGATTTTAGCGATTACTCATCTAAAGTAGATCCTGTAACAGGTGAAATCACTATCTTTCGTGGCAGTGATAATGTAACCCCTCCTGGTTTTGCCAGAATTGCCGCATCCATTGCCAAACAGGTAATAATGCAAAAGCTAAACGAGGCAGAGAGAAGTGCGATTTTATCAGAGTATGAGAATAAAGTAGGATCTGTTATTTCTGGAGCAATCCAAAGACAAGAAGGAAACACCTATTTTGTAGACTTAGGTAGAGCTGAAGGAATTCTACCTCCTTCAGATCAAAGCCGGGATGAAATTTATCATCAAAATCAAAGATTAAAGTTTTATATTAAAGAGATTAGGGAAGGCGGACGGGGTTCCGAAGTAGTCGTTTCCAGGACTGATCCAGGACTTATTAAGGGACTTTTTACAATAGAGGTTCCGGAAATACAATCCGGAAATGTTGAAGTGAAAGCCATTGCCCGTGAAGCCGGTTCAAGAACCAAAATTGCTGCTATCTCCACACAAGATGGTGTTGATCCAGTCGGATCCTTGGTTGGTCAAAAAGGAGTAAGAGTTCAGGCTGTTATGAGTGAGTTAGGAGATGAAAAAATTGACATTATTCAATACTCAGAAGATCCAGCCAGGTTTATTGCTGCAGCACTATCTCCGGCAAAAGATGTAATAGTAAGGTTAGATAAGGAAAGTAAAGTTGCCAAAGTGATTGTTCCGCAAAATCAGCTGTCACTCGCCATTGGTAAAGGTGGACAAAATGTTAGACTGGCTGCAAAACTAACAGGGTGGAAGATTGATATTGAGGGATCAGGAGAACCTGAGATACAAGCCGAGGCGGTAAGTGAGGAAGAAGCTGGAACAGGTGAGAGAAAAGAAAAACCTGCCACAGCACCAACTCAAGCAACACCAGTTGATGACACACAAACAACAGATCTTTCTGCAGAAGAAACCACAGCTAAAGAAGAAGCAAGAAGCAAGAAGTAAGAATAATGGTTATGACACGTTTTTTAAATTTCCTTGATTCAAAATTCTAGCTTCTAAATTCTTCTAAAAGGTTTAATATAAAGACAGGAAAAAAATTAATGGCAGAAATATCACGTCCACCTATTGTTACGATCCTAGGCCATGTTGATCATGGAAAAACTACCCTGCTCGATTTTATAAGAAAAGCAAATGTTGCCTCCAAAGAACATGGGGGTATTACCCAGCATATTGGAGCATATCAGGCAGAGCACGAAGGTAAGTTAATAACTTTTATTGATACTCCAGGTCATGCTGCATTTGAAAATATGAGATCAAGAGGAGCAAGGGTGGCAGATGTTGCAGTTTTGGTAGTTGCCATAGACGATGGGATTATGCCTCAAACAGTTGAGGCAATCAAACATATAAAAAGTGCAAAGGTATCGATGGTTGTAGCCATCAACAAAGTTGACCTTCCAGGAATTGAAAAACAAGTCCAGCTGCAAAAGATAAAAAAACAGTTGTCTGATCATGAGGTGGTCGTTGAGGAGTACGGCGGTGATGTACCTTTAATAACCTTGTCTGCAAAATCAGGTGACGGGGTAGATAAACTGCTAGAAATGATTAATTTGGTCGCTGAAGTCAATGAGATCAAAGGGGATCCTGATACTGCTCCTGGGGGAGTAGTAATAGAATCAACTCTGGATAAATTTAAAGGACCTATTGCAACAATTTTGATCAGAAATGGATCTTTAAAAAAAGGAGACCAGATTTTGGTTGGTGGAGTTAAAGGAAAGGTTCGGGCAATGTTTGACTACAGTGGCAAACAACTTGAAAAAGCCTTACCGTCTATGCCGGTTGAGATATTGGGTTTAGAAGGAGTTCCTCCAGTAGGGTCAACTTTAGGCGAGGAAATGGAAGCAAAAAAGCGGGAAGTAACTGACTCAAGTTTACTGGGGAAGTTAAGAGATAAAGACAAGAAAACCTTGAAACTTGTTATTAAAGCAGACAAACAAGGTTCACTGGAAGCCATAGAAACATCTTTGGAAAAGTTCAATCAGGAGGGACAAGTGGTTGAGTTTATTTTTATAGGTACAGGAGATGTCACAGAAGATAATGTTAAAAGAGCTGCTGCAGTTGGTGCAATTGTTTTAGGATTTAATGTAAAGGTAGTTCCAGCAGCAACAAAACTGGCAGAAAATGAGGGAGTTTTAATCAGAACCTACAATATTATTTATGAGTTGCTGGACGAGATGGAAGAGGTAGTAGAAGATTTACTGAGGGTAGGACAAGTAGAGGAAATTTTAGGAAGTGCCCAGGTTATTGCGGAGTTTCCTTATGGCAAAAATGAGAAAATAGCAGGTTGTAGGGTAGAAGAAGGAATAATTTCAAAAGGCCATAGGATAAGAATAGTGAGGGACGGAGAGATATTGAACGAAACAAGGATTAAATCTTTGAAAAAAGTGAAAGAAGAGGTCGCAAGGGTGGAAAAGGGAAATGATTGCGGAATGATGTTTGATTCTCAGGTAGAGTTTAGAATAGGTGATACTGTTGAATCCTTCAGGGTTATATGACTTAGCTTGAAATTAGCGTCTCACTGAGTAATTTCGCGCTGCGCTTGAAATTATAGGATATTGGTGGTAGAATCACCCTTACAAATGCAATACGATTCGCAACTAACAGAGCTAAAAAACCTACTTCCGGCAGCCAAGAGTATTCTTATTGCCCTTCCTATTGGTGCAAGTATTGATAAACTGGCTTCAGGATTGGCTCTTTTTCTGTCTTTGCAACAGCAAGGAAAAGAAGTTTCTATAGTTTCTGATGATAATGTAAACGTTTCCCAAGCCTACCTTTTTGGAGTAGACCGTATTCAAAAAAATGTCTCTCAAGCAGGAGGAGCAGGTGGAAACATGACTCTTGTATTGGAGGGGGTTGCTGCATCAGATGGAACAGTTCCAGCATTACAAAAGTTGGACTGGTTTGCAGAAAACAACAATTTAAACTTAGTATTTCATATTATGCCAGGGCAGACCTTTCAGCCTGCAAAAATCACTCCCAAATACCAGGTTTCCGGATTTAGTTTAGTTTTCGTTATTGGAGCAACAAATTTAAATAATTTAGGAAATTTATATACTCAAAATTCACAAATGTTTTCCGGGGCACATATTGTAAATTTTGATAATCAAACCTCAAATAGTAACTTCGGGCAAACAAACCTACTAGATACTAACGCTGCCTCTCTCTCTGAAATGACTCAATCAGTGATTTCTTCACTGGGATTACCAGTTGATGCAGATATAGCTAGTAACTTACTGGCAGGTATATTTGAAGCAACCAACAATCTGACAAGTTCAAATGTAACTGCCGATACTTTTATATCTGTAGCAGACTGCTTAAGAGCAGGTGGTAAAAAGCCACAAGGGATTCAAACCCAGGAGGGTCCAAAGCTAGAATTAAACCAATTCATGCCTCCGTCACAACAAGTTACTCAAACACCGCAAAACCAGCCTTCTCAAGAGGAGCGTCCTGCCGGCGAGGGTTTAAGGTCTGCAGAATCTGTTGAAGTAGAGCCGGAATGGTTAACTCCAAAAATATTTAAAGGTTCATCTATAGGATGACTCCTTGCAAAATAGAAGATTCTTTGCTAGACTACGCATACAAATAAGGAATGACTTTTTGGCACCAAGGTTATTCCATAAAAACATTTAAAAGGAGGATGCCATGCCACTTGATCCAAAGATTAAGCAGAAAATAATTAAAGAGTTTGCAACTAAATCCGGTGATACAGGCTCTCCTGAAGTACAAGTTGCTCTTTTAACTGAACAAATTAAAAATCTTACTTCTCACTTAAAAGAACACACCCATGATATCCATTCAAGAAGAGGGCTTTTATCTATGGTTAACAAGCGCAGAAGGTTATTGCAGTATTTAGTTAAAAAAGACGCGGACAGGTATAAAATCGTTATAGAAAAGTTAGGATTATCCAAGTAAGAGATAGGTTACATGAAATTTGAAGTTAGTGTGTTATACTAACAAGCAAAGGATTTGGGGATTGCAAATTGTAGATAAGTAATAGACTTGCTTATCTTCAGTTCCACAGTTTCCAAATCTTCATAACTCACCGACTCTCTGCTAAAAATTGATGAATAAGATAATAAATAAAGAGATTGATTTAAACGGTAGAAAGTTAAAACTTGAAACCGGTAAGATAGCCCAGCAAGCAGATGCTGCGGTAGTTGCTTCGTGGGGAGAAACAGTTGTTTTGGCAACCGTTGCAACCCAGCCTCAAAAAATAGATATTGGTTATTTTCCCTTGTCTGTTGAATATGTTGAAAAATATTATGCTGGGGGAAGAATTTCTTCTTCAAGATTTATTAAAAGAGAAGCAAGACCATCAGAGGAAGCTGTTTTAACAGGAAGGTTGATTGACAGATCAATTCGCCCGCTTTTTCCTAAAGATTTTAAAAATGAGGTTCAGGTGATTGTGACTGTGTTATCAATAGACCAAGCCAATGATCCAGATATAGTAGGTTTAATTGGGGCATCAGCTGCTTTATCCATATCTTCAGTTCCTTGGAATGGTCCTATTAGCGGCGTAAGAGTAGGAGTCAAAGAAGGAAAATTTGAAATAAATCCTACTATTGCAGAATTAGAACACTTAGAAATGGATTTGTTTATAGCTTCCACCCCGGAAAAAATAATTATGGTTGAGGCCCAAGGTAATCAGGTAGAGGATGAAGTTGTTTTTGAAGGAATAAAACTGGCATTTGAGTCATCCCAGCCAATAGTAAATCTTATAAAAGAGTTTGCCAAAGAAGCTGGAAAGCCTAAGATAGAGTATTCGCATATTGAAGAGCAAATTGAGGAAGCCCTTTTTAAAGAAGCCAAAGGGTTAATGAAGGAAAAAGTCGAGAAAGCTCTCCTTGATTTAGAAAGCCCTTGGAGAGATGCCAAAGGGGAAGAAATTAAAGCAGAGCTTTCGGAAAAATATGCTGAGAGTTTGACTCCGGAGGTCATCTCTGGAATCTTTGAAAAGGTTGCCAGGGAGATCATGCATGAGACAGTTTTAGTTAAAAAACAAAGAGTAGATGGTAGGGCAATGGATGAGGTAAGACACATTGAAATGGAAGTTGGGGTTCTACCAAGAACTCATGGAAGTGCCATATTTACCCGCGGCGAGTCACAGGTTTTATCAGTAGCAACGCTTGGCGCTCCTTCTTTGCAACAAACCTTAGAAGGGATGGAAGGTGAAAGACAAAAGCGCTATATGCACCACTACAATATGGGTAATAATCCTTTTGCCTCAGGAGAAGTTAAAAGGCTTGGTACTCCCAACAGAAGAGATATAGGTCATGGTGCTTTGGCAGAAAAAGCTTTAATAGCAGTTTTGCCTACACAAGAAGAGTTTCCTTATGCAGTCAGGGTTGTTTCAGAAGTATTAGGGGCCAATGCTTCTACTTCCATGGCCTCTGTTTGTGGGTCAACTTTGGCTCTGCTTAATGCCGGAGCGCCATTAAAAGCTCCAGTTGCTGGAATTGCCCTTGGACTTTTATCTGATGAAAAAAGTTTTCAGGTAATCACTGATATGCAGGCAATTGAAGACTTCTTCGGAGAGATGGATTTTAAAGTTGCAGGTACCCAAAAAGGAGTCACTGCAATTCAAATGGATACTAAACTTAATGGTTTAACTTTTGAAATCATTGAGGAAGCCTTAAAACAAGGTAAGCAAGCCAGACTTTTTATCTTAAAAGAGATGGAAAAAGTTATCCCAACTGCTGGTCCGCTATCTCCCCATGCTCCTAGAGTGGATATATTACATATAAAACCAGAAGAGATTGGAATGTTGATTGGACCAGGTGGAAAAAATATTAATGGTATTATTGCAAAAACTGGAGCTCAAATTGACATTGAAGATGATGGTACGGTTATGGTATCTGGTACAGATCCTGAAGGGGTAGAAAAAGCTCTTCAGGCAATCGAGGGAATGTTTAAAACAGTGACACCAGGAGAGGTATACACAGGTAAAGTGGTAAGACTGGCTCCGTTTGGTGCATTTGTGGAAATTTTACCTGGAAAAGATGGGTTGGTGCATATATCTCAAATGGCTCCAGGGCATGTTGATACAGCAGAGGATATTGTGTCAGAAGGACAAGAGGTTCAAGTAAGAGTAACAGATGTTTCTCCTGACGGTAAAATTGCTTTATCCATGTTGTTTGGTGAGGATATGAAACCAGAAACCGAAGGAAGGCCATCACGTACACCAGGTGGCTCATCTAGAGACAGAGGTGGGTTTGGAGGAGAAAGAAGAAGCGGTGGTGGATCTCGCAGGTTTGGCTTTGACCGGTCAGGTGGAGAAAGGCGTGGGGGATTTGATAGAGGAGGTTTTGACCGAAGACGCGCAGGCGGTGGTAGAAGAGGTGGGTTTGGTAGATAGTTTAAAGAATTTAGATTAAAATAACAGGTATGGAAGGTACTGCCCAGGATTTAACTATCAATTTCAAACAACAGATTACATCATCAAATATTCCTAACGAGATAAAAGAAAAGCTTTTAAATTTATTAAAGTTTTCAGGTTCACAAACTGGTGGATGGGCTGAATTTGAAAAAACAGCAAGCTACATTGAGTTTACACTGGCACTTCCGTTTGGAAAAGTAAGTAATGATATATTAGATCTAAACCGGGCAAAACAAATTTTAGACAGAGATCATTATGGTCTACAATCTGTAAAAGATAGAGTCTTAGAGTATTTATCAGTATTGATTTTACACAAGCAAAAAGGTGTTGGCTCAAGTTTCCATGCACCAATCCTGGCATTTATAGGACTTGTTGGTACCGGTAAAACTACAATTGCTTATTCAATAGCAGAAAGCTTAGGTAGACCAATCTTCCGTATACCTTTTGGCGGGTTAGGAGATCCAGCTACCTTAAGGGGACAATCTAGAATCAAAGTTGATGCTGAAGCTGGACAGATTATGAAAGCAATAAAGCTTGCTCAAGTAAATAACCCTGTAATTCTTCTTGATGAGATTGACCGTGTCTCTGAAGAAGGAAAACTCGATATAATGGGAGTGTTAATTGAGCTTTTGGATCCGCAACAAAATCATGCATTTATAGACAGATATTTAGATTTTTCTTATGATCTTTCACAAGTAATGTTTATTGCAACAGCCAACAACACTGGGAATATTTCTACTGCAGTTTTAGACAGGATTGAGCCTATTCAAATGCCTTCTTATTCAGACGAAGAAAAGATGGTGATTGGTAAAAAGCACTTGTTTCCAAAGGCATTGTCCGAAGCAGGGGTGGATAGTAGTAAAATAAATTTAGATGAATCAATTTGGCCAATGTTAATAAGGCCTTTGGGTTATGATGCCGGAATTAGATCTTTGTCTCGCAACCTACAGGGTTTAGCAAGAAAGGTTGCCAGAAAAATCGTTGAAGGAAATACTGGACCATTTAATATAAATAGTCAGAACTTAGGAGAATATTTAGAAAGTTAACCTATGAAAAGTTTTGTACCAAAATTCAGTTTAAATAAAAATAATAATCAACCCCTAAAACTTATTCCCCTCGGGGGTGTTGGTGATGTGACAAAAAATATGTATATTTATGAATATGGTGACGATATTATAATCGTTGATTGCGGAGTAGGTTTTCCGGATGAAGCCATGCCAGGAGTTGATTTGGTAATTCCTGATATATCGTATTTAAGAGATAAAAAAAATAAGATAAAAGCAATCTTGATTACTCATGGTCATGATGATCATATAGGTGGACTGCCCTACCTTTGGCCAGAACTTCAGGTTCCAATATATACTCAAAAATTAACTTGTGGGTTTATTCGAACAAAATTTACCGAGTTTGGTTTACCAAAAAATTCAATTCATGAGGTAAAAATTTCTGATAAGCTAACCTTAGGAGCATTTAATATTTCTTTTTATCAAGTGTCTCATTCAGTACCAGACTCCATGGGAATTGTAATTGAAACCCCAGTTGGCAGAATCATACACCAGGCTGATTTTAAAATTGATTGGACACCTGTTTCTGGCCAGGTTACAGATGTAGGAAGGGTAGCCAATTTAGGGACAGCAGGAGTAAAGCTGCTTTTACTAGATTGTTTAAGAGTAGAAAAGCCCGGTTTTAATCCTTCAGAAAAATCAATTGAATCATCATTTGAAAAAGCAGCATTGGAAACTTCTGGAAAAGTTTTAATTACTATGACCTCATCTAATGTTTCTAGAATGCAACAAGCGATAAATGTTGCAGCCAGGTTGGGAAGAAAGGTAGCTTTAGTAGGAAGGTCTTTTGAAAATAATTTTCAGGTTGCAAGAGATTTAGGATATCTACATGTACCACCTGGAGTCATAATAGCCTCAGATGCTATGTCTACATTTCCAGCAAATAAGCTACTAATTCTTATAGCCGGATCTCAGGGTCAAGCTGGTTCTTCATTATCAAGAGTTGCAAATGGTGAGCATAAATTAGTAAGAATTGGGGAGGGTGATAGTGTGGTTTTTTCAGCTGATCCTATACCTTCAACTGAAACAGAGTATAATGCCTTAATAGATTCATTAACCAGAATTGGCGTCAATGTTTATTATTCAGCAGTAACTTCTAATTTGCATGTGTCTGGTCATGCAGCAGCGGATGAATTAAAATTAATGATAAATTTGGCAAAACCTCAATACTTAATGGGTATTGGTGGAACTTTCAGGCATAACAAACTTTTTGCTAAAATGGCTCAGGATATGGGGTATAAACAAAATCAGGTTTTGGATGTAGAAGATGGAGACATTATTAATATTTTACAAAATGATATAAAAGTTGAAGGTAAAATTGAGGTGCAAAATATTTACGTAGATGGTTTAGGAGTAGGAGATATTGGAAGTATTGTTTTAAGGGATAGAAGACTCATGAGCGAGGAGGGGATTATAGTTACGGTAATCTCTCTTGATCCTCAAACTGGAAAGATGGAAGGAGAACCAGAGATAATCTCTCGTGGTTTTGTTTTTGAGGCTTTGGCTACAGACTTATTAGACGAGGCAAAGCAAGTTGTCAAAGATAGTTTCCGTCAACACAGCAAGGGCAAGCTTGATTGGAGGTTTTTAAGAAAAATGATAGAAGATGATTTAGAGAAGTTTTTATACAAGCATACAGAAAGGAGACCGATTATTTTACCTGTTATTGTGGAGATATAGACAATAACCCATAGTAAATGTGATATAATATAGCAAGCTTTATGTCCCGCCGCCGTTCTCTCTACCATGTGCCTAAATTAAGGCTTAAGCAAAAAACTATAATTGGCATTGCCACAATTATTGCTCTAATATCGGCTATTTTATCTGCAGTTGCTTTGGCTACAAACTCATCATATTTACAGTTTTGGCAAGAGTTTCTAATTGAAGTTTTCGGTTGGACCGCCTTTGTCTCACCCATCCTTTTTATTTTAGTTGGGTTGGTTTTACAAAGAGTTAAATGGTCTTTTGCTCAGATGAATGTGTTACTAGGATTGATTTTGATAATTTTAGGATCAACAAGTCTAACTGCTGCTATTTCTCAACAAAAAGCCGGGATCATTGGGTTAAACATATGGGAGCAACTATCAACCTTTTTGACTACAATTGGAGCCGGAGCTTTGCTTTTGGGATTATTACTGGTTGGGGTTGTAGTGATGCTTAATGCTTCACTTAGCCAAATCTTTGGAATATTTGGAAATATATTTTCACTTCTTAAAAATACTGTTTTTAAGGCACTGTTTTCTTTGTTCAACCGTCCGAAAACTTTTGAAGCCAAAAATATCCCTATAAGGGTTTCTGGAGTAGATGAAAAAAATAGAAGAGCTCAAGTTGGAAGAGAGCAACAACCAGCAAAAGATATGGTGATTGCTGATACTTTAGTACAAAACGTTGCCGGTCAATCAAAGATCTGGAAATATCCTAATTTAGGTCTTTTATCTGATAAAGTCGGATCAGCGGCAGACAGAGGAGATGTTAAGAAAAATGCTGCTACTATCGAAAGAACTTTGGATTCATTTGGAATCCAAGCTAGAGTCGCTGAAGTCAACGGTGGTCCGGCTGTTACTCAATATGCATTAGAGATTTCTGCTGGAACTAAAATATCAAAAATTGCCAACCTGCAGCATGATATAGCACTGGCTTTGGCAACTCCAACAGGAACTGTCCGTATTGAGGCACCAATTCCGGGAAAGTCTTTAGTTGGAATTGAGGTGCCAAACCGGTCACTGGAAGTTGTCGGACTGAAAAATGTTTTAGCATCAGATGAAATAAGTAAACATAAATCAAAATTGGCAGTTGCTTTAGGAAGGGATACTGCTTCTAAGCCGGTTGTGGTTGATATTGATCGGATGCCGCATTGTTTAGTTGCAGGAACAACCGGTTCTGGTAAATCAATACTTCTAAATGCTTTTATTTCTACCCTTTTGTTCAGGAACTCACCGGATGAGTTAAAGTTAATCTTGATAGATCCAAAAAGAGTGGAATTAACAAACTTCAATGGGATTCCTCATTTGCTAACACCGGTTATAACAGAGCCTGAGAAGATTCTTTCTTCTTTAAAATGGGCGATGGCAGAGATGGATAGAAGGTATAAACTGTTCCAATCTGTGGGAGTGAGAAATATCCAGGGTTATAACGAAATGTCAGGGTTTCAAGCCTTGCCCTATATTGTAATTATTGTTGACGAGCTTGCTGATTTGATGATGTTTGCACCAGTTGAGGTTGAGGATTCAATTACTCGTATTGCCCAACTTGCCAGGGCAACAGGTATTCATTTGGTGGTAGCCACTCAAAGACCATCAGTTGATGTAATTACAGGTTTAATCAAAGCAAATATTCCATGCAGGGTAGCATTTAATGTTTCCTCAATGATTGATTCAAGAGTTATTTTAGATGGACCAGGAGCAGAAAAACTACTTGGACGAGGAGATATGTTGTTTTTACCTCCTGATGCCAGCAAACCAATGCGTGTTCAAGGTGTATATGTTCAAGATGCAGAAATTAATAACCTGATCAAATACTTAAAGGAGTTAGGGGTTGCTCCGCAATATACAGCAGAGGTAACTGAGATGCCAATTGGCAGAATGAATGGTAGGGGTGGATCAAGTGTATCTGCTGATGGGAGAGATGATCTATTTGAAGAAGCAGTTAGAACTGTGTGTCAGTACGACAGAGCTTCAGCATCACTTTTACAAAGAAGACTTAAAGTGGGATATGCCAGAGCTGCAAGGATTTTGGACGAGTTAGAAGAAGCCGGGATTGTAGGAACAGGAGAGGGTTCAAAACCCCGGGATGTTTTGGTCAAAAACGCTGATGAATATCTTGCCCAAAGTGCAGGAGCTTCTGAAGGCTAAATAGCATTAATTATTCTGAGTACAAACTTCTAAATCTATTAAAAGAGGGTAATGATCTGAGGCATCTGTTTCCACAATCTGGAAATTTTCTGCTTTTAAATCAGGTGTTGTAAAGATATAATCTATTCTATATTTGGTTTTATTTGGATCACGGTAGTTGATCCAGCTTAGTTCTTTCATTTCAGGGTCAGTGTTTATTAACTTTTCACTCAACTTTCTAACTACATCAGATTCTGGTACTGAGTTAAAATCTCCCATTAAAACTGTATTTTTTTTATCAATTACTTTCAGCAAAGTATTTAGCTGAATTTCTCTAATTGCAACTGGTTTGCACTCTAGAGAAAACGCCAGATGAGTAGAGATAAAAGTAATTTCCCCCCCATTAATATTTATTTTTGCGATACATGCTCCTCTGGGCTCAGTCATTGCCGCTTCTTCTTTTTTGTAGTCTTCAAGAGTACTTAGCAAAATACATTCATTTTCTGTAATTGAGAATTTAGACAAGACGGCATTGCCTAAATCATATGGTGGGGTATGACGGTCTGTGGTGTAAGCTTTGCAATAAACAAAATCATATCCTAGTTTTTCAGCAATGATTTCTGCAATGTTTGTACCATCTTGTACTTTAATCTCCTGTAGACCTATGATATCAGCACTCTCTTTTTCTAAAACTTCAATAATTTTATCTAGGTGTTGTCCTTTCCAAATATTCCACGATAACACTTTGAGTTTCATGTCGCTCTATTATATTAAATCTGCTAATATTTGCACATGCAGTTTAAAAAAGGGATTTCTGAGAAACAGATTAATCAATTAATTTACTATACAAATAATGATTTGGATATCGGCAAGTTCACTAGTGACTTGAAACGGTTTAAAAATAGACAGATGTTTGATAAATGGCAGAAGAAAAAAAGAACTATCTTTACCATAACTGATGAAAAATCAAACTTGTTGGGGATTTTTTGGATTGGGGAAGAAGATTTGGCCGGTGAAAAGATTCCAAATCAAGATCTGCTCTTTTCTTTTAAAAGGGAAGATTATGGAATAACTTTTGCAGTTAGAATTTATGGGCAGGCAAGAGGAAAAGGTTTGGCAAAAGAATTTATTGAAAGATCTTTCAAAGAATTTAATGCCAAAAAGAAAATTTGGCTTGACACAAAAGTAGAGAACGAAAGAGCAATAAGTTTATACAAAAAATTAGGATTTAAAACTGCTACTAGGGCAGATAAAGAAGGTTGGATTATTATGATCCAAGAAGAAAGCCATGAAGCTCACACCAATTAAAACTCACAAAATTACAAAAGAAGATAAAGATATTTTAAAAATTCTTGATAAATATATTGTTTCTATGAAAGAAAATTCTGTACTTGCAATTACCTCTAAAATTGTTGCGGTTTGTGAAGGAAGAGTAGTTGAAATATCTAAAACAAATAGAGATGAGTTAGTTGAGAAAGAAGCTGAGATTTATTTGTCACCCCGGGAAAACAAATATGGTTTTCATATAACTGTAAAACACAATATGTTGATTGCCTCTGCTGGGATAGATGAATCAAACGGTAATGGTTATTATGTGCTGTGGCCAAAAGATCCTCAGCAGGCAGCAAATCAAATTAGACAATACCTTAAGGCCCGGTTTAGCTTAACCAATGTCGGAGTAATAATCACTGACAGCAAAACAACTCCTTTAAGATGGGGTGTAACAGGGATTGCTTTGTCACATAGTGGTTTTGTAGCTTTAAACACATACGTTGGAAAACCGGATCTCTTTGGAAGGCCTTTACATGTTACTAAGGCAAATGCTATGGATGGGTTAGCAGCCAGTGCAGTTTTAGTTATGGGTGAAGGAGCAGAACAAACACCGATGGCAATTATAGAAGATGTTCCATTTGTTGAGTTTCAAGATAGAAATCCAACTCAGCAGGAATTAGACATGCTCAAAATCGAAATTGATGATGATATCTATGCTCCATTTTTAAAAAATGCTTCTTGGAGGAGGGGTAAGGGTTAATCTTTTTGGCTTGGTATAACAGCTTCAATATTAGAAATCTGATCTAAGACCTTATCAACAGGAGCCAGAGCCTCTTTCAGTCTTTTTTCTTCCTCTGCCTTTTTAATTCTAAAGAGCTGGTCATCAGCGGTTTTTTTAAACCTGTTAAATTGAGCAACTTCTAAATGAAGGTAAGCCAGAATTAATTTTTCACATCTGTTTTCAATCATATTTTTAATATTTGTAAATAGCATAATGTAGGAATCCTTTCCTGAATCCGGATGTTTACTATGGCTTATTTCAACCTGATAATCTTTTAAATTTATCCGGTAGTGAAATTGCAGAGAACTTGGGTCAAACCTGGATAAATCTGTATGAGATACGGTGATCAAATCCTTGTCTATTAATTTTATAAGTTGTAAGATATACTTTTCTGCTTGCCCGGAGTCTCCGTTAGGAGGCAAGCCTACTGGACTGTTAATATCTACATCATCAGAATTAGGCATTGGTCCCTATATTAAAAGTTTTACTTCAAAGTGTCAATTGGATCAAATAGTAAAGTAGTATAAACAAATAACTTAATCTAAACTGCTAACCATATGCGCTATACTATACAGCATGAGAACAGTAGGACAGATTTTAAAAGACGAAAGAGAAAGGAAACTGCTTAAGCTGGAAGAAGTAGAAAAAGCAACCAAGATTAGAAAAGAATTACTTGAGGCATTAGAAAAAGATGAGTACCATAGACTACCTCCGCCCACCTTTGTCCAGGGATTTATCAAAAACTACGGAAGATTTTTAAGCCTTGATACAGAAAAATTACTGGCAATTTATAGAAGGGAGTTTTCGGATCGGAAAAACCCGCCAAAAATAATGGAAGCTTGGACTAATCCTATTGACAAGAAAAGATTTAAAATTACCCCCTCTAAAGCTTTAGGTGCAGTAGTTTTTTCCCTGATAGTCACCTTTTTGATTTATCTTTGGATTGAATACCGGTTTTTGGTAGGTGCTCCTTTTTTGGAAGTGATATCTCCTTCTAACCAGTTTACTACCAGTAATGCTGTGGTTGTAGTAAAGGGTAAAACTGACCCAGAAGCAAAAGTTATGATAAACAATCAAGAGATTCAAGTTGATATCTCGGGAAATTTTTCCCAAGAGGTCAAATTAAATGGCAGTGCCAATCAGCTAGTTATAACCTCAACTGGTAAGTCAGGGAAATCAAGCAGAGTTGAGAAAATGGTATTTCTAAAACCGTAGGAAACCAGTTCAAATTTGTGTTATATTAAATCCTTATGGATTTGTTACAAATTGCCCTGGTTTTTTTAATTGTCCTTTTATCTATTTTCCTGGCTATTACAGGGTTTCAGGTTTTTTTAATCTTAAGAGATTTAAAAAAAGCTTTAGATAAGCTAAATAGAATTATTGAAACAGGAGAAGAGATTGCTCAAGACATTGAAAGACCTGTACATGCAGCGTCAACTTTAGTTTCCACAATTTCAGAAGGGGCAAAGGCCTTGATAAAAGGTGAGAAAAAGGAGAGTAAAAGAGACTTACCAAAACCCCGCCGCTTCTATAAGCGAACTCTATAAAGATATATAATACCCCCATGACCTCTAAAGAACTAAGAGCAAAATATTTAAATTTTTTTAAAACTCGGAACCATAAAGTTATTGATCCAGCTCCACTTGTTTTAGAAAAAGATCCTACCACTCTTTTTACTTCATCCGGTATGCAGCCGCTTATTCCTTACTTGATGGGTAAAAAACACCCAAAAGGTAAAAGACTGGTGGATTCTCAACCTTCCTTTAGGGCAGAAGATATGGATGAGGTTGGGGATAATCGTCATACTACTATGTTTGAGATGTTGGGTAACTGGTCTTTAGGGGACTATTTTAAAAAAGAGCAGCTTAAATGGTTTTGGATGTTTTTGACTGAGGAGCTAAGGTTTGACACTGCTAAATTATATGTTTCTGTTTTTGAGGGGAATGAGTTTGTGGAAAAAGATGAAGAGACTTTAAGCATATGGAAAAGTTTGGGGGTTGTAGAAGATCATATATATTTTTACGGAGTTGAAAAAAACTGGTGGTCCCGTTCAGGTACACCAGACCAGATGCCTGTTGGTGAGATTGGCGGGCCAGATTCTGAAGTGTTTTATGATTTTGGTACCCCACATAATTCACGGTTTGGTGATAAATGTCATCCTAATTGTGATTGCGGAAGGTTTTCTGAAATTGGAAATTCTGTTTTTATCCAGTATAAAAAAGTAGGTGACGGGCAATTTGAAAAATTACCTCAACAAAATGTTGATTTTGGAGGGGGCTTGGAAAGACTTGTTGGAGCTACTTTCAATACCCCAGATGTTTTTCAAACGGACTTGTTCATTCCTATTATTGAAAGACTGGAGGAGCAAACTGGCAAAAAATACCAAAAAGATGATAACTTTACAAATATTTTTAGAATTGCTTCAGATCATATAAAAGCTGCAACATTTTTAATAAAGAGTGGGATTTTACCTTCAAATAAATTGCAAGGTTATGTTTTAAGGAGGCTGTTAAGAAGAACTGCAGTCAAGCTTACCCAAGTTGGTTTTGACCCAGTATTAATACTGCCAAAACTTGTTGATCCAGCAATTGATATATATCAAGGCACTGATTATTTTAAAACAGGGGATTGGGACTCAATTCGCCAAGTTATTGAAGATGAGCTTAAAAAATTCCAGCAAACTCTAAAAAAGGGATTAAAAGAAGTAGAGAAATTGCAAGAGATTAATGGAAAAATAGCTTTTGATCTTTATCAAACTTATGGATTTCCTTGGGAATTAACAGAGGAGTTGTTTGACAAAAAAGGACAAAATATAGACAAAATCCAGTTTGAAGAGGAGTTTGAAAAACACCGTGAGCTATCAAGAACAGCATCAGCTGGTACTTTCAAAGGGGGTTTGGCAGGGCATTCTGAGGCAGAGATTAAATACCATACAGCTACTCATCTTCTACACCAGGCTTTAAGAGATATATTGGGTCCAAAGGTTTTTCAAAATGGCTCTAATATCAACCAGGAAAGATTGAGATTTGATTTTTCATTTGATAGAAAAATGACTGATGAGGAAATAAAGCAAGTGGAGGATTTAATAAACCAAAAAATAAAAGAAGATCTTAGGGTTGATCATAAAACTGTCCCTATAGAAGATGCAAGAAAACTAGGTGCCATAGGGCTATTTGATGAAAAGTATGGCAAAGATGTCAGTATTTATGCTGTTGGTCCAAATTATCATCTAGATCCTGGGGCAAAAGATCAAAGAGATAGAGGAGGTTATTATTCACTTGAGTTTTGCGGTGGACCACATGTTGCTCATACTGGTGAGATAGGTGGGGTTAAAATTACTAAAGAAGAAGCAATTTCTCAAGGGATAAGAAGGATAAGGGCAGAATTGATTAGTGTAGAACAGACACGGATGTTGTGTTAAGATTACTTTGACACCTAAAAACTTAGGTGAATTTTGATATGAGTTTACTAAGTAACCTCTCTGCCCGGTTAGGCTTAGGGAAAAAAGAGGAACATCCAGAATACTATTTTGCTATAAACATTGGACCCCAAAGTTTAACAGCAGCTTTATGGGCGATAGAACATAACCAACTTAAGGTAATTAACACCTCATCTTTCGAGTACTCATCAATGGAGGAAATAATTTCTGTTGTTGATAAACTTCTAGGAGAGTTACTAAGCAATGATTACCCAGAACCTCAAAAGGTTTTATTTGGAGTTCCAGACTCTTGGTTGCAAGATGAAGATTTACAGGAATCATATATGAAGTTTTTGAGAAGACTGGTAAAAGAGCTAGAGTTAACTCCAATGGCTTATGTAGCATCATCACATGCCCTTTCCCATTTCCTAGAAAAACAAACTGGTACTCCGACAACAGCAATCTTAGTAGGCTTGGATGAAAAATACGTTACAGTTACTGTAGTTAGAGCTGGAAAGCTTGATACTAGCAAAGTGTCACAAAGAGGCAACAATTTAGGAGAAGATATTGAAAAGCTGTTACTGAGCTTTACTGCAATAGAAGTTTTACCTTCAAAAATAATCCTTTATGGAAATGATCATCTAGGTTTAGATAAGCATAAAAATCAACTACTTGAGTATTCTTGGATGTCGAAATTGTCTTTCTTGCACGTTCCTAAAATCGAGTCTCTAGGTGAAAATGTTGAGATAGATTCAGTGGCGTTTGCTGGAGCAGTTGAACTCAATCCGGCAGTAGAGTTTAAAAAATTACATGCAAAAGAAGATAAAGATTTTAAACCAATGAGCGAAGAAGAAATAATTGAGCAAGTTGAAGAAGTAGAAGAAGAAAAAAAAGGTGAAGTTAGCAAGGAGTTAAAAGATATAGAAGAGGATAGCAAGTATGAAGCGGCAGAAAAAGAAGTAAATATCAATAAAGTTTCAGCAGAAGAATTAGGGTTTGTCACAGGCGATATAAGAGAGACTAATTTAGTTGTACCTGAGGCTGAAGATTTTGAAAAAGATATGATTACTACCCCTCCTGCCTATGATATTTCTACCAAAAAAGCTGCAGGTTTGGGAAAAAAGCTCAAATTTATACAGTTTTTAAGCATTAAAGACTATATAAAAGGAAGAGGAATCTATCTTTCTATAGTTATTTCGGTTTTTCTTTTATTGCTGGGTGGGTACCTATTTTTATTAAAGTCTGATGTCAAAGTTTTTGTCGAACCACAAATACTAGAAAAAGATGCTCAAATAGTTGCAGATCCGGCTATTAAAGAAGTAAATGAAGCAGACAATAAAATTCCAGGACAATCAGTCGATATTAGGATAAATGGTACTGGTAAAGGAGCTGCTACTGGAACTAAACAGGTTGGAGATCCTGCTAAGGGAACTGTTGTTGTTTACAACAAAACTTTTGAGCCTAAAAGTTTTAGCAAGGGAACTACCTTAACAGCAGCAAATGGGTTTAAATACACACTTGATGTCAATGTAAATATTGCTTCTCAATCTGCAAGCGATAGTGGAATTTCCTTTGGTAAAGCGAATGCCGAAGTAACAGCAGCAAATATTGGGGCAGATGGTAATCTGCCTTCTGGAAGCGATTTAAACTTTACTAATTTTTCTTCTTCACAGGTTGGGGTTAAAGCAGAAGGTAATTTTTCAGGGGGAACAAGTAAAGAGGTTACAGTTGTTTCGGATGCTGACCAAAAGAAATTACTGGCCCAGGTTGCATCAGACTTAAAAGGGCAAGCCAAAGCAAAGTTACAAGAAAAATATCCCGATAAGAAGATTTTAGAGGAAGCATTGCAAGAAGAGATAGTTAAAAAAACATTTAGTAAAAATATCAATGATCAAGCAAGTGAGCTGTCTTTGGATTTAACAGTCAACTTTAAAGGAACAGCTTTTGAAGATAAGGATTTAAAGCAGCTGGTGTCAAAGCTTGTTTCAGTTAATGTTCCAGAAGGCTTTGAGCTAAACTTAGCAGAAACCGAAACCTTAGCTGATGTATCAAAATTAGAAAAAGATGGAAGACTGGTATTTTTGGCAAGGTTTAAGGCAAAGCTTATTCCCAAGGTAGATATTTCAGAAATTAAAAAACTAATAAGAGGTAAGACTCCTTTGCAGGTGGAAGAGATTCTAAAAAGAAATGAACATATCTTAGGAACAGAGATAAAGCTTATCCCCTCCTTGCCGTCAGTACTTCAGAGACTGCCAATATTTGATAAAAACATTAGGGTAGAGGTAGGCCTTAAATGATTGCTTATGGCAAATCCCTTTCCTTAGTCCTTTTATTTCTGGGGGTTTTTGCAATAAGCCAGGTAGTATTTCCTTGGGTAAGTTTTAAGTTATGGGAGTTTAGAGGACAATATGAGGGCAATACTTATTTAACTAGTCCTCAGTTAACGAAAAACCAGGAAATACTTGGAGTCTCAATTAAAAACAAAGCTAATTTTTCACAAATTGTATCATCTGCTACCAGAGTTAAACCGGCTTCTTATACACGCTTTAGCTTGATAATTCCCAGCATAAAATTAGATAATGAGACAGTTTATGTGGATACAAACGATCTTTCCCATGGTTTAGTGCATTTACCAGGATCTGCTCTTCCGGGTGAAAAAGGAAATGTATTTGTCTCTGGTCACTCTGCCCTACCTTCATATATTGGTCCTAAGGCAAAAGCGTTATTTGCAAACCTGCCGAAAGTTAAAAAAGGAGAAAAAATAATCATAGAAACAGAAGGGGTAATATATAACTATCTGGTTGATTCTATAAAAGTTATTGACCCAAAGGACCTATCCGTTATTACCCCTCCTGACACTCAGGGTAGATTTATTACTTTAATGACTTGCGTACCTCCTGGATTTAATACAAAACGCTTGATAGTTGTTGGTAAAATGATCTGATGCACTATTTAGGAGTTGATTTTGGTTTAAGAAAAATAGGTCTTGCAGTATCAGACGGAGAGATTGCATCCCCTTGGAAGATTATTGAAGCAAAAAGTTTAGATTCTGCTGTGGAACAGTTGTACTCCCTGATTGTGCAAGAGGGGTTTGGTGAGGTAGTTGTTGGTATACCCGAAAGTGGAAAAATTGTTGGTGTTATAAAAAGGGTTATTAACAAATTAAAAAAAAGAGGGGTAAAAATAGAGCAAGTTGATGAGACCCTTTCTTCAAAATTAGGGCAGCGGAAAATGATAGAGTTAAATCTTTCCAAAAAAAAGAGAAGGTATAATGATGCTTTTGCGGCAGCAGAGATATTGCAAAGTTTTTTAGATCAAAAAATAAAGGATGAAATGTAATAAATGAGAAAATTACTATCTATTTTTTTAATTGTATCTTTTTTGGGAGTAGTTGTATGGGGTTGGTGGAATAATCAGTTATCTGCCCCGTCTTTTAGAAAAGAAACAAAAAAAATAGTTATTCCAAAAGGTACTGGGCTTAGTACTGTCTCTTCACAACTAAAAAAAGAGAATTTAATTAAATCTGAGCTAGCTTTTAAGCTTTTTGCCAGACAAAAAGGTTTGGCTGACAAACTGCAAACTGGAACATTTGAGCTTTCTTCTTCCATGAGTGCAGAAGAGGTTTTAAAAACCTTAACGTCTAATCCGAAAGAGGTTTGGGTAACTTTTCTGGAAGGATGGCGGGTAGAGGAGATGGCACAAAAACTTGGAGAGCAGTTAGGGATAAAAAAGGAGGATTTTTTAGAATATGCAAAAGAAGGTTATATGTTTCCTGATACGTATTTGTTTCCAGATGAGGTAACAGCTGCCAGGGTTGCGGATATCATGAAGGATAATTTTAAGAATAAATATTCGGCTGAGCTGAGGAGTAAAATTAAATCTCAAGGTTTAACAGAGCAAGAGGGTGTGGTTTTGGCATCAATTGTAGAAAGAGAGGCAAGGTCCGATATTGCAAGAACTGAAGTTGCCGGAATTTTGCTGAAAAGACTCAAGATTAATATGGGTCTTAATGCTGATGCTACTATCCAATATGCTCTTGGATACCAACCAAAAGAAAGGAGTTGGTGGAAGCGAAACCTAACTTATGATGATTTAAAAATAGACTCTGTCTATAACACCTATATTCATGCTGGTTTACCCCCAACTCCAATTTGCAACCCTTCTCTTTCATCACTAAAAGCTGTTGCTAATGCAAACTCCTCTACGCCTTATCTTTATTACTTGCATGATTCCAAAGGAAACTCGTATTATGCAAAAACTTTGGAAGGTCATAACCAAAACATAGCCAATCATCCATGAAAAAAGTAAAACTTGGTGTATATCGTCATTATAAGGGTAATTACTATCTTGTTCTTGGGGTTGCCCAGCATAGCGAAGATTTAACACAAGAATTTGTGGTATATAAACCTTTATATAAAAGTTTGGTAGTGACAGATTTATGTATTAGACCTAAAGATATGTTTTTAGAAAAAGTACAGCTAGGAAAAAAGCTTGTTCCCAGATTTAAATTTCAGAGCGTAAGCTCGCATACTGAAAGTCCTTGACACAGTAAGTAACCTATGGTAAAGTAACCTCAACTGAATACGAAATAGGAGGGCGTACGTGTACGTATGCTTATCTTCGTTGATGCAAACGAAGACAGCTTGCCTGATTTTCGTTGACCCAGCTAAAATTAAATTCGTAATAGGCTTAAGCGAAGCACTAATCTGTCCCAAAATTAGGCCATCTACTGATGTCAATAGCAGCGGATAATATAGCAATCGCACCAAGAAAATATTGGACCAAAACTACGGCACCTACGCCGGATATTAATCTAATAAAACTACAGCTTGATTCTTATTCATGGTTTTTACATCAAGGAATTATTGAAGTCCTTAACGAGATTACCCCTGTTGAGGACTTTACAGGAAAAAATTGGACCCTAGAGTTAGGGTCCATTTCTTTTGGAAAGCCTAACTACACTCCTGAACAAGCTTTAAACAAAGGTGTTACATTTGATGCTCCATTAAAAGTTGAGACAATTTTAACTAATAAGCAAACTGGCAAAAAATACCAACAAGAGGTATTTATGGGTGACATTCCTCAAATGACAGAAAAGGGAACATTTATCATAAATGGAGTAGAAAGAGTGATTATCAATCAGCTGGTTAGATCTCCTGGAGTATTTTTCTCGGCAACAGACGATCCTATTACTGGAAGGAGATTGCATTCTGCAGAGATTAGGCCTTATCGGGGTTCCTGGTTGGAGTTTTCTGTTTCCCGAACAAGTGTTTTAACAGCCAAGATCGATAGAAGGAGAAAATTTGCTGCTACAACGCTACTAAGAGCACTGGGTTTTTCATCAGACGAGGAGATAATAGCAGTTTTCAAAGATGTAGATACTGCTGAAACTAAGTTAATAGAAACAACACTGGCAAAGGATCCTACCAAAACTACAGATGAAGCCTTGGTTGAAATTTTCAGAAAGATGCGTCCAGGAGATCCAGTAGTTTTAGACAATGCCAAAACTATGCTAGACGGAATGTTTTTCAATGAAAGACGCTATAATCTTACCCGAGTCGGTAGATATAAAATCAACAAAAGATTAGAGCTTGATATCCCCAATACCCCAGAAAGCCTTATTTTGACAAAAGAAGATATTATTACCACCTTAAAATATCTAATTAAGTTGACAAACGGCGAAGGAAAAGTTGATGATATTGATCATCTAGCAAACAGGCGTGTCAGATGTGCTGGAGAACTGGTTCAGCAAAACGCCTTTAGAATTGGTGTTTTACGCTTAGAAAGAATCATCAAAGAGAGAATGAGTTTGGCTGCAGTAGATCAAGAGGTGACCCCAGGCGGGTTAATTAATGCCAAACCTGTTATTGCAGCAGTTAACGAATTTTTCAGATCCTCTCAGTTATCAAGCATTCTAGATCAGGTTAATCCGCTATCAGAAGTGGATCATTTAAGAAGGTTATCAGTCATGGGAGCAGGGGGAATAACAAGAGATAGAGCCAGCTTTTCGGTTCGTGATATTAACCACTCTCAATATGGAAGAATTGATCCTATTAGATCTCCGGAAGGACAAAACATCGGACTTGTGACATATTTGGCACTTTATGCCCGTATTAATGAATACGGCTTCTTGGAAACTCCTTATAGGAAAGTAGTTTTAGAAAAAGGTAAGTCCCGTGTTACAAACGATATTATTTATTTGTCTGCTGATGATGAGGAAAGATTTCATATTACTGAGGCAGCAGTTGAAGTTGATGAAAAAGGGGTTATTGTTTCTGATCGCGTGCCGATGAGGTACATGGGTAACTTTTTTGAAGGAGATGCAAAAGATATTGAGTTAATAGATATTTCTCCTCAGCAGATTTTTGGTATTTCTGCCTCAATTATTCCATTTCTTGCAAACGATGATGCAAATCGCGCTTTGATGGGTACTCAAATGCAGTGTCAAGCGGTACCACTTTTAATCCCCCAAGCTCCAATTGTTGGAACTGGGATGGAAAGAGTGGTTGCTGATAATATGGGTAGAGTGGTAAGAGCTCCAGAGGATGGAATTGTAAGTAGCGTTGACGGGAAAAAATTAACCCTTAAGACCAAAAAAGATGAATATAAATATGAGATTAAAAAGTTTGTTCACTCTCCCCAAGGAACCTGTTACTCACAAAGACCAGTGGTGGCAGTGGGGCAAAAAATCAAAAAAGGAGATTTGCTAATTGATGGTGCTGCTACCCAAAACGGAGAATTGGCTTTAGGACAAAATTTAACTATCGCTTACATGAGTTATGAAGGGTTAGGTTATGAGGATGCTATCGTTATTTCTGATAGATTACTCAGAGAAGACCTTCTTACCTCAATACATATTGAGGAGTATGAGGTAGATGTAGTAGAAACAAAACTAGGTCCGGAAGAGCTGACCCGGGATATTCCAAATGTTTCTGAAGAATCTTTGGCCAATCTTGATGATCAGGGTATTATCAGAATTGGTGCAGAGGTTGGTCCAAATGACATTTTAGTTGGTAAAGTTCAACCTAAAGGTGAAACAGAACTAACAGCAGAGGAAAGACTACTAAGAGCTATATTTGGAGAAAAAGCAAAAGAAGTAAGAGATACATCATTGCGGGTGCCTCATGGAGAGAGGGGTACAGTAATTGGAATCCAAGTACTTTCTCGCGATGAAGGTGACGAGTTGGATACTGGAACTTTAATGAGAATTAAAGTCAAGGTAGCTCAGCTTCGAAAAGTGACTGAAGGTGACAAACTGGCTGGAAGGCATGGAAACAAGGGTGTTATCTCAAGAATAGTTCCTATTGCTGATATGCCTCATATGGAAGATGGAACACCAGTTGATATTATCATTTCTCCTTTGTCTGTGTTATCGCGTATGAATCTAGGGCAGTTACTGGAAACTCATTGGGGATTTGTTGGATTCAAACAAGGCTATAAAATTGCTGCTCCAGTTTTCCAAAAGATATCAGAAGAGGCTTTAATGGATGAGCTTAAAAAAGCAGGGCTTCCTACAGATGGAAAGATTCAATTAATTGATGGTAGAACTGGAGAAAAATTTGATAACACCGTGGTGGTTGGCAAAAACTATATCTTAAAACTTATCCATATGGTCGAGGAAAAGATTCATGCCCGATCAACTGGACCTTACTCACTGGTAACCCAACAGCCATTGGGTGGAAAAGCTCAGATGGGTGGTCAAAGATTGGGAGAGATGGAAGTTTGGGCTCTTGAGGCATATGGTGCAGCCCATATCCTGCAAGAGATGTTGACTATTAAATCAGATGATGTGGTAGGAAGAGCTAAGGCTTTTGAGGCCATAGTTAAGGGTATTGATATTCCTCAAGCTTTAATACCTGAATCATTTAAGGTTTTGGTAAAAGAACTACAAGCATTAGGCTTGAATGTTGAGACTCTGGGGGCTAAAATTGTCCAAGCTCAAGTTGCAGAAGAAGAAACTCAAGCAGCAGAACAGGTAGCTCAGATGGAAAATATAATGCAAATGACTACATCAGCATCTGAGGGAGAAATTGAAGCTGAAGAAAGTCCATTTGAGTTAGTAGATGCAGGAGGAGCAGAAGAAAAGGAGGGAAGCTAAAAAACGTGAACGATTTACTGGATTTTGAATCATTAAGAATAACGATTGCCAGTCCTGAACAAATCAGGTCGTGGTCATTTGGTGAGGTGACCAAACCAGAGACTATAAATTACAGGACTTTAAAAGCGGAAAAAGACGGTCTTTTTTCTGAAAATATCTTTGGTCCAACCAAAGATTATGAATGTTATTGTGGAAAGTATAAAAGAATCAGATATCGCGGAGTAATTTGTGATAAGTGTGGAGTTGAGGTTACTCAATCAAAGGTTAGAAGAGAAAGAATGGGTCATATTACTTTGGCATCTCCTGTTGCGCATAGCTGGTTTGTTAAAGGTGCTCCTTCCAAGTTATCCCTTGTTTTGGATATTTCTCCAAAGAATTTGGAAAGCGTTGTTTATTTTGCTTCCTACTTGGTAACCAATATTGACCCAACTAAAAAGAATGCAAGCTTGGAAAGAGTAGACCAGGACCTACAAAAGAAATTAGAGGAGCAAAAGGCTCAGCTAGAAAAAGATATCAGGCTAAAAGAAGCAGAGTTTGAAACTCAGATTAAAGAGTTGAGAAAGAGTAAAGAGGGTGAGAAAGTAGAGTTACAAATTCAGGAAATAGAGCTAAAGAAAAGACAAGAGATCCAAAAGATGAGAGATAACAATGTGGTAGAGCAAGGGCAGTTAGAGAATATTTATAAAGCAGTTGGGGATTTAACAAAAAGTGTTACTTCACACAAACTTTTATCAGAAGATGAGTTTTATAAATTAGAAGAATATGGTGTATCTGATTTTATGGAGGTTGGAATGGGGGCTGAGGCCATTTTAGAAGTGCTAAAAAAGATGGATCTTGATAAGCTTTCCGCCTCCTTACGGGAGGAAGTCAGAAAAACAACTGGTCAAAAACATGTCAAAGCCACAAAAAGACTGCGAATTATTGAAGGCATGAGATCAGCTGGAATGGCACCAGAAAATATGGTAGTCCGAATATTACCTGTTCTTCCCCCAGACCTTCGTCCAATGGTTCAGCTGCCTGGAGGAAGGTTTGCAACATCTGATTTAAATGACTTATACAGAAGGGTAATCAACAGAAACAACAGGCTAAACAGGCTTATTAATTTAGGCGCCCCGGAAATTATTTTAAGAAATGAAAAAAGAATGCTTCAGGAGGCAGTTGATGCATTGATTGATACCACTCAAAGATCAGCCAGGCGCGGTGCAGGCACTCATACTTTAAGATCATTATCGGATATGTTAAGAGGAAAACAAGGCCGCTTTAGGCAAAATCTACTGGGTAAAAGAGTGGACTATTCAGGTAGATCAGTTATTGTGGTGGGTCCAAAGCTAAGACTTGATCAGGTTGGTTTACCAAAAGAGATGGCTTTGGAAATGTTTAAGCCATTTGTTTTGCGCGATATGATCGCAAGAGGTTTGGCATCAAACGTAAAGGGGGCAAAAAATGTTTTAGAAACACGTCCGTCAGAAGTTTGGGATATCTTAGAAGAAATTATTAATGGGCATCCAATACTGATAAACCGCGCCCCTACTCTTCACAGGCTTGGTATCCAAGCCTTCTTCCCAGTATTAGTAGATGGCAATGCTATTAAGATTCACCCTTGTATCTGTGCTGGGTTTAATGCTGATTTTGATGGAGATCAGATGGCAATCCATGTGCCTTTATCAGAAAAAGCACAACAAGAAGCAAGAGATTTAATGACTGCCAAGGAAAACATTTTTGGTCCTGCTAACGCCCAACCTATTACAGTTCCAAACAGAGAAATGGCACTTGGTTGTTATTACCTAACTACCTTAAAAGATTTAAGCAGTGAAAAAGAAGTTAAGATATTTACCGATGAAACAGAGGCAATTTTAGCATACCAAAAGGAAGTAATTGGTTTGCAGGAAAAAATTAAAGTAAGAATATTCTCTGAGATTTTGGAAACTTCAGTTGGGAGAATTTTATTCAATCAGATCTTACCTGAAGGGATGAGGTTTTTGAATGCACCAGTTAAGGGTGGAACTATAAGAGATATTATTTTGAAAGCAACAGAAACATTTAGTAGAGAAGAGGTGGTAGAGTTAATAGATAGTATCAAGTCGCTGGGTTTTTGGTCTGCAACACGGGCTGGAATTTCAATTGGTTTGTTTGATGCAAAGGTTGTTCCAGATAAACAGGAATACTTAGACAAAGCTGAAAAAGAGATAGAGGAAATCGAAAAAAATGTTGCAAAGGGACTTATAACTCCTCAGGAAAAATCCCAATTATCGCAAATGGTTTGGATTAGAGCAACTGAGGATTTAGCAAATGCTACCTGGGATTATATGGGTCAAAGTAATCCCATTAGAATGATGGTTGAAGCAGGTGCCCGGGGGTCAAGAGATCAAGCAAAGCAGCTATCCGCTATGAGAGGACTTTCCACAGATCCTACAGGAAAAATCGTTGAGCTCCCTACAAAGTCAAATTACAGGCAAGGTTTATCTGTGTTTGAATACTTTACCTCGGCCAGAGGTGCAAGAAAAGGTGTTGCTGATAAAGCTCTAAAAACTGCAGATGCTGGGTATTTGACCAGAAGACTTGTTGATGTGGCGCACGATATGATTATTAGAACTGAAGATTGCGGAACCAAACAAGGATTAGAAATTATTATTGGGGGCAATCTTTCCTCTGCCAGGGAAAAACTTTTGGGCAGAAAAATTTTAGAAAAGGCAGTTGATCCAAAAACTAAAAAAGAACTTTTCAAAGCTGGTGAAATAGTGATTGAAGATCAGATTGAACAGCTGGTTAAAGCAGGGGTTGATAAGCTTATGGTTAGGTCTCCGCTTACTTGTGAGAATAAGTTTGGAATCTGTGCCAATTGTTATGGATATGATTTGACTACCAGGAGACTGGTGCAAATTGGTACTCCTGTGGGTGTGGTTGCTGCTCAAGCTATTGGTGAACCTGGTACACAGCTAACAATGAGAACTTTCCATACTGGAGGTATTGTCGGGGTTGATATTACCCAAGGTTTGCCCCGTGTAGAAGAACTTTTTGAAGCCAGAACTCCTAAGATTATTGCTCCAATGTCTGAAATTGCAGGTAAGGTATCGGTGATTGAAGGAGACATGGGGGTTAAGGTGGTAATAAGAACAACTCAAAAGCCACATGAGGAAAGAGAGTATCTAATACCAGCCACCTCTGAGCTTTTGGTCGAGGATGGGCAACTAATTCCTGCAGGAACTATTCTTGCCTCAGGTCACTTGGATGTAAAGGATGTATTAAGGGTTAAAGGCTTGACTGAGGCTCAAAAATATATTGTAAATGAAGTTAGAAAAGTTTATGAATCTCAGGGTGTACCAATTAACGAAAAGCACTTTGAGGTAATTGTGCGAAAAATGTCTGATAAGGTAAGAATTGAATCTCAAGGTGATACAAATCTTCTTCCTGGAGAAGTTGTGGATAAGATTAAATTCGAAGATGAGAATATGAGAGTTTTGGCAAGCGGTGGAGAGCCATCAACAGCAGAAGTGGTTATTTTGGGTATTACCAGAGCAAGCCTCCAAACAGAGAGCTTTTTGTCAGCTGCTTCCTTCCAGGAAACAACTACAGTATTATCTGATGCAGCTATCCAGGGAAAGACGGATAGGTTGTTAGGCCTTAAGGAAAATGTTATAATTGGCCGACTTATACCGACTAGTCCTGATAGGGCTAAAATGGAGAGTTAAAAAACAATGCCTACAATCAATCAATTAGTTAGAAAGCCAAGAAAAAAAGTAGCAAAAAAAGTTAAAGCAACAGTTTTGCGGCGTAACTTTAACGCTAAAGATAGAAAATACTCAACAACTTTTAACCCACAAAAGCGAGGAGTGGTAACTTTAGTCAAAACCATGACTCCTAAAAAACCAAATTCAGCACTACGAAAGGTGGCAAGAGTGAGATTATCTAATAGAACAGAGGTCACAGCCTATATCCAAGGTGAAGGTCATAACTTAGCAGAGCATGGAATCGTGATGGTTAGAGGTGGAAGAGTGAGAGACTTACCAGGTGTGAAATATCATTTAATTAGAGGAAAATATGACCTAGAAGGCGTGCAAAAGAGAAATCAAAGCAGGTCCATTTACGGAACCAAAAAAGGAGGAGGAGGAGCTGTTAAAAAGTCAGCACCAGCACCTAGTTAAAATATGCGTGGTAAAAGAGTGGAAAAGAAAATATTACAGCCAGATCCAATTTTTGGGTCAAGGCTGCTACACCGGTTTATCAATAAAATTATGTATGATGGCAAAAAATCAATTGCCCAAAACTTGGTTTATAAAGCTTTAGAGGAAATAAAAGAACAAACCAAACAAGATCCACTTAGTGTTTTCGAAAGAGCCATTCAAAATATCTCTCCTAGAATGGAGGTCCGTCCAAGAAGAGTGGGAGGGGCTTCCTACCAGGTGCCTGTTGAGGTAAGAGGAGATAGGAAAGAGGCCTTGGCTATCAGATGGTTGGTGACCTCAGCCAGAGCCAGGTTAAATTCTCAATACCACAGCTTTTCTCAAAAACTGGCTGCAGAGATTATGGATGCTGCAAATAATGCTGGTGGTGCGGTGAAGAAAAAAGAAGACGTTCAAAAAGTTGCATCTGCCAATAGGGCGTTTTCCCACTTTCGTTGGTAACGAAATGTGGTTTGCCGCCCTGCGATAGTTCCCCCGCTACGAGGGGTAGTTCTATCTAATGGGCCTTTGCCCACTTCCGCTAGTAAATTTCCTGATATAATCTTTTTGTGATTAAAGTAGTTTTGTTTGACATTGATGGGGTAGTGTAAGTCAATGAAAGGCTATGATCTATAAGCTCTCAGATTTGACTAAAGAAAAAATTGAGATAATTGGAAATTACCTAAAAGAAGGAAAAATAGGGGTAATTCCTACAGATACTATATATGGAATTGTGGGAGCTGCATTTTTACAAGAAACTGTAGAAAGAATTTATGAGTTAAGAAAAAGGTCAAAAGATAAGCCAATGATTATTCTAATATCATCTCTGGATGATTTAAAAAAGTTTGAAATTGTCCTCACTAAAAAGCAGAAAGAGTTTTTAGCAAAAAACTGGCCAAATCCTTTGAGTGTGGTTTTAGAATGTAAAAATGAAAAATATAAATATCTGCACAGAGGTAAAGATAGCCTGGCTTTTAGAGTGCCAAAAGATAAATTTTTACAACAAATTTTAAATATCAGTGGTTCACTAGTTGCCCCAAGTGCAAATTTTGAAGGAGAAAAGCCTTCTGAAACCATCGCTGATGCTAAAAACTACTTTGGACAAAACGTCGGTTTATATATTGATAAAGGTAAAATTACCTCTTCCTCATCCACATTAGTAATGGTTTTAGAAGATGGAGCTGTAAAAATATTGAGAGAAGGGGCGTTTAAAGGGTTTGCGAGTTGACTTTTAGCCAAATTGATCTTATTATTTACAATTAGCCTCCGGATTCGAGGAGGTTTTTTTAATCTATGATGATTACTACGGTAAAGGAAGAAAAGTTAAAAATGTGGAGAGCCAATTTAAAACAGCTTGAAGAAGAGCTGAATCAAATAATGACCAAAAAAGGAGAAGCTGCAAGAGAAGGAGATTTGAGAGAAAACGCTGCATATCAAATGGCAGTTGAAGATGCTGAGACGTGGAGAGTAAGGATTGAGGAAATTAAAAAGATTATTGAGAATCTAGAAAAGGAGAAACAAAAATAATGGCTGCTATCACTAAAACAACCAATCGTAATTTTCCTCTAGACCGGATCCGCAACATGGGAATCATCGCTCATATTGATGCAGGGAAAACTACCACCACAGAACGCATTCTTTTTTATACGGGGAGAACTTACAAAATTGGTGATATTGACGAAGGAAATACGGTTACAGATTGGATGGAGCAAGAAAGAGAAAGGGGTATTACTATTGTCTCTGCTGCCATCACCACCTTTTGGACTCCAAAGGAAGGTCCATACAAGGATCAAGAAACCAGGATTAACTTAATTGATACTCCAGGACATGTTGATTTTACAGCTGAGGTTGAAAGGTCTTTGCGTGTTTTGGATGGAGGAGTAATAGTTTTAGATTCATCCTCAGGTGTTCAATCGCAAACTGAAACTGTGTGGAGACAAGCAAATAAGTATAAAGTTCCTTTGGTAGCATTTGCAAATAAAATGGATGTTTTGGGAGCAGACTTTTTTGGAACAATTCAATCTGCAAGAGACAGACTAGGAGCAAATGCAATTGCCCTAAATATTCCAATCGGGAAAGAAAATGACTTTAAGGGAGTCGTGGATTTACTTGGCCAAAAAGCGCTGATTTGGGAAGATGATGGGACTGGTGCAAAGTTTAATACTGTTGATATTCCGCAAGATTTGGTTGAAGAGGCCAAAACTCACCGCGAGAAATTAGTTGAAGAAATTGCAGGAACCGATGATGCTTTAATGGAGAAATACCTAAATAGCGAAGATATCTCAGTAGAGGAGTTGAAAAAAGCACTCCGCCAAGCAGTGATTGATAATAAAATAGTTCCAGTACTGGCAGGTTCATCTTTAAGAAATAAAGGAGTGCAACCAATGCTTGATGCGGTTGTAGAATACCTTCCATCACCTCAAGATATTGGTTCTGTTTTTGGACAAGATACAGACGATTTAGAACAGCAATTAGAAAGAAAAGCTGACCCATCTGCTCCGCTGTCTGCGCTGGCTTTTAAAGTCCAAGTAGATCCACACGTAGGAAAGCTGACCTATCTTAGAATTTATTCCGGAACTCTAAAAGGTGGAACGTATATTTATAATCCCACCAAAAGAACAAAAGAAAGAGTTGGAAGACTTCTATTAATGCATGCAAATGATAGAGAAGAGATTGATGAGGCCTATGCAGGAGAAATAGTAGCAGCAGTTGGACTCAAAGATACAATTACCGGAGATACCCTTTGTGATGAGGATTCCCCAATTGTACTGGAAAATATTTCCTTTCCTGATCCAGTGATATCTTTGGCAATCGAACCTAAAACCAAATCAGACCAAGAAAAGCTTGGACTAGCTCTACAAAGACTGTCTGAAGAAGATCCAACATTTAGGGTAAAATCAGACCCAGAGACAAATCAAACCATTATTGCTGGTATGGGTGAGCTGCAACTTGAGGTTTTAGTTGACCGGATGAAAAGAGAGTTTAAGGTTGAGGCAAATGTTGGTCAACCGCAAGTTGCATATAAAGAGACCATCAGGCAAACTGCTCAAGGCGAAGGGAAATACATTCGTCAAACCGGTGGTCGCGGACAATACGGGCACTGTCTGCTCCGAATTGAACCTTTACCTCGCGGAACTGGCCGCGAGTTTGTCTCAGAAATTGTCGGTGGAGCAATTCCCCGGGAATTTATCCCACCAATTGAAAAAGGTGTTATCGAAAAAGAAGATACCGGAATTTTGGCTGGATACCCAGTAACTGATATTCGGGTAGTTGTTTATGATGGTTCATTCCACGATGTAGATTCCTCAGAGGTAGCTTTTAAAATTGCTGCTTCCTTAGGTCTTTCTGAGGCTGCGAAAAGAGCGGATATGGTTCTACTTGAGCCTATCATGAAAGTGGAGGTTACCACTCCTGATGAGTTTTTAGGGGATATTATTGGAGATTTATCTTCAAAAAGAGCGCAAATTCTTTCATCTGAGACAAAAGGAAATGCTAGAGTAGTTATTGCCTTGGTTCCTCTGGCAGAAATGCATGGATACGCAACAGCTATCAGAAGTATGTCTCAAGGAAGAGCAACCTATTATATGGAAGCAGATCATTATGAAGAAGTTCCATCAAATATTACTCAAAAAATTATCGAAACCTCAGGGTTCACCGGAAGAGTAGAGCACTAGTTTCTAATTTCCCTATTGCATTTTTGGGACAGCTATTGTATATTCTTTTTACCAGCTTTGGGAAGCTGGATTTTAATAGCTTGTAATTATTATGGCAGGTACATTTCAAAGAACAAAACCACACGTAAATATTGGAACCATGGGTCATGTTGATCATGGAAAGACAACCCTAACTTCCGCAATTACTAAAGTCCTTGCAGACAAAGGAATGGCAGAATACAGAGCATACGATCAAATCGATGCAGCCCCAGAAGAAAAAGCCCGCGGAATTACAATCAACATCTCTCATCAAGAATACGAGACCGAAAAAAGACATTATGCACACATTGACATGCCAGGTCATGCAGATTACATCAAAAACATGATTACTGGTGCAGCACAAGCCGATGGAGCAATTCTGGTTGTTTCTGCTCCAGATGGTCCAATGCCTCAAACAAGAGAGCATTTGTTACTGGCTCGGCAAGTAGGAGTTCCAGCTATTGTAGTATTTTTGAACAAAACTGATATGGTTGATGATCCGGAACTGCTGGATTTGGTTGAAGAAGAGGTTAGAGACTTACTGAAAAAATATGAATATGATCCCCAATCGCCAATAATTAGAGGTTCTGCGAAAAAAGCTCTTGACGGTGATGCAGAAAGCGTCAAAGCAATAGAGGAGTTAATGGCAAAAGTCGATGAATGGATTCCTACTCCAGTGCGTGAGAAAGACAAACCATTTTTGATGGCTGTTGAGGATGTATTTTCTATCAAAGGTCGTGGAACTGTTGTTACAGGAAGAATTGAAAGAGGAGTTGTTAAAGTAAACGAGGAAGTGGAAATAGTAGGGATTAGGCCAACCACTAAATCAGTTGTTACAGGAATTGAGATGTTTCACAAGCTTTTGGAGCAAGGAGAAGCAGGAGATAATGCCGGAGTGCTTTTGAGGGGTATTGAAAAAGATGATGTTGAAAGAGGTCAAGTTTTAGCAAAACCGGGTTCCATTACTCCTCACTCCGAGTTTGAAGCAGAGGTCTATATTCTTTCCAAAGAAGAAGGTGGCAGACACACTCCATTTTTTAAAGGATACAGACCACAGTTTTATGTTAGAACCACAGATGTGACTGGTGAGGTAACTCTACCAGATGGTGTAGAAATGGTTATGCCAGGTGATACCACTAAAATGAAAGTTAAGCTTATTACTCCGGTTGCTATGGAAGAGGGTTTGAGATTTGCTGTTCGCGAAGGTGGGAAAACTGTCGGGGCAGGAGTAATTACTAAAATAATTGCTTAAAAAGTTATTTATTTAGCTGGGCCGAAAGGCCCTTTTTTTGACGTTTTTGACTAAAGTCAAAAAGGCAAGGTTCTGCGAGCACGAAGTATAATTTCTTACACTGAAGTGCGAAGCAGGTCCTTATACTGTATAATTGTAGCACTTTAAAAGGTAAAGGAAAAATATGGCCAGAGGCAGAATTAGAATAAAACTAAAAAGCTATGACCACAGGGTGTTAGACAACACTTGTGAATCCTTATTGGATACAGCTTTAAGAACAGGTGCAAAAATCTTAGGTCCTATACCACTTCCCACAAAAATCGAAAGAATCACCGTATTGAAATCTCCCCATGTTGATAAAAACGCTAGAGAACATTTTGAAATAAAAACCCATAAAAGAGTAATTGATATTGTTGAACCTACTCAAAAGACCATTGATTCTTTAATGCATTTGGAAATTCCTGCAGGAGTAGATATAGAAGTCAAAATGTAATCTTTCTGCTGCCCCATCGGCTAGCTTTAATCCTTAGCTTGCATTTAGCTTCAGATGTGTGTTAGAATTCCGTAAGTACATGACATTGTTGTCAGGTTGATTTAACAATTAGTTAAATTATCAGTAGATCGCGTCCTTCGTAGGGATGTTGATACTGACTCAGGATAAACTGGGAAGGTATTAATAACTTGTCCTGAGGAACGAAGTGACGGAGGATACTGAGTGAGCTCCTGAGATTAGTCAAAGGACTCACTCTTTTTTGTGCTTATGATAAACACTTTACTTGGAATTAAAAAACAAATGACTAGTACCTATGATGCCCGCGGTAGACGGGTAGGCGCTACTGTTATCGAACTTAGCCCTAATTTTGTTACTCAAGTTAAATCAAAAGAAGGAAAGGATGGCTACAGTGCCATCCAAGTTGGTTTTGGAACAAAAAAGAATATTAAAAAGCCCCAAATGGGACATATTAAAAAATCAGGCCTTGATCAACAAATCAGATGGTTTAGAGAAGTCAAAATTGCAGATAATGAAGAGAGTTTAAAACCTGGACAGCAAATTAGACTGGACCAGGTTTTTTCTGTAGGAGATATAGTGAAAGTAACTGGTACCTCCAAAGGTAGAGGGTTTGCCGGTGTTGTTAAAAGACATGGGTTTCACGGTGGTCCAAAAACACATGGTCAATCAGACAGACACAGAGCTCCTGGATCAATCGGCTCAGGTACTACACCAGGAAGGGTATATAGAGGAAAAAGTATGGCAGGGCATATGGGTAATGTCACAGTCAGTGTCAAAAACTTAGAAGTTGTTGGAGTGGATAAGAAAGCAAGTTTACTTGTTGTCAAAGGTGGAATTCCAGGGCCAGCTGGGAGTTTGCTAACAGTAAAAAAGCTAGGTGTGCTAAGAGGTTATACTCCTCCACCAGAAGAAAAAGTTGATGAGGAAGAAGAAAAGAAAGAAGAGGTATCAGAAAATGCCTAGAGTCAAAAAAGAAGAGCAAAAAGTGTCAGTAAAGCCTAAGGTAGTCAAAACTGCCACTAAAAAGTCAGCAGGATTGAGCATTCCTGTTTATTCTTTGGCTGGTGCAAGTGCTGGAGAAATGGAACTGCCAAAAGAAATCTTTGGCCAAAAAGTTAATCAACATCTTTTATCACAAGCGGTTAGGGTATATATGACAAACTCCAAGGAGTTTACAGCTTCTACTAAAACCAGGGGTGAGGTAATGGGTTCAACAGCCAAAATATTCAGACAAAAAGGCACTGGGAGAGCAAGGCATGGATCAATTATGGCTCCTATTTTTGTTGGCGGTGGAATAGTATTTGGTCCAAAGCCAAGAAAGGTAAGGCTGGATTTGCCAAAAAAGATGAAAAAAGCAAGTCTGGTTTCTGCTTTTTCAAGCAAAGCAGAAGAAAAATCTATTTTTGGCTTGAGTGGAGTTGAAAAAGCAACCGGAAAGACAAAACAGATGAGCAGTTTTTTGGATAAAGTTTTTGATGGAAAGAAAAAAACTGTTTTAATTTTAACCGGAGAAAAAAATGACAACATCGTTAGGGCCTCAAGAAATATTTCAGGAGTTGATGTCTTACCAGCCAACCTCATAAATACTTATGAGCTTTTAAAACATGAGGTCTTACTGCTTACAAAAGATGCTTTAGAAAAATTGAATTTAGGAAAAGGAGTAAAAAGTTAATGTTCATTATTTTGAAAAAACCATTAGTGACTGAAAAATCAATGACCTTGGCACAAAAGGGTTTATATACTTTTGAGGTAAACAAAAAAGCTACAAAAGATCAAATTGCAAAAGAAGTTGCCAAAAGGTTTAGTGTTAATATCTTGAGTGTAAAGACTATAAATACTAAAGGAGCGCTAAAATCTCAAAAAAGGGTGAGAAGATTATACAAACTTCCCGATACCAAAAAGGCGATAGTTCAGGTTCAAAAAGGGCAAAAAATTGCAATTTTTGAGACACCTAAAGCCTCTGAAGAAGCGGTTGTAACCAAGGTCGAAGAAGAGCCAGTAATAATGAAAGAGAAAAAAGATTTGCTAGGTAAGACAAAAGTAAAAGTTGAGAAAAATATAGGCGCTGAAAGACTAACAACCCAGAGAAAGGTAATAACTGGTAAATAAGGACTAAAACCCTTGCCTTTTTTGCAAAGCAAAAAACGTAATATGCAAACTGTTATAGCACCAAAAAGCTTAAAGACAATACTTAAAAAACATTCTGGCCGATCGGGAGGTCGAGTGACAGTTCGCGGTCAAGGCGGTAGGCAGAAAAGGTATTATAGAGAAGTTGATTTTAAGAGAAATAAATTAGGTGTTCAGGGTGAGATTATTAGCTTTGAATATGACCCAAATAGAAATGTCCAACTTGCCTTAGTTAAATATGAGGATGGAGAATATAAATATATCTTGGCGCCAAAAGATTTGAAAATGGGAAGCTTTGTAGTTTCCAATGACCGTACTGAGGTGAAGGTAGGAAATGCTTTAAGACTTAAAAATATGCCGGTTGGGACATTTGTACATAATGTGGAGTTAACTCCCGGAAGAGGCGGCCAAATTGGTAGAAGTGCCGGAGTAGGATTACAACTTTTGGCAAAGGAATCAGGTTATGCGCACTTGAAAATGCCATCTGGTGAGATTAGGAAGGTGTCCATGGAGTCTTTTGCAACTGTGGGTATGGTGGGAAATGAAGAGGTCAAGGATCGGGTATTGGGTAAAGCTGGTAGGGCAAGACATATGGGTAGAAGACCGACAGTAAGAGGTACTGCAATGGATCCTGAGTCACATGCTCATGGTGGAGGAGAAGGCAGATCTGGGGTTGGTAGAAAGAAGCCAATGACGGTATATGGTAAACCGGCTGTAGGAAAAACTAGAAAGAGAAAAAAGTGGACCAGTAAATATATCTTACAAAGGAGAACAAAATAAATCATGGCAAGATCTAGTAAAAAAGGACCATATATTGATGAAAAATTAATGAGTAAAGTTCAGATGCAAAAGCAGTCCGGACAAAAATCACCTATTAAGACTTGGGCAAGAAGAAGCCAAATTCCACCTGAGTTTGTAGGATATACTTTTATGGTTCATCAAGGGAAAAACTTTATAACAGTTTATGTAACCGAGTCTATGGTGGGCCATAAGTTAGGCGAGTTTGCTCCAACTAGAACATTTAGAGGACATGGTAGCATCGCAAAAAGAACAATGGAGAAAACATAATATGGAAATTGTTTCAAGTCAAAAATATATAAATTCAGCACCCCGTAAGTTGAGGTTATTGGCTGAAATGGTAAGGAAGATGAGTCCACAACAGGCTCTAGAGACCTTAAGGTTTACTCCTAAGGCTGCGGCTAAGGATTTAGAGAAAGCTGTTAAGGTTGCTTTAGCAAACGCCAAGCAAGCAGGTCTAGATGATTTGGGTTTAATTTTTGCCAAGATTGAGGTTAACGAAGGGGCCAAGATGAGAAGGTTTAGAGCTGGAACCAGAGGCAGGGTTAAGCCTTATAAAAAGAGAATGAGCCATATTAAAATTGTCCTTTCGGATAATCAAGTTAAAAGTGTAAAAAAGGAAGAAGGAAAGGAGGCAGAAGTAAAACGTGGGACAAAAAATTCATCCAGTAGGATTTAGAATTGGTACTTCTGCTAATTGGCAATCTAGATGGTTTGCCAAAGGTAGAAAATACAAGGATTTTGTCAGAGAAGACTTAAAAATAAGAACAGTTTTGCTTAAGAAATTAAGAGCTGCATCAATTTCTGCTGTTGAGATAGAAAGGTCAATTAACAAACTTAAAATTATCATTTTTGTCTCCAGACCAGGAGTGCTGATTGGTAGAGGTGGAACAGGATTGACTGAGTTGAAGAAGTTTTTAATGAAGGAGTTGAGCATCAAAGATGAGGGTGCTTTGGAGATTGTTCCAATGGAAGTAAGACATCCTGATTTGTCAGCATACCTGGTGGCGCAATCTGTGGCTGAACAACTCGTAAGAAGGATGCCTGCTCAAAGGGTAATGACTCAAGCAGTCGATAGGATTATGAGAGCAGGAGCAAAAGGAGCTAAGATAGTTTTATCTGGAAGGATTGGTGGGGCAGAGATTGCCAGAAGAGAGTGGAAAGCTTTGGGGACAATGCCGCTCCATACTCTAAGATCTGATATTGATTTTGTGGTTTATCCTGCTTTAACCAAATCCGGTTATGTAGGAGTAAAGGTGTGGATTAACCGAGGGGAGGTAGAAATTTAATGGCATTGCTACAACCTAAAAGAACCAAATATCGCAAAGCTTTTAGAGGCGTGAGAACTGGTGTGGCAACCAGAGGCCAGTTTATATCTTTCGGTTCATTTGGTTTGAAAGCTATGGAAGCAGCTTGGATTACATCCAGGCAGATTGAAGCAGCAAGAAGAGCAATGGCTCATTACACTCAAAGAGGTGGACGTATTTGGATACGGGCATTTCCCGATAAGCCAATTACTAAACATCCAGCTGAGGCTAGAATGGGGTCTGGGAAAGGTGATGTTGAAGGATTTGTTGCAGTTGTAAAACCTGGTCAGATAATTTTTGAAATGGGTGCAGTTTCTAAAGAGGTTGCAGAAGAAGCTTTGAGGTTGGCTTCTCATAAACTGCCACTAAGTACCAAGTTTATAAGTCGATAAAAATATAAGCAAAGCTTGAAATTTTAGAACTAAAATTATGAAAAAACAAGATTTAGAACAATTAAAGAATTTAAGTATTAAGGAATTAGTACAAAAAGCAAACTCTTTAAAAGAAGAGATTCCGTCTTTGGTGATGGATAAAAACATGAATAAGTTAAAGGATTCAAAAGCCATTTTTAAAACTAAAAAAAACTTGTCTCAGACTTTAACAATCTTAACTCAAAAAAAGAGTTTGCAAGACTTAGAGTCAGTAGACAAAAAAGAGGAAAAGCTGGAAGAAAAAACAGCAAAAAAGCAAAAAGTGAAAGGAGAAAAGAATAAAAAATGACCGGTAGAGTAGTGTCAGCAAAATTGGCTAAAACAGTAACAGTGCTTGTCGAGAGAATAGCGAGGCATCCTGTTTATAAAAAGACCTTTAAACAAAGCAAAAGGTATCTTGTTCATGATGAGTTAGGTGCAAAAGAAGGAGATATTGTGGATATTTTAAAGGTTAAACCTATCTCAAAAAATAAACACTGGGAAGTTAAAAAGATAATAGGCCAGGATATTGCAGAGATGGTTAAAGAGAAACTGAAAGAAGAAGCGCAAGAGAGTATTGCAGAGGTAATGCCGGAGGAGGAGAAGGAGGGGGAAGAGGTAAAAACGGAAGAAATTATAAAAGTAAAATCTCAGAAAAGGCAACAGAGAAAGGAAAATAAGCAAGAAGATAAGGGTGAATAACTTCCCCCTTTACGCTTCACGCTTTACCCTAGATTTATGGTTCAGCACAGAAGTAGATTAAAAGTAGCAGATAATAGCGGAGCAAAAATTTTGCAAGTAATTCAACCATTGGGAGGTTCTGCCAAACGAAAAGCCTCTTTAGGTGAGCTGGTTGTTGCTGTTGTTAAGGGAGCAGATCCCAATGGCCAGGTAAAAAAAGGGGAACTGGTTAGAACAGTAATAGTGAGGACCCGGAAAGAAGTTAGACGGGCAGATGGCTCATATATTAAATTTGATGAGAATGCAGGGGCAGTGGTTGATAAGGATGGTAATCTTCGCGGGACTAGAATTTTTGGTCCAATTGCGCGCGAGGTTAGAGATGCAGGGTATACAAAGATTATTTCATTGGCACCAGAAGTCTGGTAAAAAAAGAGGGTCTTATGAATAAGATAAAAAAAGGAGATAAAGTTCAAATAGTACTTGGTAAAGATAAAGGCAAAAGTGGTGTTGTAGAACGGATAAACTCAAAAGAAGGTAGGGTTTTTATACCGGGTCTCAACACGTTTAAAAGGCATGTAAAGAGCTATCGGGATATCCAAGGCGGAATTATCGATATATCAAAAGCTATGGATATATCAAATGTTTTGCTAATTTGTCCTAACTGCAATAAACCTACCAGGGTTGGCTTTAAGTTTGAAGGGGATCTAAAGGTTAGAGTGTGTAAGAAGTGTCAAAAGGAGATTAAGTAGATGAATACTTTGAAAAACCAGTATATAACAGAGATAAGAGGTAAGCTGCAGCAGGAGTTTGCAGTTAAAAACGTCATGGCTGTACCAAGACTTGAAAAAATTGTTATAAGTATGGGACTTGGTGAAGCAAAAGATAATGCTGGAATTTTGGATAAGGTACGTGTATATTTATCTGCTCTGGCAGGGCAATCACCAGTGGTGGCCCGGGCTAAAAAATCTATAGCAAATTTTAAGCTGAGCCAGGGTCAACCAATTGGAATGAAAGTGACACTAAGAGGAAAAAGGATGTATGCTTTTTTTGAAAAACTGGTAAATGTAGTGTTGCCAAAGGTCCGAGACTTTAAAGGGATTTCTGATACAGCTTTTGATGGGCAGGGAAACTTAAATATTGGATTAAAGGAGCAGATTATCTTTCCTGAGGTTGATTATAGAACTGTAGACAAAACTAGAGGTTTGGCTATAACTGTTGTCACCACTGCTACCAGTAAAGATCAAGGCAAGAAGTTGCTGGAATATTTAGGAATGCCTTTTAAAAAGGATACAAAATAATATGGCAAAGACTAGTAATGTTGTAAAAACTAAGGTTAAGTTTAAAGTACAAGAAAAAAGCCGGTGTTTAAGATGTGGTAGACCAAGAGGGTACATCAGAAAGTTTGGCTTATGCAGATTGTGTTTTAGAGAGCTAGCTCACATGGGGTTATTACCTGGAGTGAGGAAAGCGAGTTGGTAATATGGATACAATAGGAGATGCACTAATTAGAATTAAAAATGGTTATATGGTTGGTAAGAGCGAAGTTAGTGTTCGCTATTCCAAGCTAATCGTTGAAATTTGTAAATTATTACAAGCTGAAGGTTATATAGAGAAATGCAGCGTAGATGAGAAAAACAGAGAGATTATAGTAACTCTTAAATATAATGCCCGTGTTCCCTCTCTAACTGACGTTAAAAGAGTCTCAAGGCCTTCTTTGAGAGTTTATAAGGGAGCAAAAGCTTTACCTAGTGTGTTGAATGGTTTGGGAATTGCAATTGTTTCTACTCCTAAGGGATTGATGACCAATAAGCAAGCTAGAAAGCAAAATTTAGGAGGAGAAGTGCTCGCACTTGTTTGGTAATTATGTCACGCGTAGGAAACTCACCAGTACCAATACCAAATGGAGTAACAGTTGAAAAGACTGAAAACTTACTAGTGGTGAATGGATCGAAAGGAAAACTGGAAATAAGCATACACCCAAAAATAACTGTTGATATAGAGGGTAGTCAAATTAACGTAAAAAGAAAAAATGAAGAAAGAGATGTAAAAGCCCTTCATGGATTAACTAGAAATTTAATTGCTAATATGGTCAAAGGAGTTAGTGAGGGTTGGAGTAAGAATCTGGAACTGGTGGGGGTGGGGTTTAGGGCACAAGGAGGAGGGAATAAACTAACCTTATCAGTGGGCTATTCTCATCCTGTTAGTGTGGATGCTCCGGAGGGTATTGCTTTTGAGGTAGCAGACAATACCAAAATTAAGGTTTCAGGAATTGATAAATACTTAGTAGGTCAGGTTGCGGCAAATATTAAAGCTGTCAGACCACCTGATGTCTATAAAGGTAAAGGGATAAGATATGCCGGAGAATATATCAGAAGAAAGGCTGGTAAAGCCGGAAAGGTAGGAGCAGCTGCAGGAGCAAAATGAAAATAATTAGTAGATTAAAAAGACATAAAACAATTAGAAAAAGATTGGCAGGTATCAAAGATAAGCCTAGACTGGCAGTTTTTAGATCCAGTCAGCATATTTATGCTCAAATTATTGATGACTTAAAGGGAGAAACACTTGTATCAGAATCTGATCTAAAATATAAAGGCTCTAAAAAGCAAAAAGCTTATGAAGTAGGAAAAAGTTTGGCAGAAAAGGCTTTAAAGATTAAAATAAGCAAAGTAGTGTTTGACCGGGGTGGCTTTTTGTATCACGGAAGAGTTGAGCAACTTGCAAAAGGCGCAAGAGAAGGTGGGTTAAGTTTTTAATATGAGAAATAATGCAAAAGAATTTAATAATGAAGTTTCAGAGTACTTTGAAAAAGTAGTTCAGGTAAACCGTGTTTCCAAAAAGACAAAAGGTGGGGATAAGAGATCTTTATCGGTGCTGGTAGTGGCAGGAGATAAAAAAGGCAAAGTAGGGGTCGGGTTGGGAAAAGCAGCTGATGTACAAGCAGCAGTAAGAAAGGCAACAAACTATGCAAAAAAGCACTTAATCGCTATTGCTTTAAAAGGAACAACTATTCCTCATGAGATTTATATTAAAAAAGGTGCAGCAAAGGTTTTGCTAAAACCCGCTCCGGTTGGTACAGGAGTTATAGCTGGTGGGGCTGTGCGTGTGGTAGTTGAAGCTGCAGGAATCCATGATATAGTTTCAAAAACTTTAGGAACTAAAAATCAAGCATCAAATGTCTATGCAACTTTAGAAGCTTTATCTAGACTTAAAAAGGTAAAAGGGGGTAGTGATAATGCAGCTTAATCATCTACCAAAAGTTAAAAAAAATAGTAGTAAAAGAATATCCCGGGGTTTAGGATCTGGGAAAGGTAAGACTGGTGGAAGGGGTAGTAAAGGCCAAAAAGCCCGTGGGAAAGTTCCAATTGGTTTTGTGGGAAGTTTGCCACTGTATAAAAAGCTTCCGCTTGTAAGAGGCAAGGGAAATAGGAAAAAATCTACAAGATCAAAAGTTATTAATTTATCTGATTTGAATGTTTTTCCAGCAAAAACAATAATAGATTTACCAAAGTTAATTGAAGCAAAGGTAGTTACGCAAAAGCAGGCAAGTTTTGGGGTTAAAATATTAGGTAAAGGAGAAATAACAAAAGCTTTAACAGTGAAACTTCCTTTGTCAAAAAGTGCACAACAGAAAATAGAGTCAAGTGGTGGAAAGGTAGAGAATGGATAAGATCCTATCTCCTATTGTTAATGCATTTAAAATTGCAGAACTAAGAAGAAAGATCACCGTAACCATTATAATTCTGATAATTTTTAGAATTATTGCTCATATACCTGTATCCGGGGTAGATTTGCAAGGTCTAAGGTCACTGTTTGCAAGCAGTCAGTTACTGGGCCTTCTTGATATTTTTAGCGGAGGAACTTTAGTTAACTTTTCCATCATCTCTTTGGGGTTAAATCCTTACATTAATGCATCAATTATTATCCAGCTTCTGACAATGATATTTCCCAAGCTGGAAGAATTGTCCAAAGAAGGGGAGTTTGGAAGACAAAAAATTAATCAGTATACCCGTTATTTAACTGTACCATTGGCTTTAGTCCAAGCCATAGGCATGTATGTTTTACTCAAAAACCAAGGTATCTTAACTAATGTGACACCGCTTGAGATTGCCTCAATTATGGTTGGAATGACAGCAGGAACGATATTTTTAATGTGGCTTGGAGAGCTGATTACAGAGTATGGTATTGGTAATGGTATTTCTCTTTTAATCTTTGCTGGTATAGTTTCTAGAATTCCGGTAGTACTGACTCAAACTGCTACTCTGACAAACCAAGAGCAGCTCATAAATATAATTATTTTTATAGCTTTGAGTTTGCTGGTTATTGCAGGAGTGGTATTTGTTAATGAAGGACGACGGCAAATTTCTGTACAATATGCCAGACGCTCAGCCCAAGGTAAAGAAAGCGGCGGAGTAAAAACTTACCTGCCTTTGAGAGTAAACCAAGCAGGGGTAATCCCAATCATATTTGCTGTGTCTCTTGTCCTGATACCTTCCTTTGCAGGTACTTATTTTGCTCAGCTTCCTCAAGTTCAGTTGTCGCAAATTGGTAGATGGTTTGCTGCTAACTTTACTCCGGATAGTATCTTATATAATTTAGTTTATTTTGCATTAGTAGTAGGCTTTACTTTCTTTTACACAGCCATAATATTTAACCCGACAAAAATTTCCGATGAAATTAAAAAGTACGGAGGGTTTATACCAGGTATCCGCCCCGGTACTGCTACAGCAGCTTATCTGAGCTATATTATGGTAAGAATTACTTTAGCAGGTGCTCTCTTTTTAGGAAGTATTGCAATACTTCCATCCATCGCAGCACAAGCAACAGGAATAACAACTTTAGTACTAGGAGGAACGGGTTTGCTGATTGTCGTTTCGGTGGTAATGGATACAGCAAAACAGTTTGAAAGTAAGCTAATAGAAAGAAGCTATGAGGTATTTACTAACAGATGAAGATGCTATTCATAGGCCCTGTGGGCTCTGGTAAGTCAACACAGGCTGGGCTGCTGTCAAGCTTTTTGAACATCCCTTATATCACCACCGGAGATATCCTAAGAAAGGTTTCGGATGAGGATACAGAGTTAGGGAGAAGAGTTAGGGAGGATATACAAAGTGGAGTTTTGGTAAATGATAGAGTTGTCGCAGAGATTATTGAAAAGAGAGTTTCTGAAGATGATTGTAGGGAAGGATATGTGGTAGATGGGTATCCCCGGACATTAAAACAAATAGAAATATTTGATCCGGGCTTTGATAAAGTTTTTTATCTACATATTCCTGATCAGGAAGCAGTTAAAAGGCTTTTAAAAAGAGGGCGGGTAGATGATAAAGAGGAAGTGATACAAAAAAGACTTAATGTATATTACCTACTAACTCAGCCCTTGCTTGCCTTTTATGAAAATATGGGAAATCTTATAAAAATTCCTGCCACAGAGTCTATTGATAGAGTTCAACAACAGGTAAGGGAGTATTTAAAAGGTGAAACTACGGAATAAGTATGAGCTTTCTTTAATGCGGAAAAGCGGTGGCATTAGCGCTAATGCATTAAAAAAGGCAGTAGAAAGCCTAAAAAGTGGGATAACTGGTTTAGAGCTTGATAAAATTGTCAAAGACGAAATTTATCGGTTAGGAGGGGAGCTGTCTTATAAAACAGTCCCTGGGTTTGACTGGGCAAGTTGTATAACAATTAATGAGCAGGTAGTTCACGGTATACCTTCTAATAGAAAAGTTGAAAAGGGGGATTTAGTTAGTGTGGACTTGGCTGCAATGTATAAAGGATGGCATACAGATACTGCTTGGAGTGTACTGGTTGAAGATGGTGATAGTAAGAAAGCGGAATTTTTGAGTATTGGAGAAGAGGCTTTATGGCTTGGTATCAAACAGGCAGTGGATGGCAAAAGAATTGGGGATATTTCAAATGCTATCCAGTCAAAAGTCGAGGGTGCAGGACATAAAATTGTGAGAAGTTTGGTAGGACACGGTGTAGGAAGAAAGTTGCATGAGGATCCCGAGATTCCAGGATATGGAGAAGCGGGTACAGGTGAGCTGCTCAAAGAGGGAATGACCATTGCAATTGAGGTTATTTATACTATGGGTACTAGTGAGGTAGTTTTGGGAGAGGACGGATGGACTTATTCTTCAGTGGATGGGTCACCTGCTGGTTTATTTGAAATGACTGTGATTGTAGGTAAAAAAGAGGCTGAGGTATTAACAGATTGGAGGCGGGTTTAACCGAATGCTATGGGTTGTATTCGGAATGTGATTTTGGTAGAATTACCAAAGTCTTTCTAAGACAGATTATGAATGATGTGATAGAAGTAGAAGGTAAAGTAGTAGAAGTATTACCAAATACTTTATTTAGAATTGAAATTACTAGATGTGATAGTTTACCCGAATTAGTAGGAAGGGTTATTTTGTGTCATATTTCAGGGAAGATGCGGATGCACTATATCAGGCTTTTAGAAGGCGATAAAGTTCGGGTAGAAATGAGTCCAAAGTATGATTTGGATAAGGGCCGTATTACATTTAGATTAAAATAACATGAAAGTTCAAGCGTCAATAAAAACTAGGTGTAAATTTTGCAAAGTGGTAAAAAGAGAAGGTATGTTGTATGTTATATGTTCTCGTGATTCGAGACATAAGCAAAGACAAGGATAAATAATGGCTAGAATTGCAGGAGTTGATTTACCAGAACAAAAAAGAGTAGATATTGGCCTTACCTATATATACGGTATTGGCAGAAAAAACGTGGAGAAAATGTTAAAAGATTCTGGTGTAGATCCGGCAAAAAGAGTCAAGGATTTAACAGAAGAAGAGACTGGCAAACTACAAAAGACTGTTGAGCAATTTAAAGTAGAGGGAGATTTAAGGAGAGAAGTAGAGCAAAATATCAAAAGACTGGAAGAGATAGGAACTTATAGAGGTTTAAGACATAGAAAGAATCTGCCGGCTAGAGGGCAAAGAACTAGAAGTAACGCAAGAACAAAAAGAGGTAAGAGAAAGACCGTAGGATCAATCAGGAAAGATGTAGCAACAACTAAAGCAGCTGCTCCATCTGCCTAGGTATAAAGGAAAGAAAATATGGCAAAGAAAACAGCAAAATCAACAAAAGCTAAAAAGCAAAAAGTAGAGCGAAAAGTAAGCAGCGGCAGAGTTTATGTAACTGCAACTTTTAACAATACTTTAGTAACACTGACAGACTCCAATGGTGCAACGCTTGCTTGGAGTTCTTCAGGAGAAGCTGGGTTTAAAGGAGCCAGAAAAGCTACTCCTTTTGCTGCAATCAGCGCCGTAGAAAAAGTTGCCCAGAAAGCCAAAGAAGTTGGAATGACAAACTGTGAAGTATATATTAAAGGACCAGGGCCAGGAAGAGATGCATCTGTCAAAGCCTTAAGAAGTGCGGGGTTAAATATAACTATGATTGCCGATATCACACCTATCCCACATAATGGACCAAGACCTAAAAAGAGGAGGAGAGTTTAAATGGCGCGTTATACTGGTCCAAAGAGAAGATTATCAAGGAGAGAAGGAATCCCCCTTTTTAGCAAAGATGTTGAATACTTGGAAAGAAAAGGTGCTATTCCTCCTGGACAGCATGGGTTTTCAAGAAAAAGAAGGTTGTCTGAATATGGATTGCAGCTCCGCGAAAAGCAAAAAGCAAAAAGGCTTTATGGAATCCTTGAAAAACAATTTGCCAAATATTATAAAATTGCTAGTAAAGTTAAGGGTGCAACCGGTGTAACCTTACTTGCACTTTTAGAAACAAGATTAGATAATATAGTCTACCGTTTGGCATTTGCAAGCAGCCGTGCCTCAGCCAGACAATATGTTGGCCATGGACATATCTTGGTGGATGGGAAAAAAGTCCAAATTCCCTCATACCAGGTCAAACCGGGACAGACTATTGCATTATCATCAAAATTGTTGGATAATACACAGGTCAAAAAAAGTTTAGAAGAGAGTAAGACCTTGCCAGAGTGGCTAGAAAGGAAAGCTGCAGTAGGCAAGGTTTTAAGATCGCCGGAACGGGAAGAGATGGAAGAATCGGTTAACGAGCAAATGATTGTTGAGTACTACTCAAGGTAAGGAGATTTGTAAATGTTTAAGATAAAACCAGAATTAGAAAAAGATAACTATACAAAATTTGTGATTGAACCTTTGGAACAAGGATTTGGTAATACACTTGGAAATGGGCTTAGAAGAGTACTGCTAAGTTCCCTTGAAGGTTCTGCTATTACCTCTGTCAAAATTGACGGCGTTGCTCATCAATTTTCTACTATTGAAGGAGTCTCAGAGGATGTAATTGAGATCATATTAAACATTAAAAAAGTAAGAGTAAACGTCCATTCTGATTCCCCTATCAAACTATCTCTTAAGGTATCCGGTAAAAAAGCAGTACAAGCTAAAGACATTGAAGTATTAGGAGATGGAGAAATAGCCAATCCAGAGCAACACATAGCAAATGTAAATGATGCTAAAGCTAAATTAAACATTGAAATGACTGCAGAAAAAGGCAAAGGTTACTCTGTTGCAGATGAAAGAAAAAATGGTGAGATTGGAGTTATAGCCATAGATGCTTTATTTAGCCCAGTAGTGGCAGTTAATTATTCAATTGAGCCAACCCGTGTCGGAAGAAGTACAAACTACGACAAGCTTACCTTAGAAGTAACAACAGATGGTACAATTTCATCCCTTGATGCAGTAAACCAAGCAGCCCGGATTTTATCTGACACTTTTAGAGAAGTATATGAACCAGATACCGAAGAAGTAGTAGCAGAAGACCAAGGAACTAAAATCTCTGGTGAGACTTTAGAGCTAACAATCGAGGAGCTGGATCTTCCAGTAAGGATTACCAATGCCCTAAAAGCAATAGAAATAAACACCATCGGAGACTTAATTAATATGCCTAGGGCCCAGCTTCTAAAAGCAAAAAACTTAGGTAGTAAATCGTTAAGCTTAATTTCTGAAAAGCTTTCCGAGAGGGGGTTGTCTTTAGGTGAGGCATAGAGTTTATGGTAAACACTTGGGAAGAGATATTAACGAAAGAAAAGCCCTTTTTAAAAGCTTAATTTACTCTCTTTTCAACTACGGTACTATTGAAACTACTGATTCTAAGGCAAAAGCTGTCAGAGGTTTGGTAGATAAAGTTATCAACCTTGCAAAAGATAAAAAAACCCAATCCAATTTACAAAGATATATTAATGCTAAACCTTTAAGAAGTAGGCTAATAGAGGAGCTGATGCCTAAGTTAAAAGATAGAAACTCAGGCTACACCAGCCTGGTTAGGTTAGGAAGAAGACAGGGGGATAATGCAATGATGGTTAAAATGAGCTTAATTGGCAATGAAGCGCTCAAACCCATAAATAAAGAAACTGTTAAAAAGCAAAGCAAACCAAAAGAAGATCAAACTCTCAAAAAAAAGACTCAACCCAGCAAAACAAAAGTTGTTAAAAAGGAGGCCAAAAACAAATAAACAACTATGTCTACATCGTCTGTATCTGCTAAACAAATCATAAGAAAATGGTATGTCATTGATGCAAAGGAAAAAATCCTGGGAAGACTGGCAACAGATGTGGCAAAAATCCTAATGGGTAAAAATAAAATACAATATGTTCCTTATTTAGACCAAGGAGACTATGTTGTAGTCACTAATGCCTCAAAGATAAAGTTAACAGGTAAAAAGGTAAGTCAAAAAAAATATGCTTCTCATTCTGGATATCCTGGCGGATATAAAGAAGTTCCTTTCAAAAAAGCAATAAGAGAGAAACCTTCGAAAATTATTGAACATGCTGTAAAAGGAATGCTGCCAAAAAATAAACTGGGAAGACAAATGATCAAAAAATTAAAAGTTTTTGCAGATATGAATCATCCATATGAAAGTAAGTTAAAGGGGGAAGTAAAATAAACCATGGCACAAACAGGTGTAGGCAATACTAGCTCAATAGGTAGAAGGAAAGAAGCTGTAGCAAGAGTGAGACTGGTGTCTGGAAAGGGTACTGTTACAGTTAATGGAAAACCCATCCATGAATATTTTTCTGGACCAATTTTTCAAAAAAAATATACCCGGCCAATAGAAATAACCCAAACAAATGATAAGTATGCTTTCTCAGTAAAGGTAGAAGGGGGAGGAGTTATCTCTCAACTTTCTGCAGTAGTACATGGTATTGCCAGAGCAATTGCTCTTGCTGATCCAGCAAAAAGGTCAGATTTAAAAAAAGCAGGACTTTTAACACGGGATGCAAGGGTTAAGGAAAGAAGAAAATACGGTTTGGCTCATAAAGCGAGAGCCAAGAAACAGTCTCCAAAGAGGTAATCAGTCTGTTTTAAACACACCCTTCAGTTGGCCAAGCCTTCTTTTTAGTACCTTTATTAATTTATTAACAGTATCAAAAATCACCGGAAGTTCTAAATAATCAATCATTATAGCTACCCAGGCCAGCCACAATGGTAAAATTGTCTCAGTTCTGCCAGTAAGTTGCTCAACTACAAACTCATCTGTTATCCAAAAAATATGTAAAAACTGTGAATAAAGAAGGGTAATGTAAAGAGTGCTTTTAAAATCAAATTTTTTACGTAGGTTATTTAAATATATTAGCGATGTAGAAACCAGAGCCGGAATTTCGGTGTAATCTGCAAGTATTAGTAAATTTTGCAGTAAGGTTGTTGGATCCCATAAACTGACTCCAAAGATTTTGTGTATTACAACATGGGTTGTGAGCCAATAGAGGTGAACAAATTGTATAGCAAACAATGCTACGGCAACAATGATATTTAGGGTGTAATGCTTGTTATACCAAGCCCAAAAAGTTTGGGGTATATTCATATAATGTAATTATACCCTTGATAAAGTATGCTAATATAGTTTGATATATGGATAACATCTCCAAACTTTTAGATCAGGTAAAGGATGGTTTTGCTACCCTAAACGTTGGAGACAAGTATAAAAAGCAGGCACTCGGCTTTTTGAAAGAGTGGTTAGAAGATGAACAATTTTCAGAGTACCGTCCTCAAATAGAGCATCTGATAACTAATAAATATTGGGATTATCTGCTGGATTCTTTCTACCAGATAATACCCTTTGGAACCGGAGGAAAAAGAGGTGAGGTTGGTGTTGGACCCAACCGAATTAATCCTTGGACTATCAAATCTTCTTGCCAGGGGCACTCCCAGTTTCTATTAAAACACTACGACGAAGACGCTAAAAAAAGAGGGGTGGTGGTGGCGTATGATGTCAGAGAATTCTTTTCAAACAAATATTTAAACGATAACCTGTCAAACCCAGTCAAGAATTTAACTTGTAAAGACTTAGCTGAAGATTGTGCCGAGGTTTATACCGGTAATGGGATTAAAGTCTATATCTTTGACAGTATCAGGTCTACTCCAGAACTATCCTTTGCTATCAGGTATCTTAATGCGGTTGGAGGAAGCATGATCTCTGCCTCTCATAATCCTCCGGAACATAATGGTCAAAAAATATACGATGAATACGGAGGTCAGCTAATTCCTCCTGATGATGAAAAATTAGTTAAGGAAGTAACTGAATATATGAGCAAAATCGAAGAGATGAGTTTCGTCCAGGCTCAGGGAAAAGGGCTAATAACTTTTATAGGAAAAGAAATTGATGAAGCGTATTTAAAGAACTTTTCTGAAATCAGTTTGTCCAAGAATAGGGATGTAAAAATTGTTTATACACCTTTGCACGGCACGGGGTTAACAAATGTTTTTGCAGCTTTAGAGAGTGTGGGATTCAAACCAGATAAAGACCCGAAAACATCTTTCTCTTCCGGAAAGTTTGAAAATATCACTTTTAACATTCCTAACCCAGAGGTGGAGCAGTCGTTTGAGACATCTTTGAAATATGCAAAAGAGGTCAATGCTGATTTATTGCTTTCTTCAGATCCTGACTCGGATAGATTCGGTGCAATGGTAAAGCATAATGGTAAATGGGTATTTTTAAATGGAAACGAAATTGCAGTTATACTAAGTGAATATATCATTCAAAAAAGAGCAGATAAGCGAAACAAAGGGATAATGATTAAAACAGCGGTTACTACAGATTTAATGAGGGAGATCTGCGAAAAAAATAATATACATCTGATAGGGGATTTACTGGTTGGTTATAAGTACGTTGGTGAGGAGATGAATAAGTTAGAAAGACAAGGCAGGGTAGATGATGTGATATTAAGCTGTGAGGAATCACACGGTTACTTGATCGGTACTTATGCGCGGGACAAAGACGGGGCAGCACCGGCGGTGCTATTTTCAGAGTTAGCAGCAGAGTTAAAGCAGAAAAACCAAACACCCATAGATTTTCTAAATCAAATCTATGCTAAGTATGGTTACTTTAGAAACTATCTGACAGAGATCAGGTTACCCGGGGCAGAAGGAAAAGCGCAGATAGACAAAATACAAAATAGCTTAAGAACTACACCACCCTCTAGTTTTGGTAGGTTTAATGTTTCCCGGTTTGAGGATTACTTGAACAGAAAACCAATAGTTTCAGAAACCGATGCCGCTTCCAAAAATGTGCTGGCTTTTCATCTTGAACCGGTTACCGGAACACTTTCCTTAAAAATTACGGTTAGACCATCTAGAACTGAACCTAAGATTAAGATGTATTTTGAAATAGGAAGTGAGCCATTCAAAGAAGAAAATTTTGAAGATGTTAAAGGTCAGATAGAAGAGATTTTGCATGAGTTGGAAAAAGATTTTATGCAAACATGTTATAGAATAATCGGTATAGATTTTCCTGACCGTGGATTTTTACTTTTCTGGCAACTACCTCTTCAATCAAAACTTCGGTATTTTGAGGTTGAAGAAAAAGTTTTAGAATTAAAAAATGTTACAGATAAAAAAGAGAGAAAAGAAAAGCTGATGGAGATGTTGGCGTTTCTAGGGTCTGACCCAATAAAAAAAGTAGATAAAGCATTTATCGCAGAATACCAAAAGCCAATCGAAGAATATCTGGAGCTTTAGTTTGTTAAGAGTAGAGTCTTGCGAAACAATTAATCTATTTTAATTGTATTTTCAGGTGAACCGTTAATAAAAGAGGTTATATTTGTAATAGTTGTTTCTAATATCCTCATTCTCGCTTCTTTGGTATTAAAGGCAGTATGCGGGGTGATTATTACATTATCCATCTCAGCTAACTTTTCGTTTATTTTGGTAATTGGAGCATCTTCTTTGAATGTTTTTTTCTCATCTTCCAAAACATCAAGGGCTGCTCCTGATAAAATGTTTTCCTGCAAAGCTTTAAAAAGAGCTTGAGTTTCTACCACTGCACCTCTTGAGGTGTTTACTAAAACAGCACCTTTCTTAATTAAGCCAATATTTTGTAAGTTTATCAGGTGGTGGGTAGAGGGTAGGTAAGGAACATGAAGGGTGATAATATCAGAGTTTTTTAAAAGCTCCTCTAAGATTACATAAGAAAAATCTAACTCCTGGGCTAAACTTTTATTAGGAAAAGCATCAAAAGCCAATATTTTCATCCCGAATCCTTTGGCAATTTTGGCTACATTTGCTCCAATTTTCCCTGTTCCAACCACCCCTAAAGTTTTTCCCTCTAAGTCAAAGCCTTGTAGGTTTTCAAAGCTGAATTTTTTCTCTTGCTTGATTCTATTGTAGGCTTGAGGAATTTTCCGGGAAAGACCCAATAAAATTGCAAAAGTAAACTCAGCAACAGTATGCTCTCCATAAGCGGGGATATAACTAACTACAATATTTTTTTCCTTTGCTGATTTTAAATCTATATGATCATATCCAGTTGTTCTGGTTATAACAATTTTTAGGTTTGGTAATTTTTCCAGTAATTCTTTATCAACTTTTGAATCAGTGTGGGTAGATAATATCTCAAAATCTGTATTTGGAAGGTTTTGAGCAGTTATCGGTTTATCGGAAAAAAAGAGCTCGTGAGTGTTTAATGCTTGCTCAAAATATTCTTTTTCAGTTGGCCTAATTTCAAAAAAACCTACCTTCATATCAACTAGTATTGTATGGGTACGAATGATAAAATACAACAGGGTTTCCGGGGTGTAGTTCATCGGTAGAACGCTCGGATGGGGTCCGAGAAGCAGCAGGTCCAATTCCTGTCACCCCGACTAATTCAATAAGAAACACCAGTTTCGTAATTGAATTACCTGGTAGCTGAGAAATTTGACTGCGCTTGTCGCTGTTCAACTTTTTGCGAAGCAAAAAGAAAGGTTAGCGAGCGTAGCGAACGATCTTATTCCTGTCACCCCGACACTTAGTTAGATACCCTTCTCTATTCCAGATAAATATATGTATCCATACATCAGTACAGGACCTATTTTGGGGTATTGACCTTTGGGATATATTTGGTATATTGAAAATATGCCTCAAAACGATGATGCCCGAAAAGCTGCGATTGCAGCTGCAATGTCTCAAATTCAAAAACAATATGGTACTGGTTCGATTATGAGGTTGGGAGAGAGAGCAGAAAGAATGACCACACAGGTTATACCAACTGGCTCTATCGCTGTAGATTTAGCTTTGGGAGTGGGAGGTTTACCAAAGGGTAGAATTGTTGAAATCTTTGGTCCTGAGGCTAGCGGAAAGACCTCCCTGGTTCTCCATGTTATAGCAGAAGCACAGAAAAAAGGCGGAGTAGCTGCTTTTATTGATGCAGAGCATGCACTGGATCCGCAAAGAGCCCAAAAAATAGGAGTAAACTTAGACGATCTTTTGATCTCTCAACCTGATACAGGTGAACAAGGGTTAGAGATTGCCGAAGCATTAATCCGCTCTGGTGGAATAGATGTTATAGTAATTGATTCAGTTGCAGCTCTTGTTCCCCGTTCGGAACTAGAAGGAGAAATGGGTGAGTCCTCGATTGGTGTGCAAGCAAGGCTTATGTCTCAAGCTCTGAGAAAATTGACTGGAGCGATTGCCAACACCAATACCATTGCAATTTTTACAAATCAGTTACGTCAAAAAATTGGTGTTATGTTTGGAAATCCAGAGACTACCCCAGGAGGACTGGCCTTGAAATTTTATTCTTCAGTTAGGCTTGATATTAGAAAAATAGAAAACATTAAAAGCGGTGATCAGGTTGTTGGTTCAAGGCACCGGGTGAAGGTAGTTAAAAACAAGGTCGCTCCCCCATTCAGAATTGCAGAATTTGATATGGACGAAAACGGAGTGTCTCATGAGGGAGAGTTGCTGGATATTGGAATAGAACTTGGCATATTAACAAAGTCTGGAGCATTTATTAAATGGGTTGATAAACTGTTAGGTCAGGGCAGACAGGCAGCAATAGCTTATTTAAAGGAGAATAAAAAGGAAGCAGAAAAGTTAGAAAAAGAAGTTAGAGATGCTTGGGTAAAACAAAAAGATGGTGAAGAAAATATTGTAGTTGGTAAAGAAGAGGAAGAAGAAATTGCAAAAATAAGTGAAGCTTCTTAATGCCAAAGATTACTGCAGTAGAACAGCAAAAGGAAAGCAAGTATAGATTTAATATTTTTTTGGATGGAGTGTTTGCCTTTGGAGCAGATGAGGATTTGGTGGTGGAGCACAGACTGGTGATTGGAAAATTAATTGATACTCCCCTTTTGGAAAAACTTTTATTCGAAGCAGAGGTTGGAAAACTAATGGAAAGAATGTATAGGCTCTGGAATATAAGGCCAAGAAGCGAAAGAGAGGTCAGGAATTACTTCAGAATCAAGGGAAAAGAATTGATTAGCGAGCTGGCAGTGGAGCTTGTTATAAAAAAATTAAAACAAAAAGGACTGTTAAATGATGAGGCATTTGCCAAAGCTTGGATAGAACAACGCCGCCGGAGTAAAAAAAAGGGCAAGATTGCTCTTAAGGCAGAACTTTTTCAAAAGGGAGTAGATAAAAAAATAATTGAAGAGGCTTTAGAAGAAAAAACATCTGAAGAAAGCGAGGAGGAGTTGGCAATGCAAGTTTTAGGAAAGAAAGCATATAGATGGCAGTCTCTTTCATACTTGGAAAAAAAGAAGAAAGCTTATGAATATTTAACAAGGCAAGGCTTTGATTATGAGATAATTTCCGAGACGATTGAAAAATTACTTAAAAAAGGGTAAAATACAATCCGGAGATTAGAAGTTTGAGGAATTAAACTATGAATAACATTAATTCTTTTTTCTCAGTAGTACCTCAAGGCCAAATCTAGGTTTGGTTTTCTAACTTCCACAAAAATTAATGCAAAGAACTTTTGGTCCAAAATCTACTGTCTCTTCAACTACCCCGTCTTCTGATGGAGACTTCCTGGGACGTGAAGCAGAACTTGCCAAGCGGGAAGGAATATTAGAAGAAAGAGAAAGGCAGTTAGAAGAAAAAGCAAGATTACTTGAAGAAAAACTACAAAAGTCAGAAAGCGTTAGAAAAGAGCTGGTTGAGAGGTTAGAAAAGGTTTCAAAAATATCAGCAGGTGAAGCACAAAAGCTTCTACTGGAAAGTATCGAAAAAGATTTAGCAGCAGAAATTTCCAAAAAGATTAGAGAAGCAGATGAAGAAATCAAACTGCAAGCTGACGAAAAAGCAAAGCAGATTTTAGCCGATAGCATGCTTCATGGAGTAACAGATTATATCGCTGAGTTTACCACCTCCAGAGTTACTCTTGCTGATGAGGAAATGAAAGGAAGGATTATTGGTAAAGAGGGTAGGAATATCCGGACCTTTGAGCAGGTTACCGGAGTAGAGGTTTTAATGGATGAAGATACCCCAAATGTTTTAATTATTTCATCATTTGATCCAGTCAGAAGAGAAATTGCCAAAGTCTCTTTGGCAAAACTTATGGCAGATGGAAGAATCCAGCCTCAAAGAATTGAAGAAATTGTTGAAAAGACTAAAGAAGATATAGAAAAGCTGATGTTCCAGGCAGGTGAGAAACTTTGTCATGAAGTCGGGGTATATAACATGCCATTTGAGGCCATTGCCCTTTTGGGAAGGTTTAAGTACCGCTATTCTTACGGGCAGAATATGATCCAGCACACTTTAGAAGAGACTCAAATCGGTGTAGAAATTGCACGTCAAATCGGTGCTGATGTGAATGTGGTCAAACTTGGATGTTTGCTTCATGATATTGGAAAAGTTTTAACAGATTGGGACGAAGGAACACATGTTGAAAGAGGGGTACAATTTGCCAAGAAATTTGGTTTTCCTGAAAAAGTTATCAATTGTATTGCTGAGCACCACGAAGATCAACCTTTTTCGGCCGTTGAATCAATTTGTGTCTATCTTGGAGATGCTATCTCAGGTGGTAGACCAGGTGCAAGACGGGAAAATGTTCAAGATTACATAAAAAGATTATCAGATATTGAAAGAGTTGCCACCTCATTTGATGGTGTTGAAAGAGCATTTGCTGTGCAAGCAGGCAGAGAGGTGAGAGTAATTGTGATGCCGGATAAAGTATCTGATGAGGAGCTACCAAAACTTGTTCATGATATAGGATCACAAATTCAAAAAGAAGTAATGGTTCCTGGTGCTGTAAAAATTACTGCTGTTAGGGAAACCCGGGCCACAGAATCATTTCTCACCTCTGGAAGCTAATTTTTGAAAGATTATCAGACTTCCCTGTCTTTTATAAACTATATAAGAAGGTGAATTTTCTAAAAACTTAATTCTTTTAACAAGATCAACTTTTGATATAGGATAACTGTCCAGATTTGAGTCCAATACCACATACTCTGCATTACCTATTTCAGGAAACATAAAGATGGTTTTTCTGTTTGCCAAGTGAGGAGCAATAGTGGTTTGGGCAGAAATAGGAGAATCTTTAGGCAGGTCATTGATAGATTTATTTATGTAGTTGTAGTCTGAAGATTTAATCTGTAAAGAGTTCAAGACATTAAAAAACATAAAGTTTGTAGAGATTAAGTTAATGACAAAAAAGGTAAACAAAAATAGATAGCTAAATCTTTTAGATAGGTTAAACCTGGTAATTACCATCACAGTTCCTATTAGTAAAAATGGCAAAAATATAGCGTTGTTGTGAAACTCACTACCCCAAAGATAAATTAAATTAGAGCTAAAACGGAGATATAGAAAGGGCAATATTGTGACAAAGGCAAAAGGGCTCAAAACAGGAAAATAGGCAAATTGCTTAAAGGTTTCATCCAGAGTGGCAAGCTTTATGGATGAGTTGGTCATTTGACTTATTAAGATATCCGGCCTGCTGATTAAAAGAGACAGCATATCCAGAGGGTTAGTTAAAGGCAGATTAGATGTCTGGATATAACCATCCTGGGCTGATGGCCAGAAAAATGGCATAAGAACAAATTTAATAAGATAGAAAAGTAAAGAAGATAGAAACATAGTAGATACGCCTAATCTAAACTCTTTTTGAAACAGCTGGTAAACTCCTATTCCAAAAATATAGAAGGCAGCCTCTTCCTTAAAAAGAAAACAGAGCAAAAAAGAAAACCAATAAAGATATGTTTTTTTAAAATGCCAACTATAAAGTAGTAAAGACAGGGGTAGCAGTGACATTGTCCCCGGATGAAAGTCAAAATTAACCGCTCTTAACAAAAGCGGTGAAGTTGCGTAAATTACTACAAGAAGCAGGCTTAAGATCTGGTTTTTAATCTTGTCTTTAGCAACAAAATATAGTGGGATTATGCTAAGTCCTGTAAATAGTGATTGTAAAAACAGCAAAAAAACAGGGGATGGAAATAGTTTATAAAGTGGGGAAATAAAAAAAAGTATAGGATCAAAATGATCCCCTAAAATTACCATTTTTTTAAACGTGCTATAAGGTAGTTCTCCTTGACTGTACAAATAAGTAGCCTGAGTAAAGATTCCTAAATCAAGAGCGTGAGAGTTGAAGTTTAGGTGCCTGTTTATAGAATGGACAGAATAAATCAATATAAATAAAACTGATAAAAGAATTACTGCCAGATATGGGGAGTGGGTAAATAAAATGAGCTTTTTAAACATTTTTCAAAGATATTTAAAACTATTTTGATAGCTAAAGCAACTACAGGCTTAGGAGGGCTAAAAAAGGTCTTTACAAGTGGGGGAAGTTTTGGTAAGTTATTGCAGGTATGACAAAGAATATGATCCAACCTAAATTATTGTAATGAATTTACTATAGTTGTCGGTTCATCGTATTTTTTGCAATATTTCATATGACAAAAAATGAACTAATTGAAAAAGTAGCTAAAAAATCATCATTAACCAAAAGGGCAGCCTCAGACGCGGTAAATGCTACTTTTAACCTGATTAAAGATTCATTAGTAAGAGGAGAAAAGGTGGTTATAACAGGCTTTGGAACTTTTTTAATTAGATCACGGGCTGCCAGAAGAGGTAGAAACCCCCAGACAGGAGAGACTATTCAGATCCCTAACAAAAAGACTCCGGGATTTACTGCCGGAAAAACCATTAAGAGACTGATTAAGTAATTATCCTTCCGTGCTACCGTTGCTTTTTTGTTCAATTTAGAGTATATAAAAGATTAGGATAAAGAAAGTAAAATTGGTGGTTAAAATCAAGAAAAAGATACTTGCTCTCATCTCCATTTTATGTCTGCTTTTTAACCAAGTTTTGGCAGTTCCTCTAGTATTTGCACAGGAAGCTTCACCTTCTGCCCAAGTGGTTACGCTAGAATCCCCGTCTAGTCTTGCAACTTCCTCAGCAGAGCTTACGGAAAGCCCAACTCCTCAACCCAGCCCGTCATCTACCCCCGCTCCAACCTCAAATTGGCAGGATGTAGTAGATAATATGACAACTACTAAAGACAGTGTAGTTTTGGATCACCTGTATACAGCTCCTCAAAACTCTAAGGTCACCTTAAAATTTAATAAGCTGCCTGAAAATAAAGGCAAATTAACTATTAAAGAAGTTACTTTAACAGATGAGCAGGTTAACCAAACTAAAGCTTTGTCAAAAACCGCTTATGACATATCATCTGATATGGAAAATGGCACTTTTGAATATACCCTAACTCTGCCCACTCCCAAAACAGATAATGTGGAAGTTAAAGCTTCAGAAGACGGCCAAACTTTTGTCACCTTAGGTGGAGTGAGCGCCCAAACAGACACTTTAACCATCACCGGCCTCAACCATTTTACTCTGTTTGTAGTTTCAAATCCTACTGCCTCCTCAAATGGGCAGAATAGCGAAATTGGAACAACTAACTGGACGTCAACTAATAAGGTTTACTCTAATGATAGTCAATATGCCACAGCAACTTTGAATAATGAAACCTCTAATTACCTTAAAGCAAGGGATTATAATTTTGCTATTCCTGCTGATGCAATCATTATTGGTATAACTGTCAACATAGATAAATTTTGCACAGGAGCTAGTTGCAAAGATGCTTCTGTTAAACTAATAAAAGGCGGAACAGTTAGCGGAGACGATAAAGCAGACACTTTAACTGACTATCCCACTACAGATACTTATAAAAGTTATGGAGGAAGATCTGATCTTTGGGGTTTAATCTGGACCCCTTCAGACATTAATAATGCAAATTTTGGTGTAGCCTTTGCCTCTCGAAATCAAACAAGTCAAAACAGAACAGTTAATGTGGACCATGTCAAAGTCGAGATTGCGTACGACCGCCCACCAGTTGCCACTACCGACAGTGCTACTACTCCTGAAGATACCCCAGTTTCTGTGGCAGTTTTGGCCAATGATACGGATGCGGACGGTGATGCTTTATCTCTTTCTTCAGTTAGCAATGCAGTTAATGGATCTGTGACTATTGATGGATCAAATGCTGTTTTTACACCGGCTGCCAATTTTAATGGGGCGGCCAGTTTTGAATATACAGTTAGCGATGGAGAATTAACTGCTACAGGTACAGCCAATGTTGATGTGGCGGCAGTCAATGATACACCGGTAGCTAACGCCGATTCTGCCCAACTCAATCAATGACCGGCCCTTATTTGATGCCATTGCCAACCAAAATGTCAATGAAGATGCCCCCGCGCAAAATGTCGCAACTACCAATATTGCCCCTGGTCCTGCGACTGCTACAGATGAATCAGGCCAGACAGTTACTATGTCTGTCTCATCCAGCAATACTGCGTTGATCCCCCATCCCTCTGTTTCCGGCTCCGGCGCTACCAGAACGCTAACCTACACACCTGTTGCCAATACCAGCGGTACAGCTACTATTACCGTGACTGCCACTGACAATGGCACTCCAAACGCCAATTTTTCCCGCACCTTCGATATTACTGTTAATCCCGTTAATGACTCTCCAACAATTACCCTCACCAGCCCTAATGGAGGGGAAACTTGGTTTGGCGGCAGTTCCCACGATATCACCTGGAATGCTTCAGATGTAGATAATGAAAGCAATACTTTAATAATTAATCTTTTCTACACTACAAATGGAACCGATTTTACATCGATTGTTACTGGATTGAGCAATAGTAGTACATATACCTGGAATCCTGTTGCTTCTTTGGATTCATCAACTGTTAAAATTAAAGCAACTGCAACGGACCTAGATAGCCCAATAGGGACAGACTTATCTGATGCTAACTTCACTATTGATTCAACTGCCCCAATCCTGAGAGAAGTAACCCCTGTCACCAGCCCAACCAATAACACCAGCCCTGAGTATACCTTTAATTCCTCGGAGGCAGGTACGCTGAATGTAGCTGGCGAACGCGATAATTGCAGTACTTCGAATATTGGAGCAGAAGCCGGCAATAATACTATCACCCTGGATTTGGCGGATGACGGTGTATACAACGACTGTACTGTTTCTGTAACTGATGCTGCCGGAAATACCGGCACTCTGACTATTTCAACTTTTACCATTGACACAGAGCAGCCCAATACAGAAGAGCTTAATCTAACAGTTGAACCAATCTATAACAGCCACTATGTCAAAGAGGCTGTCACAGTGTCAGCAAATGTAACTGATAATGTAGGTGTTACTAGTGTTAATTTTAGAATTTATGATTATGATAACGGCACGGAGGAAGACGACCCCTCTTGTACTGATGTTCAAGCCCCTTGGTCCTGCCAGATAGACACGACCTCTCTTTCAGAAGACCCAAACTATGATATAGAGGTAAAAGCTACCGATACCGCAGGCAATGTCTCTTTTGGTTATTATGTGGGTGAGGGTAGTAATTATATATACGTGGACAACACCAAGCCCACAAATGTTACCGTTGCTGATTCAGGCATAAAAACTGCCAATCCTAACTTAACCTTTACCTGGCCGGCTGTTGAAGAAGACGGTTCAGGTATATCCTTTTACCAATTCTGGCTTTCCACCGCCACTGGCGTAGATTTTGCCGGAAATGTAGCTAACACTAATATTTCCAGTTGGAGTGACGGGATTACTTACGACGTGGGCACAATTATTATCAAAAAGGACAGCATTCCGGATGATGCGCAAGACTTCGCATTCACCCGCAGTTTTGGGACGAACTTTTCTTTAGATGATGACACCGACAATACACTTTCTAATACAGCCACATTTTCTACTGTTGAGTCGGGATCATATACAGTCACAGAAAATGAAGTAGGTGGATGGAGTCTGACTGGCCTCTCCTGCCAGGATCCTGACAACGGATCAAGCATAAATTTAACAGAGCGTACAGCCACCATTGACCTTGATGCCGGTGAAACCATCACCTGCACCTTTACCAATACTAAATTAGGTTCAATTTCCGGGATGAAATTTGAGGACATGAATGGCAATGGAGTAAAAGAGGCCAGCGATTCAGGCCGTTTAGGTTGGACAGTCAACTTAAGCGGTGAAGCTTCTGCCTCAGCCACCACCAGTAACAGTGGTAATTACAATTGAGTTGTCTGCCGGGCAAAATGTAAGTGGCATTGATTTTGGCAACTTTAAGAAGGTGATTATAGACATATTTAAATGGAAAGACTTGGATGCAGATGGCGTGTTGGACGCAGGTGAACTACCCATTGGCGGTTGGGACATGAGGATAGAGGAACTGAAAAAAATACTCAAAGATTCAACTCCTAACCCGGTTGAAGGGCAACCACCTATTGAAACATGGACAGATGAAGTTCTTGATGGTTCACTCAGAATTCTTCCCACCAATGAAGATGGTCATGCCCTGCCGGAAGTAGACAAACCAGGCACTTACAGGGTAACAGAAGGATCAAAAGATAATTTCCAGAGAACCCATCCACTAACTGATTCATTCTTTGATGTATTTGTGGAGTATAGCGGACAGAGAAGTGATGGTGAAAAAACTTCCATTATTAAAGACAAAAATGGTCAGCCCTTAAGGTTTGGCAATGCTCCTTTCCAGCAGCTTAGTAATGCAAAATTTGTCCCTACCAGTGGAAATGGGAGCGCTACCACATCTATTATAGTTTTGGGTGACTCCACTATTAGCGTTACAAGCGGCGGCGGTACCAGCAGTGTATCTTTACCGGCCAATACAGTTATTACTAAAAGCGGTGGAGGGACAATTGATGTCTCTCAACTCAGCGCCCAAGCGCCGTCAATTGGTTCTTTGACCGGGTTTGACGCAAATACAGTTGTTGACGGAGCCATGCAATGGGGAATTCCTGATTTTGGTTTGGAGTTTAAAGACGCAGATGGAAATCCAAAGCCGATTACTTTAAACATCTTTGTTGGCACCAGCCTTAACGAGCAAGTACTAAGTGTTGTTCGATCAGCAGGCCTAACCGGACCTTGGGTGAGTGAGGGAATTGAGGATCCTAAAACTTGTACAGTTGCTGCAGGAATTTGTACCTTCAAGGCCACCAAGGCTTCATATTATGCCACCACCCATACAACTCCTGCTTCCACTACAACCACCAGTTCTTCTACTTCTTCCTCCAGCTCAAGCAGTGGTAGTGATGGTGGAGATGGTCTGGGTTGTGCGGTCCATGACTGTTCGGTTAAAAGCACTTCTTTCCAAAATCAAACAGTAACCTCGGCACAGTTGACTCAAGCACCCGGGCTTACACAGGGGGTTTTGGGAACTCAAACCTCAACAGAGGGTGATGTAGGAATAGGTCAAGAAGGGGAGGTTAAGGGTGAGAATATAGCTACACCTGGCAGCAGCACATTACCTGTTAATCTAGGTGAAAATAAAAAATCTGGTTCGGCAAATTTGTGGAAGATTGGTGGTGCTGTTGTAGTTCTAACCGTTATCGCATTTATCTTTCTTAGACTTTTGAAAAAAGCGTAATATATCTCATTGTTGCGGATCTATGGTCCGTGCCTTCAGGTTGTGGTAATCTTATCCCATGAGTTTTAGAAAGTATTGGGTTTGTTTCAAATCCGAATGGCAACAGTTCTTAGAATACCGGGTAGATCTTTTAATATATACATTAAGTGGTGCAGTTATTCCGTTAGTAGCCCTTGCCGTCTGGTTAGCTGTTTCTTCGTCAGGCGCCAATCTATCTTTTTCGCAGGCGGAACTGGTGATCTATTTTTTAATGGCAATGTGGGTTAATATTTTTGTCTCAGCATGGGGAGCCTATTTTATAGGTGAAGATATTAAAACTGGAGTTTTTTCTAGGTACTTAGTTAAACCATTCTCCTTGTTTGATAATAATTTCATTAATAATATTAGTGAAAAGAGCTTCAAATTAATTATTGCTTCCATGTTAATGCTCTTTATCGGGTACCTCTTATCAAGGGCGATTCCCCTAGAAGTAAATATATCTTTTTTGTCCTTTAGCTTTTTTACAATCAGTTTGTTCTTTGCCGCTACAATCTATTTTTTTATGGATATGATTATTGGTCTTGCTACCTTTTGGGTTCATGATAACGAATTTCTAAGATACTTTTCTAACACACTGCGGGATTTCCTTTCGGGAAGAGTAATTCCTGTACTTTTTCTTCCTGGATGGCTTTATACTATATCGTTTCTGTCACCTTTTAGATATGTTCTCTCTTTTCCGATTGAAGTTTTATTAAACAAGTTAGGCCTTACAGATTTACTAATTGGTTTTGCAATTCAAGTTCTCTGGGCGATCAGTATGATCTTTTTTTATAAATTGTTATATCAAAAAGGTATTAGACTATACCAAGGATTTGGCTCATGATACGTTTTTTAAAGTTGTTTAGTACTTTATTTTCTTTTTCTATAAAAACATATCTCGAATACCGAGGGAATGTGTTAGGATCATTTATTAACTCATTAGTTACAGCATTTTTAGTAGTGGTTTTTATTGAAGTTATTTTTTCTCTTTCTCCTCAAGTAAATGGATGGTTGAGATATCAGCTGCTTTTTTTAACAGGTATTTACCGTATTATGCTTTCTGTTTTTGCAACCTTTTTCTTAACAAGTGTAAATAGAATGACTTCTTATATTCATCGGGGAGAGTTGGATTTATTATTGACCAAGCCCATCAACTCGCAATTCCTGCTCACTTTTAAAAATATTAAACCATTTGAAATGCTGAATAGTCTACCTGGATGGATTATTATTCTATACTCCCTTCAGCAGTTTCCTAGGCATGAGATTCACACTCTAAACATTTTATTTTTGATAATTTCTCTTATAACGGGTTTGATAATACTTTACAGTTTATATTTTATGTTAGGAACATTAGCGGTATGGCTTAAAAGATTTAGCTCGCTAAATGAGATTTATTATGTAATTAGAGAGCCGCTATCCATTCCGGTTGATTTCTTCGGCAGAACTACCTCGCTTTTATTAACTTTTATTTTTCCCTTAGCCTTGATTATTACTATCCCACTTAAAATTTCACTTAATAAAATACCTTCAAGTTTCTTGCTGATAAGTATAGTTGCAGCAGCTGTTTTTCTATACTTATCTAAGGTATTCTGGAACTTTTCTTTAAAACACTATACTTCAACAGGTTCATAGGATAAAATTAATTTATGTCTGATATAGCTATTAAAGTCAAAAACCTTAAAAAATATTAGCGCTATCGCTGGGTAATATATTTTCTATGAGTAATATAACTATAAAAGTAAATAGGTTGAAAAAATATTATCAGGTTCACCAGAAAGAACCGGGTTTGAGCGGGTCAATAAAGTCTCTATTTTACAGAAAATATTTTGATGTTAAAGCAGTTGATGATATCTCTTTTGAGATAAAGGAGGGTGAGCTGGTAGGATTTATTGGTCCAAACGGAGCAGGAAAAACAACCACATTAAAAGTTTTATCTGGACTTTTATATCCTACATCTGGTGAGATACGGGTTTTAGGTTTTGAGCCTTTTAAAAGACAGCCAGAATTCCAGAAACAATTCTCCTTGGTTATGGGGCAAAAAAACCAATTATGGTGGGATTTGCCAGCATGGGAAAGTTTTATTCTCAACAAAGAAATTTATGAAGTTTCTGAGGATAAGTTCCAAAATACTGTTAGTAAGCTTTCAGAGATGCTTGAGGTAGAAGATATTTTAAAAATCCAAGTAAGAAAGCTATCTTTAGGACAGAGAATGAAATGTGAGTTGATTGCAGCACTGCTACATTCTCCTAAGGTTTTATTTTTGGATGAACCTACAATTGGGCTTGATGTTGTAGCCCAGAAAAGTATGAGAGATTTTATCAAAGAATACAATCAAGAATTTAATGCAACTATAATTTTAACTTCTCATTATATGATTGATGTGCAGCAACTGGCCAAAAGGGTAATTATTATTGATAAGGGAATTATTCTCTATGATGGACTATTGGAAGATATTGTTAAAAAATTTGCACCCCATAAAGTTATTAAAGTGAGTTTCAGAAGAAAAACCGAGCCGGATGAACTAAAAAAAATTGGCGAAGTTAAAGAATCTAATGATCTTTCAGCCGTTATAGAGGTTTCTTCTAAAGAGGTGGCAAAGAAGGCAGAGCAACTACTTGATAAGTTCCCAGTTGAGGATTTAACAATTGAAGATCCAGCCATAGAAGATATTATCCGCCAAGTATTTAGCAAAGCTACTGCTTGACTCGTCTTCCCTACCTGGGTTACTATGTATCCATACATATGTCCAAACCTAAGATAGATAAGAATATAAATGTTCCAGATCATGTATTAAAAGACTTGCTCACCTCTTCTGAGATTAGGATGTTAAAAAACCGCTGGCAAATTATTAATTTACTAAGCGAGGGATTAACTATAAGAGAGATAGCCCAGCAAGTGAAGGTTGGTACAGATACGGTGGTAAGAACTGCAAAGATGATACAAAATAGAGATATAAACAGCAAAATTAGCGAAGACAAAAAAGCTAAACTACCCACCTCTTGGATTTTTGGAAAATCAGATGAATAAGGACCTAAAGGTTCTTACGACCTGCGGTCTTAAGGACCTGCTTCGATCGCAGAACAAGTTTGTTTTAGGTGATTTATGTTGTTATCTTTAAGTATCGGCAAATATTGGGCAATTTTTAAAGTAAGCTGGGAAAACGGTTTAGTATACCGGGTTAATTTTTTGGTTTGGAGAATTCGTTCTATACTAGGCTTGTTGCTCGTTTATTTTATTTGGTGGACTACCTTTCAAAACCAAGATGAGGTTTTTGGATACTCCAGAGCTTCGATGCTAACCTATATTATGGTAGCAGCAATTATTAGGGCTGTCATCTTATCTTCTAGAGTAATGGATGTTTCCACTCACATAAATGAAGGATATGTAGTGAATTTTTTAGTGAAACCACTCAATTTCATCTCATTTTATTTTGCTAGAGATTTGGCTGATAAATTAATGAATATTGCTTTGGTAATTGTTGAAATATTACTTCTTGTATTGGTGCTCAAGCCGCCCCTTGTATTTCAAACAGACCCGCTAATACTGTCATTTGTTGCCCTGGCCATTATATTGGGGATAGTACTTTATTTTCTTTTTGCTTTTATCGTCAGTTTACTGGCTTTTTGGCTGGAAAACACATGGGGTTCATTTTTTTTAGTGTTCGTTTTTCTGGAGTCTTTAGGAGGAGGCATTTTCCCAATAGATATACTACCTAAAACCATTGCCAATATCTTACTTGCTACACCATTTCCTTACTTTATTTATTTTCCCTCAAAAATTTATACAGGTACTATGGAATATTCCCAAATAATTCAAGGATTTATTGTACTCTCGATTTGGTTGTTTGGACTATGGTTGGTGGCGCAAAGAGTTTTAAGCGCAGGGCTCAAAAAGTATACTGCATTTGGTTACTAAACTATGTTGAAAAAATATTTTAAAGTCTGGTTGATTTTTGCCATTAATTCTTTTCAAACGCAGCTAAATTTAAGGTGGACAATGCTGGTTTTTTTAATAGGAAAGATGATTCGTTTTGCAATGTTTGCCTTTTTTGTGTTTATCTTACTAAGTAATACTAAAGCTCTAGCAGGATATAACCTTAACGAAACCCTTCTATTTTATTTGTCTTTTAACCTTGTGGATATGCTTTCACAGCTTATTTTTAGAGAGGTTTATAGATTCAGATACGCCGTAGTCACAGGAACTTTTGATTTTTATCTTATTAAGCCTTATAACCCGCTTTTTAGGGCATTAACTTCCGGACCGGATTTGATTGATCTGGTGACTCTTGTTCCTCTGCTTGGAGCCATAGTTTATCTGTTCAATCAACTGCCTCAAATAACAGCTTTGAGCATTTTTGTTTATATTTTCCTAATCTTTACTGCATTGATTATCGCTACTTCATTTCATATTTTGGTATTATCTCTTGCCATACTGACAACTGAAATAGACAGTGCAATACTTATGTATCGGGATATTGCAGGTATGGGTAGGTTTCCGGTTGATATTTATAAAGAACCCTTCAGGAGCGTATTAACTTTTTTAATTCCGGTGGGTATCATGATGTCTTTTCCGGTTAAGGCTGTTTTAGGAATTCTCTCTGTTACAAACATTGCCTATTCCTTAATTTTTTCTATCACTCTATTTTATTTTTCTCTTTTGGTATGGAATTTTGCCCTGCGGAGATACTCTTCTGCAAGTAGTTAAAAAGGATTAGAAGACAAATTAGTAGAAAAAAACAGGTTAATATAATTTTTTGGTAAAAATACTCCTGTCAGATAAGGATAAATCAGCAAAAAACTCAAGGAGATAAGTACTAATAGTAAAACTACCAGCTTAAATGTTTTATTATCTTCCCAGTTTCTTCCTAGCTGATAACCTAAGGCAAGAGATAAAAATGGGGTGCAGGGAGCAAAATGATACAAAAACATAATTCTTGGAGAAAATGCCCATGGCAGTAAAAAGACTAGAAAGCCTAAAACAGGAATAAAGAGATTAAACGATTTTTTCTTAATGGATTCAAAAAGAGTAAGGATCAAAGCAATAGATCCACTCCAAAAAAGTAAGGGATTTCCAGATGCAAAAATATTGGCCATCTGATCCTCTTTATATTCTACAAAATACCAAACAGGGTATAAGTTTAAAGGCCATGACCACCAGGCAGATGTGTAACTATGCGTAGCCTTGAGTCCTGTATGATACCACCATATTTGCTGCTGGAGCTGGATAAATTGGTCAAAGCTGTGACCTAGTAAAAAAAATGGAATATAGCTTGCTAGGTATACCAGAGGTGGAATAATTAAAAACGGCAGGAAATTTAAAATTTTCCTCTCTTTGACTAAAAATAAAAAAATTAAAGGAAGGGTATAAAGGGCAGACCATTTACTAGCCAAAGATAGCCCTAAAAAAATTGCAGATAAAATTAAGCTTTTTCTTAAAAAGAAATAGATACAAGCCAGCATAAAAGTAACAAAATACATATCATTCATCCCTGTTCGGGACTGAACGAAGTTTAGCCCATCCAAAGAAAATAAAAACGCAGCTATCAAAGCTATAATTTCTTTGTGAAATATTTTTTTGGCTAGGGCATATACCAGCAAAACAGCTAAAACCCCCAATAGTGCACCAGGAAATCTCCAAGCCCAGGAGTCCATGGAGCCAAAAATGATCATAGACAAGGCCATGATTTCTTTTGCCAGTGGTGGATGCGTCCACTCATAAGCTACTCCTGAAGGAGGTGTATTCCACCATTCCCAAGCTTTTGGATTATTTAGGGCATATTCTTTTGCGGTGAAAGCATGATAAACCTCATCGAAAACGTATCCTTTAGGATAATCCAGTCTATAGAATCTCAGAAATGCAGTTAGCATTAATATTAAAATAATCAAATATTTGCTATAGAGCTTCATAAAAATTTTTTATAGTTTATATTTATAATAAAAGAGTGCAATAAGAAAAACAGCAACTGATATTATAGATAAAGATTCAAAATTGTTTGCTAGGATTCTTGCTAAATCTGCTTGATAATTTAAGTTGTGATTAAAGTAATTATAGGGAAGGTACATATTTAAGAGAAATAGGAGTGAGACTATACAATAAATCAAAAGAAGGAATTTGGATTTCAAAATCGATGCTCCTAACAGAAAAAAAGCAAAGAATGGAAACAAATATCTTTCGTGAATTCGGGTTAAGAAGATGAAGAAAGCATACAAAGATAACGCTACTGTTAAATAAATGTAAGGAATTTTAAAAATTGCATTATTTAGTTTGATAAAAAATATTACGACATAACTTACTATTAATAGAATAATTCCCCAAAAAAGAAGTGGGATATTCAAAAAGATGACTAAGTCGTTTTTCCAATTGCCAAAAACTCCCCAGAAGTTAAAGGCAAAGCAAGTGGTGCAGTTAAATAGCTCAAGTGATCGTGTATTAGTATGGATTAAACCATAAAAGGGATTTGTTGGGAAAAATGGGAAATAAATTATGGTAACGGTAATAATAAAATACAAAATTGTTTTTATCCATCTTAAAAATTTATGGTGGGTTACAATTATTATTAATAATGCTGGACCAAAAGCAATAGCCTGAGGTTTTAAAGTTAGGGCTACGGCAAAGGGTACTATAGAAAGTTCTGGGTTGTTTCTGAATAGTAGGATATAGCTGGATAACACCAGAAATAGCGTTGCCAGACCATCATATTGTCCCCAAATAGATGTATTAAAAAACACAGCTGGGTTAAAAACATAAAAGATAAATCCCAATATTCCCCACCCATTCCCTAATCTCTTTTTGACAATAAGATAGATAAAAATACCAGTCAGTATATCTGCTAGATTAGATGGAAATTTTAGCAATAAATCATAGTCTTTCGAAAAAAAAGATAAGCTAGGGAATAAAATAGTCTTAACTAATCCAATAAACCATAAAACATAGAAAAATCCTATTGGATTATTGGTAAAAAAATCCCGGTAATAGAAATTTTGAGGCCCAAATTCGACCAATTTAGCACTCCAAAACCTAAAAGCACTCTCATCTCCTTCAAAAGAAGGAAGGAAAGATAGCAGAATACGGAATATAAAAGATATTATTATAATTAATATTATTTTTGAACTGATTTTATTCATCGTCGTAGATATAATCTGTCTAATAAAAATCTAAAATGCCCATCTCCCTGAGACATAAAGAAAAGTTAAATAAACCAGCAAAGTTAATGATGTGATACTTATTAGTACAAAAAATAGTCTTTTTTTGATAAGCCCAAGTAAAATAAAAATTGGAAATAGTATAAGACTGTAACGGGGTACGCTTAGTATAAAATTTGTTGAAGTGAATAGAAATAAGTTAATTAACATGTATACGGAGTAGGATTTTCTTAGGTATAAAAATGACGCTATGGTAAAAATGGTTACAATGAGTATTGAAATAATTTCTGAAAGGTATATATAAAAATTCGCCTGAGAGACAAAAGAAAAGGTATTAAGCAAATTATAGACACCTACCCAGGGCCAATCTAGATGTTTAAACCAATTATACGATAAGGGTTTTGTAAAATAAAACAGATCTCCAAAGATAAAATAATTAATCATCAAATAGAAAATAAAACCCAAAGTAGTAAGAAAAACAGCGGTAATCTTTCCTAAAATAGTTTTTGCTTCAATGAAGAGAGAGGGTATAAGCAATAAGCCATTGATTCTTGTTAACGAAGCAAGTAAGCCTGTTGCACCAGCGTATAAATAATTATCTTTTCTTATTAAATAAATACTGGTGATTGATAAAGTTAAAAATAATGATTCTGTGTAAGGGGCTTGTAAAAAATAACTAGTGGGAAAAATATTCATAAACCATACAGCCTTAAGAGAAGTAGATTTATTAAAATCAAGCAAGGAGAGTTCAAATAAAAGTATGGATGCAAAGACGGAAAAAAGTGTTGAAACAAGTAGAGATGATAGCTCAAAATTGCCAAGTAATATATTTGTGAATTTGATAAATAATGGATAAAGAGGGTAAAAAACGATCCAAAGCGACTGTTCTCCTGTTGGCTGATACCAATTTCTTGCTAGATCTAAATAATGTGGAGCATCCCATCTTAACCATAAATTAAGAAGGCTAGTATGTTGCTCTGTTCCCACAAAAGTAGAAAAAATAAATAAAAGAGTTCTAATTGAGAGAGTAATAATTAGGATTTCTTTATATCTTCTGAATGCTTTGGTAATATTCCTCATGAGTATTATTATATTGAATAATGCGCCATTTTCTATGAAGGAATATACTAAAGTTTTAGTAATTTTAGGCCCTACTGCTACAGGCAAAACAGATCTAGCTTTAAATTTGGCAAAAAGATTTAATGGTGAGCTAGTTGCTTGTGATTCTAGACAAGTGTATAAGGGATTGGATATTGGAACAGGTAAGATGCCGGGTAGCAAAGCCAAAGTGGAAAAGTCTGATAAATTTTGGAGAATTGATGGAGTGAGGGTTTGGATGTACGATGTGGCAGACCCGCAAATTCAGTATACAGTTGCAAACTATGTAAAAGATGCAAATAAGGTTATCAATGATCTACTAATGGCAAAAAAGACCCCCATAGTGGTTGGCGGAACAGGACTGTACCTAAGGGCTTTACTTGAAGGAATCCCCAATCTAGATATTCCAGTTGATTCCAAACTAAGAGAGCAGTTACAGGTTTTCACTAAAGAAAAACTGCAACAAAAATTAAAAACTTTATCTATGAAAAGATGGAAGCAAATGAACGGATCCGACAGACAAAATCCTAGACGTCTACTCCGCTCTATTGAATTATTGCTTATGAATCCATACACAAACAAAGTTCAAAAACCCAAATTCAAAGCTCAAAAGTATAATCTTTTAAAGATTGGTTTGACTGCTCCGAGAGATGAATTATACAAACGTGTTGATTTACGTATTTTAAAACGCATTAAGGAAGGGATGATAGAAGAAGCAGCAAAATTGCACAAAGAAGGGTTAAGTTTGACGAGAATGGAGAGCTTGGGACTGGAATACAACTGTCTGAGTAAGTATATTTCAGGTGAGGTTAAAACCAAAGAGGAGTTAATAAGTATGCTAAAAGGCAAGATACATGGATATGTAAGACGGCAGCTGACCTGGTTTAGTAAAGAAAAGGATGTTTTATGGTTTGATATTACAGGTGCAAATTTTTTAACTGGAGTAGAAAAAGAAGTTGAGCTCTGGTATCATCAGGGTGTATGAGCCAAAAGGTTGATATTTCACACCGAACGATTGTTTTTATTGCTGTTTTCATTTTAGGACTTTGGTTAACAATTTTAATCCGTGATCTTTTGCTTTTGCTTTTTGTAGCGTTAATATTAATGTCAGCTTTATCGCCATTGGTAAATTTTTTGGCTAAATATAGGGTACCAAAAGCTCTGGGAATTGCGATTTCTTATGTTATCATAATTAGTCTTTTTGGTGGTATTATTGCCTCACTTCTGCCGCCAGTCATAGAAGAAAGCAGCAAGTTGTTTACTGCTCTTCCAAATGTGGTTAATCCTCTGCTAAATAACCTAAATGTTGATAAAAATATTTTGCAATCTGAATTTGCAAATTTTTCTAAGAATTTAATAACTTTTCTGGTAGGTGCATTCGATAACTTTTTGACAATCACCTTTTTGCTGGTTTTAACTTTTTATTTACTGCTAGAAAAAGAGAAATTAGAAGATAGAATATCTGCACTGTTTGTAGGTAGAGAACAAAGGATTAAAAATATAATAGTTCAATTGGAAGAAAAACTGGGAGCTTGGTTAAGAGGACAGGTTGTTTTAAGTGTAATCATTGGGTTGCTCTCATATATAGGGTTAACTCTACTTAATATCCCTTATGCTTTACCTTTGGCACTTCTTGCAGGAATAATGGAGATTATTCCAGTTATTGGTCCTATTATTTCTGCAGTTCCAGCAATTGCTTTAGGTTTTACTATTTCTCCTTTGGTGGCAGCTGGAGCTGCGGCCACATACTTTATAATCCAACAGCTTGAAAATCACCTGATAGTTCCACAGGTTATGAAAAGGGCAGTAGGGCTAAACCCTTTGATTGTAATCTTGGCAATAGCCATTGGTGGGAGATTACTGGGTATTGCTGGTGCACTACTGGCCGTACCAATTGTTGTAGTGTTGCAGGTTGTAGTAATGGAAGTGATACAGTCTCAAAGAGTTGAAAAATAAACCGGTGGACTGTTCTCCTTTGGAGAATAAAAAAAATTGTGCTTAGGAAGTTAATAAGCCAGATTCTGTTAAGAACGAATCTGTCTTGCGATCTTTGACCTAAAGCCAGATTCTGTTTCTCGACGATAATTTATCTAACGCCCCATACTTTGCTTTTAAAGCGAGCAGCTTAAGCCATATCTTGGGTTGCAGCGGGGAGGATTGCCCTTTGACTCAATGAATCAAATACCCAAAAGCTTGGTCGTTTCACTCGGCGCTACCCGCATCGTCACTGTTGCTCTAACTAGGCCTTACGGCTCCTCGCCTTACGGCGGGCACCCTGCTCTATGCTGTCTGGACTTTCCTGAACGTAACAAACCGTAAAGCGGTTGTGTACGTCCTAATCGTCCTTCTTCCTAAGCTTATATATTATACCTTTTGTTAAAGAAGCATTCAAATACTAGAGGATTAATAGCCGGTTTTAATTTGGTGGGAGTTGACAAACTTATTAAAATTGTTCTACATTAATAATTGTCTATAGTAAAGCATGCACTATGGACTTAACTAAGGATAGGTGAATCTAGATAAGTCGTCTTTAGGGATTGAGTTTGCAGCATGGTCTATGTCAATGAAAGTGTGAGGATATAGATTATGAAACTGTAATCTTAGCAAAAGAGCCCGATTTAACGGGCTTTTTTGTTGGGGAAGAAATGAAAAAGTCCCCCGATTTTTCGAGAGACTCTTTCATAATGGTGAAATCTGCATATTCGCCAAATGACGATGCAAATACACCTTTCCCAAATTTTCGGGAAGATTTTTATGCTGCGCCACCAATTTTAAACATTTTGGTTCCACACACAGGACAGGTACCCTGAGAAGCTTTTTTACCATTTTTCATGGTAACTTCTTGAACGTTTTCAGCATCTCTTTTAGATCGGCATTTTACACAATACATCTGCATTTATAACTCACCCCCTTTCTTTAATTAGTAGAAATTAAACAAATGGCAACTTAACTAAGTTATTTTTCAGTGCCATATATAGAGCAATCTGGACCCCTATGGCCAGAAAAGTTAGTAACCCGACTTTGGCTAAATCTTTTTGTATATAGGATAAATCAGCAGAAGAAAGATTAGATCTATATGTTGAAGTTTTACCAGAAGTTTGGTATTTGATACCGGATAGCTTACTTTTGCCATAGACTTGACGTCTAAGAATTTTGAGTCTTTTTTCTATTTCTGATTGTTTGTAGGTTTGCTGGATAGCCATTATTTGAGCGTTACTCCAGATATCGCACGCACAATTGAGCCTAGCACGTTCAAATGAGCGTGTCAATACTTCGATCGCGTCTGATAACAGCTTAGTAAAATTTGATTAGATAACCAAGATAGTGAGAGAATAAGAATTATGTTTTCAACTGGTTCTGAGATTAGATGGAAAAATGGTAATATACTGCTCCCTGCCTCTAAGTGGCAGTCACCCTCAAAAAGAAGAATTCCACGTATTTTAATAGAGCATCGAGCGCAGGAGGTAGGAGTGTTAATTTATATAGAGAACTCTATGATTGTATTTAAGGAGTCTAATATTCCAGTTGATCAAATAAAGCTAAATGGTGGTCAAAGGGAGGCTAAGCAATACCAGAGAAGATATCATTTAATACCGGAAGTTATCCAGGGAGAGGATAGTTTTATCTGGATGTCTCAGCCGGGTAACGCTTTAATTTTATTTAGTAAAGGCAGTAAATATTTCATAAAACCTTCTAGCAGATAGTTCATTTTCTCACAAATTTGCATTATTAATTTAATAAGTTAGAGTTAATCGTATCCTATAACAATTAGGATAAAATTATGGAAACATTAGAGATCTTTATAAAATCTGATAGTATTTCAGCCTTTGACTGGCAGAGGCTGGTTGAAAAGATCAGAAAATATGATAAAGATATCTCTCTTGAGATATCATTCCAATATAATAATGTAGAATTTTACCTTCACTCAAGAAAGAATATTTCTTCTATAAGTACTCAATCTGACGGTTTTATACTAAAACCTTCTCCAGTAAACTCCATGGAGGATTTTAGTGGACATAGAAGAGTTTATTTTAGACTTCCAAGCAATAAAAATATTTTGGAGGTTAGGGAATCGGAGGAAATAAAAAGACAAAGAGTTATAGAGAATATAAGAATCGACTTAAAAAGTATTCTTAACTTCAAGGTTTATAAAGTGACAATTGTCTTAAAGAATCAGTTTGGAGATAGACTGATTTCCACATATCTGACTGCTAAGAATCCCTTAGATAACTTAGAAATAGATTTTAAAAACAATTTAAAGATAAAGAAGAAAGAAGTTCCTTTATTTCTAAAGACAGATGAAGCAGCCCAGCTTTTTTCATCCCAGGAAAACAATTTTCTTGAGGTGAATGCTTTTCCTAAATTCTCTCAACCTGTTTATTTTTCTTTGGATAAATTTGAATTCGGAAAGCACAGCTTGATCGTTGGTCAGACAGGGGTAGGTAAATCCAAGTTTCTTGAGCTGTTTGTAAAAAATTTAGCTAAGTTAGATCAATCTTCTGAATATGCAATCGTAGTTGTTGATCCTCATGCTTCTCTGTACCCTCAGTTTGATGGGTTAAAGGCCAATAAGGTAAACCTTGATTTTTTAAACTCTTCTTGCAATCTATTTCCTACTTCCTCTGAGCCGAAAATTGCTACAGAGTTAACGATACTTCTTTTTAAAACCATCCTTAAAGATCAATTTAATGCCAAAATGGAAAGAGTATTAAAGTATGTTATTTACCTGCTATTTTTAACCAGTCAAATGTCCCTTGTTTCACTGAAAAGATTTCTAACTGAGCTGGAATTCAGAAAATCTATATTGAATACCCTGGGAGATCAATATTCCTATATAAGCCATTTCTTTGAAACAGAGTTTACAGAACTCCAAACTAAGTTTTATGAGATTGCTATCATGCCTGCTTTGGTATTGGTTGACGAGCTGAGTTTTATCCCAGCTTTTTCTAGTAATACGCCAAATAATTTAGAGGAAATTCTAAAGAGTAATTTTTTAACTAACTTTTCATTAAATAGAATCTTTTTAGGCGAAAAAGCTACGGTACTTATAGCGGGATTAATAATTCAGCAACTGTTCCTAATTGCCCAAAAAGGAAGTTTGAATAAAAAAATTATTCTAATAATAGATGAAGTATCAGTCATAGAGAATGAAAGCTTAATCAGTATCTTATCGGAGGCAAGAAAATATAATCTTTCCTTATTTTTATCGCAACAATATCTGACACAGATTTCTCCAGCGCTGTTAAAGGCAATTTTGTCCAATGTTTACAACTACTTTACATTCAAGGTTTCTGATGAAGATGCAAAGATACTTTTGAAAAATTTAGATATCAGTTTTCCTGATGAGACTTTAATTGAGCAGAAAGAAAAGGGTTTAACAGATGAAGACCTTAAAAGAAACCTTCTTGTTACTCTTAACCCAAGAGAATGCTTGGTGAGAGCATTTGCAAACGGTAAGTTTTATCCTTGTTTTAAGGCAAAAACAACAGAGGTTATATGACAGATCAGCAAATAAAACAGATAACAGATTATATTTTTAAAGAAGTTTTTAGTAGAGATAACGCTTTGACCTTACAACAGCTTCAAGATAAATTTGCTATAGATATTCCACGGCCAAGGAAATTTGCTTGCGGTCTATCAGGAGAAAATACCTGGATCTTTTCATCTGATAAGGAAAAAGTGGCTTCGCAAAAAGCGGTAGAAAAACGTTTTGGAGAAAATGAATGGATACAACCGTTGCGGGAATTCAATTCGATAGAAGATATCTTAAAAGCTTGGCAAGAAATAAACTTTCTGACAGGTGAGAAATATATAAACTCTAAAGACATCTTGGAATCAGATAGTATTTACAGCAGCAGCAATGTTTTTCAGAGTATTTCTATTTTTGACTCCAAGAATATAATTTTTGGCTATAAATTATTTGATTGTAACTATATGTTTGCCTCAAGGGATGATTCTTCTTGTAATTTAGGTATCAGGGTTAAAGAGAGTATCTATTGCTCTTCTTCTTTTGAAGTTTCCTGGTCTAATAAAGTATCAAAATCCATGTTTATTCACGATGGCTTTGATCTTTATGAATGTTTATTTTGTTCTCACTTAAGGTCAAAGAAGTATTGTATCGCTAATATGCAGTTTGAAGAAAAAGAATATTTTAGGATCAAACAGATGGTTATTGACTGGATTCTAAGGTGAGATTATAAGCAATTGACAAAATTTAATAGCAGCTTTATAGTTAAAGAGTAACATATGTATCCGGACGGGGTATGGGTTTTTTTTGCTTTGGTAATTTTGGTCTGGCTTTGTATAATAACTTATTTAGTATTAGGGGAGAAAAAGTTTTTAAAAGAACTTTTTCCCAAATCAGGCAGTAGAGATATTAGGAAAAAGTTTGAAGAAGTATTATCCGGGGTTGAAGAACTTAGTTCTAGACTGTTAGAATCAAATAAGAAGATTAAAGAATTAGAATTAAAGGGTTTAGAGCATATTCAACGAGTTGAACTTATGCGCTATAATCCCTACGATGATGCGGGTGGAGATCAGAGTTTTTCGATAGCAATTCTTGATGGGGATGGAACAGGTGTGGTACTAACTAGTTTGCATGCAAGATCTGGCACAAGAGTTTATAGCAAACCAGTATTAAAAGGAAAACCTGAAAACTATCAGTTTTCCAAAGAGGAAGAGATAGTGGTCAAAAAGGCGATGAAGATGAAATGAATAAAATATTAGAAACCTTTCAAAATTTAACTAACTTTCAAAAGATACTGATAACTTTAATATTGGTAATTGTTTCTTATGGTGGTTCAACAACCATATCTTATTCATTATTTAGTAGTATTGGTTCAGGTTCCACTGGTGGAGTAAGTAAAACAGCAGAGTTGCCCGGACCATCTAATGCTTTCCAGGAAGATCCTGGTGAGCCTAAAACAGAAGCTTGTCCTTTAAACGGGGAAATGCGTACTAAAAAAGCCCGCGAGTTTTGGGAAAAGAGACGCCCGCTTGCAGTAATGATCGAAAACCATAGCGAGTCCCGTCCTCAATCAGGTCTATCTGTTGCAGATATAGTTTATGAAGCTGTAGCAGAAGGAGGGATTAGCCGTTTTATGGCCCTTTTCTACTGTAATTTATCAGATACCCAAGTAGGGCCAGTCAGATCAGCAAGAACATACTTCCTTGATTGGTTGGGTGAGTATGATGCTTTGTATAGTCATGTTGGGGGAGCAAATACCCCTGGTCCTGCAGATGCCTTAGGGCAAATTATCAAATATAATGTAAAAGATTTAAATCAATTTAGTATTGGTTTTCCGGTATTTTGGAGAGATTATCAAAGATTAGGTCATTCTGTTGCTACAGAGCACACCATGTATTCAACTACCCAGAAGTTGTGGGAAATTGGAGCAAAAAGAGGATGGACAGCAACAGATTCAGCGGGTATTGCCTGGAATAAAAACTTTGTTGAATGGAAATTTAAAGATGGGCAGCCAAACACAGCAGGCACAAGCGAGGTTACTGTTAATTTTTGGGAAAGCCAACCTGCCTACAGAGTTATTTGGAATTATGATCCATCCTCCAATACCTATAAAAGAAAAAATGGTGGCGAGGCTCATATGGACTTAAATTACAATACCCAACTTGCCCCAAGGGTTGTTATTGTGCAGTTTGAGAAGGAATCAAATGCAAACGATGGATACCCGGGCAATGTACATTTGCTTTACGCTACTTCCGGAACAGGAAAAGCTCTTGTATTCCAGGATGGAAAAGTAGTAGAAGGAAAGTGGTCTAAACTTTCAAGGACAGCGCGTTCTAAATTCTTAGATAGTAGCGGAAAAGAGATTGCTTTAAGCCGTGGTCAAATCTGGATTCAAACTGTCCCAGAGGGTTCTAAAGTAAGTTATTAAGTTTAAAAATACAATAACTGCTCAGAAAGGTTTGTTAAAGCACAAAAAAAGAAAGTGCTGGATGATTCGGTAGTAAGACTGCTACTTTAATTCTGGGCTAGTGCGAGTCATCCGCCAATATGTTAGAGGAATTGTTTGTATCCCGTGTTCGGGTAAAAATTTTACAATTGTTTTTGACTTCACCTACCTCTCTTTTACATGTCCGTGAAATAGTCAGGCGTACCCAAGAGGAAATTAATGCTGTTAGGCGGGAACTGGCCAGGATGGAAAAATTTGGTATGGTAACTTCAGAGTGGAGAGCCAATAGGAGGCTATATAAATTTAGAAAAGATTATGTTTTCTATTCTGAGCTACTTGGACTGGTAGCCAAAACTACTGGATTGGGAGGCAGTATTTTAAAAAGCAAAGCCAGGGTGGGAAAGATTAAATATGCTTTTGTGTCAATTAGGTTTATGCAAAATAGACCTTCTACCCAAGAGGATGTAGATGTTTTAGTAGTAGGGCAAATAGTTTTACCTGAGCTTCAAGCCATTATTGCTGATGAACAAACAAGGCGGGAGCAAGAGATAAATTACTCATTTATGGATGAGGCGGAGTTTAATTTTAGGGTTAAAAGACGCGATCCTTTTATACTGAAAGTATTGGTTCAGCCTAAAATTATGTTAATAGGTGCAGAAGAAGATCTTTTAGAAGGCATAATTGTTTGAAAGATAAAATACTACCCATTTTTATCCTGGTTATAACTCTGGTTGCTTTAGTGGTGGATTTACCAAAGCTTCCTAAGGTTAAATTACTTGGCCGTGAAGTAAGTATTGAGCTTCCTTTAAAATTGGGACTGGATCTGCAAGGTGGTATGCAGCTTATTTTGCAAACTGATATGTCCAAAATTGACTCTAACAATAAAGACGATGCTCTGCAGGCTGCAAGAGAGGTAATTGAAAGACGGGTTAACTTATTCGGTGTATCTGAGGCAATAGTACAAACATCAAAGGTAGGAGATGACAGAAGAATTATAGTTGAGTTGCCAGGGATCAAAGATGCCACCGGAGCTGCTGATTTAGTAGGTAAAACTGCCCAGCTTGAGTTTAGGGAATTACCAGCAACAATTTCTGCTGAGATGTCTGAGGCAACCAAATCAGGTATTCCCCTGATTTATTTCTCAACTCCGGCTGGTTTAACAGGGGCAGATTTGGAAAAAGCTCAAGTGACATACGGATCTGTAAGTGGGGGTAGTAGCGGTCCACAAGTTGCAATAGAGTTTACTAGCGAAGGAGCAAATAAATTTGCCGAGATTACCAAAAGAAATATCGGTAAGTCACTGCCAATTTTTCTGGATGAGCAAATTGTCTCAGCTCCAACAGTAAATCAGGAGATTTTAGGGGGGAGCGCTGTAATTACTGGGCAGTTTACAACAGATGAAGCCAAAAAGTTAGCAGTGCAATTAAATGCTGGTGCGCTGCCTGTTCCAATAAAGATTTTAGAACAAAGGGTTATTGGTCCTACCTTAGGGCAGGAAGCAGTCAACAAAAGCTTAGTTGCTGGAATTATCGGTCTTGCCATAGTGATGGTTTATATGGGTTTATATTACGGACTGTATGGAATCCTGGCAGACATTGCCCTGCTTATTTATACAGCAATAGTTTTGGCCATATTTAAAACTGGACTTTTTGTGCTACCACCAGTCACGCTGACTCTGGCAGGAATTGCTGGTTTTATTTTGTCTATTGGTATGGCAGTTGATGCAAATATTTTAATCTTTGAGCGTATTAAAGAAGAAATCAGATGGGGAAAATCAAAATCATTTGCCTTAAGGTTAGGCTTTGACAGGGCATGGAGTTCGATTTGGGCTTCTAATGTGTCTTCACTGATAACTGCTGCAATTTTATATTACTTTGGTACTAGTTTGATTAAAGGATTTGCAATTACTTTAGCAATAGGAGTTTTGGTCTCCATGTTTACAGCAATAGTTGTTACAAGGACATTATTGAGATTGGTGATGAGAAATACATGATAAGTGATACGTATTACAAAAAATATGTTATTTCAGTCTAAGAAACCACATTATCAATATTTAAAAAGTAAGTGGGGAGCAAAAGATAGGCAACTTCAAAACCAACTTTGGGAAAATCATCAAGATTCTCTAAATTGGTTAGGCAAAACCTTTCCTATAAAACATTTAGCACTTGGATCTTTGGGCGGGTTAATGTTACTTACAACCCCAGCCACACAAGCTTTACCATCTCCGGAAAATCATTTAAGTCTCCCCGGTTTGATGGATTCATATGACAAAAATGTTTTCCTGGCTGGGAAGCTAAAGGATTTAGTGCCTGAGGAAGTTAGGCCTTTAACCTCAGATGAAGAAAAAGATATAGCTCAAGTTTTGACTGTTAATCTAGGGTTTAAAGTTACTCCAGAGTTTGAAGGAAAAAGGTTGGATAGAAATTATGGGTTTATTGGAGGAGAGCAACATTTGTACCGTTTCCCAGGAGACTCAATATATAAACACACTGATAATGCACAAGATTGGGTAATGTATGGTCCGGCCGGAATTGCTCCTAATCTGGGAGCTTGGGGCTATTTTGCTCCGTCCCAAAAAGAGTTTAGTGAAACAGACAAACTTAAAGAAAAGTACTACTTGGCTATCCCTACCTTTTTATCATCAGGGTATGCTGAAAGGGTAGTTGAATATAGAGACTTTTTTAAGTTCAGAAAGATGTTGGTGGTTAATCCAAAAACAGGTCAGGCAGTAGTGGCGGTAATTGGTGATGCTGGTCCTTCAACTTGGACGGGAAAGCATTTAGGTGGTTCTCCTGAGGTAATGCACTATTTAGGTTTGGCAACTGGTCCTAGAAAAGGAGCAGTTGTATATTTTTTTATTGATGATCCAGAGGGCAAAATACCCTTGGGTCCTGTTAAATTCGGAAATGATAATATTGCTAGAATATGAAAAGATTTTTTTACACTCACTTAATAGAAATTGAATCGCTGACAATAGAGCTTGACGAGCTAGACTTATCTAATGAAGAAAAGACAACTTTGGCAAGTTTAATTGATGAAAATTTACATCATCAAATATTGAATGCTGTTTTGTCGGAGCTAAATGATGAAGAAAAAAAGGAATTTTTAAGGCATTTGCATCAAAGTGAGGATGATAAATTATGGAAATTTTTAAACGAAAAGGTAGATGATATAGAAGACAAAATCAAAAAAGCTGCAAATGATTTAAAAGAGGAGATGTGCAAAGATATTAAAGAGTCCCAAAGGCTAAAACTTAAAAGTAAAATAATATGAACTTAATGAAGTTTAAAATCTGGTATTTTATATTTTCCCTTCTTGTAATTATTCCTGGGCTTTACTATTTGTTTATATCTGGTTTAAGGCTCGGTATAGATTTTACCGGTGGTGCTTTGCTTGAGTATAGATTTAAGCAAGAAATTAATACCCAACAGCTGGGAGATTTATTAAAACAAAACAAGATTGAAGTAAGCCAAATTGTTTCAACTCAGGAAAACACCTATATCATTAAAGCAAAACCACTAACTCAGGAAAATATAAAAGATGTTAAAACTGCGTTGTCTAGTACATACGGTGAAATGGAGGAAAGAAGAATAGAAAATGTTGGTCCAACAATCGGAGCAGAGGTTTCCAAAAAAGCTGTCTTGGCTTTGGCTATCTCAGTGCTGGCAATAATATTATATATTACATATACTTTCAGAAAAGTTCCCAAGCCTGCATCTTCATGGCGTTTTGGAATTGCCACAATTATTGCATTAGTCCATGATGTTTTAATGGTTGTTGGGGTTTTTGCTATACTTGGTCATTTTTGGCAAGTTGAGGTCGATACACTGTTTGTTACAGCCCTGCTTACCATTATCGGTTTTTCTGTACATGATACGATTGTGGTGTTTGACCGGATTAGAGAAAACTTAATAAAAAATATTGGACAAAGATTTGGGGATGTAGCCAATTTATCTGTTATTCAAACCCTTGCCAGATCTTTAAATACATCACTGACGCTAGTTTTTGTACTGATTGCCATGGTGCTGTTTGGAGGGGAAAGTCTAAGGTGGTTTGTAATAGCCATGTTAATCGGGGTGATTTCTGGGACATATTCATCTATATTTAATGCTACAGCAGTTTTGGCTCTTTGGGAGGAAAAACTTGGTCACTAAATCTTTTTCATTCTTTCCAAAAGATATTCACGGTTGTTTTTAGAAGAATCTTCCAAAACCTCTTGAAAAAGAGTGTTGAGGATTTCTCCAACCTTTGGACCGGGCTTTATGTTTAACTCTTTCATCACATCATTACCATTTATTTTAAGATCAGCAACAGTAAAGGGTTTTTTTAATACCTCATCTATTCTGTTCCTGAACTCTTTCATTCTCCAGGAAACAGCATTTTGTGTTCCACCCCCTAATCTGTCTCCAACTCGTACTGCCATCATATCGTCAATATTTTCTACTCCTACATTTTTGATAAATCTTCTAACCGCAGAATCGGTTTGATTTACATCAACTGTAAAAAGATGCCACCTGACAAGTGCTACTAATTTTTCAACTTGCTTTTTAGATAGCTTGAATCTATGAGCAATCTGCTGGGCAATTTTTCCTCCTACTACATCATGACCATAAAAGGTGACGTTGCCATCTTTTTGCACAAATACAGTATCTGGTTTACCAATATCATGAATGAGTGCAGCAAATCTGACTAAAGGGTTTGGGGAGGGAGTATGTTTTAGCGAGAGTAGACTATGTTCTCCTATATCATACTCTCTATCATGTTTTGGTCCTTCTTGTACAATACCAAAGCATCTTTCCAGCTCAGGTAATATTTTTTTTAAAATTCCTGATTCTCTTAAGCTTAATATGCCTTCATAGGAATTTTTAGACTCAAGTATTTTAAATAGTTCATCCCTAATTCTTTCCCAAGAAACCTTTTTTATTAAATCAGCGTTTTGTTTTATAGCATCAAAGGTGTTTTGATCAACTTCAAAATTTAATTGGGTGGCAATTCTGATTGCCCGCATAAGTCGTAAGGCATCTTCCTGAAAACGGACATTGGGATCACCTACAGCTCTAATGAGCTTATCTTTAATATCATTTTGTCCATGAAAAGGATCTATAAGAGTTAAGTCTTCACTCTTTACGCTTAACGCTTTACCCTTGCCTAAGGCTATAGCATTAATTGTAAAATCTCTTCTTGCTAAATCTTGATTAATATCCTGGGTCCAGGAGACTTGATCAGGATGCCTTAAATCTCTATAAACCCCCTCTTTTCTCATAGTAGTGATTTCAATAATTCCTAAGTCTGAGGGAAGTCCTACTGTGCCAAACTTGTTGGTATAAAAAGCATTAGGGAATAATTTCAAGATTTCATCCGGTTTGGCATCAGTTGTGAAATCCCAATCGTGGATCTCCCGTCCCATCAATAAATCACGTACTGCCCCTCCGACAACAAAAGCTTGATAACCGGATTTTTCTAAGTTTTCTAAAATTACTTTGACCTGGTCAGGTAAGTTATATTTCATATTATGTAAAGCAATTCAATTCTACACTGTGTAAGGTGTATGTTACAATTGCATCGGTTTATGCAAAAAATCTGGAAAGTTAAACCCAAACAAAGCGAAGATATCCTCGAGCAACTCTTGATAAACCGCAATATCGCAGCAGATAAAGAAAAACAAGTCTTTTTTGACGCTAAGTTGGATGATTTTGAAAAAGAGTTACAAATCTCAGGAATTTTAAAGGCCCAAAAAAGGATAAAAGAGGCAATAGAAAAACAGGAACTCATTGTTATATATGGTGATTATGATGTAGACGGTATTAGCGCGTCAGCAATTTGTTATAAAGCTTTAACATCAATTGGCGCAAAGGTTTTACCATATATTCCGCACCGGGAGAAAGAAGGTTATGGTTTGTCAGAAACTGGGTTAATGTTTGCCCGTGATTCAGGGGCAAGTTTGGTGATAACAGTTGATAATGGCATTGTTGCAATAAACCAAGCAAAATATGCAAAGGATTTAGAACTGGATTTAATAATTACTGATCATCATTTACCACTAAAGGAAAAGCCTCAAGCTTACTCAATTATCCATTCAACAAAAATGTGTGGAGCAGCAGTTGCCTGGTGTTTGGTAAGGGGGGTGATTGGTAAAAATCTAGCTCAAGACTTATTGCAGTTTGTAGCAATTGCAACTGTTTGTGATCTGATGCCTTTAATAGGTCTAGGACGGGTATTTTTAAAAGAAGGATTAAAAGCTTTAAGAAAAACAGATAATTTAGGACTGAGAGAGCTGGCAAAAGAGGCCAAAATAGATTTGGAAAATGTTGGCTCCTATGAGATAGGCCATATTTTAGGACCAAGACTTAATGCTGTAGGAAGGCTGGAGCATGCAATAGATGCTTTAAGGCTTTTGTGCACAAAACATGTGATAAAAGCAAAGACTTTAGCAAAGCTTCTTTCAGATACAAACAAAAAAAGGCAACAACTCACACTGGATGCAGTTGATGAGGCAAAGCTTTTAATAGATAAAACTAAAAAAGTTCACATATTATCCAGCCAAAATTGGTCCCAAGGAATAATAGGGTTGGTTGCCGGTAGAGTCTGTGGAGAATATTACCGGCCAGCAATTGCCATATCTGTTGGAGAAAGTATTTCTAAAGGTTCTGCTAGATCAGTTGCTGGACTAAATATTGTCGAAATTATCAGAGAGTGTAAGGATCTATTAATAGATGTTGGTGGTCATTCCGGTGCAGCAGGTTTTTCTTTATATAATGAAAACTTAAAAACTTTTATTGAGAAAATAGAAGGGTTGGTAATGGATTTACCCGATCAAATAGAGCAGGTTTTAGAAATAGATGCCCAGCTTGATAGTAAAAAAATAACCAAAAGTTTAATAAATAAACTAGAGGATTTTGAACCGTTTGGTTTTGGTAATCCACGTCCTTTATTTGTAACAGAAAGAATGCAAGTTTCCGGTCTCAAAACAGTAGGGGAGGGAAAGCATCTAAAATTTAGGGCAGATAATATAGATGCCATAGGGTTTGGGGTGGGAGAGTGGAAAAATATTTTAACTAATGGGCAGTTTGTGGATCTGGTTTATAATATTGAATTAAATAGGTATAACGGTTTTGAGAAAATACAGCTAATGGTAAAAGATTTAAAGGTTTCTGATAGTTGAAATTATTTTACTATATCTGATGTGGGATCTTCTGAATGATCTCTGGGAGGTCTATTACTATCGCTCATGATTCTATTGCCTTCTTTTTCCTCATGTTCTTCTGCAGCAGCAGCTATTTGTTGTGTTGTTGCTTCTCCAACCAGCCTATTGTGCTTTTCTTGCTCTTCGGTGGGTTGATACACACCCAGATTAGGATATCTTACAACCCTTTGTGCTGTTTCTCTTCCACCAACCAATCCTGGCTCAGTCGCATCAAGGGTTGATACTGCATTTCTGGCAGCATCTTTAATAGGTTGAGTAATTTGATCACCTAATGCTTGACCCTCTGAACTTTGAGAGGCTGCTACTCCAATGGGAACTCCTAAAAGCCCACCTATTAACATACCTACTCCAGCTAACCTTGCTTTCCACCCTACCCCTCTTTTTTTCTCTTGAAGTTGAGCAAGAAAAGGCTGCCGGTTTTCAAAGCTTCCTGGAGAAGCTCTTCCTCCCATGCCCAAACCAGGATTCACCGGAGCTACATATCCTTTTGGTAGGTCATTCTCCCCTGAGTCTTCCATATATTTACCCTAGCTTAAATTTTAGTAGATTGCAATAGGCTAAACTGAGATTAGTTTTTGGCAAAATTCTGCTGCTTGAACCATTTGAGGAATAACTACATATTCCCTTGTTGTGTGGGCATCAAAATCGCCTGTGCCGACAACAACTGCTTCTATTCCATGAGTATGAAAAATATTTACATCAGTTCCACCGCCGGAATGTTGTAAGTTAGGAGATAAATTCATTTGTTTAAAAACTTCTCTTATGTGTTTTATCACCCGATGGTTTTCATCAAAAAAGTAAGCCTCAAATTCGCGGGATATATCTGCATCGATTTTGGCATTTGGATATTTTGATAAAACATTATCAAAAACTTCCTGAAAATGTTTAGTGTGTTTTTCTAACTTTTCTTTATTTCTACTCCTTATCTCCCCCTTAAAGTGGACTTTTTCAGGAACTGCATTTCTGGCACTGCCTCCCTCAATAAGTCCAATATTGGCAGTTGTTTCTTTGTCGATTCTTCCAAGTTGTAATTGAGAGATAATCTCTGAGGCTATTTGTATGGCAGATAATCCTTTTTCCGGATCTGCTCCCGCATGTGCAGCCCTGCCTATAACAGTTACATTGACGCTGTTGTAACCAGGGGAGGAAATGTCGATATTATGTAATTCCTTTTCACCGTCAAAAGTAACTCCTCTTTTGGCAGAAATTTGAGAATAGTCTAAATTTATTGCACCTCCTAAAGAGCTTTCTTCTTCTCTGGTAAAAACTACCTCAATTGGCAGATGCTTTTTCCCATCTTCAATTACAGAAGTTAAAGCTTCTAAAATAGCAGTAACCCCGGCTTTTGGATCTCCCCCTAAGACAGTTGTCCCGTCAGATTTGATAATATCCCCATCAATAATTGGTTTAATGCCTCTTCCTGGTTCCACAGTATCCATATGGGCATTAAGCATGATTGGTTCACCCGCACCATCCAATGTTCCAATGACATTTCCATAAGTATCTCTCAGGACTTTAAATCCTAAAGTCTTTAGTCTTTTCATCAATTCTTTAGCCATTTCCTCCTCCTCTCCAGAAGGAGAATCAATTTTTACTAAATCCAAAAAAGTTTCTACTAGTCTTTTCTGATCAACCATAAGCACTTGTATTGTAACAAAGATATTAGAGAATAATTAATTAGACTTTCCTAAAAATTGCTTGAAGTGATGTAGGAACTCTTGATTTTTTTCTCTATGAATTCTGTCTGGAGATTCGCCCATTTTAATCTCAGTTTCCTCATTTTTTGCAACTATGAACTCGATTAGCCTTTTAAGAAATTCATCTTCACTCAAAGTTCCACTAACTAAACTCTCTAAGGCAACTCTCGTTAGTTTACTATCATCACGCGGATCTAACGCCAGCAATTTAGCAACTCTATAACGAGGTATGGCGTCAGTAATAGCTGAGATTACCTGATGTAATTCAGGGCTATATCGATGAGGGTCTAACGCATCCTCTAATCTAGGGTTAGTTTTTAAAGTAGCCATATAACTGGCTGCTTCTTCAGACAAACCAGCGCTTACATAAAACTGTATAAATTCTTCAGGAGCTTCAAAGGTGCCCCGAACTTGATGTATCTCCATGCTACCTAATAATTCCTTCCAACCGTCACTCATCAAGTCGGGGTCTCCAAAAGTGTCTACCCACTTCTCTGAATGGCTTGTGCCAATGACTGCATTCCCTTGATCCATATGCTCTAGAAGACGGTGAACAATTGTGTGGCTTCTAACTAGGAATTCCCCACGCGGCATTTTTCTTATTTTCCTGCTACCGCCGATGATGTAATCTAAGCTATCCCAAAATAGCTCAGCTTGAAACCTATCTGCCCATCTCATAGCGGATCGAACTTTCGGTTCTGGAGTCATAGTAAAGTGTCCATCTACATACGCGTAAGGATTTCCATCTTCTCTATATAAAGTTCTAAGACCATACATTAAGGCACTTTTTCCAGCTCCTAATTCACCAACAACTAATACTGATTTCCCCCCTGCTGCTTTACTAGCCAATTCTAAAGTTTCACTTGGAAGCCAAATGTTACGGTTACCTCTTTGAATTCCAAATTTTCTAAGTTTTTCCACTAATTGAGGATCATAAAAACCCAAACCTGTCCGGCGATGGAATACTTCCTCATCTCTAACGATAAGATCAGGATTAATATGAGAGTTTTTTTGTTCTACCCACACCATATTTATGCAGTCTTTGTAAATTCTGTTAAGAATTTAACTAACTCCTCCATATCTTTTAAATTTACATACTCTGTATATTGATGTGCGAGATAATATCCAGAGCCGATAGGAACAGCTACAATTTTTTTAGTATTAAAAATATTAGCATCACTGCCACCATAGGTTTTATAATAGTTAGGTTTGGTATGCATTTTTTGATAAGTTTGCTCGAGTTTGTTAAACAGATTGTGATCAGAGGGGAGTTTATAGCTTTCAAACTCAAGCTTACTATCAATTATAGCCTTCACTTTAAATTCCAGACTTTTTGATTTTAAAATATTTTCAACTTTTCTGCCTTGACTTATAAGCTTTTTATTATCAAAACTTCTTAACTCTATTTGACACTTGGCTTTTCCAGCAACACTGTTCCTGGCTGTTCCGCCACTCAAAGTGCCTACATTACAAGTAACTCCGGATATAATCTCGCCTTGTTTGATATTTGCAATTGATTTACAGGCTGCCGCAAGTGCATTGGCTCCTTCATACCAATCCCTGGGATGTACAGTTGTTCCAACAAACTCTACATCTATTCGATAATAACCGGGTGCTTGGATTACTACATTGGTATAAGGTCCATCTTCATCCAATATTAGGCCCACTTTTGATTTAATTTTTGAATAGTCAAGATTTATAGCCCCATGTAAACCAGTTTCTTCACCTCTAGTAAAAACAAATTCAATAGGCCTTGTTTTTACCTGATTATTTTTTAAATGTGATGCAAGTAGTAACAGCACGGCTAGACCTGACTTGGGATCAGCGCCTAATATCGACTTTCCATTGGATCGAATAATATTACCCTTTATAGTAAAGTCTAAATTAGGAACACTCTCAGGTATATCCAAATGGGTATTTAACAATATAGGCTCACCTGTTCCTGGATAGAAGGCTATAACATTTCTAAAATTATCTAAAATATTAGGAATCCCCAGAGTATCAAGATATCCTTGCACATACTTAATTACCTGATCCTCTTGATCGTATATCTCGTCTATTTTTATAAGATCTAAGAAAACCTTTTGTAATTTGCTTTGTAAATCGTTTTTCATTATTCTTTCACCGCGACGTATAGATGATCTGGAGTACCCATCATTCCTAAATCATCTTTCTCCCTAATTCTACGATCGTGGTAAGAAGAATAATTTCTTAATGGTCCCAAACAGTGAAGTTTCATACCAAATCTGGCAAACTGTTCAATTAGTATTGGATCTGGAACAACAAGCTTATCATAGCTATGTTTTGGTACGATTAGCTCTCCTCCTATTGAAGTTACCTCACAGGTAAGGTGTAAGGTACTTGTACCATCTGCATTCGGAACAGACCATCTTTGTCTCCTATCAAAGACATCAAACTCAATATCTCCATCAATAACCCTATCTGGCCAAGTTGTATCATACACTTCTCCAACAGGTGGATTATACCTTTCGCCCATGTAATCAAATACCAAAACTCCCCCCCGTTTTAAAGGTTTTCCCAGCGCTTCAATAAATTCTAAATGCCCGTCAGAATCTGTAACATCCCCCAGACTATTACCCATTAAAAAAGCTAGAGGAATATCGTGATTTTGAGCAAACCGATCAGTATCTCTTATGTCGGTATTATATGTTTGTACTTGACCCGTATCTCCTTGACAAAAACGTTCTCGACCTACAGCTAAGCTTTCATGAGAAAGGTCAACAGCTATGACTCTTCTTACGCCTCTTTCAAGTAGGGGGGAGACGTGTCTTAATGTTCCAGCACAAGGAGCATATACAACTTCTGGCATCTCATGATCGGTGAATTTTTGATAGCTACTCAATACTACTTTTACTTCATCTATGCTCAGATATCTGTCAAAATGAATCTCGCCTTCTAGATTCATAAGCGTGCGATTGTCATAATGGGCCGAGACCATATCCTGAAGAGAGTGACCCTGAAAAGTAGTTTTATTTGATTGTTTTCCAGCTTCTAATAATACGCTCATTTTATGAATATGTGACCTCGGGCACATCTGCAAATACAACTGGTGCCATAACTGACATACCAGGTTTTATCTCTTTTCCAGAGCCTCCATGAGCTTTCTCAGACATGTATGTCACAGTGCTTGAAACCCCAGCCATATGAGTTTCCTTCCTATGCTTTATGTACATTGGTGTTAATCTCATTGATCCCTGAAAAACATCGACCTCTCCGGTATCAGGTCTGTAGTATTGTTGAGGCATCCTACTTCTTAAGAATCTTTGAGCTATCCAAGGAGTATCCTGTCCAGAAAGAGCTTGTCTTAATGCTTCTACAAATAACCGCTCATGATCCTTATCTTTAGGCATAACTAGACCTTTAGATTCTGTAGCTTCCGGATGGAAACCCGCACGTTTAATTACCCAAGAATTTCGCTCGGCAACGAGTTTGCTCGGGTTCATATCTTGAGGAGCTTCAACGTTTAAAACATGCCCTTCAATTAACCATTTATTAAGTAATTCTATTTGATCTGGTCCGTATTTTTTCTCTTTTGCCATTAGTTCTTGAAACCAAGGTTGTTGGAATAAAACTAAAGTAGCTTTTGTTTCATAATGATAATTTAATGGGTTGTATGAAATAACCTGAGGTTTTTGAGCAACATGCATGGCTTTATCTAGGCTTCCTGCTCGTTCCCATACATCCATATATCCAAACAGATAAACATTCGCCTGTTCAGGGACTACCTTGTCTATTTCGTCTTTTGTCATTCCATCCAAACAATGAAGACCTCGATAGTCTCCTCCTAGTCTTCTGATTTCTTGACCAAATGCTTCTAACTCTGGAAGATATAATTTCCATTCCTGAGGATAAAATGCCAACCAAGGTCTATCAGCAAAGAAATTTACCCAATGCTCCATGTAGGCGCTTCTATCTAATCCATATCCTTCCATTAATGCAGGGATCATATAAGTTCCAGCTGGGCGTGTCTCGACCTCGGCAATCCCTCCAGTAAGAGTCCAGCTTCCATTGGGTTGTCTTTCCGAAGCTATAACCAGATCAGGTCTCATTAAAGTTATACCTCTCCTGTTATCTAAGGATTCTGGAGCGGATGGAATATGGGGTGGAACCTGGGCTTTGACAAATCTTTCTGCCAATGCTCTTTCTCTTACCGGACCATGTTTTAACAGCCAAGTGGAAAAGTTATATGCGTTAACTAAAACTTCGCCTAACTGATTTATCTCTTCCCCAAGTTTTACCGGTAATACAGTTGGTTCTATAGCTATACCCCATGGAACCTCCTCTCCTTTAAAAGAGAAGCCTGTTCCCTTAATATTTTCAATTATTCCGGCTTTTGTAGGAGCTTTATATCCTTCCGGTAATTTAAATTGTTTTTCCTGATCTATAGTATTTGCCATAAAAAAACCTCCCTTTTGGGAGGTCTCCTTTTTTTAGGGTTATTAGGTTTTACCTAATCTGACCTCCCCTTAAAGTGCCCATAATAAGGCGCACCCATAGGAGATAGGTAAAGCAAATAATAACACTTTGAATATTTAAAACTATAGTTTTATTCATATAACCTAGAGTATTTAAAGTATTTTATACCTAATAATAGCTGCTTGTCAATAGTTGGTCCCGCCTGATATTATGCAAGCATGAACAGAACTTTAATCTTAGATTGTATTGAAAAAACGGGAGAGGATGTCAAGATTTGTGGTTTTGTACAAACAAAAAGGGATCATGGGAAGATTACTTTTATTGATATTGTTGACAGAAGTGGACAAATCCAAGTTGTTTTAGGTGGAGGAAAAGGAGCAGGTCTGCATCCACAAGATGTTGTATGTATAACAGGTAAGGTAAACAAGAGGCCAGAAAACTTAGTAAATAAAAATATACCCACTGGAGAGATAGAAATTTACTCAGAAGAGATAAAGGTTTTATCTAAAGCTGCTGAACTGCCATTTGACATGGGAGGAAAAGATTTAGATTTACAGCTCCCAACCCTTTTAGATTACCGGTCTTTAACACTAAGACATCCAAAGATAAAAGATATTTTCAAAGTTCAATCAGCCATTCTAGAAGGATTTAGAAAAGCCTGTCTAAAAAGAGATTGTATAGAAATTATTGTTCCAACTATAGCAGCCTCTTCAACTGAGGGTGGAGCAGAGGTTTTTAAAGTCGATTATTATGGTCATAAAGCGTTTATGACTCAGTCTCCTCAACTCTATAAACAAATGCTAATACCTGTTTTTGAAAGAGTTTTTACCATAGCCCATGCCTATAGAGCTGAGCCTTCGGTTACCACCAGACACTTATCAGAAACTACCCAAATGGATTGTGAATTTGGTTTTGTTGATTTTCAGGATTTGCTAAATTTGCTGGAAGAAATAGCTGTAGAAATGCTGACCTTTGTGCAAGAAAAATATCCTCATATTTTAGAAGAGTTTAAAGTATCAAAGCTTGCCACAGGCAAAATTCCTCGATTAAGGTTAAGAGAAGCACAAGAAATAATTTTTAAAGAATTCAAAAGAGACAACAGAAAAGAAAAGGATTTAACCCCGCAAGATGAAGTTGATATTTGCAAATGGGCCTTAGAAAAACATAATAGCGATTTTGTAACAATTACTCATTTTCCAATGATGGCAAAACCATTTTATACCCACCCTGATCCACAAGATCCCCAGTACAGTCTAAGCTATGACTTGCTTTTTAGAGGCACTGAAATATTGTCTGGTAGTCAAAGGATCAATGATTTTGAAATGCTGGCTCAGTCTATTCAAAAAAGAGGGATGGATCCAAAAGATTTTGAAATGTATCTTCAGGCTTTTAAATATGGTATGCCTCCTGAAGGCGGTTTCTCTTATGGAATGGAAAGGTTAACAAAGCTACTTCTAGGTTTAGAAAACATTAGGGAAGCCAGTTTATATCCAAGAGATATGGAACGGGTTGATGTAAGACTCTCTAAAAAAGAGTAGCATAAAAAATTCCAAATAGATTTATAGTTTCTCAGATGAAGCATTATTTTTACTCTGCTGTCTTAGTATTAAGTAGCATCTTATTTATTACTATTTTACCCATTGCTGTGCAATCAACCCAAGATTTGCTTATTTCTTATCAGGTTCCAGCTAATAACTCTGATGTAGCGGGGGTAAGTAAAATTAACCTTCCTCCTATAAGCCTCAATATCCAGGTTCCTTTTTATAGTGCCAAAGCAGTGCTTGTTAAAGATTTAACCTCAGGAAGCGTTCTTTATCAAAAAAATGCCAGTAGTAGACTCCCTATTGCCTCAACTACCAAAATAATGACAGCGCTAACCTCAAGTGAGTATTTTGCTCAGAACACTGTTTTAACAGTGAGTCAAGCAGCCAGTATTGGTGGTTCAACAACAGGGCTTTATAAAGGTGAGGTGATTTCATTTAGGTCTTTACTTTACGGGATGCTTTTGAACTCTGGTAATGATGCAGCATTTGCTATTGCTGAGAACTATCCAGGTGGGGTAGTGGGGTTTGTATCAGCAATGAATAAAAAGGTTGCCCAGCTAAACTTAAAAAACACCCATTTTGATAACCCAGCTGGATTTGATAGCTCCAATCACTTCTCCTCTGCTTTTGATTTAGCAAAAATTACTGAGGAATCTTTAAAAAACTCTAACCTGACAAGGGTGTTTTCCACCAAAGACACAGAAGTTTTTTCCTGGGACAAAAAGTATAAACACCAACTGCATAACCTAAATAAACTTTTATCTCAAGTCTCAGGGGTACTAGGGGTCAAAACTGGCTATACCGAACAGGCCAAAGAAAACTTGGTCACATTGGTTGATAGAAAGGGTCATAAAATACTAGTTGTTGTGCTGGGAAGCGAAGATAGGTTCGGAGAGTCAACAAATTTAATTGAATGGGCTTACCAAAATTTCACCTGGTCTGATCAAGGAATTGTTCAGTAATAGCAGGTACCAAAGCTACAAACTCCGGACCTTCAAACATAAAAATTGGTTGCAGATAAGAAGAAAATTCTTTTGAAGAATAATATGCCAAAGAAACGGAGGTGATCGATACTTTTGCTTTTTTAGGTTTTGAAATAATAATTCCTTTACCTGATTGTAAATCTTCAAAGGCTTGTTGACCGGTTTTGACAGGGTATGTGGCAAAGGTAGTTTTATCAATTGGCCAGAATTTATAATCAAGCTCAAAATAATCCTGCAGGTTTTTTCCGTTATCTTTGATAACGGCGTTTACCAAAGAGACAGATGTTTGTTCAGAAATAACAGGTATTTTGTCTATATCCTCAGGCCATAAAGACACTTGAGCGGCTTGAGCATCAGATTGAGAGTCAGATATGGTAAAATCCTCACCCTCTATTTTTAAAAAGTTAACTTTTGACCTGCCATTTTGCAAAGAGCTATCAGGTAGGTCTAGAGCCAGTAAAAAGCTTTTAAAGTTTAAAACAAGTTGCTGGTCAGATTCAGTTATTTTTTGTTCTGATGATTTGGTCGCCTCATTTTTGTAAGTAAAGTTACCTGAATCAAGATTTACCGTTAAGCTTTGATTGTCTTGTGAGAACAAGTATTCTGTTTCAGATTGGATTTTAGGCTCAGAATTGATTCCAAACTTTTTTGCCAAACTCTTGGTTTTATCACCTGATAAGAAAGAGGTATACGGTTGTGGTATGAAGTAGACTTTCATTATCTTTTCAAATTTAGGAAATCCACCAGTGGTAGTATCCAAAGAATAAGAAAAATTTGAAGATGAAATATCTGAGGTAGGGAGTTTAGGGTATGGCAAAATGCCAAACTTGGTATCTGGTTTTTCCTCAACCGGAGGAAGGCTTGGTAAATAATAAAAGTTATACCAAATCTTGTACCCACTAAAACTAACAATACCTACAAAAAGAGTAATTGCAGAAATTAAAATTAGGTTTTTGGTTAAAATGGCAGTTTGTGTAAGTGTCATAGTCTATTCATGTTTCTAACGGAGTTCATTACGATTATATATACTGTTATTATACAGAAAATAAAGGAGGCTGATATAATACTTAACATATGAGAGTGAAAACAAGAATGGCACCATCTCCAACAGGCAACCTACATTTAGGCACAGCTTTTGCAACTCTTTGGCCCTTTGTATTGGCAAAAAAGGGTAGCGGCGGTGAGTTTGTTTTAAGAATAGAGGATACTGATAGAGGGCGTTCTACAAAAGAGTATGAAGAAAATATTATCAACGGACTAAAATGGTTGGGTTTTGAATGGGATGAGGGTCCATTCCATCAGATGGATAGGTTAAAACTATATCAAGAGGTTACAGATAAGCTGATTTCTGAGGATAAGGCCTATTTCTGCTTTTGTACTAAAGAAGAGCTTGAACAGGAAAGGGAAAATCAAGCCAAAGCACATCTTCCGCAGGTTTACTCTGGTAAGTGCCGCAATCTAACTATAAAAGAGGTAGAAGCAAAGAAAAAAGAGGGTATTCCTTTTGTGGTGCGGTTTAAGTTACCAGAAGATAGAGGCGTTGTTGAGTATGAGGATTTAATTCATCATACAGTTAAGTTTGACTCAGCTCTTTTAGGGGATATGGTAATAATGAGGCAAAATGGTATTCCTTTGTACAACTTTGCAGTTGTTGTTGATGATTGGGATATGAAAATTACACAGGTGATAAGAGGAGATGACCATATATCAAATACTCCTAAGCAAATTCTTTTTTTTGAAGCCTTAGGGGCAACTCCTCCGCAATATGCTCATTATCCAATGATTTTAAATCAGGACAGGCAAGGAAAGCTTTCCAAAAGAACCGGCTCAACTTCTGTTGAGGAGTATAAAAAAGACGGTTATTTGCCGGAGTCCTTAATTAATTATTTAGCCCTGCTAGGTTGGACTCATCCTGAGGGAAAGGAAATATTTGATATTGCTGAGTTAATAGAAAAATTTGATATTAAAGATATGAACAGTTCTGCTAGTGCCTGGAACCAGCAGAAACTTGATTGGATAAACGGGGAGTATATCCGCAAGTTATCAGATGAGGAGTTAACAGAAAGACTGCAAGATTTCCTGGTTGACCATCCGGCCAGGGAAAAAATTGCACCGGTAGTGCCCTTAATAAAGGAAAGAATCAAAAAATTATCAGATTTTATTCCTCTGACAGACTTTTTATTCGGCAAACCAGAATATGAAAAAGTAATTTTTGAGCAAGTAGTGGGGGATAAAAAGGCCCAGCTCCCAATGTTTTTATCCGAGATTAAAAGCACTTTGGAAAAAGCCTCTAGGCCTTGGAGTGCACAAGATTTTGAAAGGTCCTTTAGAGAGTTGGCAGAAAAACTTGGTCTTAATACCACCCAAATGTTTCAGCTTATAAGAATAACTATTTCAGGCAAGAGCGTGACTCCTCCTTTGTTTGAAAGCATTCAACTGCTAGGAGAAGAAGAGACCATAAAAAGAGTAGAAATAGCAAACAACCTATTTTAATTTTTTACAGGCTTGTTAATTTAAATATCTTGTGTTAGAATTAGCCTCATGGAAGACAGTCGTTGGCTAAGACTTATTACTGCAGGTTTAGTACTTGCGGCAATAGTAGTTGGATATTTCCTAATAACCGGCAGGTTTACAACTGATAAAAAAGATCAGCCAAAGCAAAATCAGCAGGCCACGCGTCCTGTACAGCAGTTTCAACCGAGCCCAACACCTTCTCCTACAGGTGAACCAGGTGTATCAACAGAATCCGGGCAAATGGGTGATTCTAGTGTTCAGAATTTACCAAACACCGGCTTTCCTATTGGTTTAGTGGGAATCTTTTCTGCTTCAGCAATGATTTCAGGTTATTACCTTCGTAAATACCCTAAATAATTTAAATCCCATATATAAAACTGTGGTATATTATACTTCGCACTCGCAAAACCTTGCCTTTTTTGCTATCGCAAAAAACGTAATTTCACGCCTGTATATTGCGGGATCGTTCAATGGTAGGACGACAGATTCTGGATCTGTCTATCTTGGTCCGAATCCAAGTCCCGCAGCCAAGTAGGGCACCCCAAAGTGACCGGAATGCCTATTTAGACTGATTAGGCTTGCTAAACCCGCCATTTCTGAACTAAACTTTCGGACGGCCAAAATACCCTCAAAACTCGGATATTGAGGCATAGTCCGGATGCTGACGGCCTAAACAAAGAAAAGACCCCATTGCTGAGGTCTAATCCCAAGAGATTCTATTGCTAGAATTCCTCTAACCCTACAGCTTACGCCATAGAGCTATTTTTAATTTAGTTTAGTTTATGATATTTGTCAATAGGAAAGTGTTGAAATTACTCTGTTTTGCCGGTGAGGAGAGCATCAATAATATCATGTGGCAAAGCAGCAGCATTAAGGAGAGCTTTTCTGACAATGCCGCCTGCTTCTGATCCTATTTCATCTGCTGCTTTAAGAGTTCCCATTACTGCACTCTTGGCCAGTTCTCCTGAATCCGCACCAATATCACCTGCTGCTTTAATTGCTCCTTCAACAGAGGAAATAGCCACTTCTCCTACATCTCCACCAACTTTGGAAGCAGTTTTAACAGCCTGTGAGGCTGCTTCCCCTGCCGCTTCTGTGGCATTTACTCCTGTGTCTTTTACTCCATCAACTACCCCTCTTACCAAACCTGTAACCCCATCAGTTAAGGAAGCTCCTGTTTGGGAGATAGTTTCCAAACCTTCACCTACCACATCATCAACAGTTTTAAGTCCTGTGGTAGCCACATCTCCTGCTCCTTGAAGAAGCTGTACAACATTTTCTTTTGCTACATCTTGAACAGTTGAGGCAACATTACCAGCACCTGAAATTACAGAGGATAGAGCATTTTTTAAATCATCAGCTAGATTTGACATTGTTAATACACTACCAAACATTAAAATTTCTGTCAACGATTATTTTTTAGATGCTCTTTTGACAAAACCTTCGAAGGCCCGGAGTATTTCCAGGGGAGTGACAAATACAATAGTATTATTCTTATCGGCAGAGAGCTCGCTTAAAGTTTGCAGGGTCCTGACATGCAAACCGCCCGCAGTCTTGGCAAGTTTTCCTGCTGCCAAAGCAATATTTTCCGCTGCGGCTTTTTCCCCTTCCGCCCGGATAATGATCGCCCTTCTTTCCCTTTCCGCCTCTGCCTGCCTTGCAATAACACGTTTCATTTCATCCGGCAGGATAATATCTTTTAGTTCCACAGATTCCACTTTTATCCCCCAGGGGTCTGTTGCTTTATCTATAATCTTTTGTATTTTATCTGCCACCTCGTTTCTTTTGGATAAAAGGTCGTCAAGGGAAGTCTCACCCACCACATTCCGCATGGTGGTTTGTGCCAGTTGAGATACGGCATAGAAAAAATCTTCCACTTCAATCACTGCCTTGTTGGCTAAACTAATACGGTAATAAATCACAGCATTAACCTTAGCGGAAACATTATCACGGGTGATGGCTTCCTGATCAGGCACATCAACCGCCTTTACCCTTATATCTATCCTTGTCCAGGACTCTATAATTGGCCAGACAAGCCTCCAGCCGGGCTCCATCAGTCCCACATATTTACCAAATCTGAATTTGACCCCACGCTCATATTGATTGACCTGTTTGATGGAATAGAAAAAAAACAACAATAGGGGAAGCAGCAATAAAGTTTCCATTTAAGTCTAGTATACTATTTTCTGCCGGTAAATAAATTTCCTGATTTCCTCAACTATCAAAATTGATGAAGCAATGGGTATCATTATTAGCCAATCAGATAAATCAAGGGCAGTTGTCTTAAGTATCTTTTGCATGAATGGTGTGTAAATAGCAAGCAACTGAAGAACAATAACAGTTATGGTAGCACCAATTAAAAACCTATTTGAAAACGGATTTAATTGAAAAATAGATTTGCTTTCATGTCTGCAATTCCAGGCATTGAACCATTGGAAAACCGCTAACACTGTAAGTGACATTGTCCAGGCTTTCACTATATCCTGTTGATAATAGCCTTTGAAAAGAAACAGTGTCCCTATCATCATTGGTATTGCCATCAAAAACATTCTTTGTATGGTTAATCCATCAATCAAATACTTTTTAGGATGTTCAAAAGTTCCTTTCAATAAACCTTCTTCTTTTGGTTCCATGGCTAAAGATACAGTTAAGAAACCATCTGTAACAAGATTTAGCCAGATAATTTGAGCTGCTAAAATTGGTAAGGGGAACCCCAGCAGTAATGCTCCGGTGATAGTCAATACCTCTCCAAAGCTGGTGGAAAAGAGATATAAAATAACCTTCTTTATCGTCTTATAAATACTCCTGCCTTCCTCAATAGCTGCAATAATACTGGCAAAGTTATCATCAAGTAAAACTATATCCGAGGCTTCCTTGGCTACTTCAGTGCCAATCTTACCCATAGACACTCCCAAGTCTGCTGCAACTAATGACGGAGCATCATTTACCCCATCTCCGGTCATAGCTACAATCACACCTTTTCTTTTATATGCCCTGACAATCTTTAGCTTATGGTCCGGTGTAACTCTGGCAAAAACTGACACTTTAGAGAGCATATCTGCAAATTCGTCATCTGACAGTGAATCTATATCCTCTCCTGTCAGGATAGTATCTCCTTCTTTATAAATTCCAGCTTCTCTGGCTATAGCTTCAGCCGTTATTTTGTGATCTCCAGTAATCATTACTACCTTAATTCCAGCTGAAATAGCTTTTTGCATAGCATCATGAACTTCCGAGCGAAGTGTATCTTTTAGCCCAAAGAATCCTACAAAGGTAAGTCCTTCCACATCTTTAGGCTTAATATCATCACTGACACTATCTTTCAAAGCAAAAGCTAAAACTCTTAAACCTTCCTGGGACATCTTTACCAACTCTGCCTCAAGCTCTTTTTTCTTTTCCTGGGATAAAGGATGAGATTTACCTTCATGCCAGATTTTAGTAGTAATTTCTAAAATCTTTTCAGGGGCACCAAGAACAGTCAACGCAACATGTCCATCAATTTTATGTGATACTGCATGATATTTATTTTTGTAATCAAATGGTATTTCAGACAGTCTGGGAGATTCTTTCTCTAAAACTTGCCTTTGAAATCCCACCTTTTGAGCAAAAACAGAGAGCGAGGATTCTGTTGGATCGCCAGTTGCCTGCCACTGCTTTGCCTCTTTGTCGAAAACAACACCATTATTGGTAACAAAAGCAGCCATCTTTCCTGCAAGAAGCAACTCTGGATGATTAAGAGGGTCAATTTTACTGTCATTTAAAATTACTTCTCCTTCTGGTTTATAGCCCTCGCCACTTACACTAAATGTTTTTCCTTCCACATAGACCTTTTGTAATAGAATCTCGTTTTTGGTAAGTGTGCCTGTTTTATCAACTGCTATTACCCTGGCTTGTCCCAATGCTTCAACTGCTTGGAGTTTTTTAACTAAAGCATTTCGTTTACTCATCCTCCAGACTCCTGTTGCTAAGACTAATGTCATCACAATTGGCAGCCCCTCAGGGATAATGGATACTGCTAAAGACACAACTGTGGTAAACATTTCTCTTACTGAATGGCCTAAGAAAATTCCCAGTATAAATATTGAAGTGCACACTACTGCAACAGTGGCAATAATTAGCCTGGTGAGGTAACGGATATTGGCTTTAAGAGGGATTTCTGTGTTGATTACAGCTATCTCTTTTGAAATTTTACCCAAAACCGTCTCTAGGCCTATGGCAACAACAACCGCTTTTCCATTACCAGTCACAACATTAGTTCCCTTAAAAACCATATTCTTTTGGTCAGCAGTTGGTAAATTTGCAGTAGACAATACCTCATCAAATTTATGTACTGGTTGCGACTCACCAGTCATGGCAGCTTCATTAACCGTGAGGTTGTTAGATTCAATTATTCTGGCATCGGCTGGTACTTTATCTCCTTCCTGTAAGATAATTACATCCCCAGGTACGACCTCATAATCAGGGATTACAAACTCTCTACCATCACGAAGTACCTTAGTATTAGTTTCAGCAAATTTCTTTAAAGCAAGTAAGGTATTTTGTGCCTTACCTTCCTGGATTGTGTATAAATAAGAGGGCTTTGAAATTGCCGAAGAAAGATAATTAATAAACTGTCTATCTTTGCATCTGGTAATTTATTTGGTCCGTATTTTTCAAGACGGGCTTTTACTTCTTCCTTACTTAAACCATTTTCGTTTGAATGAAGGATTCCAAAAATATCATTTACTTTTTTTGTGTGCCAAGCATAGTCCATAGCTAAATAAATTTACCTCTGTATCCATTCTACTGAATTCTTTGCTGGATTAGTACAATCTAATTCCCAGTCTGTTTTACAATCATTTGGTGAAACAAGTTAGGATTTGAACCGGGTTTTGTATCGATTACCTTGATGGAGCTGAACAGACAAATTGGTTGTGAATGTAGATCATTCCCCCTAATGCTTTAATTATTTCCCTTTTTTCAGGTAATAATCCGTAATAGAGGACGTGTTTAGCGTATTCCCGAATATCAAACTCGGTCTTGTCAGGATCAATATTTTGCTGAAGCAGTATCTGCTCCCGCATCTTTTTATATTGCTCCATGTCTAATTTAATCTTCTCTGTATATTTAATCATCTGAGGATGAGCCATGCTGGTAAAGTTCAGTATTTGACTAATTCCTTAATGAGTTTTTCCTCAGTTATGTATGGTTCCTGGCAATTAGGATCTCTAGTTTTAGTGCAGTTATAGTAAATATGGTATCTGGGATCTCTGAGTTTTCTTTTCCTATATCTATCCTGAGCAGTAAAACTGGTACCGCAGCTGCCGCAGATTAGTAAATCCTTATATACCAAGTTCCGCTATTAACCGGATATTCAAATTCTCTATATAAATCAGACTGAGGCCTACCTTTTTACCTGATCTGGTAGTAAAGCCTATTTCGTCAAACCATTTTTGTATTGTTCTGCCACTATCATCATTTTCCGCAACTCTTCTAAACATCTCCGTTATAGTGTCTCATTTGTCTCATTTAGGCTCAGTGTGAGACAATATAGTACAAGTGGATATAAGGATCAAACGGGCCCTGACCGGTACGCTCGGCTTTACTTATGAGTGCATCCTCGATTATTGTTGTCTTTAATGCTTTGTTGCTAAGACGAGCAAAATTAGATTGAGTGATGAAAGGAGGTAAATTTATGTTTGGATTTTTACAAGGTGTTACAGACCCTATTTGTAAATTGAAGGTAATCAAAAATAAAGCTAAGTATTCTTCGGAATACAAAGGTGAAAAGTATTTAGATCCGAAGGATCGCAAACTTGTTTATTTTTGTTCTGAAAACTGTAAGAAAAGTTTTGATGAAGAACCAGGAAAACACATTGCTGAAGGAAATACTTCCACAAAAATCTGCTGCCAGCAGAATACAAAGTCTTGCTGTTAAACACAACAACTCAATTTAGAAATATCCTTAGTAAAGGACAAGGCGGCAATTTTAATAGCTTCTGAAAGTGTGGGAAACATCGGTAAGGAGGAAACTACATCATCAACAGTATTTTTATTTTTAACTAACCACATCGCCTGAGCAATCAGGTCACCTGCATTAGGAGCCAGGATATGCACCCCAAGAATTATTTTTGTCTGGGGATGAATAACCATTTTAATTAATCCCTCTGTCCTGCCAGTAATATGAGCCTTGGGAACATCAGCAAAAGAAATAGTACGGCATAAACAACTGCCTATTTGCTTAACCTCTTGTTCTTCTGCAAATCCAACACCTGCCAGTTGCGGGTCTGTAAAGATAGTCCAAGGTACACAGTGATAATCAATACTGTTTTGTGTATTCTTTAGGGCATTTTCTGCCGCTAAGGTACCTTCTTTACCTGCTGTTGGTTCTTGTCTAATTGGTAAATTTATTACATCACCCACTGCATAAATATGAGGTTGTGATGTTTGAAATTGAGCGCTTACCTTTATAGCTTGTTTCTCATCCACCTCAACATCTGCTTTATCAAGAGCTAATCTTTCGGTATTGGGAGTTTTACCTGTTGCGAGTAATATTTCATCCGCTTGAACCTGCTCCTGTTTACCGTCAACTATGTAAGTAAGTATCTTTTTATCTCCTTCTCTACTGGCAGACTGCACTTGTACGTCGGTTCTAATAATTATTCCTTCATTGGTAAGAATTTCTGCTAATTTATCAGTTAGTTCTCTTTCTGCCGGAGGAAATATAGAATCGCTTCTTTGTAGAATTGTTACTTTAGTGCCGAATCTTGAGTACATTTGTGCAAACTCTAAACCTAATGGTCCTGCACCAACTACAATTAATTCCCCAGGTTGCTTTTTAATCTGCAGGGCCTTAATGTGAGTTAAATATCCTACTTCTTTAATTCCCTCTATCAGGGGTACTGTAGCTGTTGAACCTGCTGCAATGATAAATTTCTTCCCTTGGTAAGATTGACCATTAACTTCCACTTCGTTTGGAGACAGGAAACTTGCCTTACCTTCGATATGGGTGACATGCTCTAAAGACTCAAGTACCTTTTCGTACTTTTCTGTGCGTAACTTATCAACAAGATCAAGCTCGTGTTGTAAAACTGTTGCAAAATCAAAGTTTTTAACCTCTATATCAATTCCTGGAATATTGTGGTTTTTAGCCAGGTGCATGATTTCTCCCGCCCATAGAAGCGTTTTAGAGGGAACACAACCAACATTAACACAGGTACCACCAAGCGGCAGTCCCTTATTGACCATTAAGGTTTTAGCACCAAGCTCGTTGGTTTTAATAGCTGCTGAAAATGCTCCTGCTCCACCACCAATAACAATTAAGTCGTATTGTTCCATGTTTATGTAATAAAGTTCCTTAAAGTTTTAGTAAAATCATTAGCTGTTAGAGAGTAGTAAACTGTTTGTGCTTCTTTTCTTCTCCGTACCAAATTTAGATCTAAAAGCCTCTTAACGCTATGGGAAACAACAGATACAGAAGTATCCAAAATTTCTGCCATTTCACCAACGCTAACTTCTGGATAATGACAGAGGAGGTAACAAATTTTTAATCTTGTTGCATCACCTACAACCCCAAGCTGTTGTGCGCAAGATATAAGCTCTTTCTTATTTTTCAACTCTCTTTTGATCTGGCTATACTTATTCATAATACTTGAACAGTTGTTCAAATAGTACAGCTTATACAACTTCGTTGTCAAGTAGAAAAATCTGCATATATACCGTCAAAACAAGGAAGATAATACCTACGCGTGGGTACAAAATGTGTAAGCGCGCTTACACATTTTTAAGGCTATTTTGAGCCTAATTCTTCAAAATGATAATAGTTATTTGCAACTTATCAACTATGTTAAAAAGCTTAAATTAGAATTAACTACCGCAAAGCCTTAAGTTTGTGGTAGATTCATTAGGTTATTAGTTTGTATTTTCTCTAGGAAGAATATAGAGATTTTTTTTGCCTTCATAACCTTTTGCCTCCGTGTACTTATTAAGATATTTATATAAATCTACACCTTCGCAACCCTCACAGTAATAAAAGGTTGGAGGAAAATTGATAAATGCATAATTTACCTGCTTTTGCAGTTTAGGAATACCTGACATCCAAGTGTAGTAACCAAACAGTTTAGGTAAATGATCGATGTCTGATTGCCAATAAACTAACCAAGCATCAGGAAAAACAAACAATGTATCTCCGGGCTTTTTTAAATTTTTTATACTTTCTCCGATTTTTGTATGGTTTGAAAAGAATACCTCAAAATCTTTCTTGGCATCCTTTTGGATAAAAAGATTTTGTTTTGCATACGAAAAACTTAAATTTAAAGCAATCACAAAAAGTAGAATGTTTAATCCTTTGAAAAACAGTGATGAATTACTCTTAATCTGTTTTACAAATGAACTACCCTGCAGCAGAGCTGCGAGGTATCGCAAGCGAAAGTTCTTGTTACCAAGTTGTAACCGCGCAGTAAGTCTTCGATCCTGAGTCCTCAGACCGAAGGACTGCTCGGTATTATGTAACAATAAAACAGATGTAATAAAAACCAAAGAAGCATACCAGGGTAAAAGATGAAAACCTCCAGCATGACCTTCTCCTGGACGGATAAAGCGTAGATTAAGAAGCCCTGAAAGAATAATGATTGTAACTGTTAGAAAAAACTTTCTTTTAAAAAGAAAATATACAAGGTTTAATATCAAAGTAATAGAAAGAATTCTTATTAATTTTAAATTATCATTTGGACTGCTGTCTTGAAATGAAAGTATAGGTGAGGCAAATGATTGTGTTATAGCGCTGATCCAATACTCTTTGGTTTGGGGTACCATATTTTCTAAGTTACCAAAAAAATAATGCTGGAAGAAACCAGGTATATTTATAAAGGGAAGCACTAGTAGAAAAAATGCGAAGGCTCCAGATAATCCAAAAATAAGTGATTTTTTAGAGTTGATTAAAAAAAGAAGGGTAAGAAAAAATATTGCCGGATAAATTGGACCTAATGTCAAAGTCAAAAAGGCAATAAGGCTTCCTGAAAAAAATAATTCAAAAGCTCTTAATGGAATTTTTCTAAAAATAGATAGTCCTATTAAAAACACCAGCGGATAGACAACAATTGTTTCTGCTAAAAAAAGATTACCATAGAAATGGATTTTAGTAAGCTCGTAAATGAAAACAAAGATTAGTCCGGCAAGCCCAAAATAGAAGACTAATATAATAGACCAAATTGCTGACCAGTTTATAATGGCTGTTCTTTGACTTTTGATTAATGCATAAGTTGTGTCTGGATTTTCCTTTTTCTGCAGCAGGCCGCTTAATATATGAGTGACAGGTTGATGGTTTGTGATAATGTCATCATATAAAATTTCTCCTTTTGCCAAATATTTTCCAATGGCAAAATTATATTCTTCGTCTACAAACTTAGTTGAAAAAATTACGTTTTTATATGCTTGCCCGGTTACAAAAAGAAGTATTAAAACAAAAATAAAAAGAAAATATCTTATTTGCGGATACATTTATTTGCTGATTTTATAGATAATAATATTTTCCATTTTAAAAACTCCTCTATCTTTAAAATATTCCCGTCCAAATTCTTCAGTTGCCCACATTTTAAACTTATCGATATCGTAAAAAGGAGTTTCAGCAAAAATTAATAAAGTACCTGCACTTCTATAATCATATTCTGAGTTTGGGTAAAAGCCATATTTTCTAAAGAAAAACCGGTATTCAAATCCCGTTGGAACTTTGGCATAAGCATCAGCAACTCTAATTAAATTAAATCCCCTGTCTTTGTTTACTAATTTTTTTTCTATTGAATATTTAACAGCTTGGTCTATTTTTTCAACCAATCCATCAGAATCTTTATATAAACCAATTGGGAAATAAAAGATATTTATTAGTACAAAGATAGCAAGTACATAAAAGAAGTGGGAGTTTAAAATTATTAGTACACTTGCAAAAGAGATAAAAAACATTACCCCAAATAAATAGTGGTTTTCATAATGGAAAAACATTAAAGGAAACAACAAACTCAAACTCAGTATTAAACAAATAAACAAAAAAACATTCTGTTTAAAAATGCCTTTGCGCTTTTCTTTTAAAGTTTTTAGCTGATAAGCGATAACCAAAAATGGTAGTACTAAAAAACCAATAAAGTTAAAGTTGGTAAATTCTTTAAACTTATCAAGCAGATAGAAGGATATACTAATAAGTTTATTAGAATGTAGAGCAAGTTGAGGTTTGTTTGGACTATTTATATATGAGCTCAAAGAGTTGTTGATGAATGTATCCCTGGTCATTATAAAGCCATGTTTTATTTCAAAGGCAACTAAAGGTAAAAAAGTAATAAGTGCTCCAAAAAGAAAGTAGAAGAAGGTTTTCTTAACTTTTATACAATATAGAAGGTAACAAGAAATAAAAAAAGTTGGAAAGATACTTGCCGGATGAATATTTACAATTATTCCAGCCAAAACTCCCAGTAAAAAAATTGCTATCTTGCTTCTATAACTATAGAAAAATACTAATGTGGCAAAAATCAGCAAAAATGGAAAGTAAGTATAACCATTGCTGGGATGTCTTGCGCTCAAGACAAAAAATGGTAAAAGGACAATAGTTAAGCAAGCAAGAGTTGCTTGCCAAACACCAATTTTTTTTGAAATTGTAATGTATAAAAAGCTCACAGCTATGGAAAAGAGGATTGCATGAGAATATAAAACAGCACCAATACTGTAGTTGCTTAAAAGTAAAACTGGAGCAAGTAAATAGTAAAAGTAAGGCCCTGCATAATACCCGCCAAAATTCATCTTTGGGCCAATTAGCACTAAATCTGCCTGGGTAATCCGCAAAGAATGGTACATGTCTCTGCCAAAGTCAGTAGTCAGCAAAAAGGCATTAGGTAAGTTGTAAGTATATATTATAATGATTGTGAGAAAAAATACTGTTATAACCAGATAATTTTTAAAAAAGTTGATCATTGTTATCATTTGATTATACAAAGTAATTTATTTTAATGATAAGAGATATTTTTCATGTAAAAATATTTCGAATAGGAGGTGAAAAGTTATGTGTTACAACTGTGGTTGTGGAATGCCAGATGATGATATGGGTAAAGGAAATGCGGGACTAGACCCAAAGGGTAAATCAATTACCAACAAAACCTTTGAAGAAGCGGCAAAGTCCCAAGGAATGAGTGTTGAGGATGCAAAAAAAGAAGCGCTTAAATTACTAAAAAAGGATCTAGGCGAGAGCTGATAATACTTGATTTTAATAACTTAGTAGAGATACTATTGATTTAGATGAGGATTTTAATTCATTGGCTAATAAGCGGATTGGCAGTTTTATCAGCAGCTTATATCCTGCCTGGGGTTCATGTTTCCGGAATATTTGCAGCCTTGATTGTGGCACTGGTTCTGGGAATTATTAATGCGTCTTTAAAACCTGTAATTTTGCTCTTAACTCTTCCCATTAACTTGCTTACCTTAGGATTGTTTACTTTAGTTATTAATGGCTTATTAATTCTGCTTGCTGCTTCGATTGTTCCAGGTTTTAGGGTAGATGGATTTTTGTGGGCATTTTTATTTAGTATAGTTTTGTCTATCATCAACTATTTCCTGTTTAAGCTTCTTTAAATCCACAAAAAATCCCGCACAAAGCGGGATTTCTTGAAAACCTACTAAAAAATAGGCATATATATTAATACAAGCTTTATTATATTTAGTCAACTGGATCGTAGTGGATCAAGTTAAACAATTTACAATTTATCATCTACACTTTAAAATAAGTTTATGGTGTATTTGGCAACTGATCATGCCGGGTTTGAGTTAAAAGAGAAAGTAAAGGAATTTCTACAAAAAGAGGGTTACGAGGTAGAGGATTGTGGAGCGTTTGAGTTTGATAAAAACGACGATTATCCGGATTTTATTTCTGTTGCTGCCAAAAAAGTTTCTCAGGATCCCCAAGGTGTGGCTATTATTTTTGGAAATTCCGGGCAGGGTGAGGCGATGGTGGCCAATAAGTATAAAAACGTCAGAGCTGCTTTGTTTTATGGCCCAGTATTACCAGTAAAGGCAGTGGATGCTTCAGGTAGAGAAAGTGCAGATCCTTTTGAGATGGTGAGGCTTACTCGTGAACATAATCATGCAAACGTACTCTCTCTTGGAGCAAGCTTTTTAACCGAGCAACAAGCCTTTGATGTTATAAAGAAGTGGTTAAACACTAAATCTAGCGGTGAAGAGCGTCATGTAAGAAGAGTAAATAAAATTAAGCAGATCGAGGAAAATTTATAGATGGTTCAGATTATTCCTGCGGTTCTGGCAACAACAGAAGAAGCCTTCGGGCAGGATTTAGATAAAATTCAATCATCTGATGCTTTAAAAGACGGTTGGGTACATATTGACTTTGCAGACAATAAATTTGTTCCAAATCAAACAATTACCCCATCACAGCTAGCAAATCAATCAATTCAGTTAAAAAAAGAGGCACACTTGATGGTAGATAATCCTCTTGAATGGATAGATGAGCTTGCAAGAGCAGGTTTTGCAAGGATCATTTTTCATCTTGAGGCAAAGGATGATACACTGGAATGTATTAAGGCAATTGAGGTAAAGGGTTTACAGACAGGCATTGCAATCAATCACCAAACACCGCTCTCTGAAATAGAGCAGTATATAGGTAAGATTGAAGGTGTACTGATGATGGCGATTGAACCAGGTTTTCAGGGAAAGCCATTTATACCTGAATCCTTAGAGAAAATCAGGCAATTTAAAGCAAGGGGTTGGCAGGTTAGCTTGGCTGTAGACGGGGCGGTCAGAGATGAAAACGCCAAACAACTGGTTGAGGCAGGAGTAGACCGTTTGATAGTAGGTTCATTTTTACTGAAAGGAAATTTAGATGAAAATCTGGAAAGACTTTGGGAAGCTGTTAAAAGCTGAAAAAGAAGATATTAAAAAAGCTAAAAGCATTGAATCTGTAGCCATATTTGGTTATGCAGATTCAATAGAGAGTGATTCTTTATACAAAAGCGTTGTGGCAGTGGCTCGCAAGCTTGCAGAAGCAGGTTATACAGTAGTTGATGGTGGAGGCCCAGGAGTCATGAAAGCAGCTACGGTAGGTGCAAAGCTGGGTGGAGGCCATGTTGTTGGAGTAACCCTTTATCCAAAAGATATGGATAATTTTGAAGGTAGGGATAAAACTAATCTCTTCGACGAAGAGATAAAAACCGACAATTACGTAGAAAGGACCTTAAGTTTGATGAAAGAGGGTCAGGTTTATGTAGTGTTTAAAGGAGGGACAGGAACTATTTCAGAGTTTGGAATGGCATGGGGCCTGGCCCGACTTTATTTTGGCCATCATAAGCCTTTAATACTGTATGGTAAGTTTTGGAAAAATATAATTGAGGCTTTTAAGGAAAATATGTTTTTGCGCCCTGAAGATTTAAAGGTATATAAAGTTGTTGATTCACCAACTGGGGTTTTGAAAGCGATAAATGAATTCGAGGAAGAAATCAAAAGAGGAGAGCACAAAAATTTAGTAGCTTCAAAAAATAAGGACCTTCTGCGCAGTTCAGTATGACAAATTATACTTTGTGCTTGCAGAATCTTGCCTTTTTAGCTACGCTAAAAACGTAACTATGTTAACTGCCCAGCAAGTCAAAGATTTAGAGCTTAAAGCAAATACTATCCGCCAAGATATCATAAAAATGCTAGTTGAAGCTGGATCCGGTCATTCTGCCGGGCCTTTGGGTATGGCGGATATTTTTACAGCTTTGTATTTTAATATCTTAAACCACGATCCAAAAAATCCCAACTGGGACCAAAGAGACAGGTTAGTTTTATCAAATGGTCATATCTGTCCGGTTTTATATGCTAGTATGGCGCATGCCGGTTATTTTCCTGTATCAGAGTTAAAAAGTTTGAGAAAACTAGGATCTCGTTTACAAGGACATCCTCACAGACGATCACTTCCAGGTTTAGAAACAACCTCAGGTCCCTTAGGCTCGGGTTTGTCTCAGGCTTCAGGAATGGCAATGGCGGGATTGATGGAAAGAGTCAAATGGTGGGTTTATTGTTTAACCTCTGATGGTGAGCACCAGGAGGGTAATACCTGGGAAGCAGTGATGTTTGCTGGAAAGTATAAGTTACATAATCTAACAGTAATTATTGACAGAAATAATATCCAAATCGACGGATTTACCGAAGAAGTTATGCCCCTGGAGCCTTTAAAGGAAAAGTACGAAGCTTTTGGCTGGTATGTTTTAGAAATCGATGGACATAACTTTAACCAAATAGTGGATGCTTGCAATCAAGCAAAGACAATTTTTAATAAGCCGGTAGTCATCATTGCCCATACTATTGCCGGCAAAGGAGTGGATTTTATGGAAAATGACTTTAAATGGCATGGAGCGCCTCCGGGAATTTCTAATATGGCGGGTGAACCACCAAAAGAGGATCAGGTAAAAATCGCCTTAAAAGAGCTAAGAACTTTACAAGGAAAGATTCGGTCAGAACATGAATGATTTATTTTTAAATCCTAAATTATTTGATGAAGATATTGAGCAAGTTCCCTCCAGAAATGGGTTTGGAGAAGGGCTGGTGATTGCTGGGGAAGAAAATAAAAATATAGTGGCACTGTGTGCAGATTTAACAGAAAGCACTAGGATAGAGGAGTTTAAGAAAAAGTTTCCTGACAGGTATATAGAAGTAGGTGTGGCAGAACAAAACTTAGTAACAGTAGCCTCTGGTATGGCAGCAGTTGGCAAAATTCCATTTACAACATCTTATGCTACCTTTTCCCCAGGAAGAAATTGGGAACAGATCAGAACAACCATCTGTTACAACGACCAACCAGTAAAAATTATCGGCTCCCATGCTGGAATTTCTGTAGGTCCGGATGGTGCAACTCATCAGGCATTGGAAGATTTAGCTTTAATGAGGGTGTTGCCAAATATGGTAGTTATTTCTCCTGCTGATTCAATTGAGGCCAAAAAAGCAACCCTTGCTATAGCCAAGCTCAACAAACCCTGTTATTTAAGATTATCCAGAGACAAAGTCCCTGTTATTACCACAGATCAAACTTCATTTGAGATTGGCAAAGCTGAGGTTTTTTATGAGGGAAATCCTTCGGCAAGTTCAGGACGCTGTGCGGATGTAGTAGTTATAGCCACAGGGCAGATGGTTTATAGAGCCTTACTTGCAGCCAAAGAGCTTGAATCGCATAATATTTCTGTCCGGGTAATAAATTGTCACACCGTCAAACCTCTTGATAAAAAAACTATTTTGAAAGCTGCAGAAGAAACAGGAGCAATAGTTACAGTTGAAGAGCATCAAGTAAGTGGGGGACTGGGTGGAGCTGTATCAGAGCTTGTCTCTCAGTTTTACCCAGTTCCAATAAAAATTTTAGGTATAGAAGATCATTTTGGAGAATCTGGAAAACCAGATGAACTGTTAAATAAGTTTGGTTTAACAAAGGAAAATATTATAAAAGCTGTAATTCAGGTTCTTCGTATGAAAAACTAGGATATTCCAAAATTTGACATTAATTTTTCATTGTATTATTATATCCCCTATAGGGGGATATCCTTCAATAGACTCAGGACAAGTATGGCTTTTAAACCAAAAAATACTCACGAACGAATTTTACATAGATTAAAGATTGCCCAAGGCCATTTAGCCAAGGTTATTCAAATGGCGCAGTCCGGTCATTATTGTATTGATATATTGCATCAATCAAATGCTGTACAGAAAGCTTTAAAAGAAGCGGATTTGGTAATTTTAAAAAACCATCTGGAAACTTGTGCCTCAGATGCTATTAAAAAGGGCAAAAATAAAGAAGCCATCTCAGAAATCATGAATGTTTTAGAAAGGAGTAACTTGTGAGTTTGGATAAAATATTGGTAATTGCCTTAGGAAGCTTTGGAATAGTTTTTACTTACTGGTTTTTCCTTCTAAGAAAAGAAAAAAAGGAAGTGGCTGTTAAAAATGAGGTAGATATAGCTGTTGAAGGCGGTTACAATCCGCAAGTTATCTCAATTCCCAAAGGAAAAACTACAAAAATAAATTTTTTCAGAAAAGATTCCTCAACTTGTCTAGAAGAAGTTGTTTTATCTGATTTTAAAATCAGAAAATATCTGCCCCTTGGCAAAAAAGTGACTGTTGAGCTAAACCCTCAAAAAGAGGGGGAGTATCCATTTGAGTGCGGAATGAATATGTTTCACGGAAAGGTGATAGTGAGATGATTACTAAAACCTTTTCTATAAAAGGCATGCATTGTGCCTCCTGTGTAAGGCTTATTGAGAAAGCAGTAGGTAAACTGGGTGGAGTTGAATCCTGTAATGTAAATCTGGCAACAGAAAGGGCAACTGTTACGTATAACCCAAAACAAGTCTCAGATGAGGATCTATCCTCTGCTGTTTCCAGTGTGGGTTATTCAGTAATGGAAGAAGTGGATGAAGACAGAGAAAAAAAAGAAAAAGAAGCAGAGCTTAACAAGTTAAGAATTAAAGTGGTAGTCAGTTTGTTTTTAGGGGGTTTAATTGTCTGGGGTAGCTTTCCGGGGTTGATGGAAACAGCTCCGCAAATTTTACGAAACTTTTTTGTACAGCTACTGCTTGCAACACCTGTACAATTTTGGGCTGGCCTTTCTTTTTATCAGGCAACCATTCCGGCTTTAAAAAACAGAACTGCCAATATGGATACACTTGTTGCCCTGGGTACAACAGTTGCTTATACCTATTCAGTAATTGTGACTTTTTTCCCTAAGGTAATAATGCAAACAGGAATTGAGCCTGAAGCATACTTTGATGTTGCAACAATTATTATTGGCTTAATTTTACTTGGAAGGTTTTTTGAAGCCAGAGCAAAGATGGGAACATCAGAGGCAATTAAAAAACTAATTGGGCTGCAAGCAAAGACTGCACGGGTAGTAAGAGACAACAAAGAAGTAGATATCCCTATTGAACAAGTAGTTGTAGGTGATGTAATCAGAGTAAGGCCAGGAGAAAAAATTCCTGTTGACGGCATGATTCTAGAAGGCGAATCAGCAGTTGATGAGTCAATGGTTACAGGAGAAAGCGTACCTGTTGATAAAAAAATTGATGATAGTGTTGTGGGTGCCACCATGAACAAAACTGGCACCTTTACTTATAAAGCTACAAAGGTTGGTAAAGATACCATGTTGTCACAAATTATCAAACTGGTTTCTGATGCTCAAGGTAGCAAGGCTCCAATCCAGCGGATTGCAGATTTAATTGCTTCCTATTTTGTACCTATTGTTATTATGCTTGCGATTTTAACTTTTGTTGTGTGGTATGTTTTTGGCCCTCAGCCTGCATTTCTGTTTGCAATGCTAAATGCAATTGCAGTTTTAATAATTGCCTGTCCTTGTGCAATGGGATTGGCAACTCCTACGGCTATTATGGTGGGGACTGGTATTGGAGCAGAGCATGGGATACTGATCAAAGATGCGCAAAGTTTAGAAACTGCCCATAGGGTAAACACTATAATTTTTGATAAGACAGGGACACTTACCCAAGGTAAACCAGAAGTTACAAATATTAAACCATTAAACAAAAGTTTTGGAGCTGATGAAATCTTAAGACTGGCTTCCTCTTTAGAAAAAGGTTCTGAACATTCACTGGCAGAACCAATTGTTAAAAAAGCCCAAGAGAAAAAACTAAAACCAGAAAAGGTAATGCAGTTTGGGGCAGTTCCTGGTCAGGGTATAGAAGGACTAATAGGAGGGGAAAAAGTAGTTTTGGGTAACCGTAAGTTAATGGAAAAAGAAAAAATTAATATTGAAGAGTATGGTAAAGAAATAGAAGGCTTAGAAAATGAGGGTAAAACAGTCATGATGCTGGGAATAAAAAATAATTTAGTAGGGCTTATTGCAGTTGCAGATATAGTCAAAGAGAGTGCAAAGGAGGCAGTTTCCAAACTAAAAAAGATGGGTATTGAGACAGTTATGATCACAGGAGACAATGAAAAAACAGCCAGAGCAATAGCCAGGCAAGTAGGTATTGACCGGGTTTTGGCTGAAGTGCTGCCTTCTCAAAAGGAGGCAGAAGTAAGAAGAATTCAGCAAGAAGGAAAAAGTGTGGCAATGGTGGGTGATGGAATAAATGATGCCCCTGCCCTTGCAGCAGCAGATATTGGTATGGCCATGGGCTCAGGAACAGATGTGGCAATTGAGGCAGCAGATATAACTTTAGTAAACAAAGATTTACAATCTATAGCCTCAGCCATTGCCCTATCTAAAAAAACTATGAAGACTATCAAGATGAATCTTGTTTGGGCTTTTGGGTATAATATTATTTTGATCCCTGTTGCTATGGGTGTTTTATATCCAGTATTTGGGGTTTTGCTAAATCCGATTTTTGCATCAGCGGCTATGGCTTTAAGCTCAATATCAGTTGTAGGTAACTCATTGCTTTTAAAGAAAGTGAGAATTTAAAAACTATGGACTTGTGGGTTGTTTTTTTAACAGGTTTAACAGTTGGAGGGTTAACCTGCCTTGTAGTACAAGGGGGACTACTTGCATCAACTATTGCAGCAAGAGAGGCAGAAGATTTCAGGGAAGGGAGTGGACGCAAGCATAATCTATTACCGGTTTTGGCTTTTTTGGTTACTAAGTTTATTGCCTATATTATTTTAGGCTTTTTGTTGGGACTGTTTGGAAGTGCGTTGAATTTTTCTGACTCCTCGCGTATTACAATGCAGATTTTAGCCGGGGTATATATGGTGCTGGTTGCACTAAATCTGTTAAATATCCACCCAGTCTTTAGATATGTAATTATCCAGCCGCCTAAATTTTTAACAAAAATTGTCAGGAACACCTCAAAAAGTGCTGATTTATTTGCTCCGGCACTACTTGGTGTCTTTACTATTTTTATCCCTTGTGGGACAACTTTGGCAATGGAGGCTTTTGCCATCTCGTCTGGTAATCCTTTTTGGGGAGCTGCTATTTTGGGAACCTTTGTGCTTGGTACCACTCCAATGTTTTTAGGGCTTGGAGTGTTAACCTCAAGACTGGGCGATGCATTCAGAACTAGGTTTTTAAAGATTGCAGGCTTGTTGGTTTTATATATAGGCATAACATCTGTTAACCAAGGATTGGTTTTAGCAAATTCGCCAATTACCCTGCAAACCTTAGCAGAAAATAGCCCAATTCAAATTGATTTGAGTGGTGGAGCAAGCAACCAGAATGCAAACTATTTAGCAGGACAAGTAAATGGGGTACAAAATGTAGATATCAATATTGAATCTTCTGGTTATAACCCAAGGTATTTACAAGTAAAAAGTGGTATCCCAGTCAAGATGAACTTAATTTCTAAAAACGTTTATTCTTGTGCGCTTGCTTTTAGAATTCCTGCCTTAAAAATTGCCAAGAATCTAAACCCTACTGGAGTAGAAACTATAGAATTTACACCGACTAAAAAAGGAAAAATTGTCTACACCTGTTCGATGGGAATGTATTCGGGCATAATGGAGGTAATCTAAATGGTTAAGAAAAAGTTCAAAATTACTAATATGCACTGCAGCTCTTGTGCTATGTTAATTGATGGTGACCTAGAGGATACAGAGGGGGTTAAATCTGCCAGCACTAACTTTGCCAAAGGCGAAACCGAGATTGAGTTTGATGAGGAGAAGCTCACTGATAAGACAATTTTGGAGACAATAAAAAAAACTGGATATACAGCTCTTCCACAAGGATAATTTTTCAGTTACACTAGTATTATGTTTGATTTAATATCTATTGGCGACTGCGTGATAGACACCTTTATTCCCTTGAACGATGCAGGAGTAGTAGAAAAAGATGGAGTACAGCTTTTGACTTTAAGATATGGAGATAAAATTCCGGTTGAGCCATCTGTTTCTATGGTTGCCGGAAATGCTGCTAATAATGCAGTTGGGGCATCAAGGCTCGGATTAAAAACTGCAATTTATACAAACGTTGGTAATAAAGATGATGATGAGGCAGATGATAGGATTATTGCCAGATTTAAAAAGGAGAAAATTGATACAAGGTACGTGATAGAAAATGCCAACATGTTTTCAAATCATCATATAGTTTTAAATTATAAAGGGGAAAGGACAATACTAATTTATCATCAACCTTGGAAATTTGATTTACCTGACTTAGACAAATCCAAATGGGTATATTTGACCTCTATGTCACCTTCATATGTAGAATCTAGTGTGGTCGAACAAATTATCCACTACTTAGAAAGGTCTTCAAGTAAACTGGCATATCAACCAGGTACTTTTCAGTTAAAAGTGGGAGCCAAAAAAAGCGCCCGTTTACTATCTTTGACTGAAATTTTTTTTGTTAACCTGGAAGAAGCAAAGCTTTTTTTGGGTTTTGAGAAGGGTGAGGATATCTCCATAAAAAAGCTTTTAAAAGGCTTATTAGACTTAGGACCAAAGATGGTGGTAATTACAGATGGTGGTAAAGGCTCTTTTGGATTTGATGGAGAAAATTATTATAAACTGGATATTTTTCCTGCACGGATTTTGGAAATGACTGGCGCAGGAGATGCGTATGCCACCGGGTGCATGGCCGGGCTTTTTTACGGTAATGATCTGCCTGAGGCGATGAGGTGGGGGGCTGCTAACGGGGCATCGGTAGTTGAGCAAGTTGGTCCGCAAGCCGGGCTTTTGACTTACCATAAAATGCTGGAAAAGTTAAAGGAGAGCTCTAAAATTGTCGCAAGAGAAATTTAGTTTTTCTTTGCTATATGATTTAGCGAGTACTCGAATGTTGCATCTACTTTTTTATGGGGGTTGAAAATATCTTTTGAGTCAAAAATTGATTTTAATTTTTTAAACAGTTGGTAAATATCCTCTCCATACATTTGCTCCAAATACGGTCCTCTTACCAGTCCATCGTTGTGTTCTGCTGCCATTGAGCCTTTATACTCAAAGACTAAGTCATAAACTTTTTTTGACAGTTGTGGGATAGCTTGACGGATTTTCATATCAGTCAAATCAACCAGGGGAATAATATGAAAATTACCGTTTCCTACATGCCCTGCAATTGTATAGATCATAATCTTTTTATACGGCTCCAGTATTTTTTCCAGTTTAGGTAAAAACTCTGGTAAAACCTCGGGTTTTACCACTAAATCATCAATAAACGGGGCTGTGTGTTTTCCTCCAGCATGATGGCGGAATAAGTTAAAACTTTCGCGTCTGATGACCCAGTATTTTCTGGCGTCATCTTCACTGGTTGTGACCCTGCTTTGTATATGAAAGGCTTTGATGTTTTCTTGTGTTTGTTTGGCTTTTTGGTCTGCTTGTTCTAGGCTATCGCCTGTAAACTCTGCCATCAAGATAAGCTTTGGAAAACCATATTGAAGGGTCATGAGTATCTCAGGAATAAAACTCAAGCCCAGAGAGAGGATATTTTTGGGTTTTATGACCTTAAATATCTCCATCCAGAATCTGGCTGCAAATTTGGTGGTTTGGTCATCAAAGCTTTCAAAGCTTTCAGGCTTAGATTCTAATACTTTATCAACCACCTCACCTAGCTGGTTCAAGTTATACAAAAAGATAATTAGTAATTTGGAATATTTTTTAGGCTTGATCAACCTGAATTTGATTTGTGTAACAATCCCTAGTGTGCCTTGGGCTCCTGTAAAAATTTGTGTTGGATTAAAGGTTTCACTGTTCCATACATCCCAAAGTAAATATCCAGATGAGTTTTTAGATACATTGGGCCTTGCTTTTTTAATTAAATCATAATTTTCATCAATCAGTTCAAAAACTTGTTTATATATTTGCCCTTCAAAATCCTTTTGAGAAAGCTTTTTTCCTAACTGCTCCTTTGTTAGAGGGGTAAATGTGTATTCATTTCCATCTGAGAGTATCATTTTTAACTCCATTACATAATCGTGTGTCTGTCCGTAAGAGAGGGTTTTTTCTCCGGCAGAGTTGTTGGAAACCATTCCGCCAACAGTACAAATTTCTCTTGAAGCAGGATAACAGGGAAGCAAATAACCCTTTGCTAAAGTCTCTTTTTCAAAATCCCGGTAGAAAACACCAGGTTGGGTAATGGCATATCCTTCCCCCACCTCTTTAATTTTATTAAAGTATTTGGTCATATCTACAACAATTGATTCTCCAACTGCTCCCCCGCTCATATCTGTTCCTCCGGACCTAACAGTGATAGATAGGTTATTAGCGCTTGCAAATTTTACCAATTTTTTTAAATCATCAGTATCTTTTGGAAAAACTACAACCTGGGGAGTTATTTCATAAATTGAGGCATCTTTACTGTATTTTGCCAGGGTTTCTGCATCTTCTAAAACCTCGCCCGCAATTAATTTTTGCAACTCTTCCTTAAGTGACATAAAATATTTTAAAGTTAATGGATGTAAACTCTTGTGCCGGGGTTTGCCTCGGTAGCTCTTGCAACATTTTCTCCTTCTGGCACAACCGGTCCTGTCCAGTCAAACAGCTGGGCGACATAATTTAGGGGAGAATTGACACAACCATGGCTCATTGGAGTGCCAAAGTTGTTGTGCCAGTATGCTCCATGGATAGCATAACCTTTATGAAAAAACATATTATGGGGAACATTTGGCAGATAATAGTATGTGCCTAGTTCTTTTGATCCCCCTTCCATCTTTTGGCTTCTGGTTTTATACCAAACAGCAAAATCTCCTATTGGCGTAGGGGCCCATTTTCCGGACGAGATGGGAAACTCCATCACGATTCTGCTTCCTTCCCAGGCCCTGAGTCTTTGTTCTGGAATAGAAACCTCAATCCATTTTTCCTCCCCAGCGGCATTAGTGGTACCTAAAACTGCTTGTTCTTCTGCGTCTAATGTGTTTTGGGGAGTTTTTATAGAATAAGCAAGCGAGGTTTTTGGATAATCTATGATTTGGCTATTGAAAATGGCAGTAGTTTCGTTTTCATCAAACTCACCGCTAACTTTGGTAACATCTGCCTCATTGCAGCAAGATACGGTTGGGTCCCCGGAGAAATTAAATTTATAAGCCAGATCACGCCTGATTGATTGAAAATTGAGGATGACTAAAAAGACTAAAGATATGATCAGCAATAAAGGTAGTAATCTATGCATGGGACAGCCTTAATTCAATTGTGTAAAAATTTATAACTGGTCGTCAAGGGGCAATTTCTTTTTGTGATATTATTAAGTTTCTTCCATGAAGGTATTAAGTGTACTTTTCTATTTAAGCTCCTTTTTTATTATCTTTACTACAGTGTATTTATATATTTTTCCTGCCAACTCAGAGTTTAAACTTGTGTCCCCAGTGAGGGAAAAAGCTGTTATTCCAGGTATAAATCAGTGGTTTCCAAAAGAGGTTTTGGGCGCACAAGTTGCCGAACCTAAAGTTTCAGCCAAAGCTTCTTTTTTTGTGGAAACTGGATCAAGTGAGGTGTTGTATACAAAAAATATTCATGAACAACTTCCTATTGCGTCTCTGGCAAAGGTGATGACAGTTTTGATAGCGCTTGAGCACAAAAGCTTAGAGAATTTATACACTGTTTCAACTAGCGCTGCTTCAGCTGAACCGGATAAAATGTTTTTGATAAGGGATGAAAAACTTAGCTTAAAAGAGCTTTTGTATGGAATATTTTTGATCTCTGCAAATGATGCGGCAGAGGTTATAGCAGAAGGGACACTGGAGGGAGGAAGAGAGGAGTTTATCCAAGAAATGAACAGAAAAGCTGGTCAGCTGGGGATGAAAAATACCCGTTTTGTAAATCCTACTGGTTTAGATGAAGATGAGGGAGGATCTTATTCAAGTACTTATGATTTAGTGTTATTAACAAGACATTTAATAAAAAGATATCCTGAGGTGGTAAATATTTCTAACATTGATCACATTAATTTAGCTAAAACTGAAAACCATCAGGATTACGACATGTATTCTGGTATAAATTTATTAACAACCTATCCTGGGGTGGTTGGGTTTAAAACTGGTTTTACCCCACAAGCAGGTTATACCTTGATCACTCTGGCAAGAAAAGACGGAAAAGAAGTTGTAGGGGTAATACTGGATTCCCAGTACAGGCGGGATGAGGCAAAAGAGTTGCTTGATTATAGTTTTAGCAAGCTCGATATAAGAAATCGCAAATAATGGGTAAGAATCGCTGGTATGTGCCAAAACTACGCTTTTTGTGTAAAAATGGTATAGAAGAATTTGTAATTTAAGATAGGGTGGATTAGTATAAAATCATGTGGGGATTTAGCAAGAAAAGATTTTTAATAACTTTGGGATTAAGCATTTTAATTTGGTTAATGAGTATGGTAGTTCAATCTCTTTTTAGAGATAACGTGAATTATGGACTTTTTATATTTGCAAAATCCTGTGAAGTAACTGGATACCCTATTGCTAGATGTATAGCTGATTATGATAAAGGCTCAATTTATCTTACTTACTCAGTCAATCTCTTTTTTTGGTTTTGGGTGTTACATTTTTCTTGGAGTTGGTTTGATAAACGTCGCAATTAATCCAAAAAATGACAAAGTTAAAATTCCTCCGGATATTATTAGTAATCTACTAAGAATTTGATCGACTGAAGCTTGAGGTGAATTATTAGATAGTTCTTTTCTATTTTCTCCTAAGATTTTACTTACATTTATTTGGTCTGAAATATAGCTGGGGTTTTTAAAAGTTACTCCTAACACAGCAGGTGGTGAAGTGATAGATTGCTGAGTTGAAGAATTCATTCCTAGACCTACATTGGAAGTTGTAGTAGAGGTGTTGTTGGTGTTGTCTGATGAGTTATTTCCACTTGAGGAACCTGTAGAAGATGCGGGAGCCGGAGTGGGTGTAGGAGTTGGAGAGGGTAAGGGTGGGGTAATTATTTCTACGGTTATTGTTTGAGGGATCTCTTCGTTGCCCAATAGATCAATAGATTTAATTTGTATAGTTGTTTTGCCAGGTAAGGATATTGTTAAAGGCTTTGTATAGGTATTTACTGTTAGTCCGTTATCTAAACTATATTCAGTTTTTAAAATTCCAGATTCAGAATCAGATCCTGTTAAGGTAACAGTTACAGGGTTAGTCCCTGATGTTTCAACTTTAGTAGTTGGTGGAGCTTGGTCCAAAGCAGCACTTCCTGATGCTTCACTAGTGTGGTTAATGCTTATACTCTCGGGTTTAGTGGAATCAGGATATAGAATAAGGATTGGAAGTGTATCAATTGTTGGATCTAATCCAAATTCAACTTTTGCTGTTTCAGTGACTGGAATATCTTTATAAATTGTAGTTTTTGAAATCTTATCCTGTTTATATGTTCGAATCTTAATATTAGTTGTTTTTGGATCAGATGATGTTTTTTTCTTGCGGGTAGCTTTAACAGTAACCTTTCTAGACTTCTTTTTGATAAAAGCGTGTTTGGTTTTATCAGAGGTTGAGTAAAAAGTTTCTGGAATATTGGTTTCTATTTCTCCATCATCTTTTAATCCGGTATGTTTCCCTTCTTCATCGTATAATTCCAATTCGCCATCATCCAAAGAGATCTGTTTTCCTTCCAAGTCAATCTTTTCACTCTTTACTTCAACCGGTAAATCCAGTTCTTCTAAAATAGACTTAACAGTTTGCATGGCAACACCATCTTTAGAGACAAGATCAGAATGTTTTTGTTCGACATAATAAATCTTTGCGCCACCTGTAAGGTCTAAAGAATCGCTCTTCAATGAAGCACTATAAAGGGGAACTGTGTCATCACCATTAATAAATATCTCTTCTGTTTTAGGGATTAAACTAATTGGCCATGTGATCCACCATGTTTCATGGATTTGGCCCAAAGTAGGTTGTGCAGTACCAATTATTTCATAAATTTTTGTACCATTGTTTTGGTTAAGCTTAGGATCCACAAAGCTGTGGAATTGTTCGCTTAGCGCAAAGACTGTCATGTTGTAGTTTAGGTTTGATAATAGAGTTTTGGTTTGATCGAAGCTTAAGCTCCCGGTTACATTATTGTTATCTATATCCCTATCATCACGAAAAGGATACGAACGATCTTTATCTGAATTGTTATAAAAGTTGAAATACTGATTTGATGGTAGGAGTTGGAAAACAGAAGCCATATTCTGTACGGTATCTTTAATCTCAGTAGCAGGGATACCAAGGTGTAGAATACCAAAGATTTTACTTTTTAGTGCGACTCCATACATTAATGACTTAAGTGAGTCTACAGATCCCAGGTGGGGGACTCCTAATTCAATTAGTTTGTTTACTTTCGCTGCTCTTGCCGCATCAGCTATATAATTTCTGGTAACTAGTCCCCCTAAAGAATGGGCAACAATATTAACCTTTGTTTGGCCGGATTTTTGTTTGGCAGTTTCAATTAGAGTATCCAAGTCAGCTTGAGTAGATCTGATATCTTTTCTCCAGTCATAGGGGAATACAAAAAAGTTTTTATTCTTTTCATACCCCATGCCTGTAAAAAATGAGTCAATATCCCCGTATCCGAAAGATGTTAAATTACCGGTTAAGCTTAAATCAGCCTCAGAAGTAACCCCATCTGGTTTTAACCTCAAAACATCAAAATAATCATCATCCCCAAGTTTTACAGCCTCATCCTGGTTAACCCAGATTCTTTCATCTTTTACATAGGCGTGTTTAAAACTTCCACCATGTCCGTCATCTTGCTCCCAATAAATATCCTGGTTTATTTTTAGCTCTGATCCGCCAATTCCTGGAATAAATATTACAGCAGCTTTAGGTGGTAAAGAGGTATTAGTTAACACAAAATATAAATCATCTTTTGAAGAAGTCCAAATATTACAACCATTTTGATAAGGGTTTGTACCATTCCACTTATATAAACCAGGGTCACAAATACCACTGTTATTTGAAGAGTCCCACTTATTTCCGTTCCCATACCTTACCCCTCCACCGGTAAATAAATCATCCCCCCCTGACCCATATGAGGCAGCAGCAAAATAAATTGTACCTGAACCTGAGTTAGGATAGTTGGCATTAGCAACTTTGATTAAATATCTATGTCCCGGGATAAAAGTGTAATTACGGCAGGAAAAATCAAGAGTTACATCTTCGTATCCTGAAGGTGTTTTGTCGCTGCTAAAGCTTAACCCTTCTAACCTATCCTTTGAATTAGTTCCTGCTGGTATGCAAGAGCGGATATAAGTGTTGGTTGTTTTATCGTAAATACGTGAATTTTGGCCGGTATAGTCAAATTGATTAGCTCTGTCTTTTGAGGTGCTGACCCTAAAAGTAAATTTATCAGCAGTCCCGCTTAAATTATCCCCAAGCTCCTGGATTGCTTGATATACTGTAAACAAAGAATCCCACCTCTGAGTTTGTTCAACCACAGTTAGTGCATAAATGTCTTTATAACCCACAAACCCCCACGCAACAAATGCGAGCAATAAAACTAATATTCTAGGCAGGGTTTTCAAGTTATTTTTTTAGATAAAAATGTTTTAACTCGTGAAAATTTTATCTGCAATATATCTTAAAGGCCTCTTAAGATAACAAAATATTTCGACTTTATATCTGGAAATTTGACAAGATAGCTGCAAAAAGGTAAATTGTTGATTCATTCTATGATTGAAAGTAGTGCAGTAGCTCCAAACGGGGCTATTTTAAATGGTTCTGGTTACCATGATCATGGCCATCAAGAAGTTTTTGTTTTACAACTTTTACCAAATTCCAGAGAACTTCTAGTTGATGGCAGAAGGGTTAGCGTTGGGGCAAGGGGGATAAAAGCAATTGAAGCTCTTTATCCACAATATAGAGAAGGAACAGGTTATTTTACAGATGAGTGGGCTGAGGTTGTTTACGGAAGTAGTGATAAAGCAGGTAATATGCGGGCTTTGGCATGGAGAATGGGGAAAAGATTAAATCATGGCCCAGTTAAGATATTACTTCAAGAAAGGGTTGGAACTTCCGGTTTAAGGCCGCAACATGAACATGCTTTTTATACTTTTGCTCCCGGAACTTTAGTAACTAGGGTAGCTGAAGGTGAAGTGTTAGATTTGTCAGCTCCAGGGCTAAAAGCGGGTAGAAATGTTTTCATAATGCCCAGTGGGAAAAGGTTAGAAGGTTTAACTGATAGACAATGGCAGTTAATTTGCAAAACTCCAATAATTGGACGGGAACCAATACCTCCAGTAATACTTGCTGATTTAGTGGACGGAGAAGCGGGAGACGTGGCAAGGCTTGGCACTTTTGTTTCTGCTACCAATAGAAGGGTTTTAAATACAAAAGGTGTAGAGGTTAAAGGAATTAGAGGTTTGGGCCAAGGGAGGCCAATAGTAGGTTATCAATTGGTGGATCGGGATTTTGATCCGCTAAATGCAGGACATTGGGGTAATTTAAGAAATGTTATACAAGATCTTATTAAATATAGAGCTATTTTTATGTACAGGTTACATGCTATTCTTTCTGGAAATGTAGCGGCTTCAGTGAAAGAAGCCAGTAGGCGAGGTTTTTATACCTCTGGAGAAGCTCTAGCCTTAAATGTAATGCCAGTGTTTGATGCTTTAGTGGAAAAGGTTAATAAGGGAGAAAATCTAGGTGGTCCTGAAAAAGCAGTATATAATCAGATGGATCGACTAAGGCATGCATTGGCAGTTTCTGATTTAGATGAGTTACGCGATGCTTTTTATCTTAAACTCTTGCATGTAAAAAGTATCTAATTTTTTTGTTGCTAACTTTTACCAAAGGTGGTATATACTTTAGCCACATGAGCTCGCAGAAGATTATGATTCTTATTTTAATTTCAATAATTGTTGGCGCAGGAGCCTACATTGGTACAGTTAAAATAAAAGAAGGAATCACAATTACCCCTAGTCCTTCTCCGCAAAATGTAGGCTTTAATATAGGAACAAAGCAATCCCCTGCTCCTTTGCAAGAAATCTTAAAAGTTACCCAAAACAATCAGCCTACTCCTCCACCTCAACAAGAGTTACCTTTTTCTAAAAATAAATATGTGGGTAATTTTCCCGGAATTGTTAGAGACGATTTAAGAGTAAATAAAAAAGCAGTTGTAGAAACAGCCAAAGGAAAAATTGAATTTGAGATTTATCCGGAAGCCTCTATTTCAGCATCTAATTTTATGATTTTGGCTGCCAATGGGTTTTATGATGGACTTATCTTTCATAGAGTTGAACCAGGATTTGTTATTCAAGGAGGAGATCCCAAAGGAGATGGAACAGGAGGGCCTGGTTATTATTTTATAGATGAACCTGTAACTCGCTCATACAATAAAGGAATTGTGGCAATGGCAAATTCCGGACCCAATACCAATGGCAGTCAATTCTTCATTATGTTAGAGGATAAAATGGATTTACCGCCTAAATATTCTATATTTGGAAAAGTTTTGACAGGAATGGATGTGGTAGAGAAAATAAAACCCGGAGATGTGATGCAAAAGGTGTATATACAAGACATTAGGCCAGTTAGATCCGGACCTTAAATTAGAAGGTTACTAACATTTACTTATCCAATATCTTGTATATTGACAAGTATTCATTACAATATGTTATGTTAATTACAGAAATCCTAAACGTATTCGTTTAAGATCTTTTTAATCCCTTGAAATGTCCGTTTTGTGGTAGCAATTTAAGCAAAGTAGTTGATAAAAGAGGTGTAGGTACACGAAGCGAGATTCGTCGTAGGAGAGAGTGTTTAAAATGCTCCAAGCGTTTTACCACATATGAAGCGCTTGCAAAACTTGAAGTATTTGTCGTCAAAAAAGATGGTAGAAGAGAGGGGTTTTTGCGCGAAAAATTAGAAGTAGGGATTGTTAAGGCTTTAGAAAAAAGACCGGGTTTGGAACAAGCAGGAGCCATTGTTGACAGGATTGAAAGCAAGATGCGGGTAAAAGGGATGAAAGAAATTTCATCTCAAATGTTGGGTAGATGGGTTTTAGGGGAGTTAAAAAAGATGGACAGGGTGGCCTATTTACGCTTTGCAAGTGTTTATAGGACATTTAGCGATGTTAAGGATTTTGAAAAAGAGTTAGAAAGTATTTCATAAAATATGAAAACTAGACAAGCAAAACAACAAAAATTAGTTTTACAAGTAGTTACGCTACCTAAAGTAAGTGGAAAAACAAAGCTAAATGGAAAGGTAAATGGACACTTAGGAAAAAATAACCGCTCTTTTGAGGATAGATTTAATCCCCGCTACTCTGAGATGCCAGTTTTCCCCGAAGGCCTGCCTGAACCGTTATTTTCCGAATCATCAAACAGGATTTTAAAAGAAAGATATCTTCTAAAGGGAGGAAATTTAGAGGCAGTTGAGACAGTTGCAGAAAGATTCTGGCATATTGCCTATGATATTGCCTCAGCTGATTTTGATTTTAATGTGTCTTCCAAAGAGGTTTTTGAAACAGCCAGGGATTTTTACACTGTGATGGTAAAACAGCAATTTTTACCAAACTCCCCAACTATTATGAATGCAGGTAAGCAAAACCAGCTCCAATATTCGGCTTGTTTTGTCTTGCCCATCGATGATTCCATCCCAGCTATTTTTGACACTATGAAATACGCTGCACTTATCCACCAGACAGGGGGCGGTTGCTTAAGTGGAGATTCTCGAGTTTGGACAACCTTTTGTGGTATTGAACCAATCGGGACTCTATTTATGCGGGCAACAGTTGATGGAAGAAAGGGAATTAAACAGGGTAATGGAGTTGCATATGATGTTTCGGATTTAAACATTAAAACAGTTTCTATGGATCCCGCAACCGGTGCAACAGGCCTTAAAAAAGTTAGTCATGTATGGGAATATGATGTACCAAAGGACAAACAAGTTCAGGTCACAACAGTTGAGGGGGTAAGTATACAAACAAGCAGTTGGCACCCGTTTATGGTAGTCAGAGGAACCCAGATAGTTGAGGTTTCAGCAGAGAATCTAAAAGAGGGGGATGTTATTTTAGGACCTGAAAAAGCAGATGGGTACTGGCCTTGGCAAGAGCAGAAAAAAGCAGGTCAGCTTGTAATTGATGAAGATATAGCTTGGCTAATAGGATTTACTTTAGGAGATGGCTCCTTTGGTTATGTTCCTGCTTTAAGGCAATACCGGGTACGGTGGTTTTCTGGTACAGAAGATGTTTTAAAGAAAGTACAGATAATACTTTCTAAGAAAAATATTCAACTGTCGATTCAAAAGGATAAAAGAGGTTTGTTCAGCCTGGCTACTTTAAACCAAAGGTTTGTGCATGATTTACTGGAAGCATGTGGATTGGAAAAATTTGGACCTAAAGATAATCTAATTCGTGTTCCTGAAATTATTGCTAAATCTCCCCTTTCTTGTGTTCGGGCATTCATAGCAGGGCTTTTAGATAGTGATGGTTATGTAGCTGAGGATGGAAGTCCTTCCTACTGTACTGTCAGCGGGGCAATGGCAGATGATCTTGCGTCTCTTGTTAGCTTGCTGGGTTTCCGTCCCAAAGTTTGTTCAAAAGCTCCTTATGGTAAAGGTAAGCAATGTACATACTCTGTTCAGATATGTCCCTTGCCTCAAGTTAACGAATTGGCAACAGAGCTTTCAGCTTACCTTGCCAATGTAAAACGCCTCAATAGGCTGCAAAGCTCAAGTAAGAAGCAGACAGCCCTACCTTTAGACTTTACTGCTTTTAGGGATGAGTTGGCAAAGTTAGGGTTAGTCAAAAAAAGATTTGATAAAGTCGGAGGCTCGGGTCCGCTTGCTAAGGAGTTAAACTATTGGGCTTCTCACAGAAGAATTGACAGAAATAGCGTTTTATCTATAGCCAATGTTGTAGCACCGTATTCTTCAAAACTGGCAGAATTTCTACAAAGGATTGCCAGATGTGGTCATCAGATCAAAAGCGTTCAGCAAGCAGGTGTGGCAAAACCATATTATGATCTTTCAGTAGAGGACTGGAATACATATGCTGCAGGAACTCGGGGAATGGTTATGATACATAACACAGGTTTTGCTTTTTCGCGCCTTAGACCTGCGGGCAGTATTGTTAAAAGAAGCGGGGGAGTTGCTTCAGGTCCAGTATCATTTTTGCGCGTCTATGATGCTGCCACTCAGTCTATTAAACAGGGTGGAACAAGAAGAGGAGCAAATATGGGAATTTTACGGATAGATCATCCTGATATCTTAGAATTTATTAGATGCAAGGCAGTTTTAGATGAGCAAAACCAGCCAGTGTTTGATGGAGTGAAGGATTTATTGCCTGATGATAACTCTAGAAACTTACTAAAAACTCTTTTGCTGGATAGGCAAATCTCCAACTTTAATATCTCAGCAGCAGTGACAGATAAGTTTATGGAGGCATATTATAAAGGTGAGGAGTATGAGTTGATTGACCCTCATACCAAAGAAGTCACAGGAAGACTTGATGCTAAAGTTGTATTTGATGAAATAGTAGAAAGAGCATGGAATACGGGAGACCCGGGGTTAATTTTTATAGACAGAATTAACAAATCACCCTCAAACCCAGTTTCTTCCCTAGAAACAATTGAATCCACAAACCCGTGCGGTGAACAGCCCTTGGCACCTTGGGATGCTTGTAATCTTGGTTCAATTAATCTGGGAAAGTTTGTTAAAGAAGACGGATCAGATGCGGACTGGGAGGGTTTGAGAAAGGTTACTCATCAGGCAGTTCATTTTCTGGATAATGTGGTGCAGGTAAATCCTTATACCTTGCCAGAAATTTATGAAGAAGTGCACAAAAACCGAAGAATAGGGCTAGGGGTTATGGGTTGGGCAGATATGCTTTTTAAACTAAAGGTTTCCTATGACTCAGAGCAAGCTTTAGAGCTAGCAGAAAAAGTAATGAACTTTATCAACGATGAAGGACATAAAATGTCTGAGGAACTAGCACAAAAACGCGGTCCTTTTCCCAATTGGGAGAATTCCATTTACTCTGATAAAAATAATCCATCTTTCAAAAATAGAGGTGAGTCTTATGCTTACTCAGGCGGTAGACCCATTAGAAACTCAACAATTACCACTATTGCTCCAACAGGCACAATTTCTATCATCGGAGATTGTTCATCCGGTATTGAGCCGGTATTTGCTTTAGCATATATTCACAGAGCAAAGGGTGATGGAGGGAAAACCGGCAATGAGATGAGGTATTTAACAATTGCCAATAAAACCTTTACTGAAATCGGGCAAAAAGAAGGATTTTACAATGAGGAACTAGCACAAAAAGTGATGGATCATGGATCAGTTACAGGAGTGGATGATGTACCCGCTGATTGGCAAAGAGTTTTTGTTACAGCTCCTGAGATTGCCCCAGACTGGCATGTAAAAATGCAGGCTGCTTTCCAAAGATACACTGATAACGGGGTTTCCAAAACCATTAACTTACCAAACTCTGCCACGCTAGAAGATATTAAAAAAGCTTATTTGATGGCCTGGGAAACAGGTTGTAGTGGTATCACTGTTTATAGGGACGGTTCTAAAACCACTCAGGTTTTGAATGTATCATCTACCTTAAAGCCAAAAACCCAAGAGGTTGAAGAGGTATCCACTCCAAGTCCGGTTGCCGGCAGGCCAATGGTTTTGCGGGGCAGAACCTATAAAGTTGCTACACCGGTAGGGGAAGCATATATTACTTTGAACAGAGATGAAAATAATCAACCGTTTGAGGTCTTTGTGACAGTTGGTAGGGGGGGGATGCACACTATGGCAGATGCAGAAGCTATGGGAAGGTTGATGTCCTTGTCCCTAAGGCTTGCAAGGAGTGCAAATTCTGTTGATCCTACAGCTGTAGCGCTAAAGATTGTTTCCCAGCTTAGAGGAATTGGCGGAGCATCGCATGTGGGATTTGGTAAAGATAGAGTCATGAGTTTGGCAGATGCTATAGCAAAGGTTTTAGCTGAGGATTTAGCATTAGATGCAAAGCCTGAAGCTCAAGAGATAGAACCGCTACCCTTAAACCTAGTGCAAGAAGAGCCTGCTGCAAATACCGGATCAGATGATGTAGTTAGGTCTTCGTCCATGGCTCAAGCTGATCTTTGTCCGGAATGTGGAAATGCAACCTTTGTCAGGGAAGACGGTTGCCAGAAATGTTACTCCTGCGGGTATTCTAAGTGTTGACTTTCTTCCATAAATATCCTATAATATAGTTCCAAAAATATGAACCCAGCAGTAAGGGCAGTCATTATCACTTCAGATAGTAGTATATTACTTACTTTCCAACCTGATCATGGCCGTAGAAGATTTTTCATACCAGGTGGATCTATGGAAAGATCAGATGAAGGTCATAGAAGAACACGCCTGCAAAAAGAATTGAGAGAAGAGTTGGGATTGGATGTTAGTCGGGCAAACATGCATGAGTTGCATCCGATCACGACAGGAATAAGAAATCATGATTTATTTTTTGTAAGCAGAGTTAGAGGCGGTATTGTAAGGATTAATCCGTTTGATAGGTCTGAGCCCGTCCTTGGGCTGGGATTTTGGGGTGGTGGGTACCGTATTCCTCATGAACTGCTCACAGGTCATGTAGCACAGTTAGGAGATTTTTATAGAAAATATCCCCATTTGAGGGGAGAAGTTACAGAAGGTTTGGTTATACCAGAGGGTTTATTAAGAAATAGAAACACCCCGATTGGAGTTATATCTTGGGATGCTCAAAGACGCAGCTGGAGAGTATAGCTGGATTCCCTTTTCAAGGGTTAGGGTAGAAATAACCTAAATTTGTTAGAATGTGCTTATGGATCAGAGGGAAAAAGGTTTAGTTATTTTATACACTGGTGAAGGAAAGGGTAAAACTACTGCTGCTTTAGGGATTATTTTACGGGCTGTAGGATATAAGAAAAAGTGTTTGATGGTGCAGTTTGGTAAGACTTGGTTTACCGGAGAACTGGTTGGAATAAAAAAACTTTCGCCTTTGGTAAAAATTATCCAGGGTGGAAAAGGTTTTGTTGATATTCTAGGAGATCAACTCCCAAGAGAAAAGCACCAGGAAGCAGCCCAAAAGACTTTTAATTATTTATATAATGAAACTACAAGCGGAAAATGGGATTTGGTGATAGCTGATGAGATTGTAGGAGCTGTATCAGGTAAAATTTTGCCTTTGGAGGATGCAGTAAGATTAATCACAGACAAACCAGCAAGTGTTGATTTAGTATTGACGGGTCACAACGCACCACAGAAACTAATTGATTTAGCTGATCTGGTCACAGAAATGCAAGCGATCAAACATCCTTACCAGAAAGGAGTTTTAGCAAAAAAAGGGGTTGACTTTTAGCACTCAGCATGTTAATCTGCTAAAGTTGAAGAAACTATGAGTGATATATCAAGAATCATTTCGTCTCAACCAATAAAACTAAAGCCTACGATTCCAGTCGGCCCTTTAAGGGATACAGTAATTTTTCCTGGAAACTCTGTTCCTATAATTTCTGGCAGACCCAAATCAAAAGCTGCGCTTGATGCAGCCTGGGGTACTGATAAACTAATTGCTTTTGTTACCCAAAAAAACGCCCGGATTGAAGACCCTACTGAAAAAGATCTATACCAGGTTGGGACTGTTTGCCTGATAAGAAGAGTTGTAAAAAATCCGGAAGGTGAATATACACTTCAGGCAGAAGGTATTGCCAGAGTATTTTTAAAAAAGTTTACCCAAATTGATCCCTTCTTAGAAGCAGAAATTGAAGAAATTCCTGAGCTTTATGAAAAGAATGAACAGACTGAGGCGTTAATGCGTACTGTCAGAGAACAGCTCAAACGTTATCTGGAGCTTGGTGGTAACCCATTCCTAGATCAAACCGGACTGACCAACTGGTCCCTGTTTACATACACTGAAGATCCTAACCAATTGGTAAACTCAGTTGCCCAGGCTATAGATTTTAAAACTATTGATAAACAGCAAATGCTGGAAAAAGTAGCTGCCTCAGAAAGACTGCAAAGACTTTCAGAACTTCTGGCAAAAGAGATAAGAATCATGGAGATTTCCCAAAAGATTTCTTCCCAGACCCAAGAAAGAGTGTCCCGTATGACCAAAGAAGCAATTTTAAGAGAGCAAATGAAAAGTATAGAGGAAGAGTTGGGAGGAGGAGACAGTGAACATCAGGAAATTAGGGAGTTTGAGCTAAAGATTAGAAAAGCTGGTATGCCCAAAGTGGTTCAAGACAAAGCCAAAAAAGAGTTAGGTCGTTTAGCAAAGATGTCTTCCTACAACCCTGAGGCTGGATATATCAGAAACTATCTGGAATGGTTAACTGATCTTCCCTGGAAAGCTTTTAAAGGCAAAAAAATAGACCTTAAAAAAGCACAAGAAATTTTGGATACAGACCATTACGGACTAAATAAAGTCAAAGAAAGAATTGTTGAGTATTTGGCTGTACATAAACTGGCTGGAAAAATGAGAGGACCAATTCTTTGTTTTGCTGGGCCTCCTGGTACTGGAAAAACATCCATTGGTAAATCGATTGCCAAAGCCCTGGGAAGAAAGTTTGTCAAAATCTCTTTAGGAGGGATTAGGGATGAAGCTGAGATCAGAGGACACAGAAGAACTTATGTTGGCTCTATGCCAGGAAGGATTATTCAGGCTATTAAGCAAGCTGAAACTACCAATCCAGTATTTATGTTGGATGAAATTGACAAAATTGGTACAGATTATAGAGGTGATCCTTCTGCTGCCTTACTTGAGGCGCTAGACCCAGAGCAAAACGATGCCTTCTCCGATCATTACCTGGAAGTTTCATATGATTTGTCTCATGTCATGTTTATTACAACTGCAAATATTTTAGATACGATCCCCCCTGCTTTAAGAGATAGGTTGGAAGTTATTCTTTATCCAGGGTATACAGAAGATGAAAAATTCCATATCGCACAAAATTTTTTAATTCCTAAACAAATAGAAACACATGGTTTGAAAAAAGAGCAAATTCAGTTTGTTGATGATGCAGTAAAATCTATTATTAGAGAATACACCAGAGAGGCCGGAGTAAGGAATTTAGAAAGAGAGATTGCAGCAGTAATCAGAAAGATAGCAAGAAAAGTAGCTGAATCAAACAAGAAAACAGCTGCCAAATTTAAGATTACTCCTGATGATATACATAAATATTTAGGTCCAATCAAGTTCTTGCCACAACTTGCCGAGATTGAAGACACTATTGGAATGACTACTGGACTATCCGTTACTGAGGCAGGAGGAGATATTTTGTTTATAGAGGTAACATTGATGCCTGGTAAAGGACAGTTAATACTTACTGGTCAGTTAGGTGATGTTATGAAAGAATCAGGTCAAGCAGCAATGTCTTATGTCCGCGCGCACTGGGCAGAACTGGGACTTCCTGAGAGATTTTTTAATAAGGTAGATGTGCATGTTCACGTTCCAGAAGGAGCTATTCCAAAAGATGGGCCTTCAGCCGGAATTTCTCTGACTACAGCCATAGTGTCTGCGTTCACTAAAATTCCTGTTAGAAAAGATGTAGCAATGACTGGTGAGGTAACTTTGCGGGGACGGGTACTGGAAATCGGTGGATTCAAACAAAAAGTTTTAGCAGCCCACAGAGCAGGAGTTAAAACTGTCATTGCTCCAAAAGATAACGAGAGAGACATGGAAGATATTCCAAGTTTTGTTAAAGATGATTTGAAGTTTTTCTTTGCCAAACATATGGATGATGTGTTAGAGGTTGCTTTGCTAAAGCTTCCAAAACCAAGTCATCAAAAAAACCTTCCTCTTCCGCCTTCAGCTTACGTAGCTTAATGGCAAAACCAGCTCAGTAATCTCTGAAAAAAATATGATATGCTATTTGCTAACTAAATTAGTTTAATGGCAGGCAAACTTTTTAATCCAACTGTAGTACTATTTCTTGTTTCCTTATTAAATTTTTGGGTGTGGAGAATTTTTCAAGGTAATATTTTTTTAGGAGTAATTCTGCTTTTCTTAACTTTTATATTGTTTAGACTATACCAAGATAAAAAAGGGAAATTACTAATTGCTTTGCTCATCAGTATTGTATTAGTAAGCTTGTTTGTTCTAGGGGAAGGATGGGATAAAACAATCTTTGCCAAATCCCCTGCCCAGGTGCTTTTGCAAGATAGAAGACATGGGTATTTGGCAGATAATCTGGGAAAAGCTTTTACCAATAAAGCGAGCCAAATTTTTTATGCCCGTTTTTCAACTCCCATTTATAAAATGCAGGAAAATGTTTTCTCAACTCTGGATCTAAATCTATATTTTTTTGCCAGTCATCCAAGGGAAAGAGCTGGAATAGATGATTTTGAAAAATATAGCTTTGTTTTCCTGCCTGTTTTTTTAATAGGATTTGTTAAGCTTTTGTCTGAAAAGAAAAAAATTGTTATTTATTATTTTTTGCTAGCTTTGGTTGTCAGCGCTTTTATATCTTCAAAATATAGGTTTGGTCCAGTTTTCTTTTTTCCATTAATAAACCTTGCTATAACTATTGGATTTTTATATTTAGTAAACTTTTTCCGAACAAAACTAAAATATGAAATTTAAAATCATTTTTGCCTTAGCGTCTGTCTTACTTATTGCTTCTGTCCTGCGCTTTTTCTTCCTTGACCAACTACCTCCAGGGTTAAATACAGATGAAGCTTCCCAAGGATACGATGCTTATTCTCTGCTTTTGACAGGTAAGGATCAGTGGGGGAAATCTTTTCCAATCTTTCTGCGGTCTTTTGGCAGTTACCAATCCCCTCTTTATACCTATTTGACTATAATCCCAACTTTTTTTTGGGATATCAGCATTTTTTCTACCCGGTTTATCTCAGCTCTATCAGGAGTATCCATAGTTTTTTTAACCTTTTTAATTATTCGAAAAATCGAAGACAGGGCAAATATAGAAATCTCTTTAATATCTTCATTGATGGTAGCAATTTCTCCCTGGGCTATATTTTTTAGTAGAAACGCCACAGAAGCAAATTTGGCACTGGCAATATTTTTAGGGGCAGTTTATCTGCTGTTACTTTCTTTAAAAAATATCAATTTTCTCCCCCTTTCTTTTTTGCTTTTGGGAATTTCCACTTATGCATATCATGCCCAAAGGGTAATAACCCTAATTTTTATTGCTTTCTGCTTTTTTGCATTCAGAAGATACTTTTTTAAAAAGCAAATTCTATTTGTAGTATCTGTTGCAATCTTTTTAGTGATACAAATTCCTCAGTTTTTATTAATCAATACACCTGGTGCAAATAGGAGATTGGAACAAGTAAATTATTTCAAGCAAGCAAAGGGTAGTGTGGTAGACAAAAGTATATTTATAGTTAGGAAATTCTCTGCTCAGTATAGTGCCTATTTATCCCCCAACAATTTGTTTTTTAACCCAGATCCACAAGGAGTTCGCTCTATTCCCCAAATGAGCGTTTTTTATAGCTTTATGATTATTCCATTTTTGTTTGGTATCAAAGAAATATTGAAACGATGGATAGATCCACTGGTTAAAATATTATTATTTGCTGGTTTGATCAGCTTAGTGCCTTCTGCGTTTACAGGAGAACCTTTTTATACTATGCGGGTACTGCCCTATTTATGGGTTATAAGCTTGGTAATAGGTTTTGGAGGATATTCGATTTTAAATCTTTTGAGGCAAAAAGTTGTAAAAGTTTTAGCTTTAGTTTTATTGTTAGGTTTTTCTATACCTTGTTTTTATATCAATTACTTTATTTTTCTAAAATACGAAAGAGCAGATTATTATGAATACCCTTTTGTTGAAGTGGCCAAAGAAAGCGAAAGGTTAAAAGATGAGCAGTTTGTTGTTGATACAGGTCGAGAACCACAACTATATATTCTTTTTGCTTTCTATAAAAAATATGATCCAAAAAAATTCCAAGAGGAAAATGGATTGCAAAATATAGCTGACTACTATTATCAAACAGAGCTATCAAAAAAGCATACTGTGGGAAACGTTGAATTAAAGCCTATTGATTGGAAAGATGCCAGCACTGAAAAGATTTTAGTCGGTGATGAGGTAGCTATATCAGATCCACAAGTAAAGGATCATAATTTGATGTTGCTAAAAGAGTTTAAAGATTTAGAAGGTGAGATGGCAGTGAGGGCTTTTAAAAGCAGTTTTTAATTTTTTCCCTGCTTGACTTCCAGTAGCCTCATAGTGTAAATTTTTAGTATTCTGCCTCAAATATTTCATGGAACTTATCTTAAATAACACAAATTTAATCATCTGGGCTGCTGTTGTAGCTGCTTTAGGTTATGGCGGTTGGTTAATTGCAGATGTATTAAAAAAGGATGCTGGCAATGAAAAGATGCAAGAGATTGCATCTGCAATTCAAATTGGTGCAGCAGCTTACCTACAAAGACAATATTTAGTAGTTGGAGCAGTTGCTGCTGTTTTAGGGGCTATCATTTATTATTTTCTCGGCCAGAATAGTGCTATTGGATTTTTAGTTGGTGCAGTGCTTTCTGCTCTGGCTGGATTTATTGGTATGAGTGTTGCAGTGAGGGCAAATGTTAGGGTGGCTGAGGCTGCCAAGGGCGGATTATCAGATGCATTTAATTTAGCCTACAAGGGTGGTGCAGTAACAGGATTTTTAGTAGTAGGTTTGGCTTTGGGTGCAGTTTATGGTTTTTACCAGTTTACAGATGGAGATTTAAGGGCCTTAACTGGTTTAGCATTTGGTAGCTCTTTGATTTCGGTTTTTGCCAGACTTGGAGGAGGAATATTTACAAAGGGTGCTGATGTGGGGGCTGATTTAGTAGGAAAAGTAGAAGCGGGAATTCCTGAGGATGATCCCAGAAATCCGGCAGTAATTGCAGACAATGTTGGCGATAATGTCGGAGATGATGCCGGAATGGCAGCAGATATTTTTGAAACCTATGTTGTCACAGCAGCAGCTGCAATCATTTTAGGACAATTGGTTTTTCCAGCTTTTGACCAGGCTTTAACTTATCCTTTGGTTATATTGGCGCTGGCAATTTTTGCCTCAGTTGTGGGAAGTCTATTTGTTCGTCTCGCAAGTAAAAATATTATGGGAGCCTTATATAAAGGTCTTATTATCACATCTGTGTTGTCAGCAATTTTGTTTTATCCTGCAACATCAGTACTGATGGGTGGTAATGATTTATACGGGGTTATTAATCTCTACCTTGCTTCATTGCTGGGAATCTTAGTTACTGCTGGAATGGTTTGGATTACTGAGTACTACACTGGTACCCAATATAATCCTGTAAGACATATTGCCGAAAGCTCAGTGACAGGGCATGGAACAAATGTGATTGCAGGGCTTGCGGTCTCGATGAAATCAACATTTTTCCCAGTTATTTTGATTTCTGCAGCAGTTCTAGCTGCATATTCTTTAGCAGGACTATATGGGATCGCCTTGGCTGCAATTGCAATGCTTTCTCTATCTGGGGTGGTGGTTGCAATTGATGCATTTGGTCCAATTACAGATAACGCCGGTGGGATTGCCGAGATGGCCAATTTACCAAGCAAAGTAAGAAACGTCACTGATCCATTGGATGCAGTTGGAAACACTACAAAAGCTGTTACTAAAGGCTATGCCATAGGTTCTGCAGGACTTGCAGCATTGGTTCTTTTTGCAGCATATGCTGAAGAATTTACAGCACTGGGTAGAAGTTTATTATTTGACCTATCTGATCCTAGAGTGATAGTGGGACTTTTTATTGGTGGATCACTCCCTTACCTGTTTGCTTCCTATGCTATGGATGCAGTTGGTAAAGCTGGGGGGGCAGTTGTAGAAGAGGTCAGAAGGCAGTTTAAGAAAATTAAAGGGATTATGGAAGGAACTGCCAAACCCGATTATGCTGCTTGTGTTTCCATTGTCACTGCTGCAGCACAGAAAGAGATGATGATTCCAGCTTTAATTCCGGTTTTGGCTCCGGTCATAGTAGGGTTTACCTTGGGTCCTGTTGCCTTAGGGGGGATGCTGGTTGGATCTATTGTGACAGGTATATTTGTAGCAGTTTCTATGACAACCGGTGGAGCAGCTTGGGATAATGCTAAAAAATACATTGAATCAGGAAAGTATGGCGGAAAGGGGTCTGAAACCCACAAAGCTGCCGTGACTGGTGATACAGTAGGAGATCCATATAAGGACACGGCAGGACCTGCCATTAATCCTATGATTAAGGTGGTTAATATAGTTGCGTTACTTCTAGTTCCATTTTTAAGATAAACTCCACACTAGAAGATTTTTGGGTATTTTACTTATTAGTTTGAGGAAGAACGGTTGCTGGGTCTGATGTTGGACTGGCTGTAGTTGAACTGTTTCCAGCAGGCTGACCATTTAATGCATTTTTTACCTCATTTACAATCTGATCAGGGGTATAAGATCCTTTGATTAAATAAGCCTGTGCTCCCAGCTCAAAACCCTCTTTAATTACTGCTTCCTGGCCTAAATTAGTCAGTAAAACCACGATAGTATTTGAATTAGGGTTTTTTGCTTTAAACTCTTTTAAAACCTGTAGTCCATTAAGTCCCGGAAGCATTATATCAAGCAAAAGAAGGTCAAACTTTTCTGACAAAAGTATATTAAGGCCGCTATTTCCATCTGGAGCTGATTTTACTTCAAATCCAGCTTTGACAAGCTCTCTTACATATAAATCCCTAATAAAATCTTCATCTTCAATAAGGAGTAACTTTTTATTTTGCGAAGCCATAAAAAACATTGTATGGGAAAAACTATTTTTGCGCAAGATACCTAATGAACCACAGGGGGATTTAAATAATTTTGCATACGCATTTCTAGGGCACCTTTTTGTTGTAGTGAATCAGAAGTAGTGGCAATAGGTAAACTGAAGTGGAATTTAGAGCCTGTTCCTATTTCAGACTCCACCCAAATTTTCCCTTTTAAATTGTCTATAATAGATTTTGAAATATACAGTCCCAGGCCAGTCCCCTGTTTGTAATTAGGATCCAGGGTTGAAGCTGCCCTGAAAAACTTGTTAAATAAACGCGGAATAGCTTCTTTTGGTATACCCATACCTGTATCTTCTATTGTTGTGATAACCTCATTTGGTGTGGTTTGAGTATACACTGTGACTTTTCCACCGCTTTTGGTGTAGTTAACGGCATTAGAAACCAGGTTATTTACCACCTCAGTAATGCGGGTAGTATCGGCCATAACCTTTGGCAGGGGAGTAGCTGGCAGGGTTAGCGAAAGTATAATACTTTTCTGCTTTGCTTGGTTTTGCAAGTCTTCCACTGCTTTAGTTAAGGTAGCACTCCAGTCAATTGGCTCAGGAGAAATAACAAGTCTTTGACGCTCTATTTTATTTACGTTTAACAAATTGATGACTAAGGTGTAAAGCCTTTGGGCAGAAGCAAGGGATTTTTCCAACAGCTCAAGCTCTTCTTTTGTAATCTTTTGTCTATTTTCATCTATAAACACTTTTAGATAACCAATTATACTTGTTAAAGGGGTTCTGAGCTCATGGGAGGCCATGGATACAAAATCAAGCTTCATCTGTTCTAACTCACTTTCTTTAGTTAAATCATGAATTACTAAAATGCATCCTAAATTAGATTGTAGATTGCCAGTAATTGGCAGCCCAGAAAGGATAATGTCTGTTTGCTTGCTATCTTTGCCAATCAGTTTCAGGGACTGATCAGAAGTAAAAGGGGAGCTTGGCTGGTCAGAGAAACTAAGTGGACAATAGTTTTTTGCCATAATCTCCTCCCGTTTAGAAAATACTTTCATAAATTGATCTACTGGTCTGTTTATCATTTCCTGAAGCGTAAAGCCGGTTATTTTCTGAGCAGCGGTGTTTGCAAAAAGCACATTTTTATGAAGATCTACCGCAATAATTCCATCTGTAATTGAGGACAAGATCAGGTTTAGCTTACTGGTTTGTGATGATAAAATCCCCTTTTCTTCCTCAACTTTGTCCACAACTTGTTTTACAGATAACATCATTTGGTTTAAGGCGGTTGAAATATCCCCCAGCTCATCGTTTGAGTGTATTTCTGCTTTTGTACCGATATTTCCACTGGAGATAACTTTAAGGGTAAAAAAAAGCTTTTCCAAGGGTTTTAAAAAGACAAAACTTAAAAATATTCCTCCTGCTCCGCTAAATACAATGAGTAAAGAGGTCAAAAGCTTATTATCTAAAAAATTATAAAAGATAAGGGATAAAAAAGATACCAGCCCAATTATAAAGGCAATTTTTAGCCGGAGCGATTTCTTAAGAGGTTGATTGGGCATTCTCTTCTCCTATCCTTTTTTGGATGATTTTTCCGATTTGTTAAAAACATCCCAAAAGGGGAGGATAAATCTATCCAATCCATACCAACCTGCTACTTTCCATGCCAGCATTATAAAAATTTGACCTATTAATAGTACTGGATTAATGCTGACAGTACCAGCCAGAAGATAGTTCATATTCATTAATGCTCCAAAAAATGCTGCAACACCTGTTAGTGCACCCAATATTAGTCCTATTCCGACTGCAATTTCACCATAGGTGACCAAGTATGAGAATACTACACTATTGGGTAAGGCTATGTTTTGTACAAAAGCTGCATACCAATCTTGTACATCTGGATGAGGACCGGAAGCTTTTTCCAATGCCTTTGTTAAAAACCCCTGGACAGCCACTCCTGCTTTAGCGCCCGTCCAGGCTGGATTAAAAAGCTTATTCCACCCAGCATCAACCCATTCCCATCCTACATAGACTCTTAAAATCAACCACAACCAAGAGAAACTAGTTGTATTATAAAGCAGGTTAGAAATAGAAGAATCTTTTACACCAGTCACAATTTTACCGTAGCATGTAAAACCTTTATTGGCAACTACTAGTTAATTTCTACAACGGATACAGCCAAATTATCTCCCTGGTATAAAAACACAAACTTTACTAACTTTTGTTTATTGTTTGTAACATAAAGATTTTGTTTGGCATTAGCAAGCTCTGCTCCGGGGTTATAAAATATAGAAACACCATCTTTTTGATCAATTTGAGGAATCTGGGCAAAATCATGGTTTGTAGGAGCCAGTACCTCCAATCCAGCTTCTTCGGCAACCCATCTAATTAATGAAGCAAAATGGCATACCCCATCTCCATAAAGGTACCCACTAAATTTATAGCCATCCTGGGCATTAAAATAAGTATTAGTAGTTTTTACCACTCTTTTTTCTTTGTATTCCGGCAATATATCTTTATGAAAGGCAAATGATTCACCAGGGTTTAGAATAAATTCATAATTTGAAGGCTTTCTAACCTGCTCCCAATTTACATTTTTGGGGTCAGACACTATCCCTTCCAGATATGCTAGGTTTAAAAGGATGTTGTCTTTGAATACCTCATTTACAAAAGGTACTTCATGTCTTATTGCCAATGAAATCTCCTGCTCTGCAAGCAAGTGCTCATTTGCAGGAGTTGCTAATACTTGGTTAAAGCCTAAAATAGAAATTAATGCAGAAGTTTGGACTACTTTGCTAATCATAATAAAACAGGCTAGATATGCCTGTAATAACTCATAGTATAACATACTATAAGTCCTAAATCAACCCTATAGCCTCCTTATTAGTTTTTGATTTAATGGGTAGTTAATTGGTATAATGTGGCTCGTTTAGTATGCCGCCATCGTCTAGTGGCTTAGGACATCGGATTCTCATTCCGAAAATCACGGGTTCAAATCCCGTTGGCGGTACTAAATTTTTAATAAGATTCATACAATATGGGTAGTCCTTAAGACAATCTGTTAAAACGATTGACATTTGTCGTGTTTTCTCCTAGAATTTGCAAAACAGCCCAGAGAAGAAAATGAAAAAACCCTCTACAAAGCTAAGTAGGGATAAGAATGAATTAACTCCTAAAAAAGGTGAGGGTTCCTCCTCAGGCGCACGCAGGGCTTCAACAAAAGTTATCTATGTAACCCAAAAAGGGCTTTCTGATGCTCACAAAGAATTAGACGAGTTACGGAACAAAGAACGTCCTAAAGTAGCTGAAAAAATTCAACAAGCCAGAGAATATGGTGATCTGTCGGAAAACTCAGAATATGAGGCAGCCCTATCAGAGCAATCCTTAATTGAAAGCCGTATCAGCGAGCTTGAAGAAGTTATCAAAAGCTCTAAAGTTATTGTAGAAAATCATTCTCTGGATTTTGTAGTCATCGGTTCTTCGGTAACATTGGAGATGGGAGATGAGGTGGATGAATTTACTATTGTAGGAAGACTCGAAGCTGATCCGGCTAAAAAGCGGATTTCCAACGAATCCCCTCTTGGGGCTGCTTTATTGGGAGCCAGGACTGGTGAGGTAGTAGAAGTTGCAACACCAATTGTGAGATATAAGTGTAAGGTATTGGAGATCAAATAGAATGAATGAACCTATAACTGAATTTACGTCTAAATTACCCAAACTATCAGATAATCAGAAAAAAGTCTTAAAGCTTTTAATAGAAGCAGCAAGATTAATAGTCCCCCTTTATAAAAAGCAAGAGAACCATAGATTTGAGGGAGCTAATTTTTATCCACATGATGCTACTCGTGAAGAGATCACTAAAGCCGCAGCAACTAATTTTGAGATTCTATCTCCTTATTCTGTAGTAGAAAGAAAAGGAAAAGAGCTCATTGCCATTCCGTACCATTTAAAGTATGCAGAATTTTTAGAACCAATTGCTGATAAACTATTAAAAGCTGCATCCATAACGGACAATAAAGATTTTGCAAAAAGATTAGAATTCCAAGCAAACGCCTTATTAAACGGTACATATGATGAGGCAACCATTTATTGGATGAAGATGAGACCGTATATTCTGGATATTAATATTGGACCAGTAGAACGATATAACGACAAGCTATTTTTTACTAAAACCTCTTACCAGGCATGGGTTGGTGTGATGGACGGGGAAAGAACAGCAAGAGTTTTAAACTTCAAAAATATTATCCATACAGCAAGAAGAAAAACCTTGATGCCTTCAGAGAAGGTAGACTTCTACGAAAAAGTTCAGATCAGAGTTGATGATTTATTAATATTTTCTGGACTTATTTCAAGAACCATGTTTTTGGGAGTAAACCTACCTAATGATACTAACTTAATGGAAAAATATGGATCGGAAATTACCGTATTTAAGCAATCAATAGATTATAGGGTGAAGACTGAGGTGCTACCAGCTTTTAGCAAAGTTTTTTCTTCTAGTTTTCAGAAGGAGTTTGACTATGAGGATATCAGGTGGGGAACACTGTACTTTACTATCTTACATGAGCTTGGACATACATACTTGCGTTATAGAAACTCAGAAAGGAATTTAGAAGATCTATTCCCTATCATTGATGAACTATCTGCCTATGTTTTAGGTATGAAACTGGCAGGCTTTTTGCTCCTGAAAGATGTTTTAACTCAAAAACAATTAGAGTCTATCATGGTAGCATTTACTTCAAGGTGTTTTGAGTTGGTTCTAAACGAGAGCAATAACAAGTCCAAAATTCACTATACCATCGGCGGTGCGATCTTTGTTAACTTTTTGTTTGAAACCGAAGCTATCAGAGAAAAAGAAGGAATCTCATGGCCAAATTTTACTAAAATGTTTGTTTCTTTAGACCAACTGGCAACTATTTTAGAAAGAATACTTTCTCAGGGGAGGCGTGAGGATGCAGAGGCTTTCATTAAAAAATACGGAGATATGAAAGTGCTTCAAAGGTTTAATATTTGACCTTGTTGCAAGCTTCCTGTAAAATAACACCCCATTAACATGGCGACACCAGCAGAAAGATTTAGAACAGGAAATTATGAATTAGGAACTCGTTTAGTTGGAGTTTATAGGGCTCTTGATAGAATAAGAGTAGCTAAAGGAGAAGTAGGTCATATAGACTTTGATTTAGCCCCAGTAAGATATGTCACACTACCTGATGGTGTTATAAAAACAGAGGAACAAGCTGAAGGGCTACTTGCACATTATGCCTTACAAGCTGATCCGAGAACACCGGATGGAGCTTTTATGCGGGCAAGCGTTAAAGCTACACTCGCATTTTTAAGGGTTGCAAGAGGAGAACCGGTTGGTTATGCAGAATATATCAGGGAGACGTTGGAAACGCATCCTAATCAGCCTTTTCGCAGAAGAATTGAGGATAAATATAATCTTGTAGCTGATTTAGCGAGAGAATGTGGTTTTACATATGATCCAGATGGTTGGAGCAGATATTTGCAAGACGCTGCTGTTCGTCCGGATACAGTTAAACTCGAATTTCGGAAAGCGCGACAAAGAGTTATACCCGTTCTCCTTGAGGAATTAGGATTAGATTTTAACCCCCAATACCGCACAGAAGTAAAACCGGTCGATGAACCTTGGATGTTTTGGACGAAGGTTGATAGAAGAGCAGGAGTAGTACTAACAGTTAACACCCACAGTAGGCATGAATCACAGCTTTATCAAGCTAAGTTTCCACCCCTTTTAGCTCACGAATTAGGTGCTCATGGATTCCAGGGACTACAAATTAGAGAGGGTGTGGATAAGGGAGGACTGAATCCCTTCTATGCTATAAGTAAAGTGCCAGGGCCAGAACAATTTGGAAACGAAGGATTGGCGATTGTTATGTGTAATCTGTTACCCGCAGTTTACGAAGCTTTAGGGCCGGAGGGGCGAATGGAAGCTGAGCGTTATAAACTGGCAACGTGGGCATATCAGGTTGTTGCCAATGAAGCTGCTCAAGCAGGAGAAGTTAAACCTGAGCATTGGCAGTTTATACAACATTTTGTGCCAAGCGAACAACAGGACAGGTTCGAGAGGCAGATGAGAGAAAGATTAGAAGATCCAGTTTATCGCTCTTACCATCCCGCCTACAGTTTAGGTAGCCTTTTACTAGATATTGCTGCGGAAGTTTTACCTATTCCTGCCAGAAAAGAATTGGTTCAAGCGCTACTTGAAACGTATTTAACTCCGACACAAATTCGTAGAAAAATTGAGGAATTAAAAAGTAAGTATATTCCACATGGTGATCAAGAGCAGGTGGTTCATGAGATATCTGAGTTAGACGAAGGCCAGCCAGGATTTGATTTAAGAAACTGGCTCGCAGGGCTTTTAAGAGGAAAGTTTAGTGTTTTTAGTAGATCCTCAATTGCACACTAGCTCTCTTTTAAAATCAATTTGCTTCGGATATACTTTACCCATGGCGCTAGACCAACTACAAAAAGAAAGAATCAAAAAACTCAATAATTTAAAGAGGTTGGGAATTAATCCCTATCCAGCAAAATCTAGTAAAAAACAATCTATTGCTCAAGTATTAAAATTAATGGGTAAAAAAGTGACTGTAGCTGGAAGATTGAGATCAATGCGTCCTCACGGCAAAATAGCTTTTGCAGATTTGGAAGATGCTTCCGGAAAAATACAGCTGCTTCTTAGGCAAAATAATGTTGGAGATGCTTATGAGCTGCTGCCTAATCTAGATATAGGCGATTTTATAGAAACCTTAGGCGAGGTTATCAAAACCCAAGCCGGGGAAACAACAATAGATGTAACAGATTTTAAGGTTTTAACAAAGTCACTCCGACCTCTTCCTTCTTCCTGGTATGGCCTAAAGGATGTTGAAGAAAGATATAGAAGAAGGTATGTGGATATGGTCATGAATCCTGAGGTAAAAAAGATTATGGAACTGCGCTCAAAAATCATTTTTTCATTAAGGGATTTTTTAATTAATAAAAAGGGTTACTATGAGGTTGAAAATCCAGTTCTGCAACCACTTTACGGTGGAACAAGAGCAAGGCCATTTAAAACCCATCACAACAGTTTAGATATGTCTTTGTTTTTGCGGATTTCCAATGAGCTTTATTTAAAAAGATTGATAGTGGGAGGATTTGAAAAAGTTTTTGAAATTGGACATACCTTTAGAAATGAAGGAATGGATAGAAATCATAACCCAGAATTTACCATGCTTGAGACAATGGAGGCATATGCCGATTATATCGATAATATGGATCTGGTTGAGGAGATGTTTGAATATGTTGTCAAAACTGTTTTTGGAAAGACAAAGCTAGCCTATCAAGGAAAAGAAATAGAGTTTAAAAGACCGTGGGTAAGGGTTAAACTTGCCGATCTTTTTAAAACACATACTGGGGTAAATTTTGATGAAATAGACACTTTGGAAAAAGCTACTACTTTGGCCAAAAAGCTTGGAGTAGAGATTAAAGATTTTATGACAGATGGTGAAATCTTGCTGGAGATTTTTGAGAAAAAATGCACAGATCAGCTTGTTCAGCCAACGTTTGTTTACGATTATCCAGCAGATTTTTATCCGCTGGCCAAAAGAAAAGCAAATAATCAAAAATTTGTTGAAAGCTTTGATATTTATGTAGCCGGTATGGAAATGGGGACAAATTATTCAGAACAGAATGATCCCCAGGAGTTAAAAAAAGCTTGGGAAGATGAAAAGAAAAAGTTAAAAAAAGGAAATCCAGAAGCCCAAAAAACCGATGATGACTTTTTAACTGCACTTGAGTATGGAATGCCGCCTACATCTGGAATAGGGCCTGGTCTTGATAGGTGGGTGATGGTGATGACTGATTCTCCCTCTATTGCAGATGTTATTCCATTCCCGATGCTACGACCTGAGAAAAAGATTAAGCTTAAGGAGCAAGTTAAGGTGGGAGAGAAAACAAAAGCGGAGATTAAATGACGACAAGAGAACAGATCTTGGCTTGTGAAAGAGAGCTAAATATCCCGCTAACAAAGTTTGTAGAAATTTCCTTAGAAGCTATGCAAAAAGTATCCAGCCAGTTAGGATTGTAGTATATAATTACTATTATGTTGGACATTAACTTTATTCGAGAAAATACTGAGGCTGTTAAAAATGCCGTAAAAGAGAAAGGTTTAGACATTGATGTCAATGAGCTTTTAAAAGTTGATGGCAAGAGAAGAGATTTAATAATTAAAGTTGATGAGCTAAGACGCCAAAGGAATGAGATTGCTCAAAAAAGAGATATAGAAAAAGGTAGACAAATAAAAGAAAAGCTGGATGTTTTAGAAAAAGAGCTGAAGGTTGTTGAAGATAGATTTCACCATCTAATGCTTTATGTTCCAAATATCCCTTCCCCTGATTCTCCGGTAGGACCTGATTCATCATCGAATAAAGAAATTTATAAATGGGGTAAGATTCCACAATTTGATTTTGAAGCAAAAGATCACATTGAACTTGGAAAAAGTTTAGATATTTTAGATTTGGAGCAGGGAGTTAAAGTATCAGGGTTCAGAGGATATTATTTCAAAAATGAGGGAGCAATACTTCACTGGGTTTTACTACAATATGCTTTTGAGAAAATAATAGCAGCCGGATTTATTCCTCTTGTTCCCCCGTCTTTGGTTCATGAAAAAGTGTTGATAGGCAGTGGTCATTTTCCTTTTGGAAAGGAAAATATTTATCAAATAGCAAATCCTGGAAAGCTAGAAACTGGGGAGGATATTAAAAATCCAATGTATCTAAATGGTACCTCAGAGCCTTCCCTTCTTTCCTACTTTATGGATAAAGTCATTTCAGAAGAGGATTTGCCGGTTAAAATTTGTGCTCTAACGCATTGCTACAGATCAGAAATTGGCGATTATGGAAAAGACACTAGAGGACTTTTTAGAGTGCACGAGTTTGATAAAGTAGAGCAAGTTATAATTTGTAAAGATTCATTAGATGAGTCAGAGCAGCTTTTTGAGCAAATGCAGCAGATTTCTGAGTCAATACTGCAGGATTTGGAAATTCCATATCATGTGGTAGCGACCTCCACTGGTGATATGGGGGCTGGTAAATATAGAATGAATGATATTGAAGCTTGGATGCCAGGCCGGGGCAAATATGGGGAAACGCATTCGAATTCAAATTTAACTGATTGGCAAGCAAGAAGATTAAATATTAAGTTTAAAACAAAAGAGGGAGCAGGAAAGTTTGCCTATACTTTAAACAACACTGTACTTGCATCTCCAAGAATTTTAATTCCTCTTTTAGAAAACCATCAACAAAAAAATGGTTCTGTGAAAGTTCCAGAAGTTTTACAAAGATATACAAAATTTAGTGAAATTAGCCCCAAAAAAAGTTAACTGAAATAACCCTTCTTACTTATTGTCCTTGTTGACGCTGCCTTAGAAGCTCAGCTGCTGATGTGGCTGCTGGAGCGGGAGATTGAGTTGAATCTTCCATCTGCCCAAAGTTAGCAGAGCCTGTTGCCATCTCCTCAGATTGTGGGGCAGGAGTAGAGGCTGGGGGAGGGGGTTTTATTTGTTGAGCTGTATTTTCTGTTGTAGCAGGAAGGCTGGTGGTTCCTTCTTTAGGTTGTCCAACCCCTAGAATAAAATATGCGGAAGCTGCAGAAACAGCCAGGAGTAACCCCGCGCCTAATCCTAGAATCCACTTGGGTACTCCTTTGCTAGGATTTGGTGGTGTAGTTGTTGATGTTTCAGGAACTGTATTTGCGTTTTGAGTTGTCAAGGTTTCTGCTTGGGTGTTTGCAGGTAAGGAAGTGTTGGTAAAGTCGGTGGTATCTGTTATTAAATGAGACAAATCAGTTGGAGCCTGTTCAATACTGGCTTGAGGCGGTTGAGGATTGTATGTATTCTGTGTGCTAGGAATTCCTTCCCATGAAGGTGAAATAGTTGTGTCGGTAGTTGGAATTATTCCTTCTTGTGGTGCTGGATTTGTTATAGGATCAGCAGGTACTGGTTGGGCAGGAAGAGGTTCGGGTATATTAAAAGATGGTGGTAGGCTTTCAGTTGGTGTAACTGGTTGAGTAGGATAAGGATTTGACTGAGGGTTTAAAAAAGAATTTGGATCTGTTGGGGGGATTGCATCAGATGACAAAGGATTGCCTAAAGGTTGTGGAGCAGTTACAGATGGAGCCATTGGTGGGTTAGGAGCAGGTGTTAAATCTTGCGGAGAACTAGTGAAACTACTCGTTTGCTGATCAAACGGGGTAGCAGGAGGTGTAGGATTTTGAGGTAGATTTTGGTTTTGTGCAAAGCTTAATTCAGGATCCTGAGGTGGTTGATTGCCAGCAACAGGAGTTGGAGGGGTATTTAAATTATCAGTATTTGAGCTGTTTGAGTTGTTATCCATTGGACAGTTATTAAGTAATCTAAGTTTAAATTAAATCAGTTTAGGTTGTCAATTGTTATCAATGGCAGAAAACTCAGGGCTGCAGTATAATGAACAATTAAAATGTTAAATATTTTTAGTAAATTTTTAGACTCCAATGAAAGAGAAATAAAAAAGTTGGGAACTGTTGTTGAATCGGTTAATCAACTAGAGAAAAAATATGCTAAATTAACTGATAAACAGCTTCAAAGCAAATCTGCAGAGTTTAAATCACAATACCAAAAAGGAAAAACTTTAGAAGATTTGCTGCCGGATGCTTTCGCTGCAGTTAGAGAAGCTGCCAGTAGAAAGCTTAAAATGCGCCACTTTGATGTGCAACTGGTTGCAGCTACTGCTCTACATCAGGGAAAAATTGCAGAGCAAAAAACAGGCGAAGGAAAAACACTTTCAGCAACACCGGCACTATTTTTGAATGCTATTGCAGGAAATGGTGTGCATCTGGTAACTGTTAATGACTACCTTGCAAGACGAGATTGTGGTTGGATGGGACCTATATTTCATGCTTTAGGAGCAACTTGTGCCACTATAGTCCATGATGCAGCTTTTATTTATGACCCAAAATATAAAGATACCACTCATGAAGATAAGAGGCTGCAGTATCTCAGGCCAATTTCAAGAAAAGAAGCTTATCAGGCAGATGTAACCTATGGAACAAATAATGAATTTGGGTTTGACTATCTACGTGATAACATGGCGTTTAGGTTATCTGATCAAGCTCAAAGAGGTCACTACTATGCAGTAGTTGATGAGGTAGATTCAATATTAATCGATGAGGCCAGAACCCCTTTAATAATCTCGGCACCTGCACAGGAAGCAACCGAAAAATATTATGAATTTGCCAAACTCATTAAAAATCTTTCATCCTCTACAGATTATGTAGTAGACGAAAAATCTAAAACAGTTCATCTTACAGAGCATGGAACTATTAAAGTTGAAAAGCTGCTAGGAGTTGATAACTTGTATGAAAAAGATTTTTCCACCCTACATCATATAGAACAAGGCCTAAAAGCCAGAACTCTTTTTGAAAAAGACCGTGACTATGTTGTAAGAGATAACGAGGTAGTAATTGTAGATGAGTTTACCGGAAGGCTAATGGAAGGCCGCAGGTACTCGGAGGGATTGCATCAAGCAATTGAGGCAAAAGAGAGTGTGCAGATCCAACAAGAAAGCAAAACTTTAGCAACAATATCTTTCCAAAATTACTTTAGATTGTATGAGAAATTAGCAGGTATGACTGGTACTGCAGCAACTGAAGCAGAAGAGTTTCACAAAATCTATAAACTAGACGTGGTAGTTATTCCTACCCATAGGTCAATGGTAAGAGCTGACCATTCAGATACAATCTACAAAACCCAAAAAGCAAAATATACTGCTGTAGCAAATTTAGTAGCAGAGCTATATGAAAAGGGTCAGCCTGTTTTGGTGGGTACAACAGCAATTGATAAAAACGAGTTCTTATCAGATCTTTTAAAGCATAAAGGTATTTCTCATGCAGTCTTAAATGCCAAAAACCATGAAAAAGAAGCAGAGATCATCGCTCAGGCTGGACAGAAAGGATCAGTCACTGTCGCAACCAACATGGCAGGAAGAGGAGTGGATATTATTTTGGGTAAAGGTGTTGATAAACTAAGTGGGCTTTATGTGATAGGTACAGAAAGACATGAGTCAAGGCGAATTGATAATCAGCTCAGAGGGCGATCCGGAAGACAAGGAGATCCAGGAGAAACCAGATTTTTTGTTTCTTTAGAAGATGATTTAATGAGGATTTTTGGCGGGGACCAAGTGGCCAAGGTAATGAACTTTCTAAAAATGCCTGAGGATGTACCTATTGAACACGGACTTGTTTCAAAAGCCATAGAGGGTGCTCAGAAGAAGGTTGAAGGACATAATTTCGATATCAGAAAACATACAGTTGAGTATGACGATGTGATGAACCAGCAGCGTCAAATTATCTACAGGATCAGAAAGAGGGTTTTGGAAACTGCTGAGAATAAAGATAATAGTTTAAAAAACGAAATTCTAGAAAAAATTACACAAGAGATAAACAATATAGTTTTAATTCATAGTGAAGAAACGATTAATTTGGATAAGATAATAGAAGGGTTTTCTTCAATTATTCCCCTGGATCCCGAAAGCCTAAAGGGTATTAGAAACAAGGCAGAAGAAATCCCTGACACTGAAAAAATTTCTCAGTTTTTATTTGATTTGGCTAAAGGCTTTTATCAACAAAGAGAAAAACAAGTTGGGGAAGAAGTGGCCCGGCAGATGGAGGTATTTGTCTATTTAAACACAATTGATACTTTATGGATTGAACATTTGGATACAATGGATGATCTGCGTGCAGGGATTGGTCTGCGGGGATATGCACAGCGTGATCCTTTGATAGAGTATAAGAGAGAATCTTTTGATTTGTTTGAAAGGTTAATGACAGAAATAGACTATGAAATTGTCCACAGGATTTATAAAGTTGGCATACAAAATCAACAACCTCGACCAGTAGCAGTGGTAGAGCAGAAAAGTGCAGTAATAGATAATACCAACATTCCTTATGCTGGAACAAAAGTGACTGTTGAGCGGGGAGGACAGGTTGTCTCACAGCAGGTATTGGATGAGGCAGGTAGTATACAACACAATAAAATAGGCAGAAATGATCTATGTTGGTGTGGGAGTGGCCGTAAATACAAAAAATGCCACTACCCCAACTAAAATTGCTTCTTAGAACCTTCTTTGTTATCCTAAGTTGTTATGTATAAGATTTTTATTATATTCTTGCTGTCTATAGTTATGCTTGCCCCTGTGGGTGTATATGCGCAGGAAGAGCAATCAATAGACCAAATCCCTCTCGAATCCACTGAGTCCTCAAAAGAAGCTACTTCTTCAACCTCTGAAAAAGAGAGGTTAGAAAAACTAAAACAGGAAGATATTACCAAGCCAGAAGAAGAAAAGCAGCGGGAGGAATTCTTGGCTTTATTTTCAAAAAGGCACATTGATAAACTAACGCCTTTAAACTTTATGGGTTATTTGGTGCAATACTCTATAAAAGTTGGAGTGCCTGCGAATACGGTTATATTAATTTTATTGGTTCCTTTTTTGGCAACTTTTATAGTTTTTGTCAGGCAAATTATTGGACTACCAAGTTTGGAGATGTTGGTACCAATTGCGCTTTCTATTACCTTTATATCAACTGGTATTACAGCAGGTGCTATCCTTCTTGCAACAATTTTGCTTGCATCAACTATTGCAAGAATAACTTTAAAAAAGATTAGAATTATGCAATTACCTAAGATTGCATTATCAAACTTAGTGGTTGCAATATTTGTTTTTATTTCCTTAACAGTTAGTGCATCTGTAGGAATCCTAACGGTAAAACAGTTATCAATCTTTCCAGTTTTGCTGCTGATATTACTTAGCGAAAAGACAGTTGCTGTGCAACTTTCCCGTGGTCCTCAAGAGGCTTTTGTAATTACCTCTATGACTTTACTGCTAGCAATTATCGGGTTTTTAATACTTTCATCTGAAACAGTCAGAAGCTTTATTTTGCTATATCCAGAGCTAATACTTGCTTTGGTGCCAATCAATATTATTATGGGAAGATATTTTGGACTTAGGCTTACAGAGTTCTTTCGTTTTTCTACTTTGAGAAAATATGTCAATCAGTAAGGGCATCTTAGGATTAAACGCCCGTAACTTCCTTTATATTAGAAAATACAACCTTCCTTCTCCAAAACAGCGGGCAGATAATAAGCTAGAGACAAAAAAGCTACTGATTAGGAATAAAATTCCAACTAATAAACTGCTGCAAGTTTTTGACAATAGAGAAAGTATTAAAAACTTTGATTGGAGTTTACCAGAGGAAGGGTTTGCTCTAAAGCCTGCAAGAGGATATGGGGGAGAGGGAATATTAATTTTTAAAAACTGGAATAACCAAAAAGGGGAAACTATATCGGGGGAGACATTCGATGTTAGACAAATAGAATCTCATATCCTTGATATTTTTGAAGGCGCATATTCTCTTCAGTCCCTACCGGATAAGGCCTATATAGAAGAAAAAATTACCCCCCAGCATTTTTTAAAAAAAATTGATTTAATGGGACTGCCTGATATTAGGATTATCGTTTTTAATAAAGTTCCTGTTATGGCAATGTTAAGACTGCCAACACCGGAATCAAAAGGAAAAGCTAACCTGCATTTGGGAGCAGTTGGTGTAGGAATAGATCTTCGGACCGGTATTACCAAGGATGCTGTTTACAGAGGGACTTTAATTACTTTTATTCCCAATACCAAGATTAAAACAAGGGGGATAAAAATTCCTTTTTGGGACCAGATTTTAATGCTTGCTTCTAAGGCTCAATTTGTCAGTAGGTTAGGACTTGCTGGTGTGGACATTGTGATAGATGAAAACATAGGCCCACTTATATTAGAAATCAATTCCAGGCCTGGGTTATCAATACAAAATGCAAATTTGGCATCTCTTAGGTCAAGGTTAGAAAGAGTAGAGCATATTAATATTCCAAGTTTTGAAAGAGCCATTGAGGTGTCAAGGTCGCTTTTTGCAGATGATTTTTCAGATAAAGTGGATCTTGACCCAAAAGTACTTTCAATTATAGAGCCGATTGTTGTAATAAATGAAGGTAAAAGCAAAATGTATGAAGCAAAACTCGATACAGGGGCTTTTAGAACTTCCCTTGATAAAGATGTTGTGCAAGAACTCAACCTAGAATATCAAAAGGAGAAAATCTTAATTAAGGCTGCTAGTGGTCAACAAGAAAGAAGAGTGGTTAAGCTGACATTTAACTTAGCAGGAAAGAAAATTACTACCAACGCAACAGTTGCAGAAAGAGGACACTTAAAATATCCGATTATTGTTGGCAGAAGAGACTTAAAAGGATTTTTAATTAACCCAGATTTACCCGAAGAAAAAAGCGGAGAAGCAATTGAGGATATTGAAATAAGTACCGAGTAATATTATTCGACAAATCCTAAAACTGGTTCTGTAAGGTTAGTGTTTGCTCCACTGCAATGGTAATCAAGGGTTTTTTTATCTGGAACTTTGGCAGGTAAAATAACCCCCATTGGACCATAGCTTTGAGCGATTTCTTTTTCCGACCAAGAATAAGGGTAAACAATACTATAAACTGGAACATTGTTGGAAGGAGGTGCAAGCTTTAGGTTATATAAATAGAAAAAATACCGAAAGCCAACATTTTCTCCGGGATAGGTGATATAGTTTATTCCCACACAAGGATAGTTTTTTGCTTTAATATCATTTGATATAAACTCAGCCACTGCCTTTCTTTCTTTATATCCTGTATGGATGGGATCTGTTGTAGCGTTAATTTGAAAATTTCTAACGAGTAAGATTACAAAAAAAGAGATGACCAGGCTTTTGTAAGCTTTTGACAAACCCATGAAGTAAGAAAATAATAAGCTAATTACTGCAATTATTATTACTTCAAAGTTTATAAAATAGTATTCAGATATTGGTTTAGAGGATAATGAAAAATAAAGCAGGATTCCCAGGATCCAAGAAAACATAAGAATTGTCTCTTTCATCCGTAGAATCTGCTTTCTGATTAAAAAGGCAGTAGATAGCCCCACCACCAAAAGAGGAATAAATTTTAAACCACCAGATATTGAATTGGGATAGAAAAATAGATCATTAGTGTTTTTGGCTATAAACTCAGTAACAATCATAGCTTTATACCAGCCTGTGCTGCCTCCGAGTTCATGTGAAAAGCTTTGTAAAATACTGGAAATCTGCAGGAAATTGTTTCTTGTTTCAAATACTAAAAAAGGAATAGAAAAAAATATTAAGCTTGCTAAAGAGTATAGACTTTGTTTAAGGCTTGGAAGCTTTTTTGATACATATATTGCTATTGGGATTGCAATTAAAGCAGGTAAGAGCGCAAGATGAATATGCCAGGTTAGTGCAATAAGTATGCCAAGTATAGGTAACACCCTAAAGTTTCCTCTTGCCAGCATTATGAGGGTGTATAAATACCAGATAGCCCAAAGCTTGGTTGTGATTGTAGGTACAATCCATCGATCAAACCCTACCGATGATAAAGAAATTGCATGTATAAATGCGGCAGTTAGCCCTGCAGTTTTGTGAAAAAGCCTACTAAAGCAAAAGTAGTAACTTAAGATAGTAGCTGCCCCAACAATAGGAGCTAAATAGGCACTGCCTATTGGGTCCATATTAAACAATGTAAATAATGGGACAAGCAGATAATAAAAAAGGGATCCTATGTACACTCCTTCGGCACTTGTTTGCTGGCCAATTAATCTAATATTTCCGTTAACAATAATATCTTTGGCAATCCAAGAATAAAGATCTGCATCGTGGGCAAATCCAAATAAATCAACTAAATTATATGTTCTAAATAACACACCTAACAAGGTTATAAAAACAAGCGTGATGAAAGTTTTATAATTGATCAATCTTTTTAGGCACATGTGAAATTCATTATACTCTATCGTTATCACTTTCAACTATTTAAATTATTTTTTGTTCCTGTTAAACTTTTACTAATTCGATGAGTAGAAAGTTAGCCTTTATTATTTTTATTGTTTTGGTAATTGGAACCATTTATAGACTTGTTTTAACTTCTAATGGAAACTTCATTTTTAATATGGATAATGCCAGAGATTTGGTTGATGTAAGAGAGATGGTAGAGCTGAAAAAGCTTAGATTAACAGGCCCGACCTCAGCAATTGAAGGATTTTTCAATGGTCCTGCTTGGTATTATCTTTTGGCAATTCCTTATGCTTTAAGTGGTGGTGATCCATATTCAGCAATTGTTATGGAAATTCTACTTTGGGCGGTAGGGGGATACTTTTTGCTAAAGCTTGTCAGTGATTGGGGTAGATGGATTGTTTTGGTTGTTGGTAGTGTTTGGGTTGCCTCAAATTATATAGTTTTGGCAACAGTATATTCTTTTAACCCAAATCCTGTAACCTTGTTGACGCCACTGTTTATTTTTACACTAGTAAAATATATAAAAACAGATAAATTAATCTATGCAATTTCAGTATTTTTACTGGGAGGATTATTTTTTAATTTCGAGATGAATTTCGGGATTTTTACCCCATTGATCATATTTTTCTCCCTTTTTGTTTATAAGAAATTTAGTGTATTTAAATCAAGAAATTTCTGGATAGGAAGTCTATTTTTTGCGACGGCGCTATTGCCACAAGTCCTATTTGATCTAAAGCATGATTTCTTGATGACAAACTCAGTACTGAATTATTTAAGAAATACACCAGCTGGAAACTACGATATCTTTTCAAGACTACAACTTATTGCTAATACTTTTTTTGGAACATTTATACCAACGCTAATGAATTATAAAACGATTGCCCAAATATTAATAATTCTTTTTGTACCAATTATCATAAAATCAATTAAGCTTGGTGAACTGAAAAAAAATCCAGTAGTGCTGGCTAGTGTGCTATATATTTTTATTCCCTTTGTGGGCTATGTACTTTTACCGGTGACAGTAAACCCTTGGCATTTGGGTGGACCCATGACAGCCTCTTTGATATTAATAGCTTTTGTATTAAGCCGGGTAAATCAAATAAATTTCGCAGGGAAAATAACAAGCTTTTTATTGGGTTTTACTCTATTGTTTTTCTCATTTAATAATATAGCCAATTACTTTCGCGAAAGAAGTAAGCCAAATATGGATCCTTCTCTTTTTGCAAATGAGATGAAAGCAATAGATTATGCTTACAAACTTGCAGATGGAAAAAACTTTAAGCTGTATTCATATCTTCCTTCAGTAATTGATTTCCCTTACCAATACTTAATTTGGTGGCATGGAAGGAAAAGTTATGGTTATCTTCCTTCAGAATATGCTTATTCTCCAAATATACCCCGATACATTTCAAATAAGCAATTTTTCTCTGCAAACCAAGAAAGTTTAAAACAGAGAGACAACTCAGGTTTGGTGTTTATGGTTAAAGAACCAGACCGTATTAAAATGAGACGTGCTTGGGAAGATGACTTTGATCCTTTGAAGTTTATTTCCAAAGAAATGATAGGACCCCTTGAAATAGAGGTCAGGAAAGAGGAGACTCAACCCTAATTAACCTTTTATTTGCATCAATTTTTTCAAAGTTTATAAGAATTGTATTTTTCGGTAAAAGGTCCAACCCTTTTTCTGCCCATTCAATTAAAACCAAATCACTAAAAAAATCCTCCACCCCTAAATTTTTAATAGCTTCTTTGTTGTCTAACCTGTATAAATCAATATGAAAAAGAGTTTTTTTAGTATCAGGGATTTGATGTTGTCTTATCAAAACAAACGTAGGGGAAATAATTTTTTCCTTAATACCTAAGCCCTCAGCAAAACCTTGGACAAAAGTTGTTTTGCCCGCACCCAGTTCTCCGGAAAGAGCAATTACTCCTTGCTTATATTTTTTTGCCAATTTCTTGGCTAAGTCTTTTGTTTCTTTTGCAGAGCTTGTTATATATTCTTCCATAGAGGGAATTTTATCTTATCTTTTAGTCTAATGTAAAATCCTATTGCTACCCCTGCAACTATTATCAAAATTCCTAGTAAAGGAATAGAAGACTTACTTTCTTTTTGATTCATTATTTTTGCTGATGGGTTGGGAGTGGCAGATGTAGTTTCAATGCCGGCAACTGATGCTTGTTTGATCTGGGAAGAAGCTGAAGCAGATTTTTGGCTTAGTTTTGCTGAAGGGGTATCAGGTGGAGTAGGTATAGTTATTATTGAGGCTGGTGAAGGGATAGGGGATAAGGTCGGGGTTGGTAAACTAGTTTTGCTTACATTAATATTTACTTCATTGCTCCAAGAAACGCTAGAGTTACCGTCAATATATCTTCCAACTTTAAAGATGTAGTCCCCAGGTCCTTCAAACCCGGAATCTGTATCATCAGGTTTTACCTCTAGCTCTCCTGTCCAGTTTCCTGAGTTGTTGGTGGTTATAGAAAACTGACTATTGTAACCACTGTTATTAGAAACCCAGCTACCTGAAACTTTAGTTAAACCAAAATAGTTACTTCCACCATCTTTTTTAAATGCTCCTTTTAAATAAATTTTAGCGTTTGGATTATTAGGTAACGACAAGTTAACTAATGGCTTAAATGTTTGGTCTGAAGTTATTTCATTTGGAAGGTTTGTGATATTAAAAACATTTACAGCAGAGGTTGAAGAGGGTGTTGGAGTTGGCGTTGATGTCGCAGCCGGAGTAGGTAGGGGTGATGGAGTGGCCGAGGAATTGCTGGTAATTTGATCAACCAAAATAAAGGACCAGATACTACTCCAGTTGCTCCATGTTCCTCCAGAATCTTTAGCTTTGACTCTCCAAAACCAAGTACCTTGGCTGAGTTTCGGTGAGTAATATTCATTACTAGTATAGGTGTTTTTATCGGGAACAGAAAATGAAATTTCATTATCTATCTGGATTAAGTATGTATTTCCAGATTTATAAAGAGCATAGGAAGGCTCTTGCCATTCTAGCTTAGTAGATGTTGTTTGAGACTTATCTTGTGGAGTCAAAAGAGTGGGTGATACTCCAGCTAAAGTATCTGTTGGAAAGGTAAGGAATAGTAAAAAAACTGTAAATATTAAGAGTGGTTTATTCCACATCTTATCTTTATCATATATCTAAATTTAGAGAATATGCCAATAGAGAGTGACAATTCCATTTTCGTGGTCTATAATGACACCTTTGCCGACTGAGGAGCCGCCAGGCACATTGTAGTTACAAGGAGCAGATGTATTATAGGCAATTCCTTTTTCTGAGGCTAAAATTGCTCTTCCTACCCCTTCATATGATTTAGGTGCAATATCTAAGCCTGTATGAGCAGAGGGAAATCCAAATATTTTATAAACCTCACCATATTCTGTTGTAATAGTAGTTTCACCAGGATAACCTCTAATTGGTGCTCCGAATCTTCCACTATCTAAGAGGCTGTGGGGGTTTGTTCTACTGCCAACAATTTTTCCATTCTCAACTTTTGCGTTCTCGAAAACTTCAAAATGCAAATGTGGCCCAGTGGAACATCCAGTACTTCCCATGGCAGCAATGACGTCACCTTTGTTAACCGGTCCTATTTTTGCACCAACATTTGAAATAGCCTGGGATATAGAGCGGATCTCTGCTTCGATTTGTTGAATTAAGGATTGATATCTGACTTCATCATTTTTTGTAATTTTTAAGAGCTCATCTTTATCGCGCTTTTGCTGGTCAAGCTGGACTTGGTATTGATCAAGCTCCTTACTTAAAGCTTCTGCTTCTTTTTGTCTTGTTTCTTTATCCTCTTTTTGATCATTATATGCAGCTTTGGTTGCCTGGAGTTGATATAAAACTTTTTTATCATTTGCTTGAGCTATTTGGATATATCTGATTTTCTGAATCATCTCAGTTAAACCATTTGCAGAGAAAATAAGATCAATTGGAGTAACAGTACTGTATTTATAAGTTTCTACAATTCTTTTTAATAAAACCTCAGAAATAGCATCAACTGTTGATGATAACCTGCCTATTCTTCCTGATAATTCAGTAATCTCTCTTTTTAGCTTCTCGATGCGTAAATCAGTTTCTTCAATTTTTAACTGGGTAACCTGTATCTGCCCATCAATGATTGTAAGTTGTGATTTTAGGGTTTTTTCCTGTTTTTGAGCATCAGAAAGGTGGACTTTTAGCTTTTCGATCTCTGCTTGTTTTTCTTGTAATTGTTGATTTAAGTCAGTGGCAGTTTGGGCAAAAGCGGGAAAATTTGAAAACAAATATACCAGCAATATAAAAAAGGTTAGGAAATACTTTCGCATCATTTATAGGTTTATATACGAAGGTAGCGGCGGACCGCCCCCAATGATCCTAATCCGCCAATAATTATTGCAATTATTACAGATGAGCCTAGTAGTGCAACCATAAATATAGGGGAAACAGGCAACAGCTTTACCTCGCCCATGTAATTGTTTAAAAGCGGGGTGAAATACCACAAGAGTGCATAAACAAAGACCCAAGATAAAAATGCACCAAAAAGACCATAAGATATTCCTTCCAGAATAAAGGGTGTTCTAATGAAAGAAGGGGAAGCTCCTACAAGTCGCATAATTTCTATTTCATTTCTTCTGGTGCGGATCTTAAAGCCAGTAATCAAAACTATTACCAAAGTTGCAAAAATTATCAGAAATACAACCGTGGCACCACCTACAACCCTTATGACTGTAGTTGCTGAATTTAATGTTGCCACTACATCTTCGGGGACTATCACCTCAGAAACAACAGGCTCTCTTTTTAATATCTCAGCAATTGGTGCAAGTTCATCAGGATCGGTAGTGGAAACCTCAAGAGATGCAGGTAGAATATTTGCAGTGACAAGCTCCAGAAGGGTTGGATCGTTTTTATTTCTTTCCCGATAAATTTCTAAAGCTTCTTCTTTGGAAATAAACTTGACACTCATTACTCTGGCATCTTGGGATAAAGCGTTTTGGATGGCAGTTACATCCTGGGCTGTAGTTCCATCTTTGAAAAAAGAAATTACCTGTGGCTTGCTTTCATAATATCTTAAGACAGCCTGAGATCCTGCAGCCAAAATCAAAAATATGAGCAGTGCAAAAAAAGTGAAAAACATGATCATTGATGCAGCAAGTGCCTGGAAAGGAGTTCTTCGGATATTTCTTTTGGTAAATTTTATATAAGTATTAAGCATTTTATATATCGTATTTCCCTTCTTTAGTATCTTTTGTTATTTTACCTTTTTTAAGCACAATGACTCGGCGTTTTAGAGTGTTAACAATTTCTGCGTTATGAGTGGCCATAAGAACTGTTGTGCCCCATGAATTGATTTCATTAAGAAGTTGTATTACTCCCCAAGCTGTTTGAGGATCCAGGTCACCAGTTGGTTCATCGGCCAGTAATACTTCTGGTTTTCCTACAATCGCTCTGGCAATGGCTGTTCTTTGGGCTTCTCCACCAGACAGTTGACGGGGGAAGAGGTTGCGCCTATCCCAAATCTCCACCAACTTAAGTGTTCTTTCAACCTCTTTGGTTATTTCCTCTGATGTTTTTCCTAATACTTCCAATGTTAAAGCTACGTTTTCGAAAACAGTTAAGTCATCCAGTAATTTAAAATCTTGGAAGACCATGCCGACATTTCTCCTTAAATGAGGAACCTCAGACGTTTTTATTTTGATAATGTCTTTATGGTTGACTAATACTTTTCCTGAAGAAGGGGAAACCTCTTTTGTAAGGATTCTCAGAAGGGTTGATTTTCCTGCACCTGAAGAGCCAACTAGAAATACAAATTCACCCTGTTTAATCTCAACTGAGATGTCATCTAGGGCAGTTGTGCTTGATCCGAATTTCTTAGTGACATTTTCAAATACAATCATAGTTCAGCTATCTAAAATATATAGTTTCAAGCAGGATTTAAATGTCTGATAGCTGAGAAAGCTAGATACTGTCTACTAGTTTAGTTCTTCAACGCGGCCTACATCCATCAACCAACCTGCCTTGATAGCTTTTTGTGTTTCCCCAAAAACTTTAACTTTTTTGTTTTCATATTGGGATAAATCTACAACAGATGATGTTAAGGTTACAGGTAATGCGCCTTCCCTTTCTAGTAGATGTGTGCCTTCAGAGTATTCTTGGTTGTTTTTTGGTTCTGGCTTTTTCTTAATTGTTCCTTCTGCAAAATCTCTAAAGGTTTTTTTGTCTTGTTCTGGGTTTTTGGGAGTTTTGGCAATGCTATCAGCTAAATTACCATTTGAAGGTGATTTTGTGGCCAAAACATAGCCGGTGGAAACTCCCAGAAGAATACTAATTCCTATGGCAGCAATCAAGATCTTATTTAGGTTAGAAGTTGCCATAAAAGGCTTTATTAATTTGCTTTTTTCTTTTTTTTCAGAAGAGACAGGAGTTTCGTCCATAAAATTATAATATCAGTAACTACTAGGATTTGTCCAGTAGAAATTAAAGTTGTCTTACTTCAGACTCCAAAAACTCATCCAATTCTCCGTCTAATACAGACTCTGTATCAGAGGTTTCTGTTTGAGTCCTTAGATCTTTTATCAAATGATATGGATGCAGTACATATGATCTAATTTGGGTTCCCCATGAAGCTTGCGTTACTCCTCCTTTTAACTTACTCATAGTCTGCTTGTTTTCCTCTTGTTGTTTGTCCCATAACTTGGCCCTTAACAGCTTGAAGGCATTTTCTCTGTTTTGTAGCTGTGACCTTTCTGTCTGGGCAGTCACCACAATGCCTGTAGGCAGATGTTTAAGTCTGACAGCAGTATTTACTTTATTTACATTTTGTCCTCCTGCTCCACCTGATCTAAAGGCTTCAAACTCAATGTCCTCCTCACTTATTTTTACTTCCTCAGGATTATCTATTACTGGTAAGATTTCCACCAGAGCAAAGGAGGTTTGCCTCAGATTGTCGGCATTGAAAGGGGATTGTCTGACTAACCTATGTGTACCTCTCTCCCCCTTTAAGTAACCATAAGAGTAAGGCTCATGGATAATCATTGAAACAGTTTTAATGCCTGCTTCCTCGCCTAAATCTTGATCAGTGATTTCATACTCCCAACCCTTTTTTTCAAAATATCTTTGATACATTCTTACAAGCATTGCTGCCCAGTCCATAGCCTCCACTCCACCTGTTCCCGAGTGCACTGAAAGGATTGCTTCTGATTCATCATGGGGATCTGATAAAAATAATTTAAGTTCAAAACCATCTAAGGTTTTAGTAATTTCTCTGATCTCTGTTTTTAGGTCCTCTTGCATACTTTCTTCATCTGAGATTTCTATTGCATTTTTTAATCTTTGTTCTAGATTTTGTAGTGTAGATAATTGTTTTTGTTTTAAGGAAAGTTGTTTTGCGACTCTTTTGGCATTTTCTTGATCGGACCAAAAACCCTCCTTTAAAGTTTGGGCCTCCAGCTCCCTGATCTCTCCACGCAGTTTTTCCCGATCAAGCTGATCAGATATTTTTTGAAACCTGTCTTTTAAATCTTTTAGTTTGGATTGGATCTCTTCCACGAAAGAAATTATATCCTATTCGTCGTTGCGAAGCCACGAAAAGACTGTGACAATCTTTTCAATCATCAGACTAATTGCTCCCTTTCTGCAGATTTTAATATTCTATCTATCAAGCTTTGATTTTGACTGATCTTATCTAATCTCTCCTTTACATCCAGGCTTTGTTCAGCAACTGCCAGTCTACCCCCTGTATCATCCACCAAACAGCCAAACGATTTTTCTAAAAACCGGGCCATTTGGGGGTCTACACCGGTTAATCCCACTCCACCAACTAAATATCTTGGGAAGTTGTCAGAGCCGGGATCGTTAAAATGAGCAAAAAAATCGTTAAGCCCTCTTATAAATTTGGCTAGGGTAGTATATTTTCTACTTTTTAAAGGAGCTGGACCAAAGGGATAAAAATCTACAGTTCCAATCATCATACCTCGAATGATTCTGAGCCATTGTTTAGTAGTGCGACTACGTAAAACCATACTAAGATCATTTCTTTGTACGTCGATGATCAAGCCATTAGAGCTAAATCTAATTAATCCGAAAGGACCTTGTTCTACCCGAGGTTGATCAAATATAGGAGATTCTCTATTTTCCACCCCACAATCTTACCATACAGATCAAAAAGGTAAGCAATTCCGATTATTCATACCTCAAAGCTTGGATAGGATCTAGTTTAGCGGCACGGATGGCTGGGGCTACACCAAAGATTACTCCAACTAACATGGAAAAGCCAAAAGATAATGCAATAGACCACCAGGTGATGGCAGTTGTAAAAAACCTGCCGATAACAAGGGATAATACTATCCCCAAGACTATACCGATAATCCCGCCCAGTCCTGATAAGGTTAGTGCTTCGATTAAAAACTGATTTCTGATATCTCTCTGTTTTGCTCCTAAAGCTTTTCTTAAACCGATCTCTCTGGTCCTTTCTGTTACAGATACCAGCATGATATTCATTATCCCGATCCCTCCAACGATCAAAGAGATAGCAGCAATCCCTCCTAAGGCGATAGTTAGTACTGATGTGATCTGCGAGATAGTCTGCAAAGTCTGTTCCTGGGTTAAGATGCTAAAATCATCTTCTGAAAGCCTTTTACCAAGTAAAGCAGTAGCTCTATTTTGGATATCTTTGACCCCTTCTGCTTTAAAGGCAGATATATAAATAGTATTTAACCTGTCCAATCCAAACTGGCGGGTGGCAGCAGGTAGGGGGATTAAAATAGTGTTATCCATATCAACACCAAAAGTTGAACCCCTTGGCCCTACCTCGCCAATTACTGAGTATTTCACCCCTGCCACATCAACGGATTTTCCCAAAGGGCTCCCTCCGGCAAATAAATTACTTTTGACCGTTGCTCCAATGATCGCTACTCTTTTACCACCTTGAGCTTCGGATTCATTAAAAAATCTCCCGCTGATTATCTTAATAGAGATCAGTTTAGGATAGTTTGCCTGCACACCGAAAACAGCTGCGCCCTTGTCGTTTTTGGCACTGTATTTTAATGTCGCTGTCTTTTGTACAACCGCAGAGACATCGGCTGAACCTTTGAGTTTGTTGGTAAGATTTATCGCATCCTGCATTACTAGTCTGTTTGCCTGGATTCCGCCAGGGCTTCTGGATCCACCCACCCTTCCAGGAATTACAAACATTAAATTAGAGCCAAGTCCCTGAATCTGGTCTGTGATGTAACTTTTAAGTCCAGATACAAGAGAGGTTAAAAGTATTACCGAGGTTACACCAATCACAATACCTAAAATCGTTAAAAAAGATCTTAACCTATTGGAAACAATTGATTTTAAGGATGCTGCGACAACCTCTGTAAAATTCATTTTACAATCTCCCCGTCTTTTAGCTTGATAATCCTTTTGGCATGGGTAGCAATCTCCGGTTCATGGGTGATTATGATAATGGTGTGTCCTTTGCTATTTAATCTTTGAAAGATGCGAACGATCTCCGTACCTGATTTTGAATCTAGGTTTCCGGTCGGTTCATCTGCCAAGATCACTTCGGGGTTATTAACCAGAGCCCGGGCTATGGCCACCCTCTGCTGTTGCCCGCCTGATAATTGATTTGGGTGAGATCCAACCTTTTCTCCCAAACCTACCTGTTCCAGAGCGCCTTTTGCCTTTATATCCCTATCTTTTTTTGAAATGCCGGCATAAATTAAAGGTAAAGACACATTTTCTACGGCTGAGGTTCTTGGTAGTAGATTAAAGTTTTGGAACACAAAGCCGATTTTTTTATTTCTGATATTAGCAAGGGTATCTTGGCCTAAGCGAGCTACACTTAAACCATCCAGCTCATAACTACCTGAAGTGGGTTTATCAAGCAACCCTAAAATATTCATCAGTGTAGATTTGCCTGAACCGGAAGCGCCGATGATAGCTACAAATTCCCCCTTATTAATCTGAAGGTTTATATCTTTTAAGGCTTGGAATGAAATGTTTTCACTCTGGTATATTTTGCTTACGTGTGAAAGTTTAATAATGCTATTTTTCACTAGCTCCCACCTCGAAAAAATCTAAAAATTGTTCCGGCTCCTCTCTGATTTGAACGTTTAGAAATTTCTGTGGGATTTAAAGCTACCTGATCCCCTTCCTTTAAGCCTTGTTTTATCTCTACATCAGTGTCAGAGGCAACGCCTGTTACCACTTTTTCTACCCTAATCCCTTTTTCTGTTTTGACTAAAACAGTGTGATCCTCTCCCAATGCTTCTTGAGGAATTGTTAACGTGTTTTGGGATTCTGCAGTGATAATAGAAACTTGTCCTGACAACCCGGAAACAAAGTGAATTACCGGCTTGCCAATATTAACCCTAACTATTACAACAGTTGCCCCGGAAGAAGTAGTCTTTGTTGTGGGTCGGATCTCCTTTACCACCCCTTGGATTTCTTGATCAGGATATGCATCTAAGGTAAAGTTGGCTTTTTGGCCAATAGAGATTTTGCCGATATCTGCCTCATCAATATCTGTATCTGCAAAATAGGTGGAATCATCTATTAGTTCTGCCACCATGTCTGTTGTAGTTACAACTTGCCCGGGGGTAAAATCCGCTTTGGTGATAAGTCCGGAAAAGGGGGCGGTAATCACTGCATCCTGAAATGCTCTTTGAGCTGCCTTAACAGAATCGTAGGCAGAATCCCGAGCGGCTTGAGCTGTTGTCCTGGTTTGTTTTTGTGTAAAAGTTTCGTCTGAGGTATGATCTTTAACATCGTCTTCTATCTTTTGGGCGGTTGCTTGTTTGTCACGAAAGGTATTTAGCGCCTGTTGCAATGTGATATTCAAATCCTGGGTATCTAAACCAGCAATAGTTTGGCCTGTAGTTACTACATCACCTGGGGAAATGTTCAGAAAGGCTAATTTACCTGAGGATCTAAAGTGTAAGCTTGCAGTTTGTTTGCCCGCCAAATTACCTGATGCAGAGACTGTGGAGTTAATAGTTTGTTTTTTGATAGTGGTAAATTCAACCTTAGGCCTTTGGTTGTTTCTGGGTATTAATAATAAAGAGGCTATAAGTAAAACTAACACCCCAGAAACTAGGTACCCTCTTTTCATATGTTTTAAGAATTGCAACGATTTCATGGGGTTCATTTGCAACACATTATATACCAAAAGATTTATAATTTTGCCTGATTAGTGATAAGATTGTCTAATGAGGATTTATATCAGTACAAGTGATAGGAAAAAAGTAGAAGTAGCATTGATTTCCGGTAAGGATAGGATAGATGTTCTTTCTGAGGAAAATGAATTTGGATCACAAGTTTTGCTGCCCCTAATCGAAAAGATAATGAGGAGAAATAATCTTGGGTATGAAGCGTTAGAAGCAGTTGATTTAGATACGGGGTTTGGATCTTTTACAGGTTTAAGGGTCGGTGCATCTGTTGCGAATGCTTTAGGGTTTGGTTTGAAGATTCCAGTAAATGGAAAAAAGGTCGAGACGGATCTTAAATACTAGTGCTATACTAAATTTGTGAAGCTGGCAAATTTTTTTATCCCTCATAAAGACACGCACAAAAAAGCGCACTTAATTTCGTGGGAAGCCCTTTTTTTCTACGTCTTCATCTTTATCCTTCTTCAGGTAGGGTTTTCAGTGTTAGGGTATGTAAAACCAGGTATTTTAGGAATTGAATCCAGTATTAATCAGCAAAAAATAATAGAACTGACAAATAGCGAGCGGGCAAAAAAAGGAATGCCGCCTGTAAAAGAAAACAGCGCTCTTGACCAGGCTGCAAAATTAAAAGCTGAGAATATGTTTTCAGAAAACTATTGGGCTCATTTTGCCCCATCAGGAAAAACTCCTTGGGATTTTATTATAGGTAGTGGCTATAAGTTTACTTTTGCTGGTGAGAATTTGGCCAAAAATTTTTATACCTCTGATGATGTAGTGGTAGCTTGGATGAATTCTTCTACCCATAGGGACAATTTACTAAATTCAAAGTATGAGGACATTGGAATTGCTGTTGTGGAGGGTGTATTAAATGGGCAAAAAACCACTTTAATAGTTCAAATGTTTGGTACTACCAACGTTGTTTCTCCAACAGCTGTTGTAAATGTAGGCAATGGAGATAAGATCAGTGTTAAAGCAGAGGAGTTTTCATCAAAACCTCAACTGGTTGCCTCAGCTCAATCTCCCAAAATCATCCCGCAAGTGCTAATAGATCCTTATCAGGTTAGTAAAGGTTTGGGACTGGGGCTTTTAGCAGTGATTGGCACGCTTTTGACAATAGATCTTATAATTTTGAGGAAAAGAGGTGTATTTAGACTAGCGTCTCATCATGTTGCCCATATGGCTTTAATGTCTGTCACTGCCGCTACCATTTTAAGTGGGCATATTGGTGAAATTCTATGATGAAAAAAAAGCAGGATATTTTACATTTGTTGGTATTACTCGCAATCTCTTTCTTGTCTTTGTCGCTGATTATCAAACTGCGGTATTCAACATGGCTTCAGATTAAAGTTGTGTTTATATTAACTTTGAGTTATTTAATATGGAGTTTTGTTTACCATCTTCATAATAAAAGTTTGACAAAAAATATTATGATAGAATACATCTTAACAGCAGCTTTAACTTTAGTTATAATCATGGGATTAGTAATATGAAAGCGATCATTCCAACTGGCGGAAGAGGAACGAGGATGCAACCTTTAACTTTTTCTGCCAATAAGCATTTTATTCCTGTTGCCAACAAGCCACTTATTTTTTATCCCATTGAAACGGTAGTATCAGCTGGGATTAAAGAAGTGGGAATTACCTACAACCCCGGATATCTTGATCAAGTGCAATCCATTTTAGGTAATGGAGAGAAATGGGGAGCAAAATTTACCTATATTATTCAAGAAAAACCGGCTGGGCTTGCCAATATAGTGGAAGTTGCTGAGGAATTTGTTAATGGTGACTATTTTCTTTTGCACTTGGGTGACAATATTTTTGCTGACGGGATTCAAGAATTAGTAGCCTATTTTAATAATGAAAAACCAGAAGGTCTGGTGCCGATGGTACATCATAAGGAAAACACTAGGTTGGGAGTCCCTTATTTTGATGATAATGGCAGACTAGTAAAATATGTGGAAAAACCTCAAAATCCACCTCATGATTTTGCTATTCCAGGTCTTTATTTTTTTAGCCCGCTTATTTTCCAAAGCTTCAAAGGGGAAGATAGAATTAAACCATCTGAAAGAGGTGAGTTAGAAATTAGTGCTCCTTATCAGTGGCTACTGGATCATAATTACAGAGTTGATGTTTTGGAATATAAGGGTAAATGGTTGGATCCAGGTAAATTTAATGATTGGATTGAGGCAAATCAGTATTTACTGGACAAAAAATTAGAAGAAAAAATGGAGGGCGAGATAGATGAGGGTTCCCGGTTAGAAAATAGGGTAGGTATTGGACAGGGAAGCAGGATTATAAACTCAGAGATTCGTGGCCCAGTTGCGATAGGAAAAAATGTCAGGATCGAGAATTCGTTTATCGGACCCTTTACATCAATTTCAGACAATTGTGAAATTGAGGGAAGCAGAGTTGAAAACAGTGTTTTAATGAATGGAGTCAAAATTTTGAATGTCAAACATCCAATAGATAGAAGCTTAGTAGGTGCAGACAGTGAGATTAAAAATGGAGAAGAGCATACCCGTACAATGAGCTTGTTTGTTGGGGAGAAATGCCAGATCCAAATTTAGAAAGGAAACCAAATTGAAACTTTTAGTTACAGGAGGAGCTGGTTTTATAGGGTCTAACTTTATTCATTATTGGTTAGAGCAGCATCCCGAGGATTCTATTGCTAACCTAGATGTTTTAACTTATGCTGGTCATCTAGAATCTCTAAAAGATATTGAAGAAAACTCCAATTATTCATTTATTAAAGGTGACATAACTTATCCAGAAGATGTAAAAAGAGCTATGCAGGGTGTGGATGTGGTAGTGCACTTTGCAGCTGAGTCACATGTTGATAGGTCATTGGTAGATCCGATGGTATTTGTAAAAACCAATGTTGTTGGAACAGGGGTTTTACTGGAAGCAGCCCTAGATTATGAAGTGAAGCGTTTTCATCATGTGAGTACTGATGAGGTTTTTGGCCAGCTTGGTCCAAGTGATCCAGCTTTTGATGAGAATACAAATTATAATCCGCGGACCCCATATGCTGCATCAAAAGCTGGATCAGATCATCTAGTCCGTGCATTTTATACAGCTTATGGTTTGCCTATAACCATCAGCAATTGTGCCAATAACTTTGGGCCATTTCATGATCCAGAAAAGCTTATCCCCAGATTTATTACAAATCTGATGGAGGGTAAACATGTTCCACTGATGGGTAAGGGTGAAAATATCAGGGAGTGGTTATATGTTAAAGATCATGCACGGGCAATTGATACTATTCTACAAAATGGGGAGATTGGAGAAACTTATTTAATAAGCGGTGAAGAAAAAACTAACCTAGAAGTGACAAAAAAAATTCTAGAAATACTTGGAAAAGATGAATCTTTTATAGAATATGTTGATCATAGGTTAGGTCATGACTTTCGCTACGCTACTAACTCAACAAAGATACAAAAATTAGGTTGGAAAGCAGAACACAGTTTTGAGGAGTGGCTTGAGAAAACAGTTAACTGGTATATAAAAAACGAGTGGTGGTGGAAACCTTTAAAAGCGAATAGACCCAATATTGACAGAAGTGCTCAAAAATTTTATGGTGGGAAAATATAAATGAGTGACCAATTTGTAAAAAAAACTTCAATACCAGGACTTTTGGTATTAGAACGACCGTTTTTTTCTGATGAGCGGGGTTTTTTTCATGAAGTTTTTCATTTAGATGAGCTAGAAGAAGTACTGGGTCAACCATTCAAACCACTTCAATGGAATCACTCCCGCTCTAAGCCCAGGGTTTTAAGAGGGCTTCATGCTGAAAACTGGAATAAGTTGATTTATCCGGTTACAGGTGAGGTGTTTGTAGCAGTTGTTGATATTAGGACTGATTCTGAAACTTTTGGAAAAATGGAAACCTTTCATTTTGATGAGGACAACAGAGCAGCACTTTTCCTGCCTCAGGGTTTGGCAAACTCTTTTTGTGTCTTAGGTGAAGAAGATGCAAATTATTTATATTTGGTTGATAAATACTACGACGGATCAGATACCCGAGCCATAGCCTTTGATGATCCGGATTTAAACATCCAATGGCCGATTGATGATCCTATTATCTCAGACAGGGACAGATTTAACCCCCGTATTAGAGACCTCTTCCCAGAAAAATACAAATAAAAATATGAACAAAGTGCTTCTAATTGGCGGGACAGGGTTGGTTGGATCTAGAATCATACAGCTGCTTGATAAAAAATTTGAATTTATTGCCCCATCCCATGAGCAGTTAGATGTGCTAAATCCTGAGCTGGTTTTACAAGCTGTTGAAAACATTAAGCCCTCTAGTGTGCTTTATGCAGCAGGGTTTACCAATGTTGATCTAGCAGAGGGGAAAGAGCAAGAGTGTTTTGCACTAAATTCTAAAGCGCCCGGTTATTTTGTTGAAGCAACAAAAAAAGCAAAGATCCCATTTTATTATCTGTCTACTGATTATGTTTTTGACGGAGAGAAATCAGATGCTCCATATACAGAAGATGATTTGCCAAATCCCCTAGATCAAGTTTATGCAAAAAGTAAGTATGAAGGAGAACAGGTAGTATTGGGTGCATCCCCAATTAATTCTGTTTTAAGAATTATTGTGCCTTTTTCAGCAGTCTTTACCAAAAAGCTTGATTTGGCAAGGCTTTTTGTCAGCAAGCTAAAAAATAATGAAAAGATAAGTGGAATCTATAATCAAAAAATAAATCCAGTGTTTGTTGATGATTTAGTTGCAGCTTTAGGAAAAATTTTAGAAGCCAGAGCCTCAGGAATTTATCACATAGCTGCAACAGATTTCACAACCCCTTATGGCTATGCAAAAACAGTTGCCAGGGTATTTGGTTTTGATGAAGGATTGATAGAAAAGGTAGACTATGAGGACTATGTTAAAACAAGGCGTGCAAAAAGGCCGCAAGACACCTGGCTTGATACTCACAAATTTAGAAAAGAGTTTGGTGAGGGAATACTTCATACAGTAGAAGAGGAGATTGAAGCATTTAAATCTCAGTTCATCCCAAAATAACTGGGATTGACTAAGTATGTTAAATTTGTTTAAACTGACAAAGATGGGTAAAGGAAAAAAAGCTTTCATAACTGGAATCTCAGGCCAAGATGGTTCGTATTTAACCGAATTTTTGCTGGAAAAAGGGTATGAGGTAGCAGGTTTTATCAGAAGAACTGTTGCAAATGAGCCAAATAATATAAAACATCTGCAAGATGAGATAAAGATTTATCATGGTGATCTAACTTCTCCTGAATCAATTGCTTTGGCACTTTACGATTTTCAACCAGACGAAATTTATAACCTGGCAGCTCAATCATCTCCTCTGGCTTCATTTCATGATCCAATAGGAACAATGTCAGTAACAGGTTTAGGAGCAGTGCATGTATTTTTGCGTGCAAGACAAATTGTTCCTAAAGCGAAAATTTATCAAGCTTCAACTTCTGAAATGTTTGGAGAGACCAAGCAAGTACCACAAGATGAAGATACCCCAATTGTTCCAGCCAATCCTTATGCTGCTGCAAAGGTATATGCACATTGGATGGCATCTATATTTAGAAGGGATAAGGTTCAACCTCAATTTATTTCTTGTGGTATACTCTTTAATCATGAAAGCCCAAGAAGGGGTGTTAATTTTATTACCAGAAAGATTTCTGTTGCTGTTGCTTGTATTAAAAATGGTAAAAAAGAAAATATTCCTTTGAATGAGTTTGGTGAGCCAATTGTTCAAAACGGCAAGCTTGTTCTAGGGTATCTTCAGTCGGAAAGAGATTGGGGATATGCTCCTGATTATGTGGAGGCTATGTGGTTGATGCTTCAGCATGAAAAGCCTGATGAGTTTGTTATAGCTACAGGTGAAGTACACACAGTTGAGGATTTCTGCAGAGAAGCTTTTGCGGTAGTTAGTTTAGATTGGAAAGACTATGTTGTGACTAATCAAAAGTTTGTTCCTCCTGTTTATACCGGTCCTTTAAAAGGCAATGCTTCTAAAGCAAAGCGGGTATTAAAATGGCAACCAAAGACAACCTTTAAGGAACTAGTTAAAATCATGGTGCATCATGATTTAGCAAAATACGCTTAAAACTTCAAAGCCAGATTGCCAAACTTTATAGATTAAATTACAATCTTCTAATGATAAAAAAACTCGCTGTAGTTCTCCCTACTTTTAACGAAAAGGAAAATCTTCAAAATACTATCACCGAAATATTGGCACAAGCCAAAAATTTAGCTGATTGGGATATTCATATAATTGTTTCTGATAGTCACTCTACAGATAAAACTGGTGAGGTGGCAAAAAAGTTAGCTGAAGAAAATCCAAAGATCCATTTTATAGAGGTGGAAAGAGGTTTGGGAGTAGGGCTTATTAAGGGTCATCAGTATGCGCTTAAAAAGATTCATCCTGATGTGATGGCTCAGCTTGATGCTGATGGTCAGGTAGAAGCTGATGTACTAGTTAGGTTAGTGCAGGGGATAGAGCAAGGGTATGATTTTGTGATGGGCTCAAGGCTTATTAAAGGTGGTAGTAACCAACTATCTTTTTCAAGAAGGATTTTTACTTTAGGGTCTTCCTTGATGTGCAGGTTTCTCATGGGACCAATGGATGTCAAAGAGTTTACAAACTCTGCCCGGGCTTTTACCCCGGAGATTTTTAAGAAAATTGATTTAAATAGTCTACCCTGGCGCGAAAAGACTTTTATTGTCCAACCAGCATTTGTAAATGAGATGGTTAAAGCAGGTGCGAAGTATAAAGAAGTGCCACTGGTTTTTAAAAATAGGCTAGAAGGATATTCAAAAAATAAAGTTTTTAACTATACCTATGATGTAATCACTTATGTTCTTGATGCCAGGTTTAAAAAATGGGGTTTGAGTTTCCCACTTTTTTATGTTGCCCGAAGAGCAAAAACTGTGGTGAAGTTTGGTATGGTTGGTTTTGTGGGTACGGTAGTTGATTTTATATTTTATAAATTCTTTATTAATTTGGGTGGTTTTCCGCCTGCTACCTCAAAAGGAATCTCAACAGAAGTTGCAATTTTAAACAACTTTTTACTGAATAACTATTGGACATTTAAATACCGAAAGACCAAAACCAGCTTTGCTCATAAACTAGGTTTGTTTAACTTAGTTAGTTTGGGTGGATTAGCTATAAGCGTAATGATTGTAAAGTTTTTCGATTTAGTTTACGGGGAGGGTAGTGTTAATATATTAGGTTTAAATGTTGCCTATAATAACTTTTATTTTTTTGCAACAATTCCTCCTGTGATGGTATGGAATTTTGTGGTTAATCATTTGGTAACCTGGAGAAACCAAAACGGGTAAAACAGCTCAGTTGTATAACTCTAAGTTGGGAATTGGGGCTGTGTTTTCAATCAAAAAGTTTTGAGAATATAGATATATTGCAAATAACACGATTATAATCACCAACCTAAACTCCTTACTGGTTAATACTTTTTCAAAAGCAATCAAGGCAAAAGGGAATATTGGAAGGGTATACCTACTAATATCCCTGTGAGCAACAAAGGATGAGGCTATAATATAAGTTAAAACAAAAGCTGCCAAAGGATATAGTTTTTTTTTGATTAGATAAAATCCTGCCAAAAAGCCAAGTATAAAAATATATATTCCATCCTCAAGCCAAATATCCCCCACCCAATATTGGTTTTTGTTAAATAAAGAAAAAGGAGGAAAAGTTAAATGAATATTGTCCCCACTATGAAAGTAAGCAAAAAAGTCCTGATAAGAGATAGAGTACCAATAAAAAATTACAAGTAGTGTAAAAGGAATAAATATTAAAGGAAGATAGCTTAAAAAATACTTTTTAAATTGCATAAAAAAGTTATCTTTACTTGTTTTAACCAGCTTCCACAATATATAAAAAGATAAAGCTATAAACAGTAATATACCCGGAGGGCGGGTAAACTGAGCAAGAGATCCAAAACCAGCAGCAAGCAAAATAAATTTCATCTTTTGAGCATTTTCAAATTTTAGGAAAAAATAAATAGCCATTAATACCAAAAATATAAACATTGGCTCTGCTGACCCAACTGATCTGACAATGACCCATCTGGCTGGAATAAACAAAAAAACAATTGAAAGAGCTAAAGGATGCCCAGTTAGTTTAAAGTTTCTTACCAAGAAATAAAATGCTACAACTGAAGAAATTGTAAACAATAAGGAGATAAAGATCATGGATTTTAAAAATCCCAAAAATGGCGCCAGGGCCAAGATAGCAAGCGAGTATCCAGGAAAGTGGGCTGCATAATAGTTAGCTGGTAATGATTGCCCAACTGCAGCGATTAAATTTGGATAATAGAAGGTTTTGGCAATCACTACATATTCTAATCCATCGTAGTTTCTGTAAATATTTGCAATACCATTGCTAAAATCCAAGCCCAGAAAGCCAGAAAGTGATAAAAAGTGGGGAAGCCAAATCAGTAAAGTTGAGAAAACTGTAGTAGTAACCAGCAGTATAAGATCTTTAAAGCTTTTACCCATATTAAAATGATAGCAGAAATAAATAGGGGTATGCTACACTTTGCTTTATATGGCAGTTAATCATTTGTCTGTTTTTTTCCCTGCTTATAATGAGGAAAAAAATATCTTATCCACAGTTACAAAAGCAGTTGAGGTTTTAAAGAAGCTAAATTTAAAAGATTTTGAGGTTATAGTGGTGGACGATGGGTCCAAAGATAACACTGCCCAGGTGGTTTATGAATTATCTAAAAAAGATAAAAGAATAAGGCTTATTGCCCATCAGACAAACAAAGGTTATGGCCATGCTTTAAAAACAGGTTTTTCTCAAGCAAGGTTTGAATGGGTAGCCTTTTCAGATTCTGATGGTCAGTTTGATTTTTCTGATATCACCAAGCTTTTAGAAGAATCTGATTCAGCAGATTTTGTTTTAGGTTACAGGATAAAAAGGGCAGACCCTTTTTTAAGAAAATTATTTACCTTTGGCTGGAAAACGATAGCAGGAGTACTTTTTGGTCTAAAAGTCATAGACTATTCGTGTGGTTTTAAATTAATCAAAAAACAAGCTTTTGAGTCTTGTTTACCTCTTGAGTCTGAGGAAAAAGTTACACAAATAGAGCTTTTGGTCAAAGCGATGAAAAAAGGCTACCATTTTGCAGAAGTTGGAGTAAACCATTATTCACGAAAATTTGGTAATCCAACAGGCGCTAATATTAAGGTAGTTTTAAAAAGCTTACTTGATATCCTAAAGCTTTGGTGGAATTTGGAAGACAAGAAACCGCTCTTTCTTACTCTTTTGGCAATCTTGCTGCTTGCTGCTTTTTTACGCTTTTACAGACTGAATGAATATATGACCTTTTTGGGGGATGAAGGAAGAGATATGTTGATTATGAAAAAGATTCTGGTTGAGCTCGATTTGCCCTTAATCGGTCCGTCTACTTCGGTTGGGAATATTTATCTGGGGCCACTTTATTACTACATGATGGCAATCCCCTCTTTTTTATTCTGGATGAATCCTACTGCTTCAGCAGGAATGAATGCACTGATCGGGGTTTTGACGGTTTACCTTATTTATTATTTGGCAAAAATTTGGTTTGGAAGAATAAGTGCACTTACTGTAGCCTTTTTATATGCAATTAGTCCGATTGCAATAATTTACTCCCGCTCCTCATGGAATCCAAACCCAGCTCCACTTTTTACCTTGCTTGGTATTCTTGGTTTTTTTAATGCACATACAACAAGAAATTTTAAATGGTTAATACTCACCGGGGTTTCATTTGCAGCAGCAGCTCAAATGCATTATCTTGCTTTGATCTTAATTCCTATTGCAGGAGTCATTTGGGCAACAGAGGCACTAAACAGAAAATCTTCAAAAAAAAGCTTTTGGTTAGGAACAATTCTTGGAATAATTTCCTATTTGGCTTTAATGACTCCCCTGGTTGTATTTGATCTGAAACATAACTTTTTAAATTTCAGAGCAATGAAAGAGCTTTTTGTAGTAAGTGATGCCATAAAGGCGGAGTCAGCTGTAAACTTTGGTAAGTTTTTTGATTTAGTAACCCAAAAGCTTGTTAATCGCTACATAGTTGCAGGAAACGAGACATTAACTTTTGTCCTGCTTTTTATGATTTTAGTTCCTATTATTTGGATGTTTGTTAAAGCTTTGAAACAAAAATCCCTAGATTGGCCAAACTTTATTCTAGGGGTGTGGTTGATAGTGGGGCTAATTGGTTTAACCTTTTATCAAAAATCAATTTATGATCATTATTTAGGTTTTATAAGCCCGGCAGCATACCTTCTGGTTGCATCATTTATCAGTATGTATTTAGTCAAATTTAAAAATGCGAACAAACTAGTCAAGTCCGTTCCTTTAATTGTTCTAATCATAATGCTGGCTTTGGTAAATTTTCAAAAAAGTCCTTTAAAAGATGTTCCCAATAACCAGCTTAAAAGAACTCAAGAAATTGCAAAATATATTATAAAGCAGTCTGAAAACAGACCTTTCAATTTTGCCCTTTTAGCAGAAAGAAATTATGATTCAGCGTATCAGTTTTATTTGTGGATTTATGGACACAGACCCAAACAAGTCCCCTTTGATATTACAGATCAGTTGTTTGTTGTGTGTGAGGATTCGGTTTGTGATCCGGTATATAGCCCGAAATACGAGATAGCAGGTTATGGTTGGTCAAAAGTGGACGAGGTAAAAGAGGTTAGCGGAGTAAAGGTTTATAAGCTTAGCCCTAATCCTAGCGGAAAACCTTAATTTACTCCATATACAAGGTGAATAAAGCTGATGACATCAAAGCTTTTAACTTGTACAATAATTTAGTATGGCAAATCCCAAACTTTCAATAATTTTTCCCTCTTATAATGAAGAAAAAAATATCCGCAATGGAATTTTAGAAACTGTAGAAAATTACTTAAAAATGGTAGATTATCCATTCGAGGCGCTTTTTGTAGATGATGGTTCCAAGGATCAAACCGCTACCCTATTAAAAGAATTTGTAAAAAATAATAAAAATTACCGCTTGATTGAAAATAGCCATGGAGGGAAAGCTATAACTGTAATTACCGGTATGTTAGAAGCCAAGGGGGAAGTGGCACTCTTTTCTGATATGGATCAGGCTACTCCTTTAAAAGAGATAGAAAAGTTTTTTCCAAGATTTGACGAAGGGTATGATATTGTGATTGGATCGAGGCATGGTAGAAAAGGCGCGCCTTTTATAAGAAAACTATCTGCCTGGGGTTTTTCAGTTTTGAGATTAATTATTTTGGGATTACCGTTTAAAGATACCCAATGTGGATTTAAAGCATTCAACAAATCATCCATTGAAAAACTTTTCCCAAAAATAAAACATGAATGGGGAGTATTGCATACAAAAGGTGGGGCAGTGAATGCTGGTTTTGATGTGGAGCTACTATATCTTGCTAAAAAATATGGATTTAAGATTGCGGAGGTAGAGGTGGAATGGAATTATGTTGACACAGAGCGAGTGCAGGTTATCAAAGATGCCGCAGCTGCAATTTATGATATGCTAAGAATTAGAATAAACGATTTTTCTGGTAAATATTAACTTTTCTCAACTCCTGCACTTATTCCCATAACTACCCCCGTTGTAGAAACCAACCCATCTTGCAGACCAGCTGAACGTAAGCATAGCTTTCCTTTTTATAAACAAAAACGTAAAATATTAGAGTGAAGTTGGTTTTCAAATACAAGACTGAAATCTTTGTTTTAGCAATACTTATTATCCTATATTTTGCCTTACGTTTGCCTAATTTAACTCTACAACCTATATTTGCGGATGAGGCAATCTATATCCGCTGGGCCCAGGTAATGAAATCAGAGCCTACTTTAAGGTTTGTCTCTCTTTCTGATGGGAAAACCCCATTTTTTATGTGGATGATGGTGCCGATGTTTAAAATCTTTGATGACCCACTTTTTGCCGGAAGATTCCTATCAGTTATTGCTGGACTCGGTACTCTCTTGGGAGTCTTTTTCCTGACCAGGAAAGTGTTTGGTAAACAAGCCGGTTACTGGTCGTCTCTAATATATGTTGTTACTCCATATACAGTGTTTTTTGACAGGATGGCTTTGGTTGATTCTATGCTTGCAGCATTTACTATTTGGTCTGTGTATTTTGCAATATGGCTTCTTCAATCGCAGCGACTAGACTTGGCGATGATTCTGGGGTATTTTCTTGGAGGAGGGCTGCTTGTCAAAACTCCGGGAATGTTTAATCTTCTTGTTCTTCCTGTTAGCATCCTCGGGTTTAAATTTCAAAAGTCTTCAGGTAGTTTAGTAAAACTTTTGGTCTTTTGGAGTATTTCCTTAATTATTGGATTGGCAATTTATAATATTCTAAGGCTTGGCCCGGGGTTTGAACAGCTTTCTGCTAGAAACCAAGATTATGTTTTTTCTCCTAGTGAGCTTGTCGGAAGGCCGCTTGATCCATTCATACCACACTTAAGAGATCTCGCTGATTGGTACCCAAAACTATTAACCTGGTCTGGACTTACTTTCATATTTATTGGACTTTTTAAGTCACTAGTATCCAAGAATCGTTTAGGTTGGGTAGTGGTGGCTTGGGCCTTGGTACCGTTAATGATTCAACTGGCGTTTCTGAAAACTTTTACTGCAAGATATTTACTTTCATCAATTCCGCTGCTGATAACTATAGGGGGTTTTGGTTTTGTTTATTTGAGTCAAAAGCTCAAACTATCATCGCTTTTTTCAATAGCTTTAGGTTTAATATTAATTCTGACTCAGAGTCTATACTTTGATTTAACCTTAATCAGTGATCCAGCTAAGGCTCCACTTCCAAGAGCAGAAAGAAGAGGCTATTTAGAAGACTGGACTGCAGGATATGGCCTCAAAGATATAGCACAATTTTTAGATGAAAAAAGTAAAGAAGATAAAGTGGTTGTTGGTACAGAAGGATTTTTTGGAACTTTGCCTGATGGACTATATATTTACTTGGACAAATCAGAGGTTGTCGTAATAGGGGGTAAATCTGCAATTTCAGAACAAATCAGGCAAACTGCAAAAGATAACTTGACTTATTTTGTTGGTAATAAAAAAAGAATTGAAGGTAACTTAAAAGATGTCGAGCTGGTGAGAGAATATCTAAAAGCAAAACCTTTGGATAATTCCCCACAGGATGCAATACAGCTTTATAAGGTAAATCCATAGATTCAATAAATAAAATGCATGTTTTAAATCTTTTTAAAAAGACCATTATTAGATTTCCGTGGATTTTAGTAATTCTGTTTACGATCCCAAGTTTTATTGCCCTTTTAAGGCCTGGCTTTTTTCCAATGCAAGATGATTTGCAGGTGTTTAGATTGCACCAAATGGATAAATGCATCAAGGATTTACAGATTCCCTGCCGGTGGATTCCTGACATGGGGTATCAGTACGGCTATCCTCAATTTAACTTCTATAATCCAAGTGTGTTTTATCTAGGGGAGGTATTTCATTTGGCAGGTTTTCAATTTATTGACTCAGTAAAAATACTTTTTATACTAGGCCTTGTTTTATCAGCTATTTCAATGTTTCTTTTGCTGAGATCTTTTGTAGATAATTTCCCTGCGCTGGTTGGATCGCTACTTTATACATATGCTCCATTTAAGGCAGCCCAAGCCTATGTCCGCGGATCATTAAATGAGCTTTGGAGTTTTGTTTTCTTTCCCTTAATATTTCTTTTTGCCTACCAATTAATAAAAACCAACAAAAGCAAATACATAATATATCTAGCCTCTTCAGTTGGGTTAATGCTTCTTACCCATAATTTAATGTCTGTTGTAATTGCCCCCTTGGCAGCAGTTTGGATTCTTAACTGGTTAGTTTTGGAAAAAGGCTGGAGAGTTTTACCTAAGCTTTTTGTAAGCTTGCTTTTGGGGCTAGGCTTGTCAGCCTTTTTTGTTTTACCAGTTATATTTGAAGGTAAATATGTTCACTTGGAAACACTGATTGGGGGATACTTTGATTATAGACAACACTTTGTAAATATTTACCAGCTATTTTTATCTAACTATTTTGGATACGGTTCATCAGTTTTTGGAAACAATGATGAGGTGTCTTTATCAGTTGGAATTGTGCAATGGATTAGCGCAGCTATTACTTTGACTCTTGCATTGATCAATTTTAAAAAGAAAAAAAAGCTTTCAATTACTGTAATTATAGTATTTCTCCTATCAGTTTTTACAATATTTTTGATGCATCAGCGCTCAAGTTTTATTTGGGAAAGATTAGAGTTTTTCAAATATTTCCAGTTCCCTTGGAGGTTTCTGGCGGGTAGTACGTTTTTATTATCGATTCTTGGAGCAATGGGTATAAGCTTTATAACAAATAAAAGATTGTCAGTTATTTACGGAGGACTAATTACAGTTTCTTTGGGCATTCTTTATTTAAGCTTTTTTAAACCGGTAAGTTGGAATAATGTGTCTGATCAAGATAAATTTAGCGGACAATCTTGGGAAAAGCAGTTAACAATAAGCATTTTTGACTACTTACCAATTTATGCCAAGCTACCTCCTAATAAGAAAGCGCCAGAGCGACCAGAAGTATTAGAAGGTGATGTTAAGGTTATAAGCTATTTTAAAGGCAGTAATTACCAAGAAGGTGAAGTAGAAGTGGTAGGTAATGAAGCAGTTATCAGAGTTCCTTTGTTTGATTTTCCTGGGATGAAAGTTACATCAAACAATAAACAAATACCCCACTGGCATAATGATTGCAGGTTTGAAGAATACTGTTTGGGTTTGATAACTTTTAAATTACCTGAAGGAAATCATAAAATAAAAGCTGAGCTAGGAGATACATTAATCAGAACAATAGGGAACACCATTTCCCTATTTTCATTTTTGACTATAATTTCTTTCCTAACCAAAAGAGTATATGAGAAAACAACTAATTAATAATTGGCAGGTTTTGACAATAATTGCTCTTTCAATGCTTATTGTTTGGCCGCTATTTTTACCTGGGTATTTTACTCATCATGATGATTTACAAGTCATGAGGATATTTGAAATGAGAAAGTGTTTAGAGGACTTACAAATTCCTTGTAGATGGGTACCTGATATGGGTTATGGTAATGGTTTTCCGCTTTTTAATTATTACAGTGTCCTTCCTTATTATTTAGGGGCATTTTTTAGCTTTATTTTTGGTTACTTAATTTCAGCAAAAATACTATTTTTAGTTCCTTTGCTACTGGGTGGAGTATCAATGTATCTGTTTGCCAAGGAGATTTTTAACAAAGAGGTAGGGTTGGCAGTTGGGATAATTTATTCTTTTGCTCCGTACAGGGCAGTAGATAGCTATGTCAGAGGGGCTGTGGCAGAAAGCTTTGCACTGGCTATAATCCCTTTAGTATTTTATTTTTTCTCAAGACTTATTAAAGAAAAAGGGTATTTAAACTTTTTAGGAGCGACACTTTCTCTTACTGCTTTTCTTATGTCTCATAATATAATGACACTTTTTTTCCTGCCTATTTTACTTGTATGGATTCTAATATTAATTTTCCACAATAATGAACAGAGTTTTTATTCGAAGAAAAACTTTAAGTTTGTATTTCTTAGTTTAATACTAAGTATTGGTCTTTCTTCATTTTTTCTTCTTCCAGCCTTTCTAGAAAAAGATTTAGTTGAAATTGATACTTTAACCCGGTTTGATCTAAACTTTAGGGTCCATTTCATTTCTATTGGACAGTTATTTGAAAGGTCGTGGGGGTATGGTGCATCAGTTTTAGGGCCAAATGATTCTATTTCATTTCAAATTGGCCTGCCTCTCTGGATATTGTCTGCTGTTTCAATTATCTGGTTTGTCCTTAACTTGACTAAAAGAAAAAATTTACTTGTCTATACCCTATTTTACTTAAGTTTTATTGGATCAGTTTTTATGATGCATAACAAATCAGCTTTTATTTGGGAAAAGATTTCTCTTCTGCATTTTGCACAGTTTCCGTGGAGGTTTTTATCAATTACTATTTTTTCAGGAGCCATTCTTTCAGGGTTTGCTTTAACTATTTTTAAAGGAAGAGTCCAAAAAGTTATACTTTTTACAATTATTGTTTTGACAGTCTTTCTAAATTGGGGCTATTTTAAACCAAATAGTTTTTATCCTACCTCTGATCAAAAGAAGTTATCTGGTAAGGAATGGGAGAATCAACAAAAGGCTGCGATTTTTGATTATTTACCAAAGGGAGCAATAGATCCGCAAGAGGCAGCACCTGATAAACCGATTGTTTTATCAGGAGAAGTGAAGATAGAAAATTTTCAAAAAAAGAGCAATAGATGGGAATTTATGGCTGAGGTAAACAAGGAGTCTAAGCTTGAAATGCCTGTTTTTGATTTTCCGGATTGGGAAGTTTTTATAGACAGTAAAAAAATAAACCATGAAAAAAGCCCGCTTTTAAAAAGAGTAGCCTTCAGCGTTCCAGAAGGGGAGCATAAGATAAAAGGATACCTAAAAGATACACCGGTAAGAAGTTTTGCCAATGCAACAACCCTTTTGTCGCTGATTGTTTTACTATTTTTAGTTTATGGAAAAGGTCGAAAAGTTTTTAATTAAATATAGATTTTTTGTTATTTCGGTACTTCTTGCTCCGGCTGTATGGGCTTTGTTCGTTCCTGGCTACTACGGTGCCTCAGATGATATTCATATAGCATGGCTTTATGAAATGGACCAAGTAATAAAGCTAGGACAATTTCCTCCAAGGTATGTTCCGGATTTAAGCTTTGGGTTTGGTTATCCTTTGTTTTCTTTTGTTTTTCCGCTACCGTTTTACATAGCAGAGATTGTTCATCTTATTTCTAGACTAAGCTTTGTTGATAGTGTAAAGTCTGTTTTTTTCCTCAGTGTTCCCCTTTCGTTTTTTACAATGTATTTGCTTCTTAAAAGGTTTTCCTCTCAGCTTTTATCAATTGCTGGAGCGCTTGTTTATGTCTACACACCTTACAGAGCAACTGATCTTTATGTTAGGGGAGCTATAGGGGAATTGTTTTCTTTTGCAGTTTTGCCAATTGTTGCCCTATCAGTAATTAAGTTATCAGGTTATAAGTTTAACTTAAAATGGATTGGAATTGGCGGATTATCACTTAGTGCACTGATTCTTACTCATAATATTACAGCGTATATGTTTTACCCAACCGTTATTTTGTTATGGTTGGTGTTATTGCTAGCAAGCAGAAGAGACCTTGCAAAAAAAGTATTGCAGTTTTTCTTGATGAATTTACTAGGTTTGGCGGGAAGTATTTACTTTTGGCTTCCGGCGATAATTGAAAGTAAATTATTTAAGTACGATACCGTATTTAATTTCACCGATCATTTTCCGACCCTTAAACAGTTATTCACACCTTATTTTGGATACGGAGCATCAGTACCTGGGCCTTTTGATGGATTATCTTTTTTCATAGGATTTATAAATATATTATTAGTAATCACTGCGTTTTTATCAGTTTTCTTATACAGAAAAAAATATTCAAAGACCGAGTTTGCTTTTTTTGGTTGGCTGATGGTAATACTTTTAATGACTGTTTTTATGATGAATTTTAGATCCACTTTTGTTTGGGAAAATGTCCCGCTGATTCCCTATTTCCAGTTTCCCTGGAGGTTTTTAATTTTAACCACCTTTATCACCCCACTTTTTATTATCTTTCTTGAGAAAAGCGAGTATAAAAACATACTGGCGATTCTTATTATAATTTCTGTAGTTTCACTCAATGGAGTCTATTTTAGACCTCATGATTTTTTGGGAAGAGAAGACAGTTATTTTTTAGATAGATACATTCCTTATCCCAAGGCAAGTGAGGAGTACAAAAAAACTCAAGAGGAGTATTTGCGTTTACCAAAAGATTTAATTAAAAGACCAGACCAAAATTACCCTCTAACATTTCCTGTTACTGAGCAAATTATTCAGATTAATCCATTTAACAGATTAGCAGGTGAGACTAAGGTTAAAGCCGATAAAGACTTTATTCTATATTTTAACAAGTACTATTATCCGGGATGGCAGGTAAAAATCGATAAGCAAAAGACTGAGATATTTTCCAGTCCTCCTTTTGGGCAAGTTAGTGTTAAAATACCCTCTGGCGAGCATTTAGTGGAGATTTTATTTAAAGAAACCGTACTTAGGCAGTCGTTGAATCTTGTTTCTTTGCTGGCTATCATACTTTCCCTATCGCTTACATTTCAGACTAGACTCAAAGAAAATGAATAACTTAATTAAGCTGGTAAAAAAGCCTGTAGCAATAACTTTTATATTATCAATTGCTCTACTGTGGCCGCTTTTTGTCGCACCTTACTTTACCCATCATGATGATGTGCAAGTTATTAGGCTATATGAGATGGACAAATGCATTAAAGATTTACAAATCCCCTGTCGTTGGGTACCAGATTTGGGAGGACAATACGGCTATCCTCTTTTTAACTATTATGCACCTTTACCTTACTACGTCGGAGAAATATTTTTCTTACTAACAAATAATTTGATTTTATCAATGAAGGTAATGTTTGTTATACCATTTATTGCCTCATTTATTTTCATGTATTTACTGGCAAAAAAGTTTTGGGGTGAGTTAGGTGCAAGTGTATCGGCCCTTTTTTACTCTTATGCTCCCTATCATGCACTTGATTTTTATGTCAGGGGAGCAATGGGAGAGTTATGGGCACTGATGGCATTCCCAGCAATATTTTATTCCCTTTTTAAGCTATTTGAGAAAAAATCTATTGGTAATATCCTTTTTTTAACACTATCTTTCTCTGTACTTTTACTCTCTCATAATTTGTCTACAATGATATTTATACCCTTTGTGGCAATATTTACTATTTTTTTGTATCTGTTCAAAAGAGATAATTTTTTTGTTTTATCGATTCTTGCATCTTTTACTCTCGCAATTGTTTTATCATCTTTTTACTTTATACCTGTAATAGCTGAGAAAGACTTTGTTCATGTTGATACAACAACCTATGGATATTTTCATTATACTGAGCACTTTAAAGGATTTAAAAAGCTATTTTTGGATAGAAGCTGGGGTTGGGGACAATCAGTTAGGGAAGTGCCAGGAGGAGAAAGAGATGGGATATCTTTTCAAATTGGTTGGGTGCATGTTCTTGCTTGGGTAATTTCTCTATTTGTTGCCAAAAGATTGTGGAGCAGTAAAACTAACAAGCTGGCTGTTGCTACAATAATTTTAACCACTATTGGAATTATGTTTGCTATTTTTATGGTGAATCCTAGATCGGAGCCTATATGGAAGGCTATACCTCCTTTGGAGTTTTTGCAGTTTCCCTGGAGGTTTTTGATTTTAATAACATTTTTTATCTCATTTCTGTCAGGAAGTATCTTTTTGCTGACTCGCAGCAAAAAGATATGGTTACTTTTAATGGTAGCTGTTGCACTTTTTAACTTTAGCTATTTCAGGCCTGAAAAATTTATCTACACCAGTAACCAAGAGCTTTTGCAAGGAAGTAATTGGAACAAGCAAATTATGCGTTCCATATTTGATTTTTTGCCAATTTATGCAAAAGAGCCTCCCGCCACACTTGCTGAATCTAACTACCAAATTTTAACCGGGGAAGCAAGTATAAAAGATTTTAATAAAGGCACAAATTGGTTTAACTTTAATGCCGATGTTAAAACGCATACTATTCTCAGGCTTTCTCAGTATTATTTTCCGGAATGGATTATTAAAATAGATGGACAGGTGGCCAATATAGAGTATAAGAATAATACTTTAGGTTTAATGACTCTTATTTTGGGAGAGGGAGAGTACAGAATAGAAGGTAGGTTATTTGATACTCCTGTTCGTATACTATCAAACTGGCTAAGCTTAATCGGGTTTGTTGTAATATTGATTCTATTTCCCCTACAATTTAAACGGATTCAAATTTGGATTATGTATTATTTAAAAAGAGCAGGATAATATGTCATTTAACAGCAGCGATGGTGAAATAACTTACGAAAAGATAAAAGAAAGAGCCATTAAAGGTGTGGCTTTTTTGACCGGACGCAATTTTTTGCTTCAAGCTATTACCCAGATTTCATTTTTTCTTCTAACTATTTTTCTAAGCCCTAGTCAGTTTGGTGTATTTTTCTTAGTATCTACAGTAATTAACTTCTTTGCTTACTTTTCTGATATTGGCTTGGCAGCAGCTTTAATACAAAGAAAAGATAAAGTTGCACAAGATGACCTTAAAACAGTTTTTACAGTGCAGCAGGTTTTAGTCTTACTGACAATTGCCATAATATTTATACTGACTCCTTTTTTTCAGAACTGGTACAAACTTTCTCAAGAGGGAGTTTATCTTATTTGGGCTCTTGCCATATCTTTGCTTTTTTCTTCTTTGAAGACAATCCCTACTGTACTGCTAGAAAGACAACTTAGTTTTGGTAAATCAGTTCTACCTCAGATCGTTGAAACAATTGCATTTTATGCAACTGCTGTTGTGTTAGCTTTTAAAGGGTTTGGCGTTACCAGTTTTACAGTAGCTGTTTTACTAAGAGGGATTTCAGGACTGTTATCTATATATCTTATACAACCTTGGCAACCAGGATTTGCCATTTCCAAAAAATCTTTGCAAAGTCTTCTTAGATTTGGTGTACCTTATCAGCTGAATACTTTCCTGGCTTTAGTTAAAGATGATGGTCTGATCATGTTTTTGGGCGGAGTTTTGGGGACCTCAGGGATGGGGTTTTTAGGATGGGCTCAAAAATGGGGTTTTGCCCCTTTAAGATTTTTTATGGATCAAATTATCAAAGTCACATTTCCTGCATTTTCCAGGCTTCAACATGATAAAGAAAAGTTATCAAATGCAGTGTCAAAGTCCATCTTGTTTGTTTCTTTAATGGTTTTTCCATCAGTTGTGGGTTTGGTAGTTTTGGCACCTCTTTTAACAACAGTTATCCCCAAGTATGAAAAATGGCAGCCTGCATTAGTAGCACTTTCTCTTTTTGGTTTTAATGCAATGTGGGCGGCAGTAACCACCCCTTTAACAAATACTTTAAATGCAATTGGAAAGATTCAGTTAACCTTTAGACTGATGATGATGTGGACAATATTAACATGGGTTTTTATTCCGCTTCTGGCAATTAATTATGGTATTAACGGCGCAGCTTTAGGTTTTGCTTTAGTAGGTTTGAGTTCTGTGATAGCAATAGCTGTTGCATTAAAATATGTAGAAATTGATTTAACAAAATCAGTTATCAAACCCCTGATTTCATCTTTGGTCATGGGTATAGTTTTGTTTTATGTTTCTAGCATGCTTTCGCCTACACTGTTGAGTGTATTTATTCTACTTGCTTTAGGGATTGTTATTTATATATTGCAGATCTTACTTTTTCTAAGAGACGAGGTTGCACAGGGCCTTAGACAGCTAATTAATATTATTAAAGTTAAGGAAGTTAGTTGAAAGTGAAAAAGATTTTAGTATTAATTGTTGCCTTCTTAGTATTTGTCTCTCAAGTTTCAGTTGTCTTTGCTGCGGAGAACTCGTTTGTAAATATTGTAAACCCAATAAGAGGCAAAGATTTCTGGGATACTAAAAACCAAGATGTAGATACAGTAGTTAAGGGCCAAGTTGAAATATTAAATAAATATGATGCTCCCGCTACTTGGCTAATAAGGCCTGATGCACTAAATGATTCTAGAATCAAAGAGATATTAAATAAAAGAAAAACAGATGAAACGGGATTGTTTTTAGAGATTACCCCAACTTTAACTGATAAAGCTCAAGTCAGATATAGGCAAAGTAAGGATTGGCATAGTCCAGGAAGCGCTTTTTTAACAGGGTATGAACAAGAAGAGAGGAAAAAAATAATTGACACAGCTTTTGAAAGCTTTAAGCAGGTCTTCAATTATTATCCTAAATCAGTAGGAGCCTGGTGGATTGATGCATACTCACTGTCTTATATGTCTGATAAGTATCAGATCACTGCAGCCTTAATTGTTGCAGATCAATACTCAACTGATAACTATCAAATATGGGGACAATATTGGGCTACACCTTATTATCCTTCAATTAAAAATGCTTTAATCCCAGCACAGCAAACGAGCGAAAAAATCCCGGTTGTTTTAACTCAGTGGGCAGCCCGGGATCCAATTAACGGATATGGAAAAGGGGTTGAGGAAAGTACATATAGTGTGCAGCTCAATGATTATATAGATTTTCATGAACTGGGAATAGATTATTTCGCCTCACTTGTGGATATTTATACCAAACCTGGCTTTGACCAGTTTGGTCAAATCGTAGTTGGTTTGGAAAATACCTATTCATGGGAAAAATATAAAATTGAGTATGACAAACAGATTAAGCTGCTTTCAGAAAAACAAAAGCAGGGGCAGTTTAGATTAGCTAAAATGACTGAGTTTTCTGACTGGTACCAGTTTTCTTATCCCGAGATTTCTCCAATGCATATTATTTCAGCCAATGATCCTTTGGGTAGTGATAAAAAGGCTGTCTGGTTTATGAATCCATATTACCGGGTAGGATGGTTTTATCAGAATCCTGGAAGCAGCATACAAGATATAAGACAATACATTTCCTCCTCAGAAGAGATTTGTTACTTAAGAGGATGTGATAAGCTAAATTTTGCAACCTATACTACCCGGGTTTTGGATTATGTGACCTATGGTCACAACTGGTTGCTTGATCAAGGGCGGATTAAAGGTTTTACCATCGGTAAAAATAACGGAAACTATACTTTAAGCTATACAAATGAAGCAGGGGATAAAAGAAATATTGAATTCCTTCCTAGAGATATTTTGCTAGATAGTAATGTTTATACAATAGATAAGGCTATATTAGAAATTACATCTTTAAAATCCTTTGATACAAAAAAGGACCAGTCGCATTTATTTAAACAGTCGCAAATAAAAGATGTATTAAACTTTTCACTAGTATTAAAGTTTGTTGTGTTTCTAGGGTTTGTTGTAATTGCACTTTTGATTCCCGGTTTAGTGTTTACAAGGAACATAAAAGAATTGGATCTTCCCTTAAGAGTTTTTGTTTCTCTTACCTCTGGGTTAGTGGTGTTTACCATGGTTGGATATTTACTAGGGATGACTAAGCTGTATTGGCTCAGCTTTGTTTATATACTGGCTTTTTTGATTCTTTTCCTTAAGTTTCGGATCTATAACGAATTTGCCAATGTAAAACCAGTCTTTAATAAGCTAAACTTTGCCATTTTTTTAACTGTTATATTAGGAATCATTTTCCAAATAGCTCCTGTATTTAAAAGCGGTATCGTGTTTAAAGATGGAATGGGTTTCTGGGGTCCCAATGGCCATGATGGGGTATGGCATCTGGCGCTGATTAATCAGCTAATAAAAAACATTCCTCCGGAAAATCCTGTCTTTTCTGGAGAAGTGCTAAAAAATTATCACTTCTTTTACGATCTGTTAGTGGCCCTAACAGCCAAGTTAACTACACTATCTGTTAGCGATCTTCTTTTCAGGTTTTTCCCAATTATTTTTTCTTTACTTCTTGGAATAGGTACATATTATCTATTTAAGTTAATGTTCCAAAACTATTACAACAATAATCATTGGAAACTAGGGGCAATATTTTCACTACTATTTGTTTACTTTGCCGGTAGTTTTGGTTGGATTGTAGAGTATTTTAAAAATAAAAGCTTAGGAGGCGAATCTGACTTTTGGATCAACCAACCTGTTTCCTTTAACCTTAATCCCCCGTTTGCAATTTCTCTAATAATATTTATAGCCTTTATAATCTTACTTAACTTTTTAGCCAAAGGCAGAGCCAAGCTGATTCTACTGCTTTCTGTGCTTTCTGCCAGCTTAGTAGGCTTTAAGGCATATGGAGCTATTTTGATATTTTTGTCTTTGCTGCCCTTTGCCCTTTTTAGTATATTCACAAGAAAAAGCTTTAATCTGTTTGCAGTTTTGGTATTTGGGTTGATAATCGGATTTTTAATATTTGCTTTAGGCTATAAATCTACCCAAGCCCTTATTGGCGCATCCTCCCAATCACTTTTTATTTTCTCTCCCTTCTGGTTTATTCACTCGATGCTTGATTCGCCAGATAGAGTTGGTCTAACCAGAATCACTTTAATGAGAATGGTAGGCTATGAGACAAGCAATTTATTAAAAATCATCACCTCAGAACTAATAGGTCTTGTTGTTTTTGTAGTTGGAAACCTGGGGTTGAGGTTTTTAGGTCTCCTTGTATTCTTTAGAAAATCATTATTTAAAAACTTCTTTTTTTCCGAAGGAAAACAGTCCAACGGTTTTTCCCGCGCAGCGGGACAGTCCAACGGTTTATTTACTTATTCTATGTTTTTAGGATTAGTATCATTCATAATTCCTACTTTCTTTATTCAAACAGGTAATCCTTGGAATACCATTCAGTTTTCCTACTATGGTTTATTCATTTTTGCTCTTTTTGCAGGATTTGAGTTATCAAGGCTTTTGACAAAGTTACCAAAAGTTTTTGCATACCCTTTATTAATTCTGATTTTAATACTAACCCCTATTAATTCAATTACAACGGCTAAAGGGTATTTAATTAACGCTCCTCATGCTTATGTTAGTAGTGAAGAGCTTGAGGGGCTACAGATTTTAAGCAAAAAAGATGAAGGAGTAGTTCTAATCTATCCTTATGACAAAAATATCAGGGATCAGTTTGGGGAGCCTTTACCCCTGTTTGCCTACGATACTTCAGCATATATATCTGCACTTACAAATAAACCAACATTTTTATCAGATATATCCCAAAATGAGATATTACAGACAAGCTATGAAAAAAGACTTGTAATAAATAATGACTTTTTTAGATACCTGAGCCCAACTGGTGGATCTTCAGAAAAGATTAAAAAAGCAGGAGAAGTCTTAAGGCAAAATAATATCAGATATATTTATCTTCTAAAAGAATATAAAATAAAGGTTGATGCAGATAAGCTAAACCTTAAGAAAATTTTTGAGAATAATTCAGTTGAGGTTTATGAAAGATTATTAAATTAAATGAAACTAAAAAACCCTTGGACAATACTTATTTCTATATTGATTTTTGCAGCATTTTTAAGAGGAGTAAACCTTTGGTCAAATCCTCCTGCTTTATACGGAGATGAGCTAACTCTGGTTTATGATACCTACTCAATTTTAAAGACTGGCCAAGACCAACTGGGAAACTTCTTGCCCCTCACTTTCCCAATGGGAGCAGGTAGACCAGGTGGTTATATCTACTTTTCTCTGCCTTTTGTATTAGCATTTGGCCCATCAGAGTTGGGAATAAGAATGCTTTCGTTTCTGTCAGGAATAGGAATAATAATACTCACCTTTTTTGTTTGCAGGAAACTTTTTTCTACTAAAGTAGCCCTAGCCAGTTCATTTTTGGCATCCATTTCTATATGGGAGATTTCTCTTAGTAGGGGTGGGTTTGAAGCTCACTTTGCACTGTTTTTGGCTTTGCTTGGAGTATTTTCGCTTATAAAAGCATCACAAAAACCAATATTTTATATGCTTTCTGCAGCAAGCTTTGGCCTAACAGTTCATACTTACCCAACCTATAAACTAACCTTAGTTTTATTTTTACCACTGCTTTTATGGTTTTTAGGATTCAAAAACTTTATTAAACAAAGGGATTTAAAATATATACTGCCTTCGTTACTACTTTTTATATTCTTTGTATTTTTATCTATCCTTCAAACATTTACTACTGATTCAGAATACCGGCTATCTAAAATAAATGTTTTCTCCCAAGAAAAGGTAAGGGAGCAAATTATCCAGAAAATAAATTACGAAAGAAACATTAGCAACTTGCCTTCCGCAATGACTAAAGTATTTCATAATAAACCAGTTGAGTATGGAAAAATTATCGGTGAAAATTATTTAAAAAACTTTTCAGCTGACTTTCTTTTTATTCATGGAGATAGAAACCCAAGACACAATATGGCTACTATGGGACAGTTGTATATAGCAGATATTGTATTGCTTCTTTTTGCTTTCCTTTTCATAAAAGATAAAGGTTACAAGTTAGTTACATTTTTGCTGCTGTGGGTAGGCATTGGAGCACTAGGGTCTATTTTTATTGATGAGCCTCATGCACTCAGAAATTCCTTTATGTTACCTCCTTTACTAATACTGTCTGGGTTCGGGGTTATTTCTTTCTGGGAAAATAATAAAGGTAAAAAAGGTTTAATCTGCAAATCAGTTTTAGCGGCAGTTTTAGTTACACAATTTGCCTTTTTTATTCAAAAACTATATTTTTTGTCACCTGATGAATACAGTCACTTTTGGTCATATCCTGCAAAGCAGGCCTCAGAAATTGCTTTATCTGAAAAAGACAATTTTAAATATATTCTTATCTCAGATAAAATTGACAACATTGAGTATGCTTACCCAGTGTATGCTAAAGCTGATCCCAATGAGGTAATTTCTCAAAACAAACAAAGGAAAAATCTGGCAGGCTATCAATTAAAAAAGATTGGGAATGTTTATATTGGTAATTTAACCTTAGATAACATAGAACAACTGTTTGATCAGATTGAAGGAAACGCTTTATTTATTGGTAGCAGTATTGACCAGAAAGCAAATACTTTGGTACATAAAAAGTAAGCAATGTTTCATATCTTAAAAGAACCCTTTTACATAAACCTTCTACTGCTTGCAATTTTATTCAGGCTTTTGGTAATGCCTTTTTATTTTCACCCAGATATAAAAACATTCAACTTCCAGTCGCATTTTTTAAAGAGTGGAGTAATAAATATTTACACATATTTATCTGACAACAAAGAAAAGTTACCTTTAAAAGAAGACTTTGCTTATTTTCCGTTAACATATTTTTTCTTGGGATTTTATCAGATCATTGCCTCACCTATACTTGGATCAGAGTTTCAAACTTGGCTAACAGACGCTTCGGTCTCATCTGTTGAAAGAATTGGAGTTTTCAGATATCTTTTTATACTCAAGCTGCCCTACTTAATCTTAGATTTATTAATTGCATTTTTGTTAGCTGGTCTTTTTAAAGATGCTCAAACAAGAAAAAAGGTGTTTACGTTTTGGTTGTTTAACCCATTCTCGTTTGTAACCGTATATTTGTTTAGTAATGTTGACATATTTCCCGTATTTCTAATAGTACTGAGTTTGTATCTTGCCAGTAAAAAACGGATTTTCTTATCAGCAATAGCACTAGGATTAGGAGCAGGTTTTAAAGCCTTTCCCTTACTACTTGCCCCATTTTTATATCTTGAGGCAAAAACCAAAAAACAGAAAATATTTACAATTTTAGGTTCTGCCGTCCTTTTTGCTTTAATTATTGGTCCCTTTATCACCTCATCTAGTTTTCGGCAGTCAACTTTAACATCAGGACTTACAACCAGAATCATCTCTTACGGGGTAGATATAGGGTTTGGGGAGTTGCTGTTGCCATCTGTTGTTTTACTTTCATTACTTTTTTTATGGAGGATGCTAAATGTAAATATTGAACTGTGGAAAAACTATCTAATTTCTTTTTTGCTCGTTTTAACACTAATTCATTTTCATATTCACTGGCTGCTTTGGGTTATTCCTTTTATGGCAATTTTGTATGCAGTAGGAAATAAAAATGATCAGATACTAGTTTTATCATTTTTGATTTTATCATTTGCAATTCCTCTTTTATATTCAGATAAATTTATGAGTGTAGGACTAATAAGCGTTATAGATCCACTGTATGCATCCTTACCTACACCAGCATCAGCAGTCAGTAGGATTTACAAACCAGAAGTTTTGCAAAGTGTTTTACACAGCATCATAGTGGCATTAGGCATTATTTTGTCTTGGAGGAGTTTAACTAAGAAAATATGAAATTGACTTACTCGGCAATTTATCTTCCTGTAATACTGCTTTTAATCATACCTCTTGTCTTGTCTTTATTTTTAAACAATATCCCTAACGATTTTCAGCCATCTCTTACTACTACTCAACATATTTATCATGGTATGGATATAACTCAAGAGTTTGTCTCTGAAGATAATAATTTAGTTGGAATTGGTATGAGCATAAAAAATCCATATTATAGAAACAGAAAAGATTTAATTTTTAGTCTGTTTTCTGCAGGAAAACAAGAGCTGAGAAGAGTAGTCTTGAACGGAAAAACAATTAAAGATGGAGAGTTTGTAGAAATTATTTTTGAACCAATAAAGGATGCAAAAAATAAAGATTTCATATTCAAAATGAGTGCACCCAACGTAGCTAGCCAAGAATCACTGGAGGTCTTCTTAACAAATAATAGCCCAAGTTGGAGTAAAAACTTTTTTGTTAAATCAGATATCCAGGACACAGATGTTTCTTTCGTCACCCTACATGGATTTAATAATAGATTTGCTTTATATTTTGAAATAATAAAGGGTTGGATTGGAAGATTTTTTGCAGATACAATCTTTTTTGCTTTTTACTGGATAAGTGTTTTAATTCTTATGATTTATTTAGTAGTAAAAAGTTTTTTTAGGTGATTTATGTCGGATTTAATTAACCGACCAAACTTCTACCTCTTGGTTTTCGTATATTTTCTTCAAGCTACTTTTTTCTAAATCGAACTTAGGTTTTAGGACTTTAGGAAAGTATAGATAATTTATTTTTTTTTCACTCAATAACTCTTTGTTATACAAGCTGTCATCTAGATAAATCTGCTTTTGAATGTTTTGTCTTGGTTGGTATTCATACCCCATAATGTCTACCTGTTCTGTGTCTGCAAAAAAGACCCGCCTTTTTGAGAAAGCAGCCACATAGCTTGTGTCAAACCAGTCCCAAATACTTGGAGGAGAAGTTTTTAAGTTTAAGTACTGGTTATAAGGAGGAGTAAGTAGTACTGAGTTTTTTGGAGTAGACTGTGATATATAGTTTAGCGCTTCAAGCTCTTGTTTTGATATTTTTGAAGTAGGCGGATTTTTATAAAAATCATAAATTAACCCTACTTGAGTAGGGACTGCAATAGCAATAATTATTGAGGATATTAATACTTTTAAAGCTAAGTTCAGCCTTTTCAAGAGGGAAGAAACTGTCACTCCGGCAATAATACCCATGAGTAAAAGGAAATATTGTAAAAATTGAATGGTGTTGCTGGCAACGCCTTTTTGTAAAAATATTAAAGGTAAAATAAGGGAAGTAAGTATGGTAAACAATAGCATCAATAAAAAGTAATCAGCGAAAACTTGCTTAATCTTTTTTATCAAATACCAAAATCCTAAAAAACGTATACCCAAGTTTCCAAAAAGAAAAATCAAAAATCCAGTTGTCTCTATTTGGATCACTCTTTTCCAATTATTTTCAGCAATATAGGTTTGTCTTCTTAGCTCTAAATCAAGCCAGTTAAGTTTATCGGTGGATACAATCATCGTTCTGATAAACCACCAAGGTTCATAAATTAAAAAGTTTTGTGACTGGGAGCTATTTGGTAAATAAAGTAAAGCAGAAAGGAGTCCACTAGGAATCAAAATTTTAAATATGTTTACCCGTTTAGATTTTATCAGCTGCCATATTCCTACTAAACCAAGGCTTAGGAAAATAACCACTCCTCCATAAACCTTGAAAACAGGTAAGGTACTGATAAGTAAAATAAGCATCAATGAATTAACCAATCTCTGCTCCTTAATGTAAAAGTATAAAAGGATAAAAATTGTTAGAACTAAAATAGAGGCAATAATCTGCGGAGGATTACCAATAGTGCTTTGGATCTGAGAACTCCAGAAAATACCTTCTCCACCTATGCCTCTGTCTTGAATTATGGTAACTATATATCCAAAACTTCCTGCAAAGTAAGTAAATATTACTGTCCAAATACCGGAAGAGAAGGTTTTACCAATTATGCGCCCTAAGCTAAAAGCAGCTGATCCAAGCAGGAAAGAGTATAACAGGGGAAAAAATCTAAAGTACAAATCAAGCGGATTGAGATCGAAGTACTTGTTAAAAAAAGCAGGAGTAATATCAGAAAAGAAATGGTAATTCACAAGTCTTTCTCCTGCAAAAACTGGATTTTGTAGTGGGAAACCCCTTTTTATTTCTTCCATTAAAGCAATGTGCCAAGCTCCATCATGTCCATGTGCGCTCCAAAAAACCAAATCATTGCCTAAAGAAATACCGCTGGGGGCAATTATAGCCATCTGTCCAGCAATGCCTACTAAAAAGATAAAAAGCAGTATTATAAGCTTGTTTATATTCAGTTCTTTTAAGGCTTTAATATTTTGAAGCAGTTCTTTTCTAGTCAAAAGTAGACTTCCACCTAGTAAAAAGGGTAAAAACGCTATTTTGAGGATTAAGGCGGTATATGAAAGTACAGTAAATAAAATAAACCCAACTAGGACACTTAAAGTATATTTTTCTACAGGATGAAGATTTAAGTTAGCTTTGCTGAGGATATATAAACCAGGACACAAAAAAAAGATAAAAGTAACAAATAAGAAAATTAAAAAACCTGCGATCATGACTTATTTTAGCCACTTTATTATTACACGTTCTGATTATGTGCGAAAGCTGCATTTTTTAAAAGACTAACCTGGTTTGTTATTGAAGATAAGATTTTCAGGTTCTCTTGATTTAATAGCTAATTCAAACTAAGATTTAGATGTGGATAAAAAGATTTCGGTAGTAATTAATACCTTAAATGAGGAAAAGAACTTAGAAAGGGTTCTAAAGTCGGTAAAATGGGCTGATGAGATAGTGGTGGTTGATATGCACTCTCAGGATAAAACCGTCCAAATTGCCAAAAGCTTTGGGGCTAAAGTGTATAACTGCCAAAAAAGTGACTTTGTAGAGCCGGCCCGTAACTTTGCTATTTCAAAAGCTTCTAATCAATGGGTAATGATTGTGGATGCAGATGAAGAAATTGGCGATAGGTTAAAAGTTAAATTAAGAGAATTAGTAAATACTGATAACGTAGAATACGTTAGAATTCCAAGAAAGAACCTAATCTTTGGGAAATGGATGAAAGCTACTGGTTGGTGGCCAGACTATAATATCCGTTTTTTTAAAAAAGGATTGGTAGTTTGGTCTGATAAGATTCATATACCTCCCCAATCTCAAGGCCAGGGTGTGGACTTACCCGCAGAAGAGGCGCTTGCCATAATCCATTACCATTATGAGTCAATGACTCAGTATTTAGAAAGATTAAATAGATACACAACTATACAAGCAAGGGAGATTAACAAAAATGGATACCAATTTAGCTGGTCAGATTTAATCAAAAAGCCGATGGAGGAGTTTTTAGGTAGGTTCTTTGCTCAAAGAGGATATGAAGATGGTTTGCACGGATTATCTCTTAGTATTTTGCAAGCCTTTTCTTTTTTTGTAGTTTATCTGAAGCTATGGGAGATGGATAAGTTTACGATACAAGAAATCAAGTTGAAAGAATTGAAAGATCTATCAAACCAGTGTCAAAAGGATCTTGATTATTGGTTTAGATACTCAAGACTATCTAAAAACCCCTTAAAAAGATTGGTCCAAAGGATTTCCAACAAGCTATGAAAAGAGTAGGAGTTATAATTCTCAACTATAAAGTTAAAGATTTAACAATAAGCTCTCTTGAGTCAGTGGCAAAATCAACATATAAAGACATTTTGATTTTTGTTGTAGATAATGCATCAGGCGATGGATTGGGTAAGGAATTGGAGTCAAGAAAAGATGTTAACTTTATCCAAAATACCGAAAATTTAGGTTATGCCGGAGGCAACAATGTAGGTATAAAAAAGGCAATAGAGGAGGGTGTGGATTATGTTTTTATACTAAACCCTGATGCTACTGTTGATAAAAGAGCAATAGAAATTTTAGTAAATAAGGCCAATGCGCTAAATGCTGATTTGTTAAACCCCAAGATTTATTTTAGTAATTCAAATAAAATCTGGTTTGCAGGAAAAAAATTTGATAAGGCAAATGTTTTAGGATTACATATAGGCATGGATGAAGAAGATCACGGACAATATAGTAAAGATGTAGAAAGTGAAGATATTACAGGAGCAGCATTATTTGTCAAAGCTGAGGTTTTTAAAAAAATTGGGTATTTTGACGACAGATACTTTTTATATTATGAGGAAAGTGATTTTGGATTTAGAGCAAAAGAAGCAGGGTTTAAAATAATGTATATTCCAGAGGCTATTGTTTATCATCGTAATGCTCAATCAACCGGTTTGGGTTCTTCCTTGCAAGACTACTATATAACGCGAAATAGAATGTTATTTGCTTCTAAGTTTCTAAGCCTCAGAACACAATTTGCCTTGATCAGAGAAGCAATTAGAAACTTTAACAAACCAGTTAGAAGACAGGCATTTGTAGATTTTTTACTCAAAAAATTTGGCAAGGGGAGTTTTGCTATTTAAATTATGCTTTCAGTAATTATTATTGCAAAAAACGAACAAGAGCTAATTAGAGGATGTTTAGAGTCTGTTAAATGGGCGGATGAGATTGTGGTGGTTGATAATGGCTCAGATGATAAGACAGCGGAAATTGCCCAAAAATATACAAGTAAAGTTTTTAAAATTGATGGATTAGATTTTGGGCAACTCAGGAATAATGCAATCGAAAAAACTGAAGGTGATTGGGTTTTATATGTAGATGCCGATGAAAGAGTGCTTGCGCCTTTAAAAGATGAATTAATTGAAATAACTAAATCATCATCAAAATCAGCCTATGCAGTCTCGCGCAAAAATATCATATTTGGTCAGGAGGTAAGCTATGGACCGTATAAAAAAGATTGGATGATAAGATTATTTAAGAGAAAAGACTTTGAAACATGGGTTGGAGCAGTGCACGAATACGGGAAATTTAAAGGAGAGCTAGGTTATACAAAAAATTATTTTTTACATCTTACGCATAGGAATATAGACCATTTTATAAAAAAGAGTTTAGAGTGGTCAAAAATAGATGCAAAGCTTCGTTTAGAAGCTGGACACCCCAAGATGGTTAAATGGAGATTTGTGAGAATATTTCTTTCTGAGCTTTACACTCAGGGAGTCCTAAGGAAAGGCTTTTTTTCTGGTACGGTAGGCATTATAGATTCTATATTACAAGTCTTTTTCTTTTATATGACTTATGTCCGTTTATGGGAGTTGCAACAACCAAAACCCTTAGATGAGGTTTATAAAGACATTGATCAAAAGCTTGTTGAGAATGATTTTAAATACAAATGAAAATTGCAATATATTCCCCTTACCTAGATACATTTGGTGGTGGAGAAAGATACGTTTTAACAGTAGCAGAGGTTTTATCTCAAGACTCACAAGTAGATTTATTATTGGATACGCATTTAGCCGATTTAATCAACCAAGACTATATTACAAAGGCAAATGAGCGCTTTAGGTTGGATTTGGCTAAAGTTAATCTAGTAAAAGCTCCGATAGGAAAGACAAGCAATTTTTTTACCAGACTCAAATTCTTAAAGCAATATGATGTGTTATTTTATCTGACAGATGGTAGTGTTTTTTTATCAACAGCAAAAAGAAACTTTGTTCATATCCAAAGTCCTTTTGAAGGTCAGCCTGCCAAGAATTTATGGGGTAGAATCAAGCTTTTTGGCTGGGAAAGAGTAATATATAACTCAGAATTTACCAGAAAAAACGCTTCGAAGTTTTGGCCCATTAAAGACGGGGTAATTTATCCACCTGTTGATACTACTAGTATAAAGCCATTAAAAAAGAAAAAATATGTTCTTTCTGTAGGCCGTTTTTTTGGATATTTAAAAGAAAAAAAGCATGAGGTTATGATCCAAGTGTTTTCAGATATGTATAAGTCAGGAAAAGTAGACGGATGGAGTTTAAACTTAGCAGGTTCTGCTACTCAAGCAGATTTAACTTATGTGGAAAGTCTAAAAAAAACTGCTGCAGGTTTACCAGTGAGCTTCCATCTAAATCTAAATTATCAGGATTTGATAGAGCTTTATGGAGAAAGTAGTATATATTGGCATGCAATGGGTTACCAAGAATCTGATCCAACAAAAATGGAACACTTCGGAATATCTACAGTTGAAGCTATGGCGGCAGGATGTGTACCGGTGGTAATAAACAAAGGCGGACAAACAGAAATTGTGACTGATGGTGAAAACGGCTTCTTATGGGAATCCTTGGAAGATTTAAAAAGTAAAACACAAAAATTAATTGTTGATGAAAAGCTGCTGAAAAGCTTATCTGAAAACTCATTAAAAAAAGCGCAGGATTTTTCTAAAGAAAACTTTGAACAAGATATTAAAAAGGTATTCTATGGCTAATATTGTTTCCATATTAACTGTTACATATAATAGTGAAGATTGTATTGATCAATACCTTATTTCAGTATCTAATGCCTTACCAAAAAATGGGGAGCTAATTATTGTTGATTCCTGCTCAACTGATAAAACCAAAGAAAAACTACTGTTGTTTAAAGATAAGTTTTTAAAAAGTATACAAATAAAACTAATCTTCAAAAACGAAAATATTGGTTATGGGAAGGGGAATAATATCGCTGCAAGCTGTGCCAGTGGTAAATACTTATTTATTTTAAATCCGGATACAACCATTAGAAAAGATGCGATAGAAAAATTAATTGAGTATTCACAAAACAATCAAAATGTAGGACTGGTAGCACCCAGGATTGTTCAAAACGACGGAATCCTTCAGCCTTCAGTAAGAAATCTCCCTACCATATGGAATGCGATTAAGGAGTATTACATAGGCATTAAAGATTCCTATGCTCCTTATGCACCTTTAGGGAGCGAACCTGTAAAGGTGGAATGCGTAGTAGGTGCAGCAATGCTGATTAAAGCAATGCTTTTTAGACAGCTTAATGGTTTTAATGAAAAATTCTTTATGTACTATGAGGATTTGGATTTGTGCAGAAGGATTAGAAAGAAGGGCATGAAAATAGTCTATTTACCTGAATCTGAAATTACTCATAAAGTGGGAGGAAGCATTTCTGCTTTGAAGGAGAAATGGATAAAAGAGAGCGCTAAGATTTATCATGGATCATATATGTGGTTTTTTCTCAGTATGGTTTTGCGGTTAAGACCATTAAAATAATTATATGAACAAAATTGCTTTAATCTTAATTGTGGGGATTTTACTAAGAATCCTTATTGCTGCATCAACGTATCATCCAGATTTGCAAACCTTTAATCTCGCAGGACAAATAGTAGCATCAGGTCACGTACTGGATATTTATGATTACCTTCAAAACTTGCCAGATAGTCATGAGTGGAAAAACTTAGCATTATTTAACTACCCTCCAGCAATATATATTTTCCATGGAAGCTTCAATTTTATCTTTTCGAGTATTTTTTATCTTTGGCAGGTAAATTATTTCTTAATGGATGTCATAACAAATTATGGAAACATTAATTTTAACCTACATTTGCTTTTGCTCAAGATTCCGTACTTAATATTTGATTTGCTAGCAGCATTTTTTATAATAAAATTGTTTGATAACAAAAAAGATAAACTGATAGCTTTTGGGTTGTGGATGTTTAATCCTATAAACCTCTATGCAACTTACATGATGGGACAGTTTGATATCATACCAACTTCTTTAATGGTTCTTGCATTAGTTTTTGCATCCAAGAATAAGCTACCTACTGCAGCTTTCTTTCTAGGGTTTGGTATAGCTTTTAAGGTTTTTCCAATATTTTTGCTACCAATTTTTATATTGATGACAAACAGATGGCTAGATAGAGCAAAGATTGGTTTGATTGCATTTATTCCTTATTTAATTTCTGTAGTTCCTTTTATATCTTCTTCCGGCTTTAGGACAAATGCTTTATTTGCTGACCAAGGGTCAAAAAGTTTGTATTCTACCTTGGCTGTTTCAGGAGGGGAGCGGATTTTTCTGTTTCCTTTATTTTTACTGGCATTTTATTTGATTTTGCTGAAAAAAGGAGTCAACAAAGAAGTGTTAAACTCTAAGTCGTTAATTGCATTTTTGTTATTTTTTATCTTTACCCACTTTCATCCGCAATGGTTATTGTGGATAACCCCATTTTTAATTATTTGTTTAGTTAGAGAAAAGACTAAGAATTTAATACAGATTTTAATTCTATTAATATCATATCTTATTTCACTTTTTTTCTTTGAATCATCGTTAACAGTTAATTTGTTTGCTCCTCTACTTCCGTTTCTAAAGAATTTACCAGGAATCTGGGAGATTTTAAACATCAACATTGACATAAACTATTCAAGAAGTATTACACAAACTATTTTTGCTGCAGCTTCTTTGTACTTAATTTATATACATTTCCCATCAAAAGATGCTAAAGATTAACTTTAAAGTAGCCTTCCTGTTTCTATTTTCTACAATTATTTTGTGGAGTTTGTTGACATATAAGCTAACAGACGTCCCACCTGCAATCAACGGAGATGAGGTGCATATAGGTTACAATGCTACTCTCATTGCCGACACAGCCTATGATCAAAATGGAAAATTTATGCCCATATTTGTAAGTGATGAGGGTAAAACTGATTGGAAGCAACCAATTACCCTTTACTCAACAGTTACAGCTTTTAAGATATTTGGACCTTCATTTTTTATTTTAAGAGCAGTCAGTGTCCTCTTTACTTTAGTTAGCTGTCTATTATTATTTTTGCTTGTAAAGAATATGTTGAATATAAAAACTGCAATAGTTGCAGTAGTTATATTTGTTACCTCACCGATAGTAATGATTCAATCTCATCTAGCCCTAGAAAATATTGCACCAGTGCCATTTATCATTTTTTCATTGTTAATGTTTGTAAAGTACCTGAAGAGTCTAAATACTAAACTTCTAATTTTTGCTGGGATGAGTCTTGGTATAAGTTTTTACTCTTACTTGGGTATGAGATTGATTGCACCTATGCTGGGAATGCTTTTGCTGGCATTTATAGTTTATTTACACAAAAAAGAGGGGAGAGGGAAAATAATTAAACCCTTACTTTTTTTTATTCTGGGCACATTACCTTTTGTTATCTTAATTCCAATTTTGAAACAGATGTATCCTGGAGCAATTTTGGCTGAAAACCGCCCTCAATCGATTTCTTCTTACCAGCAATTTTTACTGCCTTTTTTGTCTATTTATGATCTGAGCTTTCTATACTTAAAAGGTGATGCAACCCTATATCATTCAACAGGAAAGCATGGAATATTACTCCTTGCTTCACTACCCTTGTTTTTAATCGGTGCTTATAAAAGTATTTTAGATAGAAGTAAGCTTTTAATATTTTTGCTTATCTCTTTTTTTATTTTACCCGTTCTTTATGGCTTAACAGATTCGATATATAGAGGTAGCCGCATATTAGCAATTATTCCGCTTTATTCAATTATTTCAGCGTATGGATTTATAGCTTTTAGTAAATATCAAGCGAAGCTACGAAAGTATGTTTTAGTAATTTTTATAGTTTTTTTCTTTGTGAATTATTTTGACTTTTTAAGTTACTACTGGGGAGATTATGCAAATAGATCAAGATTAGTTTTTGATGGTGGCGCATATCCTGCATATAAAAATCTATACTTTCTCTCTAAGAAAATGAACATTAAGCCTTTTGTTGAGATTGGTGTTTATGGCGAAGAGACCCTAGCTTCTAGCTTTTTTGACAGGGTCTATTTTAATAATAGATTAAATAAAATAGAAAGATATACAAAACTACCTGAGCCGGGTATTGTATTAGTTCACGATAGTGATATGCAAAAGTACATAGATTTAGGCTTTAAAGAAATGCCTTCTGATTTTCCTTATTATAAACTTATGTGGCAAAATTAATAAAATGCAAAGTTTGATACTTTATTTAGCTTTAGCTCTAGCAGTTTATAAAGGAGCAAAAATATTTAATAACGAAAGGAATTTTCAATTCTTTTCTGTTATTTCTATACTGCTTTCTCCTGTTTTAATCTATTTTGTTAAGTTATCTCAAATACCCAGTACTTTGATCTTATCCATAGCGGTAATTGCAACCATTATATTAATGAATGCAAAGGTGCATTATTCAGCAGTTTTTGCATTAATAGTAATTTCTTACTTATATTATCCACTGAGTCCACTAATATTTATTCCACTGATATTAATAAGTCTTGTGTTTTTTCAAGGAAAAGACTCCTTGAAAAGTAAGTTTGTTTTTTTGGGAATTGTTTTGCTTGTATCAATAGCCTCGTTAATTGTTTACTACCAAAGGGATAGTAATGGATTTAAAAATCTATTCTCCATTTATAATCATATAGGAATTATTAATGGGGTTAATGCCTCAAGAGGGATGGGGATTGAAAATGGTTGGCCACTATTTTTGGAAAAAATATTTTTCAATCAGTCATGGTATATTGTCTCAGGGTTTTTTACATGGCTTTCTAATATTTCTATATATAAATTCTTTGGACTTGATTATACTTATTCGAAAGATTTTTTAGAAAATCTTACCCTTTTTCCCAGAGTATTCATAATTCCATTCTTACTGGGGCTAGTATCTATTATTAGAAGTAACATAAAAAAAAGCTGGTTATTACCAATCTTTTCTTTTATACCTCTATTACCATTTATGTTCGTTTATCCCTCAATACCAAAATTAAGTTACCTCCCCTCCCTTCCCTTTATTGCTTTTATTGTGTCGTTTGGTTTTATTTCTTTAAATAAATATCTTAGAATTTTAATATTGTTTTTTGCCTTTTTGGAGGCGTTGATAACATTAATTTATGTATAAGTTAACCTTTAGTAAAACTACTGCCGCCTTTCTGGTTATCTTATTTTTAAGTTTCTTTTTGCGCTTTTATGGATTAACTCACAATCCTGTACAGCTAAACCACGATGAAATAAGCCAGCTATATGATACGGGTTCAATTATTGCTACAAGTAAAGATATTTACGGAAATAAATTACCCTTAGCATTTCCTTCAACAGGAGATTATAAACCTGGTCACTACATTTATATTACAACCATCCCTTATTTAATCTTTGGTAATAAAGAATTTGTTATAAGGTTTGCTGCAGCTTTTTTTGGATCATTGCTACCTTTGGTGATTTTTATCCTACTTTATTCCACCACCAAAAAATTACTTTTATCCTTTTTAGCTGCCCTTTTTGTCACAATAAACCCCGCGGATATTTTTTATGCCCGGAAAAGCTTTGAAAATGTTATAGGAGTATTTCTACTATTTTCCGGCCTTACATTACTTATAAATTTTATCGGAAAGAAGTTAAAGCTTTTTGTTGGTATTGGTGGCCTGCTGCTTATTTCATCTTCTATGTATGTATATACTTCTGAAACAATTATTGCTCCAGTAATTTTGTTTTTATCAATATTGATTTACAAAAAGGAAATTTTTCAGGCCAAGAAAAGATGGTTGGTACTGCTGCTTTTATTTGTTTTAACCCTTATTCCCCTGCTTTATTTAAACCAGATTGACAGCAACTTAAAATTTAGAGCTTCTTCAGTATTTATCACCCAAGATAGGCTTTTAGGAGAGAGGCTATCTGGTGTTCAAACTGGTAATTTTTTTCTCAGCGAAATTTCTAAAAAAATTATAACCTTTGAATTTATTGTTGATAGATACCTACAGCAGTTTAATCCACTATTTATTTTTGGTAATGGATTAAATCTAACAAATCAGGGATTTATAGGAGTAGGTCCATTACTTGCTGTTGAGTTACCTTTTTTTATAGCAGGTTTAATCTTTGTATTACGTAATGCAAAAAGTTACAGAGTTTATCTCCTAATATGTTTGTCTTTTATGATAGGATTTATTCCTACAGCTTTAACATTTGAAGAAAAAAGTCCTCATAGAGTAATTTTTTCATTTACTTCAGCGGCAATAATATCTTCCCTTGGAGTTTACTGGTTTATAGAATGTGTAAAAAGATTCAACAAGATCACAAAAAGGGCTATTTATGCCACAATAATAGCCTTTTTTGTTGCAAACTTTGTCTATTTTATACAAATATATACAGTCAACTGGCCTTATGAAAAATCACAACATCTTCATTATCCGTTCAAGCAAATAGCTTTATTTGCCTGGTATAATTATTCACAATTTGATCAGATCATCATTGATCCTGTTTACGGAGATGTAGCTCCTGTGCAAGCCGTAGCAGTACACTACTACCTTGCCTATTATGGAAATTATTCTCCCGATAGATTCCAAAAAGATTTAAAGCTGAATGAGTGGGGAATGAGTGTAGATAAGTTTGCTATAAGAACAGTTTATTGGCCAAAAGATCAAAAATTGCAAAATACATTAATAATAGCAAGCCCCTGGAGTCTTCCTATAAAAGATTTACCAAAAGAAAAGATTTTAAAGACATTTAACTTTTACAATGGTAAGCCAGCTTATTATGCAATAAAGCTCTAGTATTATTTTGTTTTACTTCACTCAAGCTAACTGATAACATTAATTTACATGAATAAGTTAATTATTACCTTACTCTGTCTCATAGTCTTATTTTCCTTCGGACTTAGATTTTATAAAGTTTCAGAGGTTCCTCCTTCTTTAAACTGGGATGAAGCATCAATTGGCTACAATGCCTATTCTATTTTAAAAACGGGTAAAGATGAGTGGGGTAAACTATTACCCCTACACTTTAGATCTTATGGAGAGTATAAGCTCCCAGTACAAGTTTATGCTTCTATACCAGGCATAGCAATTTTTGGATTAAATGAATTTGGGGTAAGAATCACTCCTGTAGTGTATGGAGCACTCACTGTTTTGATATTATTTTTCCTAGTACGTGAGCTATTTAAAAGCTACTGGATAGGACTTTTCTCTTCACTGTTACTAGCAATATCTCCCTGGCATATTCAGCTGACAAGAGGCTCTTTTGAGTCTGCTTTTGCATGCTTTTGGGTAGTTTTGGGAATATGGTTTCTTGTTAAAGGGTTTAAAGACCCAAAATGGTGGATTGTTGCAATGATTCCACTTGCTTTATCTGTCTACACCTACAACACAGCGAGGGTGTTTACACCAGTATTTTTACTTTTGGTTGCAGTCATCTACCATAAAGATATCCAAAAACAAATAAGGCATTTTCTGATATCACTTACTATATTTACTATCTTGATGATTCCACTACTTTTTTTTCTGTTAAGCGGAGAAGGGAATTCACGGTATAAGCTTGTGAGTGTGACAGATGATCCTGGGTTAGTACTCAGAATTAATGAACAAAGGGGGTTATCTAACTTACCTGGACCGCTTCCAAGACTTGTACACAACAAAGTATCTTATGTTGCAAAGGCTGTAATAGGTAATTATTTAGCACATTTTACCCCGGACTTTTTGTTTATATCAGGAGCTCCGCACAAACAGCACCATGTACAAAAAATAGGACAGCTATATTTGTATCAAGCTCCATTCTTACTTTTGGGGCTTTTATATCTGTTTAAGGCAAGACATAAGTTTAGATGGTTGTTGGTAACCTGGCCATTGTTAACATTTTTCCCAGTGGCCTTTACAAATGATAGCATCCCTAATGCCCTAAGAAGCTTAATCGCTGCTCCTTTTTATCAAATTATTACTGGAGTAGGGTTATATAATGCCTTTGTTTGGATTAGAAAAAGGTCATGTCCAGCTTTTTACATCAGCGCTTTTGTTATGGCCACAGTAGCAATTACTACTTTTATACTTTATTTTCGAAACTACCTTTTTATCTATCCTCTAGAGTATTCCCGAGACTGGCAATACGGTAACAAGCAGGCAGTTGAAACAATAAAGCAAAACTATGATAAGTATGATTTGATTGTATTCTCCAGACATTATGGAGAGCCACATATGTTTACGCTATTTTTTACTACATATGATCCGGCAAGATTCTTTAACGATCCTAGATTAACTAGGTTTGAGACTTATGACTGGGTAAGAGTCGTTAAATTTGACAAATTTTACTTTCCTGATTTAGGAGATAAAGGTACTAAGTTTGACGATATCGTATCAAAAAACCCAGGCAAAAGAATACTCTTTATTGGCATACCCGGGGATTTTCCTAGCAGTATAACACCTATTAAAAAAGTAGATTTTTTGAATGGTAATCATGCATTTGAGATTATAGAGGTAATGTGAATACAAAAATAGTTTTAGTACTAATTTTGTCTCTATTTTTAGTAACGCGGTTTTATAGAATAGCCGAGGTTCCAACATCTTTATACTGGGATGAAGCATCAATTGGCTACAATGCTTATTCTATTTTAACAACAGGCAAAGATGAATGGGGACAAGTATTACCAGTGCATTTTAGGGCATTCGGTGAATATAAACTACCTATCTATATATACACTGATGTAGCATTTGTAAAGCTATTTGGATTGAATGAATTGGCCGTTAGGTTACCTTCTGTTTTGTATACTTTTTTTTCAGTAATTTTAATCTATCTCTTAACTTTTCAGCTTACTGGTAGAAAACTAGCCAGTGTCTTGAGTGCATTTTTGTTTAGTATTTCTCCTTGGATGTTTATTTTTAGTAGGACAGGTTACGAGGCAGTAGCAGGATTGACGTTTTATTTACTAGGTATTTATTTATACCTCAGGAGTAAGAGTGCTACGTTTTTTATTTTATCTGGGTTAGCTTTTGCAATGAGTCTTTTTAGCTATAATAGTTTTCGAATTATTATTCCTTTAACAATTTTAGTTTTGTTGGTAAAGGATTTTAAAAAATCAAACATAAGAGATTTTATTAAAACTAGATTATTGTTAGTGCCGGTACTTATAGCAGTCTACGTTCCCATATTAAGGTTTTACACCATAGGTGATGGTCTAGTAAGATTTCGATCTGTTGGTATATTTGAAGAAGGGATCAGTCTAGCAAGTTTTAAACTTTTTTTCCTAAATTATTTATCCCACTTTAATCCTGTCTTTTTGTTTTTGCAAGGAGACGGTAATTTGCGGAGTCAACAGTTCGGCTTTGGCCAATTATTTCCAGTGGACCTTCCATTTATCCTCGTGGGAATTTGGTATATATTAAAATCCAATATAAGAAACTATTTTTTAATTATTGCTTTGCTTGCTATTGCACCGATACCAGCAAGTCTTACTAAAGAATCCCCTCATGCTTTAAGGTCGATTGCAATGTCACCTTTTTTATCAATTTTTTCTGCAATCGGAATCTATTACTTAGTAACAATAGTTAAAAAGTTTAGGAAAGTATTTTTAGCATTGGTAGTTTTAATAAACCTAGCTTTTTTTGGTATTTATTTTTATTCTTTTTTACAAATTTATCCAACAAAGTCAGCAAATGATTGGCAGTATCCTTATAAAAAACTTTTTGTTGAAAAATCTGAAGAATTTAAAAAGTATAATGATGTTTATATATCAAATTATCTTGCGCAACCCTATATTTTTTATCTCTTTTATACAAAATATAACGCTGAAAAGTTTTTAAAAACATCAGAGAGAAATATTCCGCAAGAGTGGGGTTTTTCATCAGTAAGCAAAATAGATAATTTGCACTTTGTAAATTTAAAGATGGTTGAGACTTTCTCTGACAAAAGCTTGATAGTTGCTCCTATTAGTAGCAATGTGCAAGCAAAAAAGATCAATACCGCTGATACAAAGAATAATGAATACAATTTGAATTTATATATAAATGAATAAAAAGATAATCTTTATTTTAGGTTTAATTATTGTACTAGCTCTTTTTGTTAGGGTATATAAACTTGGTTCAGTTCCTCCATCACTGACTTGGGATGAAGCAGATGTGGGTTATAACGCTTGGACAATTGCAAATTACGGAAAAGATGAATGGGGGGAAGCTTTTCCCTTAATATTTAGATCTTTTGGTGATGATAAGCAGCCTGTTCATATTTATTCAACCGCTCTCAGTGTAAAACTGTTTGGATTATCAGAATTTAGCACCCGGTTGCCAATGGCAATCTACGGGGCTTTAAATGTTTTGCTTGTATTTTTGCTGGTTTTGGTAATGTTTAAAAATAAGACTTTGGCTTTTCTTTCAAGCTTTTTACTGGCAATATCTCCATATAATATTCATTTTTCTCGTTTTAATCATGAGGCGAACGCAACCTTACTTTTCTTTTTACTAGGAATGTTGCTATTTTATCTGTCTTTTGAAAAGAGAAAAGGGTTTTTGGTATTTTCTGCCTTAAGTTTTGGAATAAGTATTATTTCCTATCATTCAGCAAAACTAGTTGTACCCCCAATGATTTTAGCATTGGCCGTATTTTATTATAAAAAGCTTTTAAGTAATAAGATCTATTTTGTAACCGCTTCTTTGATATTTGCCTTTTTTATAATCCTGTTTTTACTGGAGCCAAGATTTATGGGATTATCAAGGGCAAGCCAGACATCATTAGGTTCAGAGGCTATAAAACAAACATCCATTTATAACAAAACCGGTAATATGTTTTTAGGAAAGTTGGAGATTATTAGTCAAAATTATCTCAAGAACTTATCTTGGGAATTTCTGTTTACCAAAGGAGATCCAAATCCTCGATTATCGTCTCAGGTTAGTGGACAATTTTATAAAATAGATTCACTTTTTTTATTGCTGGGATTAATCTATATTTTTATCAAGAGAAGTAGATCCGGATTTATATTAGTTTTATGGGCAATTCTAGCACCTATTCCAGCTAGCATCACTTCAGAATCTCCTCACGCAGCCAGAGCACTATTTATGATGGGGAGTGTAAATATAATTTCAGCTTTAGGAATAAATTTTGCTATTTCGCAAATTAAATTAAAGAAGATAAGATACAGTCTCCTTGTTTTTGTTTTACTGATATATTTTGCAAGTTTTGGACAATTTATTTATAACTATTTTAATAACTTTGCGAGAAACTATGCGATAGACTATCAGTATGGTATGAAGCAGGTTGTTGAATATGCTAAGGAAAATCCAAACTACTCACATGTATTTACGACAAAACTAAGGGGACAACCCTACATTTTCTATTTATATTATCTAAAGTATCCGTTACCTGATTATTTAAATAATGTGGTTTACAATAGAGGGGAAAGCAGCAGTTTTAACATGGTTGATTATTTTGATAAGTATTATTTCGATAACTGGGACCCTATAGAAAGTAGACCTGATGCAAATGTATTGTATATATTAACTTCCAGTGAGTATGATGGTTTAAGATATAAGAATCTATTTGATGTTAAGAGGGTAATCTATAATCCGAATGAGACGATAGCTTTTTATTTGGTAAGTGCAAACTAATTTTATGAAAATATCGGTATGTTTGGCAGTTTTCAATGAGGAAAATAACCTTTATGAATGTCTAAAATCCGTTGAGAGTTTGGCGGATGAAATTGTAATAGTTGATGGTGGATCTAGCGATAAAACTGTAAATATTGCAAATGAGTTTAGGGCTAAAGTTATAAAAACAGACAATCCAGCAAATTTTCATATTAATAAAAATAAAGCAATTGATGCTGCGATAGGAGATTGGGTTTTACAGCTTGATGCGGATGAAAGAGTTCCTGCTGAATTAAAAGAGGAAATTCAAAAGGGGATAGAAGATAATCAATATAACGGATACTGGATACCCAGACAAAACTTTTTCTTAGGAAGATTTCTAAAAAAGGGAGGACAATACCCAGATTATACTTTAAGACTTTATAAAAAAGGTAAAGGAAGATTGCCGGCAAAGGATGTTCATGAGCAGGCTAAAGTTGAGGGAGAGATAGGATACTTACATTCTCCCCTTTTACATTATCGAGACCGGAATTTTTCTCACTACATTGATGGACTTGATAGGTATACCAGCTTTATTGCAAGACAGCTATATGAACAGAAATTAACTATAAATACGATTTCTTTTATAGACTACTTTTTTATTAAACCTTTTTTCTGGTTTATTAAAACCTACTTTAGACATAAAGGCTTTACGGACGGCTTCCCAGGGTTTATTTTTTCTCTGTTTTCTTCACTAAGGTATCCAATTGCATATATAAAGTTCTACCTCGCCCGCACTAAAGAGAAATTATGAGATGCTTGCCCGTAGAACTTTGCCTTTTTCTAAAGAAAAATGTAAAACTGTGGAGGAAAAATGATCAAAGTAGCAATTAATATAAAACCACTTGAATCAGGACACAAAACTAGGGGGATTGGTTACTATATAACTCACTTATTAAATGAATTAGAGAAGAAAGATGATGTAAAAGTTATTCAGTTCAGAGAAGAAAAAGAATTAGCTGATATAGATGTTGTTCATTATCCCTGGTTTGACTTTTTCTTCAGAAGTCTGCCTATTAAAAGTAAGTTTCCGAGAGTTATTACAGTACACGATGTTATTCCCTTGGTTTTTTATAAAAACTATCCTTCCGGTATAAAGGGAAAAATTAACTTAGTTGTGCAAAAAATTGCACTTAACAATAGCTCCCTTGTAATCACAGATTCTGAAGCCTCCAAAAAAGATATCAAAAATTATTTAGGAATAAATGAAAATAAGATAGATGTAGTTTATCTTGCTCCTGACAAAACATTTAAAATTTTAAAACAAACAGAAACTTTAAGATTAAAAATGAAGTATCATCTGCCGGATGAATTTGTTTTATATGTGGGCGATGCAAACTATATAAAAAATTTACCATTTTTACTTAAAGGGTTTATAAAATTGAAAGCTAAAAATGAGCACAGAAACCTGAAACTAGTTTTAATAGGACAGGTATTTTTGAAAAAAGCAGAATATATTAATCATCCTGAGCTACAAAGTTTAAAAGAAGTGCTTACTCTTATAGAGGACCAAAGATTAGAGTCAGAAGTTATCAGGCCTGGCTTCATATCAGATGAGGAGCTGACTGCATTCTATAATCTTGCTACTGTTTATGTACAACCTTCATTATATGAAGGCTTTGGTCTTCCCATCCTTCAGGCTTTTGCTTGTGGGACACCTGTTGTAAGCTCTGATGCGGGAAGTTTAACAGAGGTAGGTGGAAATGCAGCTGTTTATTTCTCACCAAATAATTTAGAACAGTTTGTAAAGATTTTAGAAGACGTCTTAATTAGCAGTTCGCTTCGGAAAAAGATTTCTGATTTAGGAAAAAAACAATTAGAAAAGTTTTCTTGGAAAAAAATAGCTGACCAAACGATTAACTCATATGAGAAAGCTATTAAAAAGTAACACTTTAAACATCCTTTTTCTCTTTTTGGTGTGGCGGATATTACTTATTATATTTTTCCTAATCGGAGTAAGTTTTATTCCGTTGGCCTACACCGATAGATTCTTAGGTGGTGGACCAATCTATCATTTTATATACCCGGAACTTTTTTCTTGGGCTAATTTTGATGGTGAGCATTACCTTTCTATTGCAATTTTTGGTTATAAAAGTTTGCAGCAGGCATTTTTCCCGATGTATCCGTTACTGATTTACGTAATCTCCAAGCCTTTCTATGCTGACTTGCTAACTTCCTTAACCTCCGCTACTATTACGGGACTATTAATATCAAATCTGTCACTTGCCTTATCACTCTTACTACTTTTTAAACTTGTTAATATAGATTATTCAAAAAGGATTGCATATTGGGTAGTTATTTTGACACTTGTCTTTCCAACTTCATTTTATTTTGGATTAGTTTATAGCGAATCTCTATATCTGCTTTTATCCCTGGGTGCTTTTTATGCTGCTAGGAAAAACATGTGGTGGTTGGTAGCGGTACTTGGGGGTATCTGTTCTGCAACCAGAATATTTGGACTGCTAATTTTTCCTGCACTGGTAATAGAAGCATGGCAGCAAAAAAGCATAAAGAAAAACTTTCTTTTTTTATGTCTTTTACCAGCAGGATTTTTAATATATATGTTTTATCAGTGGATAAGTGTTGGAGATCCACTGGCGTTTTATAATTTGCAAAAAATTGTGGGTGAACAACATCAATCAGGAATAACTTTACTTCCACAAATTTATTACCGGTATGTGAAAATCTTATTTTCACTTGATGTGAATAATATAATGTATCAAACTATTGTTTTAGAGCTGTTGACAGGACTGGCATTTTTTATCTTGCCTATATATGGATATGTAAAAGGCATCAGGCTTTCCTATATTTTCTATGCGCTAACTGCGTTTATCTTACCCACTATTCAAGGGAGCTTATCATCTCTACCCCGATATGTAATTGTGCTTTTCCCCAGTTTTCTTGCATTAGCAATATTCTTAAATAAATTCCCTCTTTATATTAAGATCTCTATTTTGGTAATCTTATTTTTATTTCTTAGTTTAGAAACAGCCCTTTTTTTAAGGGGATATTGGGTAGCATGATGAAACTATTAAATAGCATTTTTAAATATAGGTTATTTACTGGTAGTGTTTTAATGATTATCGGCAGCAACCTAATAAATGGGCTTAACTATATATATCATTTTATTATGGGTAGGATGCTCGGTCCAGCAAGTTACGGTGAGTTGTCCGTATTATTTTCATTGATGGGTCTTTTAGGAATATTTACATTGTCTTTTGGACTGGTAATAGTAAAGTTTGTATCGGGTGCAAAGTCTGATGAAGAAGTTAAAAAACTAGCAAATTGGATTAATAAAAAGATAATACTGGTTTCGTTAATATTTGGAGTTTTTATAGTGCTAATATCTCCTTTTTTATCTGAATTTCTCAATATTGGCAATTTAGTACTTTTCGTTCTCATAGCATTTTATGCAGTCTTTAGTTATCCAGCTTTTTTCAACAGATCCATTCTTCAAGGGCTTTTAAAGTTTAAAGAGATGTTGTTTAGTATATTGGTCGATAATAGTATAAAACTTACTCTGGGAATCTTAATGGTGTATTTAGGATATTCAGTAGGAGGGGCACTATTTGCTTTAGTTGTTGCCAGTATGATTGGTTGGTTATCATCAATATATTTTATAAAAGATTATTTAGACGTTAAAACTAGAGGTAATCCGCAACTTAAAGCCATGTTTGTTTACTCCATCCCTGTTTTTATACAATCTGTCGCAGTAACGTCCTTATACTCATCAGATTTAGTATTAGTTAAACATTTTTTTTCTTCCTATGAATCGGGTTTGTATGCAGCTTTATCCACATTCGGAAAGATTATCTTTTTTGCTACAGCTCCCATCTCATCTGTGATGTTTCCTTTGATATCACGGAAGCATTCTAAGGGTGAAGGATATCATAAAGTGTTTTTATATAGTTTATTGCTCACCTTAGGTTTATCGATATCGATTTTAGCAGCCTATTTCGTATTTCCCAGGTTAATAATTGAGATGTTATATGGGCCCAAATTTATTGATGCATCATATTTGTTATTTAAATTTGGGTTGTTTATGACAATTTTTACAACCGCTTCCTTAGTAATTAGCTATTATCTTTCTTTAGGCAAAAGTAGAATAGTTATTTTTCCACTTTTTGCAGCTGCCGTGCAATTGGTCGGGATTTGGTTATACCATGATAGCCTAGATACTGTTATTAACGTTTCGATATTAGTTGTTGCTTTACTCTTAATTTGCTTATTTATATACTATGGACATGCATCCAAAATTAATATCAGTTATAGTTCCCGCATACAAGCAGGAAAATACCATACTTCATGACTTGAAAAAGATTAAGTCAGTGTTAGATAGTCTACGATATCCAAATGAGTTGATTTGTGTAGTTGATGGTAAAGTGGATAATACCTTTAAAATTGCCCAAAAGTTTGCCAGTCAATACACAAACGTAAAAACAATAGGTTACGAAACAAATAAAGGTAAGGGATATGCTGTAAGGTATGGTATGGCAGAAAGCAAGGGTGATGTAGTTGGTTTTATAGATGCAGGAATGGATATAGATCCAAATGGTTTATCAATGCTTCTTGAGCATTTTGAATGGTACAATGCCGACATTATCGTTGGTTCAAAAAGACATCCGGTATCCAAAGTAGCCTACCCTTGGCAAAGAAAAATTTTATCTTTTGGCTATCAAATGTTAGTATTTTTCTTGTTTGGTTTAAAAATTAGGGATACACAAGTAGGTATGAAATTTTTTAGAAGAGATGTGCTAGAAAAAGTTTTACCAAGGCTGCTGGTAAAGACTTATGCATTTGATATTGAAATTCTGGGAGTTGCTAATTATTTAGGATTCAAAAAAATTTACGAAGCTCCTATAGAGATTAAATTGGAATTCAGAACAGGATCTGATCTAACAAGCCGTAAGTTTTTAAGGACAATAACAGCCATGTTAATTGATACCTTAGCAGTTTTTTATAGACTAAGAGTACTTCAATATTACTCAGATAAAAATCACAGGAAGTGGAGATACGATCCAGAGCTTGATTTTAGGGTAAATGTTGTTTAATCCTATTAGGATCGTCTACCCACAAGTATTATTTTTTGATTGAAGGTTATAAAAGATTATGAAGATTGTTATATTTTCCTGGAGAGGACCAGGTCATCCAAATGCAGGTGGAGCTGAACAGGTAACGCTAGAACACGCTAAGGGATGGGTTAAAAAGGGTTACGATGTAACGCTCTTTACCTCAACTTTCCCAGGAGGAGCCGAAAAAGAGATCATTGAAGGAGTAAAGGTAATTCGTAAAGGAGATCAAATTGTGGGTGTTAGATTAGCAGCCTGCTTTTGGTATCTGATGGGTGATCATCAAAAGTTCGACATTGTTGTTGATGAATTTCATGGACTTCCTTTCTTTACACCTCTTTTTGTAAAGACAAAAAAACTTGCCTTTATCCATGAAGTAGCAAAAGAGGTGTGGAGGTTAAACCCATGGCCTAAACCTTTAAATCTCATTCCCTCAATTTTAGGGTTATTATTTGAGCCATTTATATTCAAACTTCTTTATGCCAATACTCCATTTATGACCGTCTCAGAATCTACGATGCACGATTTAATAGACTGGGGAATTGATCCTAAGAACATTACTGTTATTCATAATGGTTTCAGCGCTAAGGGTATCAGGAAAAGGTACAAAAAAGAATTAATAAAAACCGTTATTTTCTTAGGGGCATTGAGTCAAGACAAGGGAATTGAAGAAGCAATAGACGTTTTTTCCTATATTTATGATAATCTAGATAAAAAATGGCAAATGTGGGTAGTTGGAAAAGGCGGAAGCAGTTACCTACATGACTTAATTTTGAAAACACAAAGCTTGGGAGTCAAAAATAAGATCAAATTTTTGGGATATGTCGATAATAATAAAAAGTTTGAGTTACTTTCTAGGGCTCACCTTTTGATAAATACTTCAGTCAGAGAAGGGTGGGGCCTTGTTGTTATTGAAGCTGCTGCTGTTGGTGTTCCTTCGGTGGCATTTAATGTCTCCGGTCTAAAAGATTCTATTATCGATAAAAAGACAGGATTGTTATTTAGCTATGGAGATATTAAAGGTATGGCAGAGGGAATAGTGCAGTTAGTTAACGATCAAACGAAGTATAAAAAGCTAGCAAAAGAAGCAAAAAATCGTACTAAAGAATTTAATTGGAGCAAATCTACTTTACAAAGCGGCCAATTAATAGTTGATCTAGTAGGTTGAAATTTAACTACTAATTCACTAAACTTATTTTTATGCTAAAAAAAGACAGAGTTTTAGTAACAGGAGCAGGGGGTTTTATTGGCCATCATTTAGTATCTTATCTCAAGAAAAAGGGTTATTGGATAAGGGGAGTTGATATCAAGGAACCGGAATACGAGAAGTCCCAGGCAGACGAATTCTTAGTTTTAGATTTAAGAGAAAAAGATAATGCACTCAAGGCTACTAAGGGAGTAGACCACGTATATGCTCTGGCAGCTGATATGGGAGGTATGGGTTTTATTTCTTCTAATCATGCAACTATTCTTTATAATAATTCGATGATTAATTTAAATACAATTGAAACTGCTAGAACGAATGGTGTGAAGAGGTACTTCTATGCTTCTTCAGCTTGTATATACCCAGAATATCGACAAAAGGAAGTAAACTTAACACCTCTGAAAGAAGAAGATGCATATCCTGCTCAACCTCAAGATGCCTACGGATGGGAAAAGTTAGTTAGCGAAATTTTAGTTAAGTATTATCATGAAGAACATGGAATAGAGACAAGAGTGGCTCGTTTTCATAATATTTTTGGTCCTCTAGGAACCTGGGATGGGGGAAGAGAAAAAGCTCCTGCAGCAGTTTGTAGAAAAGTTGCTATAGCTAAATTAACTGGAAATCATGAAGTGGAAATTTGGGGAGATGGAAAGCAGACAAGATCATTTTGCTATATTGACGATTGCATTGAGGGGATTTACAAATTAATGATGTCAGACTTTAGGGAACCTCTAAATATTGGTCAAGATAGAATGGTTACAATAAATCAACTAGTTGATATTATTACAGATATTGCTGGTATAAAAGTAGTAAAAAAACACATTACCGGTCCTCAAGGTGTCAGAGGGAGAAATTCTGATAATACGAGATTAAGAAAAGAGCTGCAATGGGAACCTGAAATTTCTTTAGAAGAGGGATTAGCCAGGACTTATAAATGGATAGAAGAACAAGTAAAAGCAAAGATTGTATCCTAAAGATTTATCATTTTAATAGCCTAATTGATAAAACTTTTATTATTTGGTATAAAGTTTCAAATGAAAGTAACCGATAAAAAAAGGAAATATAGCGTATCTGTAATTATTCCTTGCTACAACGAGGAAGGCAATATTGAGGAGTGTATAAGACGAGTTCCTAAACTTGGCAGTGATACTGAAATAGTCGTAGTAGATGATGGATCCAAGGATGCTACAGCAGATATAATCAAGAAACTTCGTAAAAGATATAAAAATTTAAAACTTATGTCTTATTTTCCAAACAGAGGCAAAGGCAATGCTGTTAGGGCAGGTCTAAATGCGGCCAAAGGAGACGTCCTTATTATTCTAGATGCTGATATGGCAGTGGCTCCAGAAGAGATGAATAAATTTGTTAAGCCTCTTATTGATGGCAAAGTCGGATTTACAAACGGAACAAGATTTATTTATAAAATGGAGAAAGGAGCTATGGGGAAAATTAACTATATAGGGAATAGATTAATGGGGTTACTGTTTACTCTGGCTATAGGACAGAAAATTACCGACAGTCTTTGTGGAACTAAGGCTTTATTCAGAAAAGATTACAAAAAAATAGGAATTCATAAAGATGATCCATGGGGAGATTTCTCTTTAATTTTTGGAGCTGCTAGATTAGGACTCAAGATTCAAGAGATATCTATACACTACAAAAAACGGGTGGCCGGTAAGTCAAAAATGAAATTAATAGAACATGGTACGAAGTTATTCTATATATGGTTTAGACAATTCCAGCAATATCGTTTTCAGTAAGTTTTGTTTTTCTATGAGGAAAAAAGCCAAAAATGAGCATCTCCAGAAGTTGAACCTTTTTATCAAACAACAACAGCACCTTAAGAAAGTTTATGCCCAGGTAAAAGGTATCTATTTGATAAATGAAAAGATTGGGTTAGTAATGGGAGGACATGGGCTTGATCATGTTCAAAGAGTCGCTGGAATGTCAGCGGTATTATCCTCACTGGAAGGAGTAAGCCCTTATCTACCAATTTTGGCAGCTTTAATACATGATTTAGGACGTATTAGCAACGACCCTAGAGCTAAAACTTACTTACATGGACAGTTATCTGTGAAAATGTCCAAAGAGATTTGAACCTCACTGCCTTTAACTGCAGAGGAGAGGATCATAGTTCAAAATGCAGTGATTGATCACCCTTTACTTAATGATAAGGTAAGAGTGAACTGGCTAGTGAAGGTATTGATGGATGCCGATAGATTGGATAGTATGGGAGCGCTGGGTCCAGTAAGAGCAGCAGCTACGAGGTGGAATCTTCCCCTCTATACTGATAAAAAAATTGAATCTGCAGAGGAAAAAGACATAAAATCCATATTTCAGGATTTTTCCATCAGAGTCCCTAAAATCTATAATTCATTATGGACTAAATCAGCTCGTCAAATTGCCAGGTCCAGAATTCAATTTTTAAGGGTATTTATCAAAGAGTATGAAAAAGAGGCTCACTTTATGTTAAAAAGTTTTCATGATCTAGAAATTGAGTAAAATATGTTATATTCTCATTACTTGTGTCAATAATAAAATATATTTTAGTAACTGGCTCTGGTGGATTGATTGGTTCTGAAGCAGTCAACTTTTTTTGCAAGAATGACTACCAGGTAGTTGGGATCGACAATAATATGCGGGCATATTATTTTGGAAATGAAGGAAGTACGCATGAAAGTATTGAGAAGCATCAGAAAATCTATAAAAATTACAAACATTTTAATATTGATATCCGAGAGAAAGAAGCGATAGAAGAAATTTTTAGAAAGTATAAATTTGATTTAATCATTCATACTGCCGCTCAACCTTCTCATGATTGGGCTGCTAAAGAACCGTTAACGGATTTTAGCGTAAATGCCAATGGGACTCTAATATTATTAGAGAATTTTAGAAAATACTCATCAGAAGGAGTGTTTATATTTACCTCTACTAATAAGGTTTATGGAGATAATCCTAATTTCTTGCCACTTGTAGAGAACAAAACAAGATTTGAGATAGATTCTAAACATAAGTATAAGAATGGAATAACAGAGGATATGCCGTTGGATAATACTACCCATAGCCTTTTTGGGGTTTCTAAAGCAGCAGCCGATTTGATGGTACAAGAGTATGGTAGATATTTTAATTTAAAAACAGGTATCTTTAGGGGCGGGTGTTTAACAGGTTCGGGTCACGCGGGAGTACAGCAACATGGATTCTTATCGTACCTGGTTAAATGTATTGTGACCGGCAGGAAATATACAATTTTTGGATACAAGGGTAAGCAGGTGAGAGATAATATTCACGCGCACGATTTAATTAACGCCTTTTATCACTTTTACCAAAAACCCCATATAGGGGAAGTTTACAATATTGGGGGGTCAAGGTTTGCCAATATTTCGATGCTAGAGGCAATAAAAAAAATTGAAGATATTTCAGATAGGAAATCAAATATTGAGTACATTGACCAAAATAGAATTGGAGATCACATTTGGTATGTATCTTGTATTGATAAGTTCAAAAACAGTTATCCCGACTGGAAGTATGAGTACGATATTGATGCTACTATAGAAGACATTTGCAGGAATAGTTACTTTGCTAAAAAAGTGTTCTCATTCTCGGTAGCTAAAAATTTAGACTACTGGAGAGAAAAAAATTGGTATTACCATAACTTGTTGAGACAAATATTTAAAGAGGCTATCCCTGAGGGTTCAAAGGTATTACAAGTAGGTTACGGATTGGGTGATATATTAGCATCGTTATTTCCTAAAAAAGGTGTAAGTATTGATGTTGACGACGATGTAGTTACGGTTTCAAAACGCAGATATCCCTACATCAAGTTTTTAAAAGCAGATCCAGAAAAGATTGGCCTAAAGAATAGGTTTGATTATGCGATTTTTCCAAATTCTGTCGATCACTTTACAGATATTCAACTTGTTTTGGAGAGAGTAAGTAGTGTTCTAAACAATAAGGGAAAAATTGTTATTGCTGGAATTAATCCAAGGTGGGAGCAAATATTTTATATATTAGAAAAACTCAATTTAAAAAGAAATGAACCTCCGCGAAATTGGTTGAGAATAGAGAATTTGAAAAACTTAGTAACTGTTTCTGGATATGAAGTAACAGATTATGGTTTCAGGATTTTAGTTCCAATGCATATCCCTGTTATAAGTAGGGTGATTAACAGGTTGGTAAAAAATGTAAAGTTCTTATCGCGTTTTTGCGTTGAACAATACGTCGTAGGCGAAAAGAAAAAAATTGTTATAGATAAAAAATTGACAACATCAATTATTATTCCCCATTTCAATCAATACGAAGATTTAAAAAAATGCTTACAAGAGCTTCCCAAAATTGGGAAAAAAACAGAGGTTGTATTGGTGGATTATGGTTCTGACAGTAACATTGTAGATCTGGTAAAAAGACTTATAAAAGGGTATAAAAACATAGAATTTATTGCTACTAAATGCGGGCGAAAAGAAGCGATTAAGCTAGGTTTAAACGCAGCTTCGGGAGATATATTCATAATTTATGAAGCAGAGATGGGTGTGCCAGCTACAGAACTAGTCAGCCTATACAAGTTATTGGCATCTAAACAAGCAGATTTTGTAAACGGTACTAGGCATATTTACCCCTTGAAGGGGCAACGTCTGCGTCAATTAAATATAATTGTTAACCTTCTATTTGGATGGTTTTATACTTGGTTACTAGGGCAGCAAGTAACTGATCTTTTATGTAATGTAAAAGCGTTGTGTAAAGAAGACTATGCGAAACTCAAAATAAACGGAAAAATAGATAGCAACTTTGATCTTCTTTTTGCTGCTGCAACAAATAATTTAAAAATTGTAGAATTACCAGTGCACTACCGCAAAAATTTCTCAGCTAAGTCAAATATAGAATTATTCAAACATATAGTTTTACTTGTTCAGATGGGTTTATTTGGTCTTTGGAGTATGAAGATTAAATCTTTACTTAAGGTGAGAACAAAGAAGATATCTTTACCGCGTGGAAAAAAATTAATCTTAGATCTTGTAGGGAAATAAGTCTTTTTATGATAGTCATTACTGGAGCGAATGGTTTTGTGGGGCAAAAATTGGCACCCCTAGCTTTAAACTATTTTAAACCATCAGATATTCTATGTTTAATCCATAATGAAAATTCCCATTTGGAAAAAAGAGGTATTAAAATTTTAAAAAAGTTTGGATTAAAAACTTTAGAGGTCGATTTAGTTACAGGTAAAAATTTAGATTTTGTTCCTAAGTCACCCGAATTTGTTATTCATTTGGCTGCGAATACCGACACTTCAAAATCTGATCACAGGGTAAACGATATTGGGACCAAAAATCTATTAGCAGTTTTATCGGGCATTGGTCCTAAAACGCATTTTATATATACTGGTACAACTGTATTGATGAGTGGAAGGGTTAAATGTCATAAACCCTTTAGTGAAAAGGATAGAGCAAATCCTACGAATGAGTATGGCAGAACTAAATTACGGGCGGAGAAGATATTACAAGAAGCTTGTCAGGAAAAGAAGTTTAGCTTAACAATAGCCAGGTTGAATACCGTCTATGGAGGAGACCCCAGAGAGCATAAGATGTTTAAAGTTTTGGAAAAAGATATAAAAAAGAGTAAATTCACAACAAGGCTTAACTGGCCAGGTAAGACAAGCATAGTGCATGTTGATGACGTGGCAAAAGCCTTGCTTATGCTGTTAAAAAAACCGCCAAAACCAGGTCAATCAGAGCTTGTTTTGCTATCTGCAGAATCTCCAACTTTCTCTGAAATCATTAAAGTTATGCATGAGAAGATGGGTTATAGTTATAAACCAATTAATCTCCCCGCTTTTTTTTGGAAACTCTTATCTAACAATAGAAAATTTATATTATATTTAGAAAAAATTACCCCTCCCAGCTTGTATAATCTATTTTGGAGATTAGGTTTAATTGTAGATGATGTTATATGGTGTGAAAGCATTAATGTTCCAAGGAAATTGTCAAATTGGAATCCTAAAAAAATTATAGAGGTTGAGAAATTTTAGTAGCCTCGTAAAAAGGCCTTGCGAAATAAATAACCATCCTTTATTATTGACTGATGTTTAAGAAAAATGTACTCATTGCCTTCTTTTTAGCTGTTATATTGATCCTTCCAGCAATAAAGATAACTTATGCAAATAATACAGCAATAGACCTACCGAAAACGCAAATAAATCCGGGATCTTTTTATTATTCTTTCAAGAGATTATGGGAGAAAGGAATGACAATACTTAATTTCTCTGAGGAGTCTAAAATCCCGTATTATGATTCATTAGTTGCAATTCGTTTGGCGGAACTTGACTACGTAGTTAAAAACAAAATACTCTCCGAAATCGAAACATCTTCTCAGCGCTTTGCTTATTATGCAGGCACACTAACTGGGGAGTTGACTAAATTAAATAAATCGGATAAAAATAAACAAGTGATTGGGAAATACATGAAATACAAAGTTTTCTTAGAGCAGTTAAGAGATAACTTTCCCGTAAACTCAAGTTACTGGATGTTGTTGCAACACGACATCAATTCTTTAGATAATTATATTGAGAAATTAAATAAAACTACGTAAACTTCTAATATGAAAAATTCATTGTCTAAAAACTCACATAGAATAAAGGAGGTAAATAAATTAAAAGACTGTAGAGTTTGTGGTGGAACCTCACTTTTAACTTTTTTACAGCTTGGCCCAACTCCAGCTCCTAATGGATTTTTAGATAAAATGCAATTGAATAATTCTGAAAAGTTCTATCCTCTTGATGTATGTTTTTGTGAAAGCTGTGGAATGGTTCAACTGGCTCATGTTGTATCTCCGAAAGTAATGTTTAGTAACTACGTTTATATACCCTCAACTTCAGTAACAATGCAAGGACATTTTAATAAGTTATCGATAGATGCTATTAAAAGGACAAATGCCGAAAGAGGGAATTTAGTCGTAGACATTGGTAGCAACGACGGAACCTTACTTAAGTTTTTTAAGGAATCAGAAATGCAGATCCTAGGAGTTGATCCAGCAGTGAATTTAGCAGATAAGGCGAACAAAGAAGAGATTGAAACCATTTGTGACTTATTTACCAGAGATTTAGCAAAAAGAATTAGAAAAGAGAAGGGAGAAGCAAAAATTATTACCGCTACTAACGTTTTCGCGCACGCTCCGGATTTACATGATTTTGTGGAAGGGGTGAAGGCTTTATTGTCTGATGATGGATTATTCATAATTGAGTTTCCTTATTTGATTGATCTTCTTGAAAAGGTAGAGTTCGATACTATTTACCAAGAGCATTTGTCCTATATTGCTTTAACCCCTCTTAATAAACTCTTGGAGAAGCATGGTATGTACTTGATAGATGCTAAGAGAATACCTGTACATGGCGGATCGATTAGGGTATACGTTAGTAAAGTTAACAAAGCCTCTTCCCAAAAGTTTAAATCATTAATAAAGCTTGAGAAAAAAAAGGGAATCTTAAATAGAGAAACCTATCTTAAATTTAGAAAAAGAGTTGATAATATAAGACATGATCTCGTCCAGCTTCTCTGGAGTCTAAGGCTTAAAGATAAGAAAATTGTTGGATATGGAGCGTCAGCAAAGGGAAATGTTACTCTTAATTACTGTCGGATTGGACCTGAAACACTTGACTACATTGTTGATTCGATCTCTTATAAGCAAGGTAAATTTACTCCAGGGATGCATATTCAAATACATCCTGAGAAAAAATTATTGGAAGACCAACCTGATTATACTCTTATACTGGCCTGGAACTTTGCCGACGAGATAATTAACAAACAAGAAGAATATAGGAAAAAGGGTGGAAAATTTATCTTGATGCTCCCTGAAGTTAGGATAGTCTAAGGATTTACCAGTTTCTCTATTCTCTTTTGAAGATTTTTTTCGGGATCCTTAAAGATATTTACCTGAAATCCAAGGTGCGATAAGAAATAAAGCGCTAAAACCTTAAAAGTTCCAATAGAATAAAGTATACTGTTTTTTAAACTTGCTCCCCTCTTTTTTCCCTGGTAGGAAGTTTCAACGGGCACCTGAGCTGTTCTTACTTTTTTATATATTGATTGGGCAATTAGTTCAAAACTGAAAAGATAGTCATTTGAGTTTTCTTCAAAATTAACCTTTTTTAACATATCTTTTGTATATACCCTAAAACCTTGATGAAAATCGTTCAGTCTCACTCCTAATACTAAACTATCAATAGAATTAAGGAGTCTTAAAGGAATTAATTTCCAGATAAACATACCATTTTTAATTGGTTGCAAAAGGCTCGTGAAGCGATTACCTAAGATGAGTTGATACCCTTCCTGAACCTTTTTAAGAGCTGCTGGAATAGCTGAAGGGTTGTATTCCCCATCCGGATGGATATCTATTAAGATTTCCGCTCCTCTTTTTAGTGCGATTGATAGAGCTTTCTTCATATTACCACCATATCCTAGATTCACGGGATTTTTGTAGGATATAATACCTAACTTTTTTGCAAGCTCATAAGTATTATCCTTTGAAGCATCATCTACCAAAATAATTTCATCAGCAAAATTTTTAGGAAAACTTTTGTAAAAATTCTCTAAAGTTTTTTCTGCATTATAGGCCAGAAAAAAAACAATTATTTTTGGCTTGTTCATAACATACTATTTTCTTTTTAGTTTACATACATTATACTAATTTTTAGCTCTATGGGAAATGACAAAGTTTTACATGGCCGGAAAAAAGGATTTTTGAAAGATAGCTCAATTTATCGTCCGTCTGATTTTTGGATTAAATTAAATGACATTCATCAGAAACAGTTAATGTTAGCTGGATTCAAAAATTTTAAACGCTCAATTAATATGAAATATTTTAATTGGAGTACTTTGGGAATACTAGCTCACCAAGGACATCTAATTATTAATCAAATTAAAAGGGGTAACTGGCAGCCAATATTCAAAAGTAATTTTTTTAACTATAAAAGTAAATCTCGTTCAGCAGTATATAGGTTTAATCCTATTTCAGCCTTTATTTATAAAACCTTTGTAGCAGCTTATATGGATTATCTGCAGGGAGTGGATAAACAGAATATATTCAAAAAAATTAGTGAACCAAAAATCGGTAATCCATTCCTAATATCTTATAGAGACAAGAAAATCTCTCAAGATTTATGTAATTCGGTTCATGAGTTTTACAGCATTACTAACCCGCTTGAGAAAACAAAGAAATTGAGAATTCTAGAAATAGGAGCTGGTTATGGAAGGCTTGGCTATATTTTCCTAAATCAACTACGAGATTGTTCGTATTGTATAATTGATATTCCACCCGCCCTATTTGTTGCTCAAAAATATCTTACCAAAGTTTTTCCTAGGGAAAAATTTTTTCACTTCCGGTCCTTTAATTCATTTAAAAAAGTAAAAAAAGAGTTTGAGTCAGCGCGAATAAGTTTTCTTAATGCTGATCGGATAGAATTATTACCCGATAATTATTTTGATTTGGTGATTAACGTTAGTTCTTTACATGAAATGACTAGAGAGCAAATTAATAATTATTTTAGACAGATTAATCGTATTTGTCGTGGATATTTTTACACTAAACAATGGCGAAAATCCAGAACCTCTGATAACAACTATATATCTGAAGGGGATTATCCCCGTCATGCTCGTTGGAATACAATTTTTCAGCGTCAACACCCAATACAGAAAATGTTCTTCGAAGCATTATACAAAATTCTTTAATGCAAAATCATTACTTTAGTAAATTGAGAGTAAATCTTAGTAACCTCGAATCTTTTTTTATTGGAAGAAATTCATTGCAATTATTTTTGATACTTATACCTATAGTCGCTCTAATTCAATTTTCACTGCTTAATATTATTTTAAAATATGGATTTACAGCAGATGAGTGGTTATTGCTTTTTGACTTTAATACAATTGGATCGAGCGGAGATTTTCTAGAGAGAGTTTTTGCTATTTTTCGAGCAAAAGGGATTTATACTAGTTATCAAGTTCTTTATATAGGTATACTTGCAGGTTTATTTAAAGATAATTACCAAGCATATCAGCTAACAAATATTATTTTTAAAATCCTAGCTATTCTCTCTTTATTTCCTCTCATCGCAGTAGTTTTTAAAAGGAGATTGCTTGCTTTTTTGACTACCATATTTTATGCACTCAGTTACTCATCAACTGGTGCTTTACAGTTTGTAGTCAAAGGAAGTGATTATCTAGCAATTTTCTTTATGAATATCTATTTATTAACGCATTACTATTCCTTAAAGAAAAAGAGTAAATCTTTTTTATTCTTTACTGCGATTATGCTTTTTTTATCGTTTATGTTTTCACCTATAAGAATATATCCACTCCTATTCTTTGTTGTAATATTTGAGGTTTTTGTATGGACAAGAGCTAAGGGATTTCTAGGTCTCTGGTCGGCATTCTTTAGACTAGCTGTTATACTTTCACCTTTTATAATGCTAATGCTTTTATTACCTAAAGCCACAGGTAGCTACCTGGAGGGGCCTTTAGTAATTTATAAACTTTTAACTTATGGTAATTACCAACTCTTATTGAGCCCTTTTGCAGGCTTAGGGTATACTTTTCTTACTAATGATTACTGGCCATTATTTGGCCAAATAATTCTTGATTCTTTTAAGGAATACTTTTTCTTTTTGCTTCGCGGTCCTATAATTTTCTACTCAGCACTTACTGTTTTAATCGGTTTTTTAATCACTAAAAGGCCAATTTTTTTTATTCTGGGGGTTATTTTGGCAAATGTAATTTTTGAAATAACCTGTTACTTTTTAATAAATAACGTAAGATTATCTAGTGGACCAAATATCAAGGGTTTTTATTTAACCACTATCTATGCAATCTTTTTTGGATTTTTCTGTTTATCCATTGGATTTGCAAGTTTGATTGTATGGTTAAAGCACAAGCAAAATATCTTACTCCTGTCCCTTTTAGCAGGGCCATTTTTTTCTAGCATATTTCTATGGGGAACCTGGCTTATTATTGGAGATTCCCTAACCTTTAAAGAGGGAATACATTGGTATTTGATAATTCCACCAATAGGCAGTAGCTTATTTTTAGCAAGCCTAATGGTATTAGGATTCGATAGGATTAAGAAAGTTACTAACTCGTACTTAAAATGGGTTTTAATAACATTTTTATTTTTAACCTTACTGCCCATGTATCAAATGGGCAGTAAAGAGATTAGTACAACATTTTCATACTTACTAAGTATAGGTTATGGAGCTTCAGATCAGGAGCTAATGAAAGGTCAAGTGGAAGGATTTATCAAAGAACCTTTCGAGGGGAAACCAGCATTATTCTATTTAGATACTTCTGAAAACAACTCAGTAGACCCTTTATTTTATCCGGTAACATTAATTTCCGGATTTGATAAAAAGATGCATTTTAGAAATTGGGACATAGTAAAAGGTTGCATTGGTTTAATACTCGATAAGACTATTCTTGAAAAATCAATGGTAATGGAAGAGGGTGTTAAAGGATTCAAAGTTAGGAGTTTATGTATAGAAGACAATTTTTTTACAAGTAATGATGAAATATTTTACAAACTGGAGAATTTTTATGCCCTTAAGTTTATAGGTAAGGACGTGTCCGATAATACAAAGAGAGTGCTTGACGATCTCAAATATTAATCAGATAATCTATCAATCTAAATAGGCTAAATAATGCGAGCAAGTTTTACCAAGGCTAAGGATTCTCTTTTCAATAGTTCTAAGATACTATTTATTGCCACTAGTATTCTGATATGTATCTCACAGTTCTTACTTCTAAAAATAGTTCTTAACTTCGGGCTTTCGTCGGAAGACTGGCTACTAGTATTTGATTACAAAACAATTGGAGGGGATAGAAGTTTCTTAGATAAGCTTTCTACTATTTTTATTACAGAAGGTATTTATTCGACAACCTTTATTTTTTACATAGGTATACTTGAAAGTTTCCTAAAAGATAATTTTTTGGCTTACCAATTGACAAATATAACCTTTAAGATACTGGCTACTCTTTCCTTATTCCCCCTTATTTTAATAGTCTTTAAAAGGAAGTTACTGGCTTTTTTAACAACTTTTCTTTATGGCATCAGTTATTCCTCAACTGGAGCATTGCAGTTTGTGGTTAAGGGTACAGATTATCTGGCAATTTTTTTTATGAATATTTGTTTAATAATGTATTATTTTTCCTTTAATACAAATAGGAATCTTTTTCTCTTGTTTACTTCTGTATTGCTGTTTTTAGCTTTTATCTTCTCTCCTATCAGAATATATCCGTTTTTATTATTTATTTTTCTCTTTGAAGTGATTTTTTGGTTCGAATCTAAAGGTTTTTTTGGTTTAATAAAAGTATTTTTTAGATTAGTTATCATATTCTCTCCTTTTATATTACTTTTAGTTTTACTCCCTAAATCTACAGGAAGTTATCTTAATGGACCATTAGTAGTATACAGTCTTTTATCTTATGGAAATTACCAGCTGTTGCTTACTCCATTTTCAGGCTTAGGCTATGCGATTTTGCCTAATGACTACTGGTCAATATTCGGTAAATTAACCCTTGATAATTTTAAGGACTATATGTCCTTCTTAATTTCAGGACCAATAATTATTTATTCAGCTTTAACTATTTTACTTGGTTTTTTGATTTCTAAAGGTAAAGCAGCATATTGGTTTATTCTGGGAGTGATAGCCACTAATATAGTTTTTGAGATTATCTGTTACTTTTTAATAACTAATGTAAGGGGAGGCGATGGACCTAATATAAAGGGATTTTATCATATCAGCACCTATGCCATATTTCTTGGCTTTTATGTAGTATCTGTTGCTATATCAAGTCTGATTCTATGGTTTAAAAACAAATTTAATATTTTACTCTTTGCTCTTTTTATCGGCCCCATTTTCTCCAGTATATTTTTGTGGGGTACATGGATAATTATTGGTGACAATCTATCCTTCAAAGAAGGCATACACTGGTATTTAATAATACCACCAATTGGTACCAGTATATTTTTGGCTAGTTTAATGACACTTGGTTTTGATAGGATCAAGAGAATCGTAAATCCAAACTTAAGAACGACTTTAATAACTGGTTTATTTTTAATAATAGTGCCTATCTATTTGATAAGTAGTAAAGAAATTAATACTACATTTACTAATTTACTAAATATAGGTTATGGGGCATCCGATATAAATGGTATGAAAAGTAAAATATTTAAGTACCTTATAAACCCTGCTGATCAAAAAAATGCACTTTTTTATTTTGATGCCAGCGATGATTTAACCACGCCCCAACTTTTTTATCCTGTAACTGTCATGTCTGGCTTTGAGCAAAAAATGCATATTTATAATGGGAGAATTATCGATGGTTGTGTGGGTATTATAACCGAAAAAGCCATCCTTCAAAAATCAATAACTATGAAGTATGGAGTTAAAGGATTTAATTCTAACAGTCTATGTGTGGAAGATTCTTACGCTACCGGGATGCAACAGGTATTTTATTCCTCAGATGAATTTTACAGCTTTAAATTGAAGGATAAAAATGTAATAGATGTTAAGGAAAATGTACTTAAAGAATTAGGATTTGACAATTAATGAAAACACTATACAAAACTAATTTACAACTTTTTCTACTTCTTATATTAATAATTGGGGTTTCCCAGTATTTATTTTTTGGATTAGTCTTAAACTATGGATTTACTCCCGATGATTGGGGATTACTTCTCTTCTACAAAACTTTAGGAGATAATCCTTTATCTCAAATACCATATGTTTGGTCTGTAAAAGGAGCTTATACTACTGGGCCGATATATTTTATTGGCATTCTAAATGATTTCTTTGGTTTAAATTACCAGGCCTATCAAATAACTAATATTGTTTTAAAAACCTTAGCTACTCTTTCCTTATTCCCCCTTATTTTAATAGTCTTTAAAAGGAAGTTACTGGCTT
>JACPKM010000008.1 GCA_016187025.1 Candidatus Daviesbacteria bacterium
ACCAATATACACATTCCTTGCCTTTTTTTAAAGTAGGATTTAGAATATTACCTTGCATCTGACAAAATGCGGGATTAGTTCAGCGGTAGAACGTCACTTTTCCAAAGTGAATGTCAGGGGTTCGATCCCCCTATCCCGCTCTATACGGCGGTAAACCAGAACCGTCTTTGGATTGATATAGCGACCTAAACAAGAATAAAACAGGAATTTAAAGTAGTGCAATTTGAGGGTTTGATTTATCTAAAATTGCAGTTTGAATTTCTCCACCGCAGTATTTTTTAATAAGTTCTACCAATTTTGTAACTGCTTGTTGGATGTTTTCTCTACCAATAGGTGGTAAACCTTCAATAACAATAAAAGCATTTGATGTCTCTTCTGTTAATTTAGTTCGATCAACCTCTTTCCAATTCCAGCGACGGCAAATAGTGCCCTGATTGTCTTTATAAATAACTTCATTTGGGTAAGGCGGTCTTGCTTCCTGCTCTCCTAAAAGCACTACAGGAGTTTCGTTATCTGCTGCAAAGGTAAGTAATACATTTCCTTCGATTTTTGCTAAATCTTCACCACCGACGGGAACAAAATATTTTAAGGAAATAACGTTATAAATATCTACTAGCTTGTTGATATGGCGAACTTGCTCACCCTTGGAAGTTCTCCTTAACAAATTTTCTATTGAAGAAGGATAATCCTTTGGTTTTGCTCCGAATTTTCTATATGCTTCCCTCCATGGAATTATAGAGGGCTGCTCGATAATTGGAATATTCCCCATACTTTCGACGGCGTTTTCCTCAGCATTTCTTAGTAAATCAGCAATTTCAGGATTAGTCCCTTTATTATCAATGTTATGTAAAACAGCCACGCCAAGAATAACTTCTGGATATTGCTTAAATATTTCGTCTTCTATGATCAGATTCATGTTATTTCTTCAGTAACCTTTTACCCCTTTTCTTAGGCAAATAATTTTGTGAGGTTATTACTTTTCTGCCGGTTTCTTTTTCAAGGTTAGATCTGGCATCTCCGGCAATTTTACCACCACGCCTTGAGACTTGTTTATTTCTCTCAAATCCTTGGGGATGTTCTGTTTTAGCAATTTCTGTGGTGGCTGCTTCGCCAAGCTGGGAAAATAAAAGCTCCAAATCATTCATATGATCACGCAGGTTTTGGCGTTTAAGTCCTTTTATCTTCTTATATTCCGACGGTGTTACACCAAAAGTGGCTTTAGATATCTCGGCAGTCAATATTTCATATTCTTTTGCCAGTTCTACACCATGTTTTTGCCATTCATCCGTCAATTCTTCTCTAATGGCAATAGAGCGCATCCGTCTTTCAATCCAATCATCTGGATATCCTTTGGCTTTGTAAAGCGCTCTAGCCCGTTTTTGAGCCAACTCCGGATCTTCTATCTCCTGTACCCTTTCATATCCCACTCTGGCTAGCCATCTTTTAAAAGGTTCTGCTTTTGGTGAAGGAATTGATTGAATAATTCTAAAAATACCTTCAGTATTGGCACAGTTCATTTTTTGTTTACCGCCAGTAGTTTCGATGGAAAGGGTATGTACAATTTGTACCCACCCTTTAGAAAGTTCTGGGTCACGAAGTCTCATACGCTGGATATATTGCTTTGAATCACTTGAATCAATAAGTGCCAAAACTACATCCTCAACTACAAACCACCACTCATTTTTATGGATGGTTTTTCTTATTTTCCTATTTCGGAAAATGGCTATTTTAGTTGTTTGCGTTGTTTCTTGATTCATATTAGTTAAAAAGTGTTAATATATTTTATTATACATACAAAACCCGTAATTACTAGGGATTATACAAAAAATCTGGTAAAATAAGCGGAGCTTGATACTCGCTGGTGCTCGTATTAGGCGAGGAGCTAAATTCTTGAATAAACTCTGACAGTCTGGTTAAGACTTCGTTAGGAACTCCAGATTAGGAATTAACATGGTAACAATTTAGGAGCCTTGCCCTTAAAGACTATTTAGGTCCTGGTCAATATCACTAAATCCACTGTCTGAAGCTTCAACTTCTATGGAGTTTAGTTCAGCCTGAACTGTTGATAATACACTTTCTGGTTGTTGAGTCGCAGGTCTTTTATAACTTTGTGATTTAGATGAAGATAAGGAACTGGCTAAAAGATAATAGCCACCAGCTCCTAAAACCAGTATTAATACTAAAATTGCCAATATAATAGGCAACTTATTACTTTTGCCCGATTGGGTAGATATTGGAGTATTTGGGTTTTGGTTCTGTTGAGTGGGGGTAGAATTTACCCCTGTAGTTTGATTTTGGTTTGTATCAGCTTGATTTGGATCCATTAATTACCTCCTAATGTCTGTTTAGCAACCCTTACTACGTTAGAAACTGATTGTTTTGCCTCTACCACCAATTTCCTTATTTCAAATAGGTCATTATGTAAGGCATCTCTTGCAGTTTTGACATCCTCTTTTGCTTTTTTCTCGCTGGTAAGGTTGATTGTGTAATCCTTTGTAGTTTGAGTCTCTACAGCTGTTTTAGCTTTTTCAATTGCTGCTTTCGCATCTGAAATTACTTGGTTTGTTTGTGTTGTGTCTTTCCCGCTTGCTGAGGCTTCAGTTACTCTTGTTTCAATCTTTTGAAGCATCTGTTCAAGTCTTGTAATATAATCAGTCATGGCACCTGTGCGCTTCTGATTTACATTTGTAATTTGGGTATTTACCCTTTCAACAATCTGAGCTTTTTTCTTATCCTTAAATGTTTTAACTTTTACTTTTAATGTAGCTTCTCTAGATGCAATAGCAATCCTTTTTTCTTCTAACCGTGTCTGTACGTTCTCTTTTCTTGTTTCAAGTTTTTCTTTTGCCTGCTCTTTTCTTTCTTCAATTCTTTGCTTTAGTGCTTCTCTAGGCGTTGCTGACGTGGTGGTATCTTGAGCCAAAACTGCACAGGCTGTAGTTAAAAATACGGAAAGTGCAATAAATACCGGCAGTAAATGTCTCACTTATTAAATTTAACAAAGTCGCAATAGTTTGTCAATTTGGAACTAATTTTGTACAATTAACAGATGCGATGCGCCCGTAGCTCAGCGGATAGAGCAAAGGATTTCTAATCCTTAGGCCGGGGGTCCGAATCCCTCCGGGCGCGCAAAAGGTGATAAGTCTATGTCATAATGACATAGTGCTATTTGGGAAAAAGATTCTATTTGTAATTATACCCGTTATTTTTGTATTACTTGCTATCGCTTTTTTCCGTTTTAATCTACAGGAGAAAATCGAAAGAAGGATTTTAGGATTAAGTGCATCTAGGCAAGCTTCAAGTGAGCCGAAACAAGTATCTATTAAAGGTAAGCAGAAAGTAAAATATCCTGAGGATTACACAATATTGCTGCTCGGGGATTCAATGACAGAAAGGCTAGGAAACAGCGATGAGCTAAGAGCCTACTTAAAAGGGTATTACCCTAACAAAAGCTTTGAAGTATTAAATTATGGTTTTGGATCCACCAATATTCTATCTGTTCAGGAAAGGCTGGAAAAAGAAACTTTTCATGGCAGAAAATTCCGGCCTATTTTAGATATTGCCTTTGACTTAATTCTTATTGAATCCTTTGGCCACAATCCCTTATCTCAATTTTCTTTAGAAGAAGGTCTTAGAAAACAAACCGGGGCCCTGGATAAAATTGTTGCTAGTATCAGGAAAGAAAACCCTAATACAAAATTACTGTTTGTAGCAACCATTGCCCCCAATAAAAGAAGCTATGGAGAAGGGCAGGTTGACTTAACACCTGATGTAAGAGAAAAATGGGCCTTAGAAAGAAATGCCTATATTAAAAACCATATTGAGTATGCAAACTCACACCAGATCCCCTTAATAAATATTTTTGAGAAGTCGTTAAATGAAGATGGGGACGGAGATTTGATGTATATTGATTCTGCAGATTTTATTCATCCCTCCCCCAGCGGAATTTATTTTATCAGCAAAGAGATTGCAGATTACGTTTATAACAACAAGATATTAAACCCTTAAATCTTACCCTTATCGGGGTTTTCTGCACGGATCTCCTTGGATAAAACCTTACCCTCTTTGTCTATTTTGTATATGTGTACCTCACCTATTCCAAATTCTAATTCCATAAACTGCTCTTCTGTTAAATTATCCAAATATTTTTCCAATGCCCTAAGTGCATTCCCGTGGGATACAACCAGTATATTTTTATCCGATTTCAAAAGAGGAAGAATCTTTTTTTCATAATATGGCACTATTCTTTTATAAACATCCTTCATTGTTTCACCATCAGGAATTGGATAATCCCAGCCTCTTCTGATTTTTTCAAATTCTTCCTCCCCCACCTGTTTTTCTATCTCCCACTTATTTTTACCTGTATAAATCCCATAATCCCTTTCATCTAAGGCCAAATCCTGTGTAATTGGAACGTTAAGGTTTAGAGTATCTTTAATAGCTTCAAAAGTTTTTATGGAGCGGATAAGGGCCGAAACAAATACATGATCAATTTTTATATCTAGAAGTTGCCAAGCCGCATTTTTGGCGTCCTTTCTACCTTGCTGGCTCAAGGGAACATCTTCTAATCCAGTCCAAAGACCTAGCTCATTCCACTGTGACTTACCATGTCTTACTAATATAAGATAAGACACTTAACTTAAGGCCTCACTTCCTGCAAATTTAGCCTTGGTACCCAACTCTTCCTCAATTCTTAATAACTGATTATATTTTGCTATTCTTTCAGACCGGGATAAGGAACCTGTTTTAATTTGACCGGCAGACAGACCAACTGCAAGATCTGCTATGGTGGTGTCCTCAGTTTCACCAGATCTATGAGAAATAATTGTTTTCCAGCTGGCTTTCTTTGCCATCTTTAATACATTAATGGCCTCAGTTAAGGTACCTATTTGGTTTGGCTTGATCAAGATTGCATTTCCTGCCTTTTCTTTGATTGCTTTCTCTAAAAACTTAGTGTTTGTTACCAGCAAATCGTCTCCAACCAGCTGCATTTTAGAACCTAGCTTTTCAGTAAGCTTACTCCAGCCTTGCCAATCAGATTCTGATAACCCATCCTCAATTGACCTTATTGGGTATTTGTCTACTAACACACTTAACCAGTTGATCATTTGATCTGTAGAGAAAACCTTATCCTCTCTTTTTAGAGTGTATTTACCATCTTCAAACAGCTCTGATGCTGCTATGTCAAGTCCAATAACAAAGTCTTTTTCAGCCTTGTAGCCAGCCTTACTTACAGCTTCAAGAATAAGCTCAATACTTTCTGTATTACCTGATTTTACTAAAGGCGCATATCCACCCTCATCACCAACTGTTGTTAAGTAACCTTTTTTGAGCAAAACCTCTGCTAAATGATGAAATACCTCATCACTTGTTCTTAAGGCCTCAGAGAACGTTTTTGCTCCAATGGGCATTATCATGTACTCTTGTATATCTGTTGCCCAAGAAGCGTGTTTGCCTCCATTGATAATATTTACCATTGGTAGTGGAAGCAGTAATTGATCGGATGAAAGGTTAACTAGTTTTGCAAAATATTTATAAAGAGGCAGATTAGTAGATAAGGCTGCTGCTTTTGCGCTAGCCAAAGAAACAGCCAAAATTGCATTTGCACCTAAGTTTGACTTACTTTCCGTACCATCCAGTCCGATTAACTTCTTATCAATTAAATCCTGATCCTGCGGGTTGGAATTCACTAATAAATCATTTATTTTAGTGTTGATATTCAAAACAGCTTTCAGCACTCCATTACCTAAAAATTTTGAATAGTCTTTATCCCGCAGTTCAATATCCTCATGCATTCCTATAGATGCGCCCGATGGAACAGAGGCTCTGCCGGCAACTCCATTATCCAAGATTACATCAGCCTCAACAGTAGGATTTCCTCTTGAGTCCAGAATTTGCCTTGCCTGAATTTTAATTATATTCACTAAAGTTAATATATCCCCCACTTGATAACTTTACAAGCATATTATAAATGCTACTATGAAGATATGCCTGCCCCATTTGTAAAGCTTTTCGAAGAGGTTTCCATAGAGGATGTTGCTGAAGTTGGCGGAAAAAATGCCTCTTTGGGTGAGCTTATTGGTGAGCTTGTCTATAATGGGATAGATGTTCCTGGAGGCTACATAGTCACTGCATCTGCTTATCAATACTTTTTATCGCAAACATCTCTTGATCTATTTATTAAAAACACTCTATCTAACTTAGATACAAACAACTTAGAACAGCTTTCTGAGAAAGCAAAGCAAATTAGGGAAAAAATTGTTAAAGCAAATTTTCCAAATGATCTTAAGCAAGCCATAGAAAAAGCACACCAGGACGCAGAAAGAAGATACGGTAAACTGGCAGATTTTGCCGTCAGATCATCTGCAACTGCTGAGGATTTACCAGATGCTTCTTTTGCCGGAGAGCATGAAACATTTTTAAATATCTCTGGTGTAGACAATATTTTGGTAGCAACCAAAAAAGCCATGGCATCACTTTTTACTGATCGAGCCATCTCATACAGGGTAGATAAAGGCTTTGATCACCTAAAAATTTCTCTTTCAGTTGGAATACAAAAGATGGTTAGGTCAGATTTATCCTGTTCCGGAATTATGTTTACACTTGATACAGAAACCGGATTTAAAGATTTGGTAGTTATTAATGGCTCATGGGGCTTAGGAGAAATGATAGTTCAGGGAAAAGTAACCCCTGATGAATTTTTAGTTTTTAAACCCACTCTAAACAAGCCTAGACACAAAAGCTTGTTTAAAAAAGACTATTACCAGCCAATAATTGAGAAAAAAATAGGAAAAAAGGACCACAAAATGGTATATGGTGATTCTACTGGCACAAAAGTAATAGACACCTCCCAGCAAGAAAAACAGCAATTTGTTCTAACTGATGCTGAAATTTTAAAGCTTGCCACTTGGGCAACTATAATTGAGAAACATTACTCTGAGAAACACCGTAAATGGACTCCAATGGATATGGAATGGGCAAAAGATGGCAAAAGTGGCAAATTATACATAGTGCAAGCGCGCCCGGAGACCGTTCATTCGGTGAGAGACTACACTAAAGTTATAACATACCAAAGGTCTGAGAATGGAAAAGTAATCACAAAGGGCGCATCAGTTGGCAATAAGATTTCATCAGGTAAGGCAAGAATAATCATGGATGTTAAAAACATCTCAAATTTTAAAAAAGGCGAGGTTTTGGTAACAGACATGACCGATCCCAACTGGGAACCTGTCATGAAACTGGCCTCAGCAATTATTACAGATAAAGGTGGCAGAACAAGCCATGCAGCCATTGTTTCAAGAGAGCTGGGTATTGCTTGTGTTGTAGGAACTGAAAACTCAACCCAAAAAGTAAAAACAGGCATGGATTTGACAGTTGACACAACAGGCAGTGAAGGAATTGTTTTTGAAGGAAAGCTTAATTTTAAAATTGAGGAGCATGATATTAAAAAAATCCCTCAAACCAAAATCAAAATCATGCTAAATATTGCTACCCCTGACACAGCTTTTGAAAAATCTTTTCTGCCAAACAAAGGAGTGGGTTTGGCAAGAGAGGAGTTTATAATTGCATCAAATATAGGTATACATCCTATGGCTTTGGTAAATTTTAATAGCCTGCCAGCTGAGTTAAAAGGCAAAATAGACAAAAAAACTTTAGGATATAAAAACAAAACCCAGTTTTATGTTGATAAACTCGCATCAGGTATTGCAAAAATCTCAGCTGCCTTTTATCCAAATCCGGTAATAGTCAGATTTTCTGACTTTAAAACAAATGAGTATCGGTCTCTACTGGGAGGTAGCCTTTATGAGCCTGTTGAAGAAAATCCTATGATCGGTTTTAGAGGTGCATCCCGTTACTACAACCCACAGTTTATCCAGGCATTTATTTTGGAAATTGAAGCTATCAAAAAAGTTAGAAATGTTTTTGGGCTTACCAATACCTGTACAATGATTCCTTTTTGCAGAACTGTGGATGAAGGTAAGATGGTTTTAGAAATCATGGAGAGATTTGGCCTGTCACGCAAAAAAGATAAAAGCTTGAAGGTTTTTATGATGTGTGAGATACCAGCAAATGTAATTTTAGCTGATGACTTTTTGGATATATTTGACGGAATGAGTATAGGCAGTAATGATTTGAGCCAGCTTACACTAGGGATTGACCGGGATGGAAATGAAAAGATTAAGTCAATCAGCAATGAAAATGACAAAGCTGTAAAAGAGCTTATTAAAACCGTTATTAAAAAATGTAGGCAAAGGGGTAAATATATTGGCATTTGCGGCCAGGCACCCTCAGACTATGAAGATTTTGCCATGTTTTTAGTAAAATCCGGAATAGAAAGTATATCTCTAAATCCGGATACAGTTATAAAAACAACTCTAAGAATCTTTCAGCAAGAGCAAGCGCTTATTTAAATCCATTGCCACGTCTCTGGCTTTTTGTGCAAAATCTTTTCCGTCTGATGCAAATATTATTCCTCTTGATGAGTTAATAATCATTCCCCACCCGCCACTAGCCATTCCAGATCTAACAGTGTTTTCTATCTCACCACCCTGTGTTCCTAATCCGGGAATTAGTATTGGCAAATCACCAATGAGTTTTCTTACCTGTACCAGCTCACTTGGGTAAGTGGCTCCAACAACTACTCCACAGTTTCCATTTTTATTCCAGTTCCGGGCAACTCTTTCTGCTACTACCTGATAAAGTGGTTTGCCTCCTTCACCTACTACTAAATCCTGGAATTCAGCTGATCCCGGATTAGATGTTTTAGCCAAAACTATAATAAGCTTATCTTTTCTTTCCAAAAAAGGCTCCAGTGCTTCCTGTCCCAAATATGGACTGACTGTAACCCCATCCATTTTCAAATTATCGAATATGGAGGAAACATAACCTTCATTGGTGCTACCAATATCACCTCTTTTGGCATCCAATATTACTGCAATATCAGGGTAATTTTCTTTTAGGTAAGTTGAGGTTTTTTTCAAAGCAGTGAGCCCATCTGTGCCATAAGCTTCATAAAATGCGGCATTGGGTTTATATGCACAAACTAAATCAAAAGTTGAGTCAATAATTGCTTTGTTAAACTCAAAGATATCAGAAGCGATATCTCCTGTCCTATTAGGAAGTCTTTTATAATCAGAATCCAATCCTACACAGATAAAAAGATTCTTACTCCACCTTTTTTCTAATTTTTTAATGGTTGAGTTTGCCATTGTAGTATTCAATTGTCTTTTTCAGACCTTCCTCCAGTCCTATTTTAGGCACCCAACCAAGTTGATCTTTTGCCTTTGTGATATCAGGGCACCGTTGAAGTGGGTCATCTTCCGGTAGGGGCTCTTTTGTGACAAGCTCAGATTCAGAATTTGTGAGCTTTATTATCTTTTTACCCAACTCTAAAACCGTATACTCATTAGGATTACCCAGATTATATATTTCACCTATTGCGCCCTTTTTCATGGTTAAAACTATTCCATCTATAAGATCCGATACATAACAAAATGATCTTGTTTGTGTACCATCTCCAAAAACCGGAAAGAATCTATGTTCCAGTGAGGCTTTAATAAATTCTGTCACTACCCTACCATCATCTATCGCCATCCTAGGACCGTAGGTGTTAAAAATGCGGATAATTTTTCCATCTAGCCCTTTAGATCTGATGAAAGCAGCGGTAATAGTTTCTCCGAATCTTTTGGCTTCATCATAAACTGATCTGGGCCCAGTAGTGGAAACATTTCCTCTATACTCTTCTTTTTGCGGGTGTTGCAGCGGATCACCGTATATTTCAGAGGTTGAAGCGAATAAAAACTTGGCTCCGTTTTTAACACACCACTGCGCCAAATTCCAGGTACCCGTGGTGTTAACCTGCATAGTTTCAAAAGCTAAAGCGTGATAAGATTTCGGACTCTTAAAATTTGGGGATGCCGGTGAGGCCAGATGATAAACTTGATCTGCATGAATGTTATCTGGCAAAGGTTTAGTAACATCATGCTCCAAGAATTCAAAATTAGGGTTATCCAGTAGATGCTCAATATTCTTCCTGGTGCCGGTTAAAAGATTATCTATACATACAACCTGATGACTCTGTTCTATCAGCTTATCGCAAAGGTGTGATCCCAGAAACCCTGCTCCACCTGTAACATAAACTATCATACCATTTAGAATAGATGATCTTTACCTAAGATGCAAATACTTTACCTTCTTTTTCCAAGCCCGGGTAGTCCAGCCCTAACCTGGTGCATTAAGGATAGTCTTTGGGCTTCTTCCCATGATAACTGCGAGGAAGATAATAGGTTTTCAAGGGCATTTTGGTCTTCTGGAGTTACTACCCGATTAATAGCTGCATTAATCCCAGGAAACATGGGTGTATTTTTATAATATACTGTAGAAGATATAAACAGCCTACCTGGTAGCCTTCCCCTGCCCGTTGAATATAAGTACATGCCTGTTAAGAAGGTAAACACGATCTCCGGGTCAATCATGTGTGGATCCTTAAGGCCTGCTAGACTAGGCGGCAAAATAGTTATATCTATATCGTCTACCCGGCCGTAAAATTTATTTTTAAATAACTTGTCTGTGTAATCAACAAACGCAGTTTCCGATGAAAGTCTATAGGGAAAATTAGATCTAGAAGCGGCCTTTAGACGCATTGATCTTACTATGTATTGGATAAAAATATCCACATCTTCCCTGTCTTCCAACCCCACAACCCTTCTGCCTGCAATTAAATCGCCAAGACCTACCCCATCCATAGTAATCAGGTCCGGATAAAAAATAGTATCTTTGTCTACTATTGTAGGTAGTGTTTGTAATTTTTGATCCTGTTTCTTTGAAAGTTCGCTTTGGGTATACGCACTGCACCCTCTTTGTCCATCATAAGTTCTTCTTATGGCTCTAGCTGCTTCTAATCGGCTAAATAAGGTAACCATGTTTTTTATCCCTCCGCAAGAAATAATCTCTGATGCCGGAGTACAAAAAACCTTTCCATCTATTGAGCTGTATGTTGCACAACCCGGGAGAGTGGCGGATTTTAATTTAGGCGAGGTACACTCTCCTCTGCTGCCCATATCTGCGCATAAACGGTCTACACCAAACATAAAGAAATTATACTATAAGTTAGTACCTGCGTACAACTATCGCCTCTTAAACCTAGTCTAGTATAGCCTCCTCTAGCTCTTTTACACCTCCGAAAGCTATGCGGTCTGCTACCAGCTCTTTTGTCCCTATCATCCTGGCAGGGGTTATTACAAAGTTTCCCCACCTCTCGTTTACCTCATCTACGGCTTTTGTTAACTTCTCCTTTTTTTCTATATCTTCAAATAGACACATCTGGGTATTTACACACTTTTGCAGATTAAAAACCGATTCTGCCAAATTCCTGACCGGTTTTTTATAGGGGGAGTGAGTCATTATTTTAAAAGCTATTTTATAGATATCCCTGGAGTCAAAGATATAATCCGGCAAACTCACTCCCTGATGCCAAAAGGAGTTATCCCTGTAAACCATGGCTACATGTACCCCTCTTGTCCTATACCCTGCCCTCCGTAGCCTCATTCCGGTCTTTTCTACCAGCTTTTGCAGTATTGGAGATAACTGCTCCGGAGTAACCAAAGGTTTTGGCAGGGCATAAGAGTTGCCATAGCTTTTACTGGAAAAATCCACATCATCTATCTCCCACCCTCTCAGTCTTAGATACCAATAGTAACCTAACACAGATTCAAAAGCAGCTTTAGTTTTCCAGACTGGAGATTTATAAAAATCCCAAATAGTAAAAATTCCCATATGGTTTAGCCTGATGGCATTTTTGGCCTTAATCCCACATAGATCCATCAAACCCAGTTTATGATAGATTCTCTGATAGTTACTTTTATCAACAACATCCAACCCGTCAGGCTTATGTAAACCGGCTGCTGTTTTGGCCAAAAACCTGTTTGGGGCGATACCTATGGAAACTGTTAACCACTCCCCTATCTCTGCTTTGATCCTATCCTTTATCTCTTCTGCTGCATTTACCATCCCTTTTTTAAAAGCTGGGTAACCTTCCAGGTCCAAGACAAATTCATCTATAGATTTGGGAGTAAGCTTATCTGTGTAATCCAGTAAGATATTTTTCAGCTGGATGTGTACGCTTCTGTATTTCATCGGATCCGGGGAAAGCACAATTAGCTTTGGATAAAGCATCTTCCCGTCTTTGACTCTCATCCCGGTTTTGATACCAAATTTTTTGGCCTCTACAGAGGGTGCCAGGATACATCCGGAGGGTGTTGTATAAGCTGCAACTGCAATAGGCTTGCCCCGAAGCTTGGGGTTAGCCTGCTGCTCAATAGTGGCAAAGCATGAGTTTAGATCTATATGCAAAATAGTAGGACCCTTAGGATTGAAAGGTAGCTCTAAACTTGGATTAATCACTTTCGCCATCTGAGATCTCCTCCAAACTCCAGTGTAGGTTATCCGTATTTAAAACCAGCCTAAAAAAGAGGCTGGGGCTTTCTACTGAAAAAACATGAAAAAGGGTCCTACCGGTTCTGTACATATGATGAAACCCGACTTTTGTAATAGGGTAGCTTCTGCCTTCCCAAACTACTACCTCAGGATAAACTTTTCTTACTTTAGGATCAAAAGTGCAGGTAACCAGTACCGGGACGCTAATCTTTTGTAGCATAGATGTACTATTAATATAGTCCGAATAAAACCCAAATATCAATAATTAAAGTTACTGCTGATTCTGTTTAGCTTTGATGTTAAAATAGTTCCGCTTATGAAATGTCTCCTAGTATTAATAACTTCTTTAGTGTTATTTAATCTTTTTACCGTGAAGGTATCTGCTGTCTATGATCCAATGTCTACTCCTAACAATAAGTTTGGAATACATCTGATACAGGCAACACATGATGAGTCATCCCCTGCTGCAGAGCTGGTTAACTCCTCAGGCGGAGACTGGGGTTATGTAACTGTTTTGATTGAGAGCAAAGACAGAAAAGAAGATAAATGGAATAATTTTTTCAATGATTTAAGAAGAAGGCATTTGATCCCCTTGGTTAGGCTGGCAACTCAACCTGAAGGGGAATATTGGAAAAGACCTTATGAAGGTGAAGAACAAGCATGGGCAGATTTTTTGGATAACCTTAACTGGCCAACTAAAAACAGATATGTCATCGTTTATAACGAACCAAACCATGCCCAGGAATGGGGAAACCAAACTGACCCAAAATTGTATGCAAAAGTTCTAGACAAGACTATTACAGCGCTTAAAAATAAAAATAGGAACTTTTTTGTACTCAATGCTGGTTTTGATGCTTCAACCCCTCACCAACCTCCTAAATATATGGACCAATATAGCTTTATGCAACAAATGAATGAGGAGGTACCGGGAATATTTGAAAAATTAGACGGTTGGGTTTCTCATTCCTACCCTAATCCTGAATTTTCAGGATCACCTACTAGTACAGGAAGAGGAACAGTCAGAACCTGGGTTTGGGAACTGCAGATATTGAGCCAGCTGGGAATTAAGAAGGCTTTACCTATTTTCATTACAGAAACAGGATGGAAACACGCTGAAGGATTAATTCAAAATAATTCTTATCTCTCAGCTGAAAAAGTAGCGGAATATTATCAACACGCTTTTCAAAATGCCTGGGCTTCATCAAGAATTGTTTCTATAACACCTTTTTTACTAAGCTACCAGGAAATTCCTTTTGATCACTTCTCATTTAAAAGAATAAGTACAGACAATGCAGATTCCACAAAGTATTATCCTCAATATCAGGCACTACAAAGTTTAACAAAGACAAAAGGAAAGCCCTTGCAAGAGAATAAAGCCCAGCTTGAATCAGGTGAGATATATAGAAGCTTAGTAGTAAGTGAAAGCTATAATATTTCTTTAAGGATTAAAAACATTGGACAAAGCATTTGGAATGATCAGGAAACGGTTAAACTAGTGGCTATCCAAGGCGGAGCGCAACTGGGGATAAACTCTATTGAAATCCCAAAAGAAGTTAAAGTTGAGCCCGGCAAAGAATATATCTTTAATTTTTCTATTAAATCACCTCAAGGTGGCCATTTTAAAGTAGTTTTAAATTTGTTTACGTCAGATAAGCAATTTGAATCAAAGCCTTTTGAGTTTGAGACGGAGGTTAAATCTCCTGTGATCTTGAAAGTGAAAAGCTCACTTAAGTGGAAGGGAAATAAGGCAGGAAACTATTTATTAAAAGTCGTTGGAGCAGTTGGCGAAACGGTTCAGAATATTATTTTGAACCCTGAAGGCGAGTCTGAAGAGATTGAGGCTAGGTATTTACTTCCTGATTACACCTTTGACTTTACTTTATCCCGCCCTTATTATCACCCAATTACTATTAAACAAAAAGTCTCACCGGGTATAAATATTCTTGATTTTGGCATATTACAGCCTAACTTATTTCCGGCACTTATTAATCCTAGCAAGCTTTGGGAACTACTTCCTTTTACCACATAAAACTTATTATTCCTTCAGGTAAGCTCAGTAAAGTACGCATTTATTCAAAACTGGATCTAGTGTCTAAATTCAGGTAAAATACAAATGGTTCTTAATACTTCATTAAATGGTGGCTGTAGCTCAGTGGTAGAGCGTCGGTTTGTGGAACCGAATGTCGCGGGTTCGATCCCCGTCAGTCACCCCAAAGATTTTTGAGGCTAATTTAAGATACCGCTGACTGGATTATTGAACCCATAAATCCTATAATCTTCTTATGGTTGAGAAAAGTTGCGTTTATAAACTTATTGATCGAACTCAAAATATATATACTTCAGGCGGAACGCTATCTGATGCCATAGGACAAATAGATCATTATCAGTCTTTAGTAAGAAGAGCTTATGGTCCAATTAAAAATCCTCTACACCGAATATTCACCTCTAGAATAGGACTATTAAGTTTAGCGACTTACGAATACGGTCGTTTTAAGGGAATACCTCTTCCTAATTTAAATCATTTAATACAAACAGCATGGCCCATTAAAAGAAGAGTCAGACTAATTTTATTTGGCGGCCAAGATATTTTCGACATCAGACCCAACTCTATAGACTTTTAGTTGGGTACAAACAACGTCCAGCCAGGTAAGTTATTCTACAGAAAAATGAGGAACCTTCAGGTCTTCCGAAACTTCTACATTTAGTTCTTCCTCAACACCAGTTAATCTGGTATCAACTCTCTCAATATTCTGTTGATTAATTTTGTAACTATCGGCACATGATTTAACAGTAACTTCTAACTCAGTTACTGAAGGTAATAATCTATTTTCCTGAACATCCTTTAATTCCTTTATATCTTCCCGAAGCGGAGCTATTGCTTCATCTAATATTTTCTTAAACGTATTTTCATCCATTAATTAATCATATTACCATCTAAATGAAAAGACAAGATATTTTATCTGTATCAGACCTTATCGTATTTTGAATAGTAATTCGGAATTAAATAAATAGGTTTAAATTGCTTTAACCGGGTACAAAGTAAGCAAAGCTTGCGATTCTTCAAACTTTTCGAAGAAGAGTATATAATCTGTCTACTTACCACACTAATGCTAGCTTAGAATTCTTATTTTTTATTGAAGTTTTTACCTCGAAGCTACGTACCGATTTCTGGTACATGGCGAAGCGGGACAGTCCCACGTTTATTTATTTTTCTTCACCTTCAATTCATGAGCTACAGTTGGCAGCGCTTCAATATCACCGACTCTAGCTTTAAGCACTATAGTTTCATCAATATAAGAATCTAATTTTCTCTCTATTCTTTCAACATCTGTTTTATCAGCCTTTTCATCAATAAGCGGTATTAGATGATCAGAAACGAAGTCTACAATTCCTTTAATTACTCTCTTTTCACTGGCAGATATCTCTTCACTCAGGTCTTGTCTAACGGCAGATATCTCTTCACTCAGGTCTTGTCTAACGGCAGATATCTCTTCACTCAGGTCTTGTCTAACGGCAGATATCTCTTCACTCAGGTCTTGTCTACTAGTAGATATTTCTTTCTTTATCTCCCCCTTAAATTTATCCAATTTAGAATCCATGAGAGTACTTAGCTTGTTTACATCATCATCAGTCATATAATCTTATATTAGTAGGGAAGGGATAAAATTACAAGATAACTTATCTGTATCAGAAGGCTTTTAATAAAAGCTATAATTAAGTTAGCATATGAAGATGTATTCCAAATTCTTGCTCCCATGGTTTATTTTCCGCAGGAAAACAGTCCCATGGTTTATTTTCCGCAGGAAAACAGTCCCATGGTTTATTTTGTTGATAACATTACTGTTTTTCTATAAAGCTTTCTTGGGCCTTATTCCCTTGCCTGCAGATTTGATTACAGGTGCTTATTATCCTTGGCTTGATTACAAGTGGGGTAACAGTGTAGGAGTACCTGTTAAAAATTCCTTGCCTACAGATGCAGTATCAATAATCTATCCACTAAGATCTTATGCCTCCGATCTAATTAAACAAGGCCAGCTGCCTTTATGGAACCCTTTAATGTTTACTGGATATCCTTTAATCGCGAGTCAGCCGCTTGGGTTATACTTTCCGACATTTGTATATTATCTAATTTTTTCAAAGCAGCTGGCATGGACTTTGCAAATAATCTCTCAGGTATTAATCGCTTCCTTTTCCATGTATTTTTTAGCAAGGCACTTGGCCTTAAGCAAACTTTCCAGCCTTTTTTCTTCCATTTCTTTTGGTTTTGGAGGTTTCTCTTTAATATGGCTTGAATGGAATACCCAATCAACAGCAAGCGCACTATTACCGCTTCTCATCTTGCTTGAGGATAAGTTAATAGTCACCAAGAAAATTAAATGGGTTTCGCCTTTAGCTTTAGCATTTACTTTGCAGCTTTTCTCGGGATATTTTCCCGTAACCATTTTTTCAGTTCTGGCAATGTTTATTTGGTTTCTTTTTAGGAAATCTGTAAAGGGTACATTTTTACTTTTTCTATCTCTTGCTCTTGGCGTAGGCCTGGGAGGTGTTTTACTACTTCCTGCTTTTGAACTTTTTCAAAATTCTCAGAGATTGTTTGAAGTTCTAGATAAACCTGATGCTTTTACACCTTTTATATATCTCATTAATCTGCTGATTCCTGATTTTTTTGGAAACCCGGCTACAGCTAATTTTTGGGCTCCGGGTAATTACTTAAACGTTGCTTTATACTGCGGGGTTTTAACTATCGTTTTGGCTATGGTTGCCACTTATCTTACCTCTAGGCAAAAATTAACTTTAACTCTTTTGGCGATATTTGTTATTACAATGCTCGTTACTTTAGATAACCCACTATCAAGGTTCCTATATGAGATGGGAGTTTGGGGTGGGTCTTCAATGACTATGAACAGATCCTTTTTCCTGATTAATTTTAGTCTCGGTTTACTTGCAGGTATTGGTTTGGAGAAAATGAATCATAAACTAGTGAAAAGCTATTTGATCTCAACCTTAGTAATTGGTTTTGCCTTACTAATATCTTTTCTTGCTTCTTTTTCTTTGAGGAGCATGGAGCCAAATCTGATGATAAGTTTTAAAAATATAATTTTGCCTCTTGTCCTCGTTTTTGCAACTCTTATCCTTTTTTTAGCCTACAAAATATTCAATATCAGCGAGTCTTTTGTACAACTTGGACTTGTTGTTTTGCTAACTTTGGAGCTATTTAGATTTGGCTGGAAATTTAATAGTTTTACTCCTGAAAAATATATTTACCCTCCAACGGATTTAACAGACTTTCTAATAAAGCATCCTAATTCAAGATTTGTAAGCGAAACGACAATCCTACCTCCTAATATGTGGGTTCCTTATATGCTTGAATCACCAAGTGGGTACGATTCTGTTTATCCTTTAAATATTGCAAAACTCATTGCTGTCATAAACTCACATGATGTTACAGCCTCGCCTCAAACAAAAAACGGTGTTATCACCTCTTACACTTCCCCTATGCTCAGAATTACAGGAACAAGGTTTATTATAGTTCCCAAAAGAGACAAACAAGATATAAAGAAAACCGGCTCCATAGAGCCTAAACTACAAAATCCTAATTTTAAAAAAGTCTTTGAATCAGGAAGTATTGTTGTTTTGGAAAATACTAATTATTTGCCAAGGGCCTATCTTACATCAAAGGTGATCAAGCAAAATCAGCAGGACACCTTATTGACCTTAATGGATGAAGGATTTCTACCTCTGGAAAAAACTTTAAGCGAAGATTTTGAGATAGATAACCAAAGTAATCAAAAAATTAGACAAATACCCTCCTATAAAGCAATAGCAAACAACCATGTCCAGGTAATAACAGATTCTGATATTGATTCGATGCTGGTTGTATTAAATAACTTTTATCCTGGCTGGGAAGCTAAAATCGATTCGGTTCCCACAAGAATACACAGGGTTAATTACTCCTTTAATGGTGTCTATGTTCCAAAGGGTAAACATATAATAGATTTTTACTATATCCCAAAAGCTTTAATATATGGGGCTTTAATATCTCTTTTATCAGGGTGTATTTTAATTTTTATCCTTGTAAGCAAATTTACCAACATCAATTTTGGTAACATCCAATATCGTTAATTAACTCCAACATTGACAAATGCAACACTCTTGCATATATTAAATGCAATCATACCGCATCTATGGTAGTACAAGTTAAACATGATTGTAAAATAGAGTTACATAAGGTTGCTTTAAAAGCAACCCCTGCGCGTCTTGCAACCCTAAAAGTGCTTGAGGCAGCAAGCAAGCCCCTTGATGTAGCAACCATAAAATCAAAACTTAAAAAAGACGGGATTAATGCAGACCCGGCAACAATATTTCGAATGATGAATTCTTTCTCTGATAAAGGATTAGTCAGGGAAATTAATTTACAGGAAAGTAAACTGCGCTATGAGTATTCAGCCAAAGAGGATCACCATCACCTACTTTGTGAAAGCTGCGGCTCAATAGAAGATATTTCTGATTGTAATATTGAGACTTGGGAAAAGGAACTGCGGGAGAAAAAAGGATTTATGATAAAACATCATTCACTTGAATTTTTTGGGCTCTGTAAAAACTGCCAGAAATTAATATGAAATTTTTAAAAGATAATTTAGCAGTCATTGGTATTATATTAGTAGTTGCAGCAACTGCTTCTGTATTTATCCCAAAAGTTGGCCCATTTAATACTAAACAGTCCGGTGTTGATGAAAAGTTACAGGTAACTACTTCGTTCTACCCTCTTTGGTATTTTGCAACACAAATTGGTGGAAATAAAGCAGATGTGACAAATATCACTCCTGCAGGCGTAGAACCACATGATTACGACCCTTCAACACAAAATATAGCAAGAATTGAAAGCGGAGATATGCTTGTTTTGAATGGTAGCCTAGAAACTTGGGCGGATAAAATAAAAGGAAACCTCAAGGGAACAAATATCAAAATAGTGATAGCAGGAGAAGGTCTGTTTACAAAGCCACAAGACCCTCATATTTGGCTTGATCCTAAGCTTGCAAAAAGGCAAGTCAAAAAAATAACAGAAGGATATGCAGAAATCGATCCTATAAATGGAGGTTACTATCAAGATAATGAAAAGAAACTTAGCCAGAAACTGGATGAGCTTGATAACCAGTTTAAAGAGGGACTTAAGTCATGCAGAAGAAAGGACATGGTTACTTCTCATACAGCATTTGCATATCTTGCAGGGTCGTATGGGCTAAATCAGGTTGCAATTTCTGGACTTTCTCCTGATGAGCAGCCTCCTGCACAACAACTTGCAAAAGTAGCCGAGTTTGCAAAAAAAGAAAATGTTAAATATATTTTCTTTGAGAGTTTAGTGAGTCCAAAGCTTTCAGAAACTATTGCAAACGAAGCCGGAGCCCAAACTTTGGTACTTGATCCTATTGAAGGGTTATCAGATGATGATATTAAAGAAGGGAAAGATTATTTCAGTCTGATGCAGGAAAACCTGAAGAATTTGCAAATCGCTCTACAATGTTTGTAAAGCATTGAGATCAAATGTAACCAATAAGAACCTGTCTTTTCCGATGAAAAACGTAGACCATTCCCAAACCATCTTACAACTTGATAAGGTTTGTTTCTCCTATACTTCAGAAGAGGTGATAAAAGATGTTTCTTTAGCAATTCACAAAGGTGACTATGTTGGTATCATTGGCCCAAATGGAGGAGGAAAGTCAACACTCCTAAAACTTATGCTTGGCATATTAAAACCTAATAATGGAAGTGTAAGGCTCTTTGGGAAAGACTTAGATGATTTTAAGGATTGGTCAATAATTGGTTATGTTCCTCAAAAAAACTATATTGAAATGAATTTACCAATTACAGTAAAAGAGCTTGTGTCCATGGGCAGATATGGCAAGCGAGGTCTGTTCCGTTTTCCAAATAAAGAAGATGAGCAGAAAACACTACAAGCTCTCAAGCATGTAGATATACTTGAGTATAAAGACAAACAGGTTAGTGATTTATCTGGTGGTCAAAGACAGCGGGCTTTTATTGCCCGCGCGCTTGCGGCAGAGCCAGAGATAATCTTTCTTGACGAACCAACCGTTGGTGTAGATATAAAAACGCAAAAGCAATTTTACGAACTGCTAAGAAAACTCAACCAGGAACTGGAGTTAACACTTGTACTGGTATCCCATGAGCTTGATGTTGTTGCTCATGAGTCATCTGAATTGGGTTATATCAACAGAACGCTTGAATACTATGGAGAACCGGAAGAATTTTTGAAAGGAAAATATTTCCATGAGCTTATAGGTAAAGGAGGCGTGCATCACTGATTATGCTAGAGCTTTTTAAGTATGGATTTATGATCCGGGGATTTGAGGCTGGAATTATCATTGCAATAATTGCTCCACTTATTGGTATATTCCTTGTTCTAAGGCGCTATTCTTTAATTGCCGATACATTATCCCATGTATCCCTTGCAGGAGTGGCAATAGGACTTTTACTAAAGGTTAATCCTTTAATTACAGCCATTATTGCAGCAGTATTATCTTCTATTGCAATTGAAAGATTACGAATTAGCAAAAAAATATTTGGGGAGTCTGCTCTTTCTATCTTCCTTTCCGGCAGCCTTGCACTGGCAGTTGTCCTTATTAGCTTCTCTAGGGGATTTGGAGTTGATTTGTTTAGCTATCTTTTCGGGAGTATTACCACAGTCAAACAAACTGATGTATATATTATTGGAACTCTAGGTTTGTTGGTTGCTGCAACAATCATTACCTTTTATAAAGAGCTTTTATATGTCACTGTTGATGAAGAAGCAGCCAAAGTAAATGGGATTCCAACAAAGTTTATTAATATTCTCCTGATAGTTTTGGCTGCCCTGACAGTATCCCTCTCTATTCCAATTGTTGGTGTTTTACTAATTGCTGCACTTATTGTCATTCCGGTAGTTTCTGCATTGCAGCTAAAAACAAGCTTCATAAAAACTATTCTTATAGCTGAGGTTATTTCTATATTTGCTGTGATTTCAGGAATTATTATCTCTTTTTACCTTAATCTTTCTCCCGGAGGAACCATTGTTTTGACAACTATTTCTATATTCGTACTTATCTTAATGCTGAAACGATAACACCTATCCAAATAACTGCCATCAACACAGCAGTTACCTTGGCAGAATCGATAAAAATTGATCTGAATGAAAATTCCATATTTCTTTGTTCCGATGAAATCGTAAACGATTATAAATTTTGTGGACAGTAAAAAAGTTAGCGTATAGTAATAAAAAAGTAAGGAAAATTCAAGCCACCAGTTATTCCCATTCCATAGTGGCTGGAGGTTTGGTAGTGATATCATAAACCACCCTTGAGATACCCTCAACCTCATTTACAAGCCTTGTAGAAATTTTTTGTAGTATCTGATAAGGAACTTGCGCCCATTTGGATGTCATCACATCTTTTGATTCAACTATTCTTAATGCCACAACTTCCCCAAAAAATCTTCCATCTCCTTTGACGGCCGTTGAATAGGCTCCAGTCATAATTGGAAATGACATATAAACCTTACTTAAATAACTTGCCTTTTCCAGCTCTTCCAAAACTATTTTATCCGCCAGTTTTTCCTTTATTAACCTTTCTTTGGTTACTTCACCTCTTATCCTGACAGCATATCCGGGCCCTGGAAATACTTGTTTGTTGACAAATTCCTTAGAAAGGCCTAATAACTTACCAATATTTCTGACCTCATCTTTATAAAAATTTCTTAAAGGCTCAATTAACTTAAGTTTCATATTTTTAGGAAGTCCACCTACGTTATGGTGACTTTTGATTTTTGAAGCATGTTTACTACCCTTGCTTTCTATAACATCAGAATAGATTGTTCCTTGAAGTAAAAACCTAACATTTTTGCCCTCCTGAATTTGTTTTATCATTTCCCGCTCAAACACCTCTATATAAAATGCACCAATTATTTTCCTTTTTTTTTCAGGGTCAGAAACGCCTTTAAGTTTTCTTAACATTTCTTTTTCTACGTTGCAAACAATTGGTTTAACTTTGTGGTGTAGGAAAATCTGCTCTACATGCTCCTTCGTCCTCTCCCTCATCAAACCATTTTCAACATAAATTGGAATAAATTTTTCTTTTAGTGCATCAGCTGCCAGTATTCCGGCTACTGTTGAATCCACGCCTCCAGACACAGCCCCAATCACATAGTAGCCCCCTGCTTGTTTTTTGATTTCCTGCCTGATAACAGAAACATCAAATGATTTCTTTTCAAAAGTAACGCCGCATTCAACTAAAAAGCTTTTTAACAGGGTTGTTCCATGATCTGTATGCTCAACTTCAGGATGAAATTGTACTCCCCAAATTTTTTGTTTTTGATTTGCAACAAAAGCATTTACTACGTGGTCTGTTGAGCCTAAAACCTCAAAACCCTTAGGTAGTTTGACAACTTCATCTCCATGACTCATCCACACAGTAAATTTTTCAGGTAAGCCATTTGCCTGCTTTAACTGTATTTGCGCAGGACCATATTCTTTTTTCCCTGGAATGACTTTTCCTCCAAGCAAATGTGCCATAATTTGCAATCCATAACAAATTCCGAGGATTGGAATATTTAGCCCAAAAATCCTTGGATCTATTGTGGGAGCATTTTTTAAATACACTGAATCTGGTCCTCCTGAGAGTATTATTCCTAAGGGCTTTTTGTCATTTTTAATTTTATCCAGTACCTGGTCAGGTTCAATTATTTCCCCCTGAGCTCCTAACTGTTTCACCCTTCTTAATATCAAATGTGCAGTTTGGGAACCAAAGTCTACAACAATAAGTGAAGGCTTTCTTACCACATTGCCCATAAGCTATTTATATAGCACATTAACAAAAAAGAAGGTAGTGTTTGTTACCTGGATCCACCTTTTCTGCCTATTTCGCTATAAAAGGCTCTGTCATGGGATTTTCCGCCCTTACTAGCTACTCTCCTCCTTGTCTGAGGATCTGCTGATGCTAGTCCTCTTTTGCTTTTTGCCATTTTACAAATCACCGCCTTTCCTTAAGTATCCAATTATTTCAAAGAAGCTTTTCTGCCTCTACTACTTCTTCTTTTGAAAGGGTTTTTGCCCTGGATTTGATGAGCCACAGCACCCTGTGAGTTGGCAATCCTTTTGTTTAGAATGGCTCCAATTGTTTTAGTTGCTTCTATTGCCTTTTTACCCAGTATTTCCCTATTTTTCCTTTTCATCAGTGCTGCTCCTGCTGCAACAACACCAGCTGTAACAGCCAGTCCAGCTGCACCCAAGGCAATTTTGTTTGCCACTCCTCTTGTTTTGACCCTATCTTGACCGGTTTGCATCCGAACCAATGTTTTCACCTCCCTTTATATTTCCTTTACATTATCAACAGCAAATAAAAAGTCTGTAAAGTAAGCGTAAGGGATAAGCAAGACTAAAACTCCCTCTCCTAAAATTTGCTTTTTTATTACGAAATTTTTACAATTAACTTACTAAAAATGCATATATTGTCTATTCTCCTATCAATTGCTTTGGGCTTTATTGCTATTAACGCCCTAACACACGACCGGTCAAGGATTAAAAGTAGAATGCCCAATGTCATTATTGGGAAGGTGCAGATTTTCCCGGTTTTAAGAATACAGATTAGAGGTAGTGTGATTCATTTTCATCACTGGTTTCATTTTTCACTAATGCTGGGATATTCTTTTATCGCTTCAGCCGGCATTCTTGACCATTCTTTTACGAGAGGCATTTTACTTGGCGGAATTATTCAGGGCCTTTCCCTTCCTAAAGAATACCGGAAAATAATTTATAGGGAACACCCTGTGTTACCTCCACTAAAATCCAGATGAAACAAACTGGGATACTGCTTGTCGTAACTGGTCCTACAGCCAGTGGGAAAGATGCAGTTGTTGAAAGTATTTTAAAGAAAACCCATGTCTTTAAAAAGGTAATTACTACCACTACACGTACTCCGAGACCCGGAGAAAAAAATGGGGTAAATTACTTTTTTGTCAGCATAAAAGATTTTCATAAAATGGGTGAGAATCAGGAGTTTTTAGAGACCAATGAATACGGTGGTAATTTTTATGGCACTACAAAAAAAGAAATTCATCAGGTCTTGGCTAGACAAGATTTAGTTTGGCGGATTGATCCGTCTGCTGCTGCAAAAATAAAGTCAATCATCAGCAAAAACTTTCCTAAAGACGCTGCAAGTGAGCTTATTTCAAAAACTATAGTTATTTATTTAAGTCCAGAGAGTGCTCAGGTGTTAATCAGTAGATTAAAAGGACGGGGATTTAGCGGTTCTGAAATTGACCAAAGGTTAAATGAGGAAAATATGCTTTGGGAGAAATACCAAAACAAGTTTCCGTATGTGATAATCAACAAAACAGGATATTTGGACAAAACGGTTGCAAATGTTTTAGCTTTAGTTCAAGAAAGAAAAGAAAGTCTTTAAAGTAACATCTTCATCTGAAGATGATCTACTTAAGAGCAAACTCCTTTACCGTATCTAGTAGTTTTTTTATATCAAAAGGCTTTTCCAAAAATCCGTCCGCTTTAGTATCCTTGGCAATTTGCCTTGTATCACTTAAGGCAGATACTAGTAAAACCGGAATCTTTTTTGTTGCCGGATTTGATTTAAGCTTTCTAGTTATTTCTCTTCCATCAAACCCAGACATCCAAACATCAAGCAGTACCAAATCAGGCATTTCTTTTAAAATTGATTCTTCCACATTTTTTCCATGAGTCTCACCTACTACATCAAACCCGCCTTCAGTTAAAACTATTTTAATAACCTCAACAATAGATGAGTCATCATCTGCAATAAAAACTTTTTTCATTAATTTAGTACTCGGCCTTCAATGGGAATTCGTATGATAAAGCTTGACCCTTTTCCTATATTACTTCTAACACTAATTTTTCCTCTATGCTGTCTAATAATTTGCGAACTGATATAAAGCCCAAGTCCCAAACCAGCATAAGTTTCTCCTTTATGCTTTACTACCTGAAAAAATCTATCAAATACCCTTTTTTGAAACTCCTTAGGTATACCTATTCCAAAATCCTGAACCTCAATTTGCATATGATTGCTTATCTCCTTTGTTTTAATTAGTACCTTCAAAGCTCCCGGAGAATATTTTACCGCATTTGTAATTAAATTTACCATCACCTCGGATACCCGATCTTTATCCCAGTACACCCGTTTCGAAACATACCCTTTTAAAATCAGTTTGTGGGTTTTAAATGCTGGCTGCAAGCTACCAACAATATCCTTGATAAATTTATTAAAATCAAACCTTGTTCTATAAAACGGTAAAGACCCTTTCTCCATTTTACTCAAATCCAGTAATTCATTTACCAACCGGGTTAACTTATCAAGTTGCAAATTGACTTTTTCTAAGTAGGCTTTGACAATACCATCCTCTGTTTTTATTAGCCGTGCTTGAATTAACTGAGTAAAAGCCTTGATGGTAGTAATCGGAGTTTTGAGCTCATGGCTTGCAATTGCCAGGAATTCATCTTTATGCTTTTCAACCAGTTTCAACTCAGTAACATCATGAAATACATTTACTACAAACTGAACTTCACCTTTATCATCAAAAACTGGGGTCGCTTTAACCAAACTCCACCTTTCATGATTAGTATCTTTTTTTCGGAATCTGATGATGGTTTCAGGTGTGTTTTTCCCAAGTACGGCCAGTCTAGAGGGTAGTTTATCAAGGGGAAATGGATTACCATTTTCTTCTTTAAGCTCAAATAGATCTAAGATGTTATTGTTTGATTCCTTTAGCATATTTTTTGGATGATCATATCCAATAGTTCTAGCAGCTGCTGAATTTACAAACATTAACTTACCCTCTTTACCTTGCACAGCTATCCCATCTGAAACATTTTGTAGAATAACTTCCAGTTGATTTTTTTGCTTCTTATATTCTTTTTCTCTAATTCTTAATTTGTCCTCTGCCTTTTTTCTTTCTCCGATTTCTTGTTTAGCTCCCTGAAAAAGAAGTGAGTTTTCAATTGAGATTGCAACTCTGCCAGCTAAATCATTTGCCAAAATAAGATCAGCTTGCTGGTAATGCCTTCCTGAGTCTCCCATTGAAAAAGTAACAATTCCCAACATATGCCCTCTAGAGATAATTGGAATAGCCATATATGAACAAACCCCTAAGGCTTTTAATAGTTTTAGATGCTTTGTATTCAGGGAAATTGAACTCAGCCATTTAGTGTCAACTCTTGAAACAAGCAAAGGTTTGTTTAATTTTAAGCTTAAGGCAGCTGGCTGGCTGGAGTCCAAGGATAGAGGATAATTGTTTTTAAGTATATTTGCCAGTCTATTTTTTTTAGAGTCTATATGAACTACCTCGACGCGGCTGGTATTATTGCTTTCTTCTACCAAATCGATAATACACCAATCTGCTATGATTGGTACAATTAAACGAGCCAGATTTTTGAGAGAGGTTCGATAGTCCAATGATTGAGATAAGATTTTACTTGCCTCAACTAGAAAAGATAGCTTTAAATTGGCATTTTCAGCCTCAGCTCTGGCTGACTGCTCAATAATAAGCTGTGCCTTTTCCTCCTCTGCCAGTTTTCGGTCTGTAATATCCTGAACTAGACCCTCGAAATATATAATTTCACCATTTTTATTCTTTACTGCCCGGGCATTCTCCGAAATCCAAATAATATCTCCGTCTTTTTTACGAACCTGTGATTCAAAATCAGTTATCAGCCCTTTTGACCTAATTAGCCTGATAAATTTATCCCTGGTACTGGAATTTACATAAAATTGAGTTTTAATATTTACTAAGTTACTTGTCATATCTTCTACTGATTCATAGCCGAGAATTTTGGCCAAAGCAGGGTTAGCGGTTAATATTTTCCCCTCAGGAGTTGACTGATATATGCCCTCGATAGCATTTTCAAAAATTGATCTATACAAATTATCACCATTGATAGGTTCATCAATTATGCTTTTTTCTAACATTAGGATTTTCCTTTTTGGAGGCGATCTTAGGACAGAGTCAGCGAACATAATTTAATCCTACAAATCAAAAATAAGATCATTATGATTAGAATGTAATAATTAAGTAAGCTACAAAAAAAGGCCCGCTTTTGAGCTAAATTGTTTTTTGATATTCTTGGAGTGTTAGCCAGACAGGGTCTGGAACTTTTTTATAGTTGATGTTTCTTGTAAGCTTTGGTTCTCCGTTTTCTTCTATTAGATAATAAGCAAAACCACGCAGTTTTTTGATAGGCTCATAATCAGCATGACCTGGTAGGCTGACCGGGTCGGTCTCTTCAAAATTAACAGGGCTATCATCTGATGTCACCAGCCATTTTTTTCCGGTATTTGCAACCAGATGGGCTGTGCCAGCAGGCATAAATACCGCATCACCCTTCTTTACTTTGATCGCCATAAAAGATTCTATCTCGTCATCTATAGGTTGACCATTAGAATCGTTTTTCCTTATCTGTAAAAGCACCACACCTTCACCCTCAATAATATGGTAGGTTTCTGAGATACGGCCTACATGGTAGTGTCCATAGGTTTTGATATATTCACCGCCTATCGTCCCTGTTTCCCATACAGTGATATTTGTCTTGTCAGATCCCCCACGAATCATATAATAATGAATCTCAGGTCCTGGGGCATCAGGAGCAAGCAATACCTCCTTCATCTTGCCGTGTTCTCTTGGAGCAAAAGGTTTAAGCATAGATTACTAGTATTTCACTCTTTACATTTCTTTGTCAATATTACAAAATGTCAACAAATGAATCCGTTTACTTTAATTATTTTTGGTATTACATCAAACCTATCTCAAATTAAAATCATTCCTGCACTTTATGACATGGAGGAAAAAGGGCTTTTGTCCGGAATTTCCGTTTTGGGGGTTGCCAGAAAAAAACAGACAAAGAAAGAGTTCTACGAATATATTAATAAAGTAGCCTACTTACCAAACGTTCATCATAAGCACCAGATTAAAAAAGAGGTCTATGAAAGGTTATGCAGGAAAATGAGCTATATTGATGGAGATTTAGATGACCCTAACTTTTACCTCAGATTAAAAAATACTCTGGCTAAAGAATCTAATATTAAAAGCAGGGTATTTTATCTGGCGGTCTATCCAGGCCTTTATGAAATGGTTTTTAAACACCTTAAAAAAAATAAACTAACTCAGCAAAAAAATGGTTGGGCAAGACTTATTATAGAAAAACCCCTAGGGTTTGATTTAAAAACTGCCAAAATTTTAAATAGGCTTTTAGGTAAATATTTCACAGCAGATCAGGTTTTTAGACTTGACCATTATTTAGGGAAGGAAACTTTACAGAATATTTTAACCTTTAGATTTGGCAATGGGATTTTTGAACCACTAATGAACTCGGAGTACGTAGACCACATTCAAATTACAGCTACAGAGGATTTTGGGATAGGAAAAAGGGGCGCTTACTATGATAGTGTTGGCGCCTTAATAGATGTGGGACAAAACCATGAACTACAAATGTTAGCACTTACAACAATGGATGCTCCTGTAGAATTTAGTAGTCAATCACTCTCCAGACAAAAAGTAAAAATCCTAAAATCCTTAGTACCAAGTAAAGTTGTGTTTGGCCAATATGATGGATATACCAAAGAAGAAAGCGTTAACCCAAACTCCACCAAAGATACATTTTATGCTTTGAAGACGTATATTGATAACGAGAGGTGGAAAGATGTGCCTATATATATTAGGGCTGGCAAGATGCTAAAACAATATGTTACGGAGATAGTAGTAGTCTTCAAAAACCCCATTAACAGGTTATTTAAACATCTAGACTGCGGTGAAGAACCAAACATATTGATCTATCGTATCCAACCAAATGAGGGGGTAGTTTTAAAAATAGTTGCCAAGAAGCCAGGTCAGGAAACCGAGCTTGAACCGTCGTACATGCAGTTTTGCTACAAAATAAACCCAGAGGGCCATTTTTTTCCAGATCCTTATGAAAGACTGCTTCTTGATGCAATCAAAGGAGACCAAACCTTCTTCAATGATGCAGAAGAAGTTGAGGCTGAATGGGCTTTTGTTGACCCCCTCGTTAGCACTCGGGGTAAACCACATATTTATAAACCAGGTTCATGGGGACCAAAAGAAGCGGATGAGCTGATTGAAAAAGATGGCAGAGCTTGGCTTGAACCTTCAATGGACTTTTGCAGAATTTAGCTTTTCTTTACATCATGTTGGCCGAATTGGCCGCGCATGGCAGAGATAACTTTGTTTCTAAAGCCTTCTGGGGAATCCTCAGGATCATTTCCAGAATTCTCCCTAACTCTGACTGCATCCTCGATGGCCGGAGTGTTTACCCCTATCTCCTTGGCTACATCCAGTGTCCAATCAGCTTCTCCGGGTACTCTTTTACCAGATCCACCGGATCCAATGCTGGATGATATATTGGCAAGCTCCGGATCTTCTTTAAAAGCTTCCCATGCCCATCCTACCAGTCTTGATTCTACAACCGATCTATGCATATAAATATCCAAAAGCTTTATAAAATTATATTCAAAAGGTGAGTGCTTTAGAATTGCCAAGCCTTCACCAATCGATTCCATCATGCCGTATTCAATACCATTGTGTACCATTTTGGCAAAGTGACCTGCTCCCACAGGGCCCAGATGTTGATATGCATCTGGGGCTGCTACGGCTCTGCAAACTTCTTTAATCCTTTTAAAATCTTCTTCTGACCCGCCAATCATTAAACATGCACCAGCTCTTGCTCCCCCTGGGCCTCCCGAAACTCCAATGTCCATAAAGTGCACGAGTGTGGTTTTAACTTTTTCATACCTTCTTAAAGTATCTTTATAGAAGGAATTCGCGCCTTCAATGATTAGATCACCTGGTTCTAAAAGAGGTAATAATTTGTTAATAACCTCATCAATTGCTTCACCAGCAGTTAGCATTAACCAAATAGTCCTAGGAGCTTCTAATTTAGAAACTAAATCTTCAATACTTTCTGCACCGGTTGCACCAGCAACAACTACTTCTTGTATGGGTCCGGAGGATCTGTTCCATGCTACCACCTCCTGACCTTGTTCAAGAAGCCTTAGCACCATATTTTTGCCCATTCTTCCTAAACCAATATACCCAATCTTCATGTCAACTACATTACAAAAATTTCCGTGGTATTACAAGATAGAAACTAGCTCTCTAATTCAGTATAAACAACCAGTCTTTGAGAATAGTTTCTGGTATTTTGGTTAAATACACCGTCACATGTTATTAAATTCAGCCTTGGTTTATCAGTACTTGCAAATACTTGCTCCAGAGGCACTTGGTCAAAAGCATAGATTGTTTTATTTACTACCACAAAAACTCTTCTATTCCCTTCCTGATCTTCCACAATAACCTGGTCACCTGCAACTAAGCTACTTAAGTAAAAAAACACCGCTGGCGCTCCAGTGACATCATCAAAATGACCAGCCAAAACTGCACTTCCTTTCTCACCTGGTCTAAACCCCAGTTGATACCAAGCTACATTTGCAGCAACCTTGGGTATATCCATCCTTCCTAGGGTATCTTGCCCCACATGCTCAACAGCTGCGTACACATTTAATTTAGGAATTGATACAACTGCAGGAATTATTGCCTGTTGCTGGGTTTGACTTTGGTTTTCTACTATAGATTCATTAGGTTGGGCCTCAGGAGATGAGTTTAAAAAAGTTGTCTCGTTACCTACAAATAACAGTCCCCCCACTATACCTATAACTGCAAATACAGCAACTAAAATTGCGTTTTTAATGTTTTGCATAAACTCATGAATTTGGCGGGCACTGCAATTTTTCAAGCACCCGCCAAAAAATTATCTTTTATCCACCCATTCCGGTTGATGGCGCGCCGGTTGGCACATTAGTTGCACCCGGAGTAGTTGTTGGCCTTGGGGTTGTAGTTGCCCTTGGTGATGCGGTTGGTGATGGACTTGCTGTTGGGCTAGGCGTCACCTGTGCCAAAGCTATTCCCAGTGTTGCTATAAAAGCGGTTGCTAAGGTCCCTGCTGCAATTAAGCCTTTTTGTAACATTTATTTATCACCTCCTTTTCGTAGGTAGTCTTAGATTCTATTCGATAGAGGTTATAGTAGTTTAAAAAGGCAGTAAGATTTTGATAATAATTAATGCAAGTATTCTTACACGATTATTACTCAATGTTTACTAGATCCGGGAGCCATGACCAGAATTATCCTCTCTGTTTTTACGGCCGTTTCCTTTTCTTTTGTCATCTCTCTCGTCTGAAAAGCTATCAGGAGTTTGACTATTTAATTGCGGATTAGTACTACCTGCTGGTTTTGGGGAAGGGCTCGGTCCAATTGAAAAGTTGCAATACCCAGTTGGTTCGGTACCTGGCAAGAAATATTCTATACTTGCTGAAGGTGTAGCAGTATTTTGACATACAGCAAGCTTAACAAGTCCTGATGGCGGGGTGAACACTTCTTTTGGTAATTCTTTTGCAAACTTTTCCATTAAATCTTTCCAAATTGGGGCTGCTCCTAGAGAACCGGCAATTCCGCTCATAGGCCTATTATCGTTGTTACCTACCCATACCCCTACAACTACATTTGGCAAGTAACCGATAGTCCAAGCATCCTTATAATCCTCAGTAGTTCCAGTTTTAACTGCTGCTGGGAAAGATGAATCCAGTGAATTTCCAAATATTTCCTTTCTTGCTTTGGAATCAGAAAGTATGGAGGATACTATAAAAGCTGGTTGGGCATCTACTACTTTTACCGGATCCTTCTCAGATTTAAAAATAAGTTTTTCCCCTTTATCTTCAATCCTTAAAATTAGTACTGGATCATTTCTAACTCCTTGGTTTGCCAAAACTGCATAAGCATCCACCATATCCAAAAGCCTAACCTCAGCTGTACCAAGTATGAGAGATAATCCATAATTTGATGGGTCTTTTAAGCTTGTTATCCCCATTTTTTTAGCCATTTCTATACCATTTTCGACTCCCACTTTTTCCATAACCTCAACTGAGGGCACATTCAAAGAGTTTGCCAAAGCTCTCCTTGGCAAAACTGGCCCCCTGAATTTTCGGTCATAGTTTTGTGGCCTGTAATATGCATTTGGATCCTGTCCTAGGGCAGTCAGCGCTGCTTCCCTAGTAGGATATGAAGACATCAGCTTTTTCTCATCAAAGTTATTAAAGGTCCTTGGCTCATCTCTTAATATTGTAGAGGAGGAAATTAATTTATTGTCAAATGCAGCCAAATAAATAATTGGCTTAAAAGCAGAACCAGAAGGCCGCAGGGATGTGGCAACATTAACCTTACCAAACTTATCATCATACCAATCCTTACTGCCAACCAACACCCTTACCTCACCTGTTTTAGGGTCCATAACAACTGCAGATCCATTGCTGACATTTTGACTTTTTAATAGAGTTACCTGTGAAGCAACAACTTCTTCCGCATATTTTTGCCACTCTAAATCAAGGGTTGTATAAACTTTAAATCCGGATCTTGCCACTCTCTCCTCGCCATACTTTTTAACCAGCTCATCTCTTACCAGTAATGCAAAATGCGTAGCAGTGGTATTTATATCTTTTTCTGAGGGTACAAGCACGATTTTTTCCCGTTTTGCCCTATCCCTTTCATCGGCTGGAATATAGCCTTGCTCATACATCCTATCTAGGATGATTTCCTGCCTTTTCTTGGCTTCTTGATAGCCATCAGTAAAAGGATTAAGAGATGAGGGTGAAGGAAGTAGAGCTGCTATCAATGCTGATTCTGCTAAAGTAAGGTTGTTCACGCCCTTACCAAAATAGGTTTTGGCTGCAGCATCGACTCCGAATGATCCCATACCAAAATAGACAGATTTTAAATACATTTCCAGCACTTCATTTTTCTCATACCTGCGGTTAATTTCTTGTGCCAGAACAATTTCCTGGTATTTTCTGATAAAGTCTTTTTTAGGTGAAAGTAGTGAGTTTTTAACCAGTTGCTGTGTAATGGTAGATCCACCGTAGTTTATATCTCCGGTTTGAATATTTGCGAAAGCAGATCGGATAATGGATTTAATAGAAAAACCTGGATGTTTATAAAAATCTTTATCTTCTATGGCAATAATTGCCTGCTGTGTATGCTTGGGAATCATATCAAGGCTAATATCATCCCTTACTCTCCCTTGATAAAAGGTAAAAAAAGGCTTTCCGGTGCGGTCATAAAGCACTACTCCGGTGTTGTTTTTGTTCATAATAGATTTCTTGCTTTGAAGAGTTTGAGCAAAGTAAGCATAGGTAATAATTGGTACAAATGAGAAAAGAAGAATTATGGATACGAATAAAATAAATAATTGGTGTCTAAATTGGGCAAATAGTACTTTCCTTCCTAATAGTCCTGCAAATTTCATTCCTTCATTTTAAAGCAGCCACATGCAATTTTTGTAAGAAAAAAAGAATAGTCGTGTAAATAACATCACCTCCTTAATTTGAGTATTTCCAAGTTAGATATTTTGCCTCTAGCTGAAGTTTGGTTAAATTTACCGGCTCCAGTCCTGCTACTCTTTCAAAACCTAAATCCAAAAGCCTGGCTGTCCATAGATCCCTTTCATACACTCCAGGCGCACCCAGCAAAACAGCAAATAGCTTCTTTTCAGCCCTTTGGGATACAACTGTAGTAGTATAGCCTGCATCAGTTGTATTGCCAATCTTAATTCCATTTACCCCGGGATAAACCCCAAGCAATCCGTTCCAGTTATTCAAATAAAACCTATTTTCATAAGCTGTATTGAAATCCTCATATTCCTTTGCCACAACTTCCGATATATATGGGTATTTTTCTAAGGCATAATTTGCAAGTATTGCCAAATCCTCAACACTACTATAGTGATTTTTGTTATCAAATCCCTGGGGATTAGTAAAATGAGTGTTTTTGAGTCCTAGAAATTTTGCTTTTTCATTCATTGCCTTAATAAAGATATAGTCTCCATACATTTGATCAATGCCTTCTTTGATGACCTCAGCACTATCATTTGCGGAAGATAAAAGCAGAGATTTTAGTAAAAGTTCCATGTTTACTCTCTCACCTGGTCTAAGCATTATTTTAGTGGGCACCATCCCAGATGCTCTGGCAGAAACCGTAAACTCCTGATTTAATGGAGCCAGATCTAAGGCAACAACCGCAGTCATAATTTTTGTTATGGAGGCAATAGGCATTTTTTTTGAAAAGTTTTTTTCAGCAATTACCTCACCACTATCCAGATCCACCACAGCATAAGCTGAAGCCTGATCATATTCTGCTCCTGCCCTGGTCTCGGAAACAAAACCAGACGATTGCTTTTTTAGCTTAAACTCACTGGCTGAAATTGTTTCTAACTTTGGCCTGATCTGATCGAAAATATCTATTCTTGACGGAAGGGGACTAACTATTTTCAACTGGTTTCCTATTCCTAGCTTAGGAAGTGTCACCATTAAAAACACCAGCAAAAAACTAATAACAAAGATTTGCCACCTTCGAATCCCGTGTTTGATAAAATCGGCCACCATCTGATTCATAAAATTAATTAGAATATTTGAAAGCTAAACTGGCTACTTTCCATCCGTTTCTGTCTGGATTGACAGGAACCCGGGCTGAAACAAAGTTTCCCTGGCTGGCTAAATTTGCAATATTATTATCTTTGAAAAATGCTGCCAGAATTTTGGCTGCAACCTCGGGAGTTGATGCAAGCTCAGGGTTTTCAGCCAGCTTATCACCCATACCAATCCTTTCTCCCACCAACCGGTAGTTTCTTAAATGGGTTAACTGGATAAACCCTCTGCCAAAATAAAAGCTACCTCCTTCATACCCTAATCTTCGGGCATGTAGCTTTCCTTGAATCTCATCTATTGGCTCAAATGTTTCATCGGTTTCATGCTCAACTGTTGCCAGGGTATATGCTAAAACATTGGAATCCAAAATTCCCTCTTGCTCCAATGCCTTACCTATTATCGGGATATTTCTTCTGGCAGCTTCTCTCCCTTTTTCAGGAACATATGCTGCCAATCTTTCAACAGCCTCACTGTCTAAAAATACATGCGCAGGTTCGCTGCGACTATCCTCTGTTATTTGCGTTCCTGGAACATATAAAGGGTATCTATCACCGTTTCCATACCAAGCACGTTCCATAACTAGCTTTTCTGAAGGAACTTTTTGTGAAAAATTATTTATATATGATGAAACCTTTTTCCAGTAACTGCCTTCCTCCGACCCATATACAGGCCTTGTAGGATTGCCGTCTTTGAATTCCGGCGCAGCAAAACTATCTGCTACCATAAATATTTTGTCGGAAACTGTTGATAAAGCGAAAAGATCAAACCCCTCAGAATCAGAGGAGCGGATTGCGACTGCCACTATAGAGTCTGCTACCTCCTGATGAATTCTTTGGGTAAATGTGTCAACAAAAAGATTAAATTTTTGCTGATAACCGCTATCAAAACCATCTCTAGGTTCAAAATCAACAACTACACCATCAATTCCCAAACCTTTAATCTCATCTACGGATTGTGAAATCAACTGTTCTTGAGATTGGGGGTTATCTAGAATTGACTCAATATAATCTTTGTTAAATTGGCTCAAAGTTATCAAAACCTTGGTATTAAAATAATGGGCATGCGTAATTAAGCTTTGGGCCTCATCTTCTCTTATGGTCTGGTAACCCCAGCTGCCGGTATTTATACTCCCATCTTCAAGAACCGGAAAATCAAAATAGGCTATTGCAGAAAGATTTTCTAAATCTATATATTTGAATCTATTTGGGGCTTGACCGGGTATAAAGCTAAAGTTTTCTGGTGTAGTTTTAACAGATGTGACATTGGAAATTGAATTTAGTGATGCTACCAATGGAGAGATAAATCTTTTGGCTGGTTGAACTCCACTTATTAAAACTAGGGCAATAAGTACTAGATCCGCAACTGCTGCTAGAAAGTATTGCCGTTGCCGGGAGTTTAACCGGCTAAAAAAACCTTCCTTCAGATGATTGTGAAACCCATTCGGCAGAAATAGTTGCATAGAGCAGCCTTAAGAGGTTTTTTGGGGGGATGAACTTAAAAAACCTAGCTCAAGTCTGCGGTGCAAACTTTAACAGAATGTAAATTTATTGTCAAATTTTTGTAAGCCTTATCTGGGGCCTTTTGTCAGAAGTTTGTAAGTGGTTTATACATTAACTGTACTTATTGTATCAAATTCTTCTTCTATAACCTCTGGTATATTTGGCGTTGTTGAATAATTTTTAAAAAGTGGCGCTCCCACCCTAATAAACCATATTCCTATAATTGCTAAAATTAACATTCCAAGCAAAAAAATCATTAATATCTTTTGATCAATATCTTCTTTTTTTATTACTTGGGTATGGATAGAGCCAGCAGTTATTGTACTCATACTACTTTTATTCTCCCACCAGAAATTATAGCTTGGCTTGTTATAGCATTCGATAAAATATTTGCCAGTGTAATAGGGCTTTTTTTACCATCTTTTTTAAGTTTTTCAATAAAGCTTTTTTTATGTCTTAGTATTTTTAGCATAAGTATATATTAATATTTTGGCAAAATTGCTCTTGATAAAAATAGCAGTCCTGCTGCGCCAATCATGCCTATGGCAAATGATGCAAAGTTAATACCTAACAAATCAACACCAAAGATAATATTTCCTAAAAAACCCCCTGCAAATGCCCCTAAAACTCCTAAAATAATTGCCCCTAGTGCACCTCCACTAGATGGTTGTGGATCAATAATGTGAGAGATAAGCCCAATTATAGTCCCAAATATAATTACTACTAACAGATTCATTAAATAAAATTTTAGAGCGAAAAAATTATAAAAATAGTAGATTTAAGTAAGAAGTTAGTAATACCCTAAAGCAAGCTCCCGTTTTTGACGCTTAGACAGTCCAGTAAAGCTGCTGCTGACCACGCTTGGTATTTGCAGCTTGTTTGCCCTGTAGTTGAAAGGTATTCGCAAAACCCATCTTCATTTTTAATATATACCTCAATTGGACAGTTAAAAAAAGTTATGGGGATAAGTGTGGCTTCTTTTAACAAGCGGGCTTGAGCAAAAAAGCCAAAATTTTCCAATCCTTCAATTACCATGCCATTCAGCACCGGCCAAAAACTGCCATTATGATAGGAATCTTTATTGGGATTAAAGGTAGCAGCTTCAGAGCTCATTGTCCTTATTCCTGCATCAGATACAAACAAATCCGCCATAAATGCTCTCTGGACAAAATCATTAATATATTTTTTATCTAAAATGCACTCTACCTGATTTCCATTTATGTATGCAGCCCACAAGCAAAGCATTGGGTTTCCTGTAACTGTTTTAATCTGTTTGTTTCTTCCATCAAGAGCCTGTGCACCATAAAATAAACCTATATCCCTTAATATAAATTCTTTATTAAACCTGGTTTTTAACTTGCCCGCTTGAGAATAAATCTTGCTTGCAAATTCGGGGTGAGACAGTGTAAAAAAGTCCCCCCAAAGCATTAAAGCAAGCCATGTATAGCTTTGTGCCTCAATTGGAGCAATCGGATACTCAGGCATATTACCATTTACATCAGCAATTGACTCAACTGAATCAGTCCAGGACTGAACTCTCAGTCCTCCGAATTTTCTAATTGCCGGAAAGTCATATTCAACAAAAAGATCTTTATCCATATCCCCATAAGAAATGATCCAATTCAACCCCTCCTCAACAGAGGGAAGAACTGACTCTAAAAAAAGACGGTCTTTGGTAATTTGGTAGTATTTATAAATTGCAATCAAAGTCAAGGGAGTTGAGTCTATTGAATCATAGTTTTTTAATATTCCCTCTGAGTGAATAAACCAGGGTGTATCAGACTTTAAGAACCTTTCCAGCTGTTTGGGGTCTTTTCGGAATTCATGAATAAATTTACCCGGTTGCTCACCTGTATCTATGTGGAACTCTTTGCCTTGTAAAGAAACTAAAGTTAATAAAGCTTTCCGGCAAATGTCCAGCAAATTCAGGGTTGAGTCAGATTGAACCGCTCTTAATATTTTTAAAATTGTGATAGCACTATCCCGTCCGAATATACACCCATAAACCTCATCTTTACTGGAAGCGTTAATTCCTTCATCCGTAGAAAGCTCTAAAATTGAGCGGTAGGCAAGGTCGCGGAGATACGAATTGCGGTTGGGCAGAGTATCGTTCATGTTTTGAAAAGATACCACATCTGATTAATTAGTCAAGGACCCAAATTATCAGCTGATTTCATGTGCGTACGCAGTTTCTATTGTTTTAGGTTTGCGGGAAACAGCTAGTTTTTTTAATCTGACTATTTCTCTGTAAACTTTCTCATACTTATCTGTCATCTGAATATCATTGAAGTTTTTCAGAGCATATTGTCTACAAGCTCTTCTATCAATTGAATCAATATTTAAAATAGCATCGATCATTCCATTTAAATCACTCACCACAAACCCGGTTTTACCATCATTAACTATTTCCGGAACCGATCCTAATCCAAAAGCAACAACCGGGCATCCTGTAGCCATAGCCTCAATCATAACCAGTCCAAAAGGCTCTCTAAAGGTGATCGGATGAAGCAAACACATTGCCTTACTCATCAACTTATTTCTCTCCTGCTCATCTACCTCACCTACAAATATAATCTGGTCTGAAAGCAATGGCTCTATATATTCCTTAAAATAGACAACATCCTCTGGAACGTTTTTAATACTGTTTAGCTTGGCTGCAATAATGAGGGGAATATTCAGATATTGTGCCACCTCAATTGCAAAGTGCACCCCCTTTTCCCGTGATATCCTCCCTACAAAAAGCAAATAACTGTCATGTTTTTCAGAAAATGGATAGTTTCTCATGTTTAGACCATGATACACATTGGCAATGTAGTTTAAATTTGGTGCAGGATAGGCTTGGGATTTTGAAACCGTGACAAGATAAGGATTTCTTAAGCTGTCAAATATCTTTTTTTCATATACACTAATTGGCCCATGCAAAGTCATTACTACCGGAGTCTGGGAAATATTTGCAGTTGGCAGTGACCAGCATTTGATTGTATGATCGTGGATAACATCAAACTGGTTTTGTAAACTATATGCAAAGCCAATATGGTGCATAGTCATCAAATTTGGACCAAATGCATCTTCCAGCTTGGCTGCAGTTAGTGCCTTTGGGTATAAAGACACAAGTCTGGCAGAAGTTGAGGAATCACCGCTTGCAAACAATGTCACCTCATGGCCACGCCTTACCAACTCTTCTGTTAAGGCGTAAATGACCCTCTCAGTCCCTCCGTATTTGACAGGAGGAACCCGTTCTGCAATAGGGGCAATTATACCAATCCTTAATGGTCTATTATTACCATCTGAGTTTTTTTGCTTTTTTTGCATAAAAAGATTTCAAAAAATCCTTAGATTATTCAACTGGGGCAGTAAGCAGTATAAAAAAATGATAAAAAATAGAAGCTTTTATCAACTCTTGCACTGCCTCGAGCATTTTATCCATTGCCTATAACTTCCTTGCTGACTTAGAAGCAATTAAAATAATCATTGATCCTAATGCAGCCACAATAAATGATAAGAGATTAAATTCCTCTATATTTATACCAAAGATAATATCTCCGAGCAACCCACCTACGAATGCACCTAAGACTCCTAAAATAATTGCACCAATTAAACTGTCCCGGGAAGATGTGGGAGTAGATACGTGAACAATTAGTCCAATCAACACTCCAAACAATGCCCAGGACAGGAAATTCATAGATTAATAGTAGCTTTTAAAAATGAGTGAAAATACAATAATATGTAAGAGACAGGAAAGAATTGACCGGATAGAGTTAATGTGGTATAAAATAACTGCCTGATAACCGAAAGGTTGACGGGTTCTCGAAGGAAGCTCCCGCAAGGGGGCTTTTTTCGTGCTTCTGGTAAAGCGCCTTAAGCGTGAAACCTCCTAGTTGATATAAAGCTCGATTCTTCGTGAAGATATTTGCCTCCTCTTGATCCATTTGCTTCTATTAGTTGAACTTCATAGGAACTGCCAAAACTGTAAAATGGAAAATGCTCACCCCATCCGGGCGCTACAGAGTTAGAGGTTAATTTTTGATATAAAAGTTCATCATCGCTTTCTAAAATACCCCGCCAACGTAAAAACTCTTCTGGTAAAAAATGTTCACTGTTGTGTATAGATCTTGCGAGCAGATCACTTAGCACAAGCCTGACTACGGTCAACTCCCTTCTAACAGAACGGGGTGAGTCGCTACCATGAACCCAGTTTTCAGGTGCACTAACAGCATGTCTCCCTCTAATAGATTCTGGGCGCGCATCTTCTGGTTTGGTAGCCCCCATTTGCTCCCTCCACCATTGGACAGCATCTCCTCCTTCATCATGGATTAAAAGTACAGTTAATGGCCCACTGGTTGTAAATTCAATCAATCTTTGCCACACGGGTACATTAGAGACAGGGTCACAAATTTTTTTAAGCTTATCTTTATTTTCTATATAAAATGTTTCAGCTTGTTCAGGGGTGAGCTTCAAAGAAAAAGCTGTCATAATTCTTTCTCTACCTATCTCATCCATAATCCCTGCTGCTGCCTGATCATCATTTTCTGGAAGTTGCCTGCTCTTTTTTGGATCCTCAGGCTGAGGTTTTATCAAACCCAAGGTAACTTTTTGATCATGAATAAGTCTAGAAAGCCTAGGGTCTTCTAGTGCTGATTTCAGCTGAGAGACACCTTCTAATGCTGTTGACCCCAGGGCTACATAACCCTGATTAATTCCATCACAAACAACAGCTGCTTCAAAACGGGTAGATAGTACTTCTGGCACGCGGATATTTGACCTTATTTCCATGACGCGGAAAATTATAGCAGTAAATTAGGAAGATATCAACTATAGGATTCTCCCTAAGATTGACTTTTTTCTTGGATCAAATCTCTTAACCCAGGAAACCTTCCGAGAAGATGCAATGTAGATACATTACTCTTATTAACAGGATCTGGGTCACCTAAATCCTCCCCGGTATCCCCATATACGAATCTTTCCTGATCACCGTCATAGAGAAGGTCACGGATATAGTCCCTTGGTCTATATCCAGCTCTATCTAACTTTATTGCAATTGCTATAAGCTGAGCTAATGCTGCTTGAGATTCATCTGTTTCTGGAGATAATCTTATCGCACGCAACACTTCTGCGGCTCTATCTGTAGGTATATAGTCCATATAAATAGACGCATCAACTACTCCATACGCGTAAGGAACGGCAATTCCACGCCTTGCCAAATCTTGATTTCTCCAAAACTCCGCTATAGCTTTTCCTATCATTGCACCCATAGAAACAATGCATTTTTCCCTCAACATTCTAGCAGAACTCCTACCTGTTTCAGGATTGTAAACACCTAAATGATACACCATATTATAGCTTTCTCCTCCTCTAAGAGTAGTTACCAGCCTTCCACTTAATAGTCTTTCTGTTGCAGATAAAACTCCTAAATCGCGAAGTAAAGAAACCGGTGGGCATGCATCGGAAGCTTGACCTGTACCATCATAGATTTGCGGAACAACCTCAAGGTTCATAGTAGTACATTATAGGCTTTAACATAATTATTTTCAAGCTATAGGTTATTTTTTTATAATCGCCCCTGTGAAACCTTTATTTGAATATATAACTAATTTCATTAAAGCAGCAATAGGTATGTTTAAATTCAGAGTGGAGGAAATAAACTTAAGCTGATAGAATTAGCATATGCCCCTATAGCTTAACGGATAGAGCTCTGGTCTTCGGAACCAGCGGTGAGGGTTCGATTCCTTCTAGGGGCGCTATTTGTCTTCACTTTTTTGTTCATCCTTCTCAGAATCATCTGCACCACCCCTGCCCTTTTTGGAAACCTCAATTGCTTTCTCCATATCGCCTTTCGAGGATGAACCTTTTTTGATAACATCATTAAATTGTTGTTCCTGGCTTTCTAATTTTTGCTTTAATTTTTGTTCTTCACCTGATTTCTCTGCATCTTTTTTAGTCTTTAAAACCTCATCTTGGTAGTTTTTTATTGTTTCCCCTACCACTCCCTGATCTTTTTTATCCTCTACTGCTTGAATTACTTCTTCTGCTCTTTTTCCAACTTTGACATGTTTATCCCCTGACACATAAACCTCAATGCTTTCTGTAACTTTTTTTACAGGGTAAAGAGGATCCCCTGGCAAGGCTTTTTGAGAAGCTTGCACTACCCCAAATGAGAAAATTAAAAATATAAGACCTGCAAAACCTGCCAAAAATAGTCTAAACTTTAAAACACTTCTAATAGGTGGTTTTGGTGTTTCAAGCTCAGCTTTAAGAGCCTGCCAGCCATATTCTACTAATGAGGCTGGTGGATTTATATCCAGATAAGTTTTTTTAACCAGTTTCAATTTTTCTTCAAATTTCATCTTATTGATCCTCCACCTGCCCTTTTAACTTTAATAATATTCTGTGAATCATTACTCTTATCGCTCCCTCTTTTTTACCTATAATCTGGGCAATTTCACTATACTCAAGTTCTTCAAAAAACCTTAAGACGATTATATTTCTTTCAGATGTCTTAAGCTTTCTTAAAGCATGCCATACAAAATCTTTTATCTCTTGCTTAAAAGCTAGTTCCTCTGGACCCGGATCATCTGATAAGAATTGTTCAAAACCCTCACCAAAACTGGTGGCACTGATCTCTTTCTTCTTACGGCTTTCATCGATTATTAAATGCCTGGCAATTGTAAAAAGAAATGCCTGAATTGTTCCCTCTTCCACGGAAAACTTGGGTAGTGAAATCCAAGCTTTATAAAAAGTGGTTTGAGTAAGATCTTCTGCCAACTCTTTGTTACGGACAGAAAAGTATACAAATCTATAGATTTTTTTAAGGTAAAGCTTATAAATTTGTCCAAAAGCATCCTTATCTCCTTTTTGGGCTTGGTTAATAAGTTTTCTAATGTCGCTGGATTGCATTAGAGCCCATTCTACTACTTATTAATACGTAAATGAAAACAATTTGTAACAAATTCCTTTGTACTTCGTTACAATTTGTATGAAGAAAGCTCAAATCTTTTTAGCAATTATCACACTGATAATTCTCACAAGCCCTCACTCTGCCTTAGGTAAAGATGGAAAAGGCGGAGGGAGTGATGATGGGGGACGGGGACGTTCAAAAGTCGAGATAAGGATTGAAGATGATGAAGAAGAAGAGGCTCAAGAACAGCAACTAAGGGTGAGAATCAGTGATGAAAGATTTGAAATCAGAGGTATGATTACTTCTGTCTTACAACCTTCTCCGACCCCCTCACCTACATCAACTTCTGCCCCTACTGCTACTTCATCGGCTGTCACCAGAGTGAGAGCTGAAATTAAAACTGCAGGAACAGCGGCTAGTGTAACCACTTTCCTAGAACAGGTTCTTACCTTTCTAAAAACCCTTCTTGGATAATTTTTAATTCCTTTTAAGCAAGCTTTGGTATCAATTGCAGGTGTTGAAGTAGTCAGATAAAACACTCATTTTTGTCTGCCATATATTTGTCCAATCATCCTGCAGGATTCCACCAGTATCACCTGAGTTTGGATTCCAGCTCCAGTAAAAAGAACTACACATCCCCTTTGATTTCATATAACTAACCCATGCTTGTTGTAAGGCTAGATCTTGAGCATTTCCTCCTGCTGTTCCCATTTTCCCTCCCCACTCTCCTGGAGCTAAGGTAAATCCGCCTGATGAAAGAAATCCAAATTGCGTATCCCAGATGACAGACATGTTCCTAGGAAAATTGGGATCTGAAAAGTATGATTGAGATGCCACATCTGGTCCATAAACATGTGGGGATAAAATTAATTTATTTGCCGGAATTAACGATGTCGAGATTGGAGTACATTTTTGAACCTCCAAATTTTCTCCCCAAAAATGGCCAAGATAACTGGAGCAATGGCTGCTTTCCCCTATTCCTTCTACAAACACTAAGATGTTAGGATTGGCTGCCAAAACTGCTTTACCTGATTTTTCTGCTGCGCTGTTCCAATCAGTTGAGGAATTACCTGTTCCCCAAGTAGCCACACCATGTGGTTCGTTTTTCAAATCTATTCCTACAAAATTTTGTAAGCTAGCATATCTTTTTGCAAGGTTAGAAAGATCAGCAATCCATTGGTTCTCAGAGTATGAGGAAGTATACCAAAGTTCAGAAATTGCCAAGCAATCCGGTCGGTGATGGTCAAGTAAAATATACATCCCTTGGTTATTCAACTCACCCAGTACTTTATCCAGCACCTGCAAACTATTTAATCCTTGTAGATCCGCATTTTTACTATAATCTATTGATGAAACCTCTGCTCCATTAATAGTTGCCGGACAAACCGGCACTCTTACTGCATTAAATCCTAAGTTTTTCATTTGGGTTATCATTTCTTTATAGCCTCTGGACCAAAGGCCATGTACAACGTGAATTTCTGTTTCAAAACCAAACCAGTTTACTCCCTTAAGCTTTATTTGAACCCCCTGTTTATAGATTTTACCTGCCGATGTAGTATACCCGCCAAAACTTGGAGCAGTTGGTGTTGTATTAACAGCACTGCCTACTGGGGAATTGGTCAAACTAATATTGTCTATATATAGAGTCGGCTGGGGCTGACCTAAAGACTCTTGTATTACTAGCCCCTTAATTTGTTTATTGCTTGCCAAAAGATCAGCAAGAGGAATGCTAAAGGTTGTAAAGCTTGTATTAGAAAGCGTTCCATAATTTCCTAAAGGCACTCCTTTAATGGCTTGATTGTTAACATCATAAACTATGACTTTATATTGTTGATTTGCTTGGGTTGCCTTTGCTGAAAAGCTTAAATGTGTATAGGGGGACGTATTAACTGCTGTGTCAGTATGAAGGTACAAACCTGCCCAAGCATTATTTGCCTGAAAACCGATAGCAGAGCTCAAACCGACACTTGCCCCCCAAGACCAGTTAACCCAACTGTTTGCTAGCGAATCTGTATAAATATTCAAAGATGCCAAACTAACAGGCGCAGCTGGAGTAGAAGCAGAGTTTACAAACTCTATTTGATCCAAAAATATTGCTGGCTGATTATTCCCTGTTACATCCTGCCATGCTATACCTTTGATAAATTTGGTAGAAATTGATGAAACTGGAATATTATAAACTTTATAGGAGTTAGTTAACTCACCGCCAAAGTCTGCCAAATTAAGCTGAGTTGATGAATTGTTATTACTATCATAAATTAAGACTTTAATTTTAGGGTTACCGCCGTCACTTTGCATTGCAAACCTCAAAGATGAAAAGTTAGAGATATCCAAACCAGCATCTGTATGAAGATATAATGCTCCCCATCCATTTGGACCAAAAGCCAAGGATTTGTTACCCGAATAGAGTGGTACCGGATTATTAGGATTTATCCATGTATTCCAAGACCAGCTAACCCATCCGGAAGATAAAGAATCATCATAAATTAATGTGTTTGGTGAGGCTGCAAAAACTAGTTTAGTTCCAAAAGCAAAAGATAAAACTAGAGCGAAAAGAAGACTGACTAATAGTTTTTTTGTTTTTAACATTGGCAGTGGCGAGGATAATAGCAGCTAATTTTTGGCTTGTCAAATCCCCAGATTAAGAGTTTGATTAACAATTAGTAAGAGCTGTGTAATGAATTTTAAATTGGGAGATCTACGTCATAGCGCAGTCTATAGACTCTTATTTCCAAATTTTGGGAAAAGGTTTGCATGTCTAGGCGGTGAAAGTTTCTTTCGAAATAGTCCTCAACATCCTTCTTATTTCCCTGGTCGTAAGAAAATACTACAAAGACCCGTAAATACTGCTCTTGGTACTTTTTAATTTGTTCTTGAAGATTTTCTATACTAAATGATGGAATCCCGCCTTTGGAAAACCTGTCCCAGTCAGGAATAGTAGCAACTTTGGTTTGCCCACGGTAATAATACTCAACTGGATAAATAGTAAAGGGAGGGCTAAGTGCAATAATATCCCTTGGTGTAGCTTTTTTCTCAAGATAAGTTACTGCAGACTGATAGTTTTCTCTTATAGGAGATGATGCTGAAGTATTTTGCAAAAATAGTAAACCCGTCATAAAAAATATTAATACAAAAGATAAAACATAAGTAAATTTTTTAGCATAAGATGACAAAAGCCAAGCAGTGATAATAAAAAGGAATGGACTAACAAATATTAGATAACGGGTCAAAAACAATGGTTTAAAAACATACGAGGCAGCAAATGCCAATATCATAGGTAAAAAAAAGATTGTAAAAAAATATCCCATAAAGGATGGCCTGAATAATACTTTTTGAGTAAAAATCAAAAAAATTATTATTACTAAAAATGGCCACATTGAAATTATGATTGACTGAATATCTTGAGGAGGAAAACCAAAAAGGAAATTAACAAGGGTTTGAAAAAGGTTATAACTGGTAGGAAGAGGAATCATAGGCAGTGTATTTGAGGCAAAGCCCAGCCCAATCATATAAATTATCCAAGGACTAAAAAGTATCAAATCCATCAAAATAAGCGCTGTAAATAAGAAAACTACGCGAAAATCTCTTTTTTTTTGGACCTTAATTATTTTTGTGGTTAACAAATAAAGAAATTGTGCTGCTACCAAAAAGAGAAAAAAATAATGGGTTAAGAACCCAAAAAGAGTCGATAAAAATAATCCAAACTTTCCTTCAACCCCACCAGATTTTAAAAACTTTAAGAAAAAAATACTGTTTAGAATAGACATTAAGACAAATAAGCTATACATCCTAGACTCTGATGAATACCACACAATAAATGGTGAGAAAGAAAATAACACCACTGATAAAATAGCTATCTTTTTGTTGCTTACTTGCTTTGTAAGCTGATACAGTGCAAAAAGAGAAGTAATAAAAAAGACCAATGATAAAGATCTGGCAACTACTACATCTGTGCCAAATATCTGCAACCAAACATGAAGCAGTAAAAAGTATAAAGGAACATGCACGTCTTCAGCTGTTATCTTTAACAGTTCTGGTACTGACTTTGTTGTCACCCAAATGGATTGCGCCTCATCCAGCCTTAATGATTGCGATTGCAAAGTAAAACTGTTTACTGCAAAGGCCACCAGTAATATCAAAGGTAAAACTGCCCACGCGGGTTGTTTTATATAGTTTGTCATGAATATTTTTAAAACTTAACTTGCTACACTTGCAGGCCTATCTGCAGCAAACAACTTAAATAAACCTCTCCAGTTATATGCAACAGATATAAACGGCATAAACATAACAATATTAAAAAATGCCCATGACACATTTGTTGCAACAGAGGGTGTCAACCCATCTCTATACAAAGCAATAAATACCCCAATTACTGACAAGATAACAAAAAAGATATGGGGAATTGCCAAAAATAGAAAGTTTCCTTCCTGAGCCTTTTTAGAGGTAACAACAAACATAGTCTTTTCTCTAAAAAGAAGTGATTTTAGAGCAGAAAGCTGCAGTGTAAAGCTGGAATGGGAAAAAGCTATTGCCCTAAATGTCAAAGACCCATCTGAAACTTTAAATATAGTCAAAAAGATTAGCAGTATTAAAGGAATAAATACTAAAGTAAAAGAGGTAGTGGTAGCTGCAACCGGTGATATTCCCGTATACAAAAATATTATAGGTATTAGCAAATCTATTAATACAACAACCCCATTAAAATAATAGGCTGCAGATGAAAGGTATTGAATTTTTTGCCGCCAAGAAAGTCTTTTTTTAAATAACGGATTATGGGCAAACAATACCTCCAATGATCCCCTCGCCCATCTGTGCTGTTGTTTATAATAGGACAATAAATCTTGCGGAGCCAGCCCTTCTGCCAACACCTCTTTTGTATAAAATGCTTTCCAGCCTTTTTGATAAATAAACAAAGATGTTAGAAAATCTTCTGCAATATTATCCTCACACATACCACCAGCCTCGTCTAGCGCTTTTCTTCTAATAGCAACATTTGTACCAGAGATGATTGCACTGTTTTGCCTACCTTTGCCTTCCATAATTGGACCAAAGAAAAACTCTTGCTGCTCCCACGCTGTTTTGGCAATAATGTTTTTATTGTAGTTTTTATAATATTGAGGAGTCTGGACAAACCCAACTTTGGGATCGCCAAAATAAGGTATGGTTTTTTCTAGGAAATCCTCATGCACCATCATATCCGCATCAAGGATAACAACAATTTCTCCTTTGGTGTTTTTTAACGCATTATTGATATTACCGGCCTTAGCACCAGACCCCGACTTTCTGGTAATGCAAAATACTCCCAAATCAGAAGCTAAGTTTTCTATCTGCTTCCAGTTGTCTTTTTTTGCAATAAAACCGTCGTTTAAAATATAAATGGAAAATTTATCGTATTTTAGATCCTTGGCAGCCAGGACAGTTTTCTTAACCACCTCCACCTGCTCTCCTGCAACAGTGATGTAAATATCAACTTTGGGGTTTGACTCCCATGCATTTTGATCCTTCTCTAGTAAAGGATTATAGTCTTGCGGCCAGATAGTCTGCCAAAAAGTAAAAGCCATAAAAAGATGGTATACCTCTCCAAAAAATAGACTAAAATAAAACAGCGGATGACCGATATGGCTGGGGTCTAACCACCAAAAACCATAAATTAAAGCTAAAATAGAATTTAGCACAAGCAATGCCTTGCTGCTTACCTTTGAGCTTATTACTGGTAGCTTTAATCTGGGTTTAGTCATATATTAAAGTTTAGGCAGCTGCCCGTTATATAAAGCAACTCCAAACCATAACCAATTTTTCTCATAATACGGCAGTTCCTGGTTAAAGCTATCTTCGTCATTTGAATAAAGCTTAATAATTTTTTCTTCATAGATTTTTTTTGCTAAGTCTGGATTTTTTACTGACAAAAATCCTAAGGATGTTGCATAAAGAGCAGGACTTTCTTTTTCTGAAAGCTCTTCTCCCTCATGAGAATAACTTTCAACCAGCTTACCATCCTTGTGTAAATGATCTATCAACTTATTAAATGCAGCGGAAAGATAGACACGGGCTTTCTCGTCTTTGTTCCATTGCCAATCAAGCGCAATCCTCCAAGGTACTCTTAAAGCATCATAAGAGTAAGTCGTGTTCATTCCTTTTAAACCAGCTTCTTTAATTTCTCCATTTTTTCTATTCAAAGACATCCAATCAGGCGGGAGACCGACTCCTCTTGGTCTATCCAGTTTTTCCCGGCCAGACCTATCCAGCAACTCGTAGGCCGGATCAATTAAACTATTCCAGTCATTTTCCTGATCCACTTCAGCAAAGATTTTCCACGCATAAGGTGCAAAATATGAAGGATTAATTATTAAAGTATCCTCATTCTTAGCCCAATTACCCGCTATTAAATAGCGCCTACCACCAACTTCCTGGGTTTCTTTATCCCAGATATCTTTTAATATTTCTAAGCTTTCTGTTTGGTAACTTGGATTTTCCCAGCGCCGGCTTGCCAAAATTAAGCTTAAAGCTATATCGGTATCTGCATCAGAGGCACTATTTATACCTCCATTGGGTAAAAACCCATAGTTTTTACCTTCTATCTTTCCCCATCTCCAACCAAACAAATTATCTTCATCTCTTTTCAAATTTTGCTTTGTCCAAGTCCAAATTCGGTTAAAGCTTTCTCTATCATCTATCCAAACAGCCCTAAGTAGAGCATATGATTGGCCTTCAGAAGTGGTAAAATCCTCCTGGCTGTTATCTATTACCCTCCCATCCTGATTTATAAACTGGTCCTTATATCTAATCCATGAAGCAGCAAGTAATGTTTTAGGGGAAAATGTTCTGGTAAGGTCAGCATATTTACTGTTTACATATAGGGTAAATAAAAAACCTAATATTCCAATTATTACTAAAACATAGGCTATATGTTTTCTCATATAAATTTGGGATAGTGAGGAGGCTGTTGATTGAATTTGATAGGTCTTAAAAGAAGCACGCCCAATCCTAGAGAAAACATCGAGATAGTAACTAAAACAATATTAATTATTGGGTTTAAACCATTAGGGCGATAATAATCTTTTGATAGGCTACGGAACGCTAAGTTCATTGGAGGAATCGGGGTGCTAATATTTTCGATTTGATCATTTTTCTTTTCATTTATACTTGTTCTTACAGGAACAGGAGTTGATTCTGTTATTTTAGGCTGTGGTTTGGTTTTGGCAGTGTTTAACGGTTTACCCTCAGATTTACCTGAATTATCTAACTTGATATCTTCGTTGACAGATGATCCTCTGCCGCTATTGTCTACACTCTGCCCTTTTTGGTCATTTCCATCCTTTGAGTAAACATAAACCACATTCATGGTTAGTACCCCATAGAGATAGATAAATATAACTAAAACTAGATTTATCAGTCCTTTTTTCATAAATCCCCGTTCTAAAGCTTAAATGAAATTTGAAAATTAAAAGTAAATAGTAGTTCTTCTTGGTTAATGTTACTAAATATTCTTGTAAGACTTTAGTAAACATCAGATTTTTTCTAAAAAACTTAGCCCTCTGCCAACTCTTCAGCAAATCTCCTTCTTTCTGTAGGGGAAAGTCTAATCCCATTAATAGCTTCTATTATAATCTGGGTTACCCGTTTGTAAGAGGTATTGTGAGCTTTGGCAATCTCAACAAATCCTTGTGCTTCCTCGTATGGAGCAATTCCAAACCGCCTCCTTAACATATCTGCATGCCTGTGTTTTAATGTTGCAAGCATTGCTTGGGTTTTTTCCTCAAGGCTTCCCTGTCTAAGATGAGCAAAAGCCTCATCTACAGTAGAATGATCACCGGCTACCATATCTACCAACCTATCACCGTCTGTTTCAAACGGATTAACTGGAGAAGTCAACGACAACAAAGGGTTATTTTGCCATTCTAGCGCAGCTTTTGTGGTAGAATAACCCTCCCCACCCTCAGATGCTATCCTCTCTACAAGCTCTGCGGGAGTTAACCTTATCCCCTCGCCTAACAACTCTGCGGCTAATCTGTTGGCGTGTTGTAAATCTTGACTAGCATTTGGAGGTATACGGACAACTCTTCCGCCGGTATCATACCCCCTTTCTATGGCCCGTTCTATCCTTGGGTGTGCATAGGTAGTTAAACTTCCCTTATCAGGATCTAAGTCGTCAACAGCTTTTACTAAGCCACACGCTCCATCCTGTACACAATCCGGAAAAGGCATATCACGTCTAGTAGAAAGACTCCTGGCTCTATCAATAACCAGTCTCACACAGGATAAAGCTAAAGTTTCGCGTGCAGCTTGTCCCTCGGATACACCCCATAACAACCCAGTTCTTATATCCTCTGGCAGAAATACACCCGTCCAGTTTAAAATCAAAGCTGCCAATCTTCCGGAGTGTTGAGTGCTAACTAGCTCTCTTTGTTGTTCGCGGCTTAAAAAACCCACACCAGTAGATACAAGATCTCTCCTCAATTGAATCATTGGGTCATCTAAGGGTATATTCTCCTCTGGTACCTGAGTTATTTTTTCCATTACAGTATTTTAAATATATTGGCACCTCTTGTCAAAAACTATTAGGATTAAAAGATAAATTTTGGTAAAATATGCAGGTATGGGTCGCTAGCTCAACGGTAGAGCACCGCCCTCTTAAGGCGGCTGTTCAGGGTTCGAATCCCTGGCGGCCCACATTAACTAACTCAAGTTTATCTCCCCAGACATCATAATAACTGCCATACCCTTTGTTTCTTGCTAAATATTCTACTTCTTCAAACACTTCCTGCATTGCTGATACATCCACTTGATTTATCTATTTCAACAATTGCATGCAGCAAGTTATATCTGTCCCACTCATGAGACGTACCAACTAGAGCATATTTTTCAAATTTTGAGATTTCCTGGATCGCTCTATTAGAAAGATCAATTTTTAACTGCTCGTATTTTTCGTAGTAATAGTCTTTTGCTTTTTGTTTAAATTTTTTTAGAGTTTTATCCTTAACAATTATGTAAATATCACAATCAGAATCATTTATACCTGCACTTTTTATGTGAGAGCCTGTAAGAAACATACCTAAGACCCAAGGCTCATCTTCCAGATCCCTTACTAAGCTTTTATAAAGACTAGATTGTTGTATCTCTATCATTCCTGGTAGAAATTATATAAAAGTTTAGGAGCCGCCTTTTTGCCAATTTGCTTTTTTTATCATTGGGCCAAAGAGATCATTTTCAGGTTCGATAATAAGCTCATTGAGTTCCTCTTGAGTAGGATTTTTGTCTTGAAATTCAACAAATGGAACATCTTCTATTATTCCTATTGGAGTTTGTTCTGCACCTTCACCCATTACTGCTCCTGCACCGGCTGCTAACCCATTGATTATTCCTACTTTAGTATATTTAAACTCTTTTCCGAATACATCCTTAGTTCCTGTAATATTTCTAATTGGCTTGAAGCCGCTATAGGCAATTGGTCCAGCTATTACTCCCCACTGCAGAGGAATTGCGGTCATATCAGTTATAACAACACCTACCTTTTTTATATTAAACTTATCCTTTAAAAATGCCCTGATTTGATTTGCGCTTTGTTGTGCATCTTTTGGCCACAGCACATAATAACCATTACCATTTGATTCATCTATCCCTGATGAATAAGTTAAATAATTTTTAGTGATAGTTATATACAGGTTGAATTTATGCTCCTTTGCAGGTATAAAAAACTGGGACTCTTTTTTTATTAGTTCATCAAGTTTATCTTTGTTAAGCTTTACAGCTCTTCCCTCACAAATTGCCACGATTTTTGAGGCTATCACAACTATGGATTCTTCTTTTAAATAAAGAATGTATTTATCCAGTACTCTTAATATATCTTTGTCTGAAATAGTGACCTTGTGAGTTTTAATAGCCTTTACAATCATGAATTAAGTTAAAAGTTAGTGTAACTATTTAATAGCCGGTGAGATGGATTTTATTTGGGGTAATAATTTTTTGGAAATTAAAAACTTCAAAATAGATTTGACTACCAAATAAGAAACTGCAATACCAACAGCAAAAAGAACTCTTTCAGCAATCACAATAGGAATAAGGTTATTCCATACATCCGCCGGCAGATTAAATGCCCAAATCCAGGCTGCTCCACCAACAGCATGGGCTGTAAAGGTTGCCCCCAAGCTACGCACTAGTAAAACATCTTTTCTAAAATAGGCTATGAGAGGAATTATCCAAAATAGCCCGTAGTACCAGGCTTGTCTACCATATGGATGAAGCCAGAATAAAATCATGGCCAAAACTGGCACAAGTAGAATAGCTTTTTGGCTCTTATCTCTAGAAAAAGTAGCAAAGTAATATACAGCAAAAAGCATTGGGAAAAGTCTGACGATTGATCCTGCAGATATAGGAGTTTGATGGATTATATAGTTTAAAACCTCTACACCCAAAACCGTCACAATCCCCAAAATAGGACCTAAAAATGCTCCGGCAACAGGAGCAAAGAAATCAAAAAGAGTAAAGGAAACATTACTACCAGCAAGTTTGTTAAAAGGAATCTGAAAAACCACGAACCCAACAACTGCAAATAAAACTATAAAGATAAGTATACTTGCCTTAGATTTCATACACATATATTTATAAATTATCAGTCTAAATGTCAAGCAGCAACTAGATTTGCAAAGGCAAAACTTTCATAAGTTTTTCTTCAGATTTTCTTAAATAAAAGATATTGTATTTTGGATAAAATAGAAATGTAGCTGGAGCATCCTCAAGTAAGGCTTTTTGGAAATCAAAATATCTTTCCTTTCTTTTCTCATCATCTGAGGTCTTTCTTGCATCTTCCAAATCCTTATCAACTCTGGCTGAGGAATAATTGCTTAAGTTTGTTTTTTTCTGGGTTGAATGCCAAAGAAAGTATTGATCAGGATCATCAGGAATAGTTTGAGTAATTAAAAGAGCCTGGAAGTTTTGAGGAATACCTGATTCTACTCTAAGCTTTGCATTCAAACCTAAATCTTTCCAGCTTGCAACAACCTTTTTACCTACATCTTCTAAATACGGTGTGGTAGTTAAAACTAATTCTTTTTTTAGTACCTCTTCACCTGCTGAGGCTTTTGCCCTTTGTAGAGCTTCTTGTGCTTCCTCTTTGTTTGCCAAATACTTTTTGGATTTTTTATCATAGGCCCAGGATTTGATAGCCAGCGGATTATTGGCAACCTCCATACCATCAATCTTAGGAGAAATAAAACTCAGTGCTTGTCTGATAGATCTGATACCAAGCAACTGTTCATTAGTATTGTATAAAACAGTTACCAGTTCCTTAAAAAATGTTTTTTGATGAATTCTGATTTGAGGATTATCAGCAACTGAACTATTGTTTATCCCAAAAAGAGCATGAATTTCTCCTAATTTAAAGCCTGTTAAAGCAGTTTTCTCGTTTGGATAAAATCTGATATTTAGTTCAGGAAATTTACGCTCTATTGATTTTAACTTGAGCTTGGTAATGAAGATCTTGCTTTTTTCTAATCCTACAAGCCGGTAAGGTCCCACTCCTATCAGTGTCCCTTTTTTAAATATCGGCTTTGTTAAAAGCGAGGGAAAAGGAGAATAAGAATCTTTAAGGTGAAACTCTACTATTTTTTCATCAGGATATTTTACCTCAACATTAGGGATCCCAAAATCAAGATCTGTAGACAAGACATCAGTATTATCTACCCACTTTAAATTATTTTTTAACCTAAATTTAAAAACAGTAGCATCAGAGTTTGTTTCCCAACCAGTTACCAAATTCGCCTTGATCTTACCATCCTCAGCAGACTTTACCAATCCGTCTGAGAGTAGCTCTGCAACCTCTGTTGGCAAGTCATGGGTTTGATAAGTACCCACAAACCCTTGAGTCAGAACCTGTCTGGGTTGTAGAAAATCTAGCTTATACAAAAGAAAAGCTAGTATGAGTGAAGAAAATAGTGATATGAAAAAGGTTTTTTTATTTCTTTTTATGTAATGATAGCAGATTAAGTAAGCTATTGTAATTGAACGTAAGTTAAAGAAAAAAGGTATGTTTTTAGTTATCATTTCCATGCAGTGAGAATTTGTAGAAATTATACCACCAGGCCTACAAAAGCAAGAATAATAAAAACAACCGAAAGTCCAATTGTAATATAAAATAATAACTTTTCTGCTCCTCTTTTTGTTCTATAAAGAGAAAAATCCCCTCCAAAAGCTGATCCTAAACCTGCTCCTTTTTGCTGAATTATTACCACCAATATCAGAAGAATTCCTACTACAATTTGTATTATATTAATTAAAGCTTGCATATTAATTTTCCTATATTACTATTTTTCCCGGATAAAGTATAGAGAAAGATCAGTGCATGAGCCAGTGTAAAAAATGGGTGATTATTCCTATTATCAATGAGGCAATTATAGCAACCCACAAAGGCGTTAGTCCGAAAGGCGGGATTATAAAACCATTTATTGAGTAACCAGGAAAATCATATGGTAAAAGCATAAACTGAGGTAAAACTCTTGTTAGGGCAAATAGTGCCAGTACATTACTAACCCAGGCAAACAGTCCCAAGGTCAGTAGGTTCAAAGGTAAAAGCAAAATTTTTAAAACAGGCACCAGTACAATATTGATAACAGCAAAGGCTAATCCTCCCAGTAAAAGCGTCCTAAAACCTCCGGTAAAAGTTAATCCGCTGATAAGTTGTGTAGCAATCCAAAGAGATGAGAAATTAATTAAATAATATCTTACAAGTGTTTTCATTTAGCTTACTAATATCTTATCACGTAATTTCCTATGATAGGATAGAGCAAATCGGTGTGATTCATCTCTTAATTTTTGCAATAAACGAAGGGATAGGCTCCTTTTAGAAAGTTTAACAATCTCTCCCTCAGGCGGGTATAACCACTCCAGTCTTTTTGCCAGGCCGTAGATAGGAACTTTTATTCCTTTTTTGTCTAACTCTTGTTTTACAGTCCTCACTTGTCCTCTGCCTCCATCTATAATGATTAAATCAGGCATAGGCCACTCCAAATGTTTGAGTCTTCTTTGCATCATCTCCTGATGCATAGCATAATCATTAGGTTTTCCTGAGATTAAAATCTTGAATTTTCTATACTGCGACTTATCAACTTCTCCATCAGTTAAAACCACCATTGAACCAGTTGCGTTTTCTCCCTGAATATTGGAAATATCATAGCCTTCTATCCTTTCGGGTAGTTTTCCTAGGTTCAAATCTTTTTGCAACTGCAGTAGTGAGATTTCTCTTTCATCTTCCAAAAAATTGGGGTTTTCTAAATAACTTTGTGTTCTATTTACCTGAGTCAAATACTCTATTCCTGCAATTGTCTTTTTAATTTTGGCTGCTTCCTCAAACCTTTGCTTATCTGCATCTAGCACCATTTCCTGTTGTAAACTTGTGACAAGATTTTCTTTCTTCCCTTCCAGTAAAAGTGCCAGGCGGTAAATATTTTTTCGGTATTCACTTTTGTCAACTTTGCCTATACATGATCCAGGACATAGGTTTAGATGGTAATAAAAACAAGGTCGTTGCCTTGTTTTATTACTTTTTTTGTCTCCCATTTGGCACCAGGGAAAAATCTTACGTAAATGCTTTAATGTTTCCTTTACTGTTCTTCCAGAAGGAAATGGACCAAAGTATTTTAGGCTATCTTCTAAATCTTTTTTTCTTGCTATAACAACCCTAGGGAAATCCTCTTTGGTAATCTTTATGTATAAATAATCTTTGTCATCAGTAAGTCTTATATTAAATGGCGGTAAATATTTTTTTATTAGATTTGCCTCAAGAATTAAAGCCTCCAGTTCAGACTCAACAATAATTGTCTCAACTTGATCAATCTGCCAAACCATTGAAGATACTCTCAAAGGAGGGCGGCCTGAAAAATATGAGGAAACCCTTGTGATTAGATCAATTGCTTTTCCTACATACAAAATCTTCCCGCTTCTATCTTTGAAAATATACACTCCCGGCTTGTGAGGAAGCTTGTTTTTGTCAATAAATGCAGGAATCATTTCACCAACTTCTTACCTTTCGCTACCTCTTCTGTCCCGCTTCGCCTTGTACCAGAAATCGGTACTTGGCTTCGCGGGATAAACCCTTTTCTAAATATAAATATAGATAGAATCACAATATAAACCGAGGTTAACAAAACCAAAACGGCGGTCAGCAAAATAGGAGTTGATCTGATCAAAATAAAAGGCTTTACTTCAATATTTTTAGTAACATTTTGACTTCCAACCTTTACAGATATTTGGTCTGAGAATGAATCCAGAACTGTTTTTGATCTTACACTGAATTCAAACTCAGCACTTCCAAATGCCGGGATAGGACCAGTGCTTAGTTTATCATGCCTAATAAATATAAGATTATTTCCAGATGCTGAAAGCAGGTTAGATGAATATACTCCATTACCTTCATTGGTTATTTTAATTTTTAGTGGCTGAGTAAATCCAGCAAGTATTGGATCTGGAGTAATTATTTCAACATTGAGCTGAGGTTTTAATAAAAAGTCTCTGTCTGATAAAGTTGCTTTGACATCTTTAGCTTCTTCCTGATTTGGTGTCCGTGGATTACCAGCCTCACCACCCAATTTATATGCTCCTGCTGGGATTGGATACTCAGAAGAAAAACCCTTTATCACAAAAGTAAGATGATTTAAATCCAGCTTATTAAAATAATCGACCCCACCTGTGGTATTTTCCCAGGTTGGATCAACCATAACCCAACCGTTTTTTTCATCCCAATATTCTGGCCAAGAGTGGAGAATATCTGTTTGGGCAGATGAAGGCCTAAGCTTTTCATTTGAGGTGTAGGCAAACCCGTTAAGCTCCCTTGCTGGAATATTGGCAGCCCTTAGCAGGGCAATAAACAAATCTGTAAATTCCATACAAACAGCATTTTCCGGATTGTTTAAAGCAGTAACTGCTCCATATCTTTGAATTTCTTTGTTTATTCTGCCTAGATCATATTTTAAGGTATCTACCACATATCTATATATTAACCGGACTTTTTCTTGTGGATCAGTTGGTGGATCCTGCCCTAATATTTCTGATAGGGTATTTTTGATAATAGGATTATCTTTTTCCCAATACTTTTGACTGCTAGTGTATTTTTCCCTTAACTGTGAGGAAAGCTTAGAAAAATTTGCTTTTGAGCTAGTATATAGTTTGGCTGAGCCGATTACCCGGACATCCATCTTTTCTCCCTTTACTAACCTATACCAGGCTAGATAATTACCATCCTCATCAACTGTTACATTAACTGGCTTAGGGTTTATCCGCTGAAAAATTACATCCTGATAAGCAGTGTCAGGTGGAAGGGCAATATTTGTAACAATTGGAACCAGTTTGTCATTTTCTAAATGATAACTTAAATCAAAATCAAACAACTGGTAATCCCCAAAGCTTGCTGATACCCCAGAGTTTATTAGCTGATCCTTTTCAAATGTTAAAAACCTTCTGTTTTGATTACTGCTTTCATTTTTTGGCGTGGGACTTATCAGTGATAGTTCCCCAAAGCTAACAGGAACAGAAATTGTCATATTATAGGAATCTAAATTGGTGGATGATGAAATCTTTGGCGCTCTTACCTCCCAAACCTTACCCTGTTTTTCTGCAAAATCCTTTGATTTAAACTGCAGTATCCAGGGAAGTTCCTTGTTTATACCGGCAACCTCTTGATTAAATTTGACAGTAATAACTGTAGAAGTATCTTTTTGCTCAACACTTGTTTCCATGGGACCAGACTGGTCCGAAGCCTGAACATCACTTATTTGAGTAGTACCAATTGTTAGCTTAAACTGATTTGCATAAAACTTGCTGGTAAGATTTTTCAGGGAAATCTTTTCAGTAACTGTTGTAATCCCGGCCTCATCTACATCAAATGTAACATTGTAGGATGTAGCAAACTCCTCCCCAGCAAAGGTTTTGGAGGGTAAAAGTAAAAAAATATAAAATAGAGAAAGGGCAAACAATACCAGCTTAAGAGTTCTCATAGCCGTAAACATTGTAACAAATCAACCCAAGCTAAGCTAATCCTTTATCGTCAGCTTGCAACCTTAAAGGTTGCAGCGTAAACTAAATATATGCCTGGCAGAATTACTCCTTTAGTAAATAATCAGTTCTACCATATTTTTAACAGAGGAAATAATAAAGGTGACATTTTTTTGCAACCCAGAGACTATGCCAGGTTTCAGAAAACTTTTTATTATTACCAATATGCTGGGCCAAAGCTCTCATTTTCCAAATTTTCAAAATCAAACTTAAATTCTTTTAAACCTGACCCCAATCAGAAATTAGTAGAAATAATCTGTTACTGCTTAATGCCTAATCATTTCCATTTTTTGATACGTCAATTAAAGGAAAATGGCATCTCAATTTTTATCAGCCAATTATCAAATAGCTATACCAAATACTTCAATACCAAACACGCAAGAGTAGGGTCATTACTACAGGGATCATTTAAATCGGTCCTAATAGAGACAGAGGAACAATTAATTCACGTATCACGTTACATCCATCTAAATCCAGTAGTTTCCGGACTTGTCAAAAACTTAGATACTTACAAGTGGTCTTCTTATTTAGAATATATTAGTGGGCATGAATTTCTCTGCTCTCCCAGAGAAATTCTTAATCTTTTTCCATCAGTTGAAAAGTATCAAGAATTTACAGAAGATCAAATAGACTATGGTACAAGTTTAGAACTACTAAAACACAGAACGATAGATATCAACACATAATATAAAGTTCGTACGTCAACCTTCCAGGTTGCTTCCTAAATATTTAGATCTTATAGAAGTTAGGACTTTAACAACAGTCCTCTCAGAACCACGGTTTTTTTGTTCATTTACAAGATCTGCAAAGGCATCAACAATCTTTTCAGGAAAACCTTTTAAACTTGGAATCTCCGGAGTTAAACGGAGAGGATCCTCGTGTTTCAAGCCGCTCTCACTCATATCTTCACCAAAAACGTTTTCTACGGCCTTTCTGCCTTCGGTATAAGCTTGAAGCACATCTCTTAAATTTGTTCCTCCGCAATGAGTACTAAACGGAGTCACTTCCTGAAAACCAAAAAACGTTCTGTAATCTAGTTCTGCTAGAGTATCTGATCGAGCGGCAACAAGAGCTGGGGATTTGCTTTGACCCAGCACTCCGAATGGCTGCCATTCTTCCACTACAGTATTTATAAGAAAACGCGCTATCCCTCTTCTCCAGTAAAGAGGATGAGTCACCAAACCCGCAAAGCATAAGGGATAAGCCTTATCCTTTAAAACCTGAGCAGCCATTTTGGGGTTCTGATCTTGTAGCTTTTGCCAAAAATATCTACCCCTAACAGGTTCTTCAGGAAACCATCGGACGACACACAGTGATCCTACTATTTGATGATTTGATGTGGCAAAGTAATTAATGCATCTAGTATCATCTCCTCCATACTCGAACTCCGCCTGCTCCAGCAGTTCTTCTTTAGTACCTGAGTAACCATAACCCAAGGTAACAAGCTCAACTAGTCCGAGTCTATAAAGATCTTCGTGAGCTAACTCTGAGGGTAGACTTCTATAAGCTACTAGTTTTTCTGAAGGTGATGAAAACTTTCCCGCAACAATTTCCATTTTAAAGTATCCTAGCTAGATATTGCCCAGTATAGGAGGGTTTTACCTTGGCAATTTGCCCTGGGGTACCCTGAGCGATCACTTTCCCCCCTAAATCTCCTCCCTCAGGCCCCAAATCTATCACCCAATCAGTGTTTTTTATCACATCTAAGTTGTGTTCAATAATTATGACCGTGTTCCCATAATTTACCAGCCTTCTAAGGATATTTAATAACCTTTCTATATCTGCAAAATGCAAACCCGTGGTTGGCTCATCCAAGATATAAACAGTTCTGCCGGTTTGACGTTTTGATAATTCAGCAGATAACTTAATTCTTTGCGCTTCTCCCCCAGATAAAGTTGGAGCAGGCTGACCTAAACGGATATAGCCTAAACCTACATCGTTTAATACCTTAATTTTGTTTTTTATTTGAGGAATATTTTCAAAAAATTTCAAACTTTCCTCAACAGTCATATCCAAAACCTCTGCAATATTTTTATCCTTGAAATGGATTTCTAAGGCTTCTCTGTTGTAGCGTTTTCCGTTACAAGCCTCACAGGTAACATAGACATCTGGTAAAAACTGCATTTCTATTTTTATTTGTCCTTCACCCTCACAAACCTCACATCTTCCTCCCTTTACATTGAATGAAAACCTACCAGGTCCATAACCTCTAATCTTTGCCTCAGGAGACTCTGCGAAAAGCTCCCTGATATGAGTAAATGCACCGGTATAGGTTGCCGGATTAGACCTGGGAGTTCTGCCAATCGGAGATTGATCAACCATCACAACCTTATCAACATATTCTGTCCCTAGCAGTTCTTGATAAACGCCAGCTCTTTCCCTACTTCTGTATATCTTTTTTGCCAATGCTTTGTATAAAACATCATAAATTAAAGTAGATTTCCCTGATCCAGACACACCTGTCACTGCAATAAACTGACCCAAAGGAAAAGAAACATCAATATTTTTTAAGTTATGCTCGCATGCACCCAGTATTTTTAAAGTTCCAGAATTTATTTTTTCCCTTTGTAGCTTTCCATCAACCTCAACACGTCTTTTACCGGATAAATATTGGCCAGTTAAAGAATCAACATTTTGCATAATCTGTTTTGGAGTACCTTGGGCAACAATTTTTCCTCCATGCTCACCTGCTCCCGGACCAATCTCTATTAATAAATCTGCATTTTCCATTGTCTCTGCATCATGCTCATTAACAATTACTGTATTCCCCAAATCTCTTAGCTTTTTTAAAGTCTCTATCAAACGGGTATTATCTCTTTGATGCAAGCCAATTGATGGCTCATCTAGTACATATAAAACACCTGATAGTCCTGAGCCAATTTGAGACGCAAGTCTAATTCTTTGAGATTCTCCTCCTGCTAGAGTCATGGAAGCGCGATCCAGCGTTAGATAATCAAGGCCAACATCTATTAAAAACTTATGCCTTGACTGGATTTCCTTTATAATTGGTTTGGCAATTGTTTTTTCCCTTTCAGATAATTTTAGATTTATCTGCCCAATCCATTCTAAAGCCTGCTTGATAGATTGTGTGCTTACCTCTGCAATGCTTAAGCCATCAACTGTCACAGATAATGCCTCATCTCTTAGTCTTTGCCCCCTACATTTAGGACAAACTTCTTTGACCATATATTTTTCTATCTCTTGCTTAACCCACTCAGACTCTGTTTCTTTGTATCTGTCTTTTAAATAACTTACCAGTCCTTGGAAGGTTGAATAAAAATGTGTCCATCTTCCTTGTCTATTTTTTCCCTCCACTTTAAACTCCTCATCTCCTGATCCAAACAATAATACTTTTTTGGCATTCTCCCCTAAGTTTCCCAGTCTGGTGTTAATATCAAAGTTATACTGCTTACCAACTGCCTCAATCAGTCTTGTAAACCAGGTTTCGTTTGTTCCCAGCTTTTGCCAGGGTAGTATCCCTCCTTCTGCAATTGACAAAATTGGATTTAAAACGGCATTTGGATCAATTTCTAAAAGAGAGCCTAAACCATTACACATTGGACATGCACCGTGCGGAGAATTAAAGGAAAAAAGCCTTGGTTCCACCTCTGATAAAGCTATTTTATCAACTGGACAAGCAAACCTTTCTGAATATAGCTGATCCTGCATTTTCTTGGGATTTTGAGGAAACTCCAGTGATGAATCCAAAACTTCAGATACCAAAACAGACCCCTCACCCAACTTAAGAGCGGTTTCTATTGACTGTGATAACCTAGTGATCAAAGATTGATCCTTGATACTATTTTTGTCCAGGACAATCCTATCAACTACAGCATCAATTGTGTGTTTATTGGTTTTAATCAAAACAGAATCCTCAGACAAATCCCTAATATGGCCATCAACCCGAACTTTAGAAAACCCTTTTTTTCTTAAATCTTCGAAAAGCTGACTGTACTCCCCTTTTCTGTCTTTAACAATCGGAGCCAAAATTATAATTCTTTTACCCTTTCTGGCCTTAGATCCTTCGACTCCGCTCAGGATGACTTGCGTCATCTGCTCAACACTCATTCTGGAAATTTCTCTGCCGCAAATGGGACAATGCGGATGACCAACTCTTGCAAAAAGTAACCTTAGGTAATCATAGATCTCAGTAGTAGTCCCTACAGTTGATCTGGGGTTGTGGGAAACGCCTTTTTGGTCAATGGAAATTGCCGGAGACAAACCTTCAATCAGATCTACATCTGGTTTGTCCATCACCCCTAAAAACTGCCTGGCATAAGTAGATAGAGACTCGACATATCTTCTTTGACCTTCTGCATAAAGGGTGTCAAAAGCCAAAGAAGATTTACCAGACCCTGAAATCCCGGTAAAGACAATGAGCTTGTTTTTGGGAAGCTCCAGATCAATATTTTTCAAATTATGCTCACGTGCACCCTTGATTATTATCTTATCATTTATCATAGTCGTTATAATCCTGAGCGATCCTCCAGCTGGCGGAGAGTCGAAGGACGAATCTTTCCCGAAGAATAGTTGTTTATTTTACCCTATTTGAAAAGATTTTTAAAGATAGAGGATTAGAATGTACGAATTAATTATCAAACAATTTTATAACCTATAGTTGTCATTTATATCTTAGTTTGGTATACTTTCTAGTTATAATCGGTGGAATTGAAGCGTATAAACCCAGCCAACCATGAGCAGATCTTACAAGCTGCAATAGAAGCAGAAAGTATGCTACTGGGAAATCCAAATAGAACTACCTTCCAAAGGAATCCATATGTTATAGAAAGAGATGATCTAGTTTTTCCCCTTGTAGGAGAGATTAGGGACTTTTTGGAAGAAATCGATTTGGTGGAAGTTTTGGAAATAGGGGGTGGGGTTGGCAATACTATGAGAAGATTAGCGCATGAATTTAGAAACGGCGCAAATTTTACCATGACATCCCTTAATCCTCTGCCAGAACATTCAGGACTCAGAAGTCTTGGTGTATAAGTTTATAAAGGACTTTTAGCCGAGCGTTTACCAGAGGAATGGGCAGATAAATTTCACATTGCGGGCACAGATTCAGTGTTAGGATGGACCGATATTCCTGTAGCTTTAACACAAATCCACGGGTATTAGCACATGGAGGAGTTTGGGTAGGATTGGAATCACAAAAAGCTATAATACCAAGTATGGGAGTTAGAGTAAGCGATGCAGTTGAGCAAGTCATGCAAAGGTTGGGCATGGAAAATACCAGAAAGTGGTCTATTCTATCTGCTGTGACTAAAACCTGGGAGGGCAGATATTACCATCAGTAAAGGCTTTACAACCTCTTCTTATGTACTAAGCTCCTTTATTGGAATTATATTTTGAAGATCAATCTGGATTTAAATTCACTGCTGTTAAAAAACCAAAACTTCAGGATATCTCTATCCAGGTAAAATGCCTAGACTTTACTCAGCTAAAGTAGTCCTTTCGACCTTACAAAGAGCAGGATTTGTTATTATTTCTCAAAGAGGCAGTCATATTAAACTATTCAAAAACTTTGTGCGGCAACCTGGAAGGTTGCAGACTAGATTTCATTTACACCTCTTGTACGGTCGTTCAACAAATGTTACAACTTCGTGCGGACACCCGCTTCGCCCGCCTTTGGCTTGCTTCGCATAGCGAGCGCGGCTTCGCGAAGTGAGCCTCTAAGGGGTCAAGCTCGTATACCCGGAGGGTGGGAAGCCACGACAAACTAGATTATATTGGGATCCGTGTGTTTATTCAGTGCAATAAATATCCTTTGCACCAAGCTATATTGCGGTATTAACCTTCTTCTTGCTTGTTCAAATATTAATATGTTGTGTTTATACAAACTAATCTCTGTGACCCTCGTAGCAATAGCTGCTGACGCAGCAATTAGCATTCCCCCGATTAAATCTTGTGGTGGTAAATTTTGACTAGCTGAGTAACCAACTCCAAATCCCATCTCTATAAATCCTCCTAAAACAATTGCAAATGAAGAATCTGCAAGAAATCTAACTCTTTTAGACTCTTTCAGTAAGCTATCTCCATCTAATATATGTACCATTTCTCTATACGCTCTTTTTTCCTCTATGTTCATACAGTCAGCTCCTTGATTTGATCCCTGATTCTGGCTGCTTCTTCAAAATCAAGAAGTTCTGCTGCTTGTTTCATTTGGGCTTCCAGTAACTTCACCATTTTCTCCCGCTCCTTAGGAGGAATATCTTCCACAGTTAAATCCTTCTTTCCCACTTCTTGCTCTATCTTTTCTACTTTTTCTATCAGTCTTTCCCTTAAAGCTTTTTCAATGCTTTTTGGAGTTATGTTGTGCTTTTTGTTGTACTTCAGCTGGTATTTTCTTCTTCTTTCTACCTCATCAATTGCTGCTTTCATGGATTTTGTAACAATGTCTGCATACATAATAACCTGACCACTTACGTGTCTTGCTGCCCTGCCCATAGTTTGGACGAGCGATGTCCTAGAACGCAAAAAACCCTCTTTATCTGCATCTAAAATTATTACCAAAGATACTTCTGGTAAATCCAAACCTTCTCTTAGTAAATTAATACCCACTATCACGTCATATTCCCCAAGTCTTAATGCCTGCAGGATATCTGTCCTTTCTAAAGTGGCAATATCAGAATGCAGATAATTTACTTTAATCCCTCTCTCTTTTAAATAATCTGACAGATCCTCAGCCATTCTTTTGGTCAATGTAGTTATCAAGACCCTCTCACCTTTGCTTACCCTTTCTTCAACTTCCTTAATCACATCCTGAATCTGGCCTTGGGTAGGTCTGACACTAATCTGGGGATCTACAATCCCAGTTGGCCTTATTAACTGCTGGGCGATATTATCTGATGTTTGTGCTAAAGACAATTCATAATCATCAGGTGTAGCAGACACATAAATTACCTGGTTGATCCTCCTTTGAAACTCCTCATATTTAAGCGGCCTGTTATCCAAAGCCGAGGGTAACCTAAACCCAAAATCAATCAATGTCTCTTTTCTGGATCTGTCACCGTTATACATCCCCCTAATCTGGGGAAGTGTGATGTGGGATTCATCAATAATTATCAAAAAGTCCTTGGGAAAATAATCCATTAGAGAATAAGGAGGATCTCCGGGTTTTCTTCCATCAAAATAGCGGGAATAATTTTCTATTCCATTACAATACCCAAACTCCTGAATCATCTCCAAATCATAATGAGTTCTCTGTTCCAACCTTTGAGCCTCGAGCAGCTTACCCTGTCTTTTGAACTCTTTTAACCTAATTGTAAGATCCTCACTGATCTGCCCTACAGCAGGTTTGAGTCTTTGTTCAGGGGTGATGTAGTGTTTGGCAGGATAAATTGTAATTGTATGAGGTGTTGGCACCACAGCGCCTGTTAGAGGATCAAGCACAGAAACCCTTTCGATTGCATCCCCTAATAGCTCTATCCTGACAGCCTGCTCTGAATAGGAGGGAAAGATGTCGATAGTATCACCCTTTACCCTATAAGTAGACCGCTTAAAGTCTATGTCGTTCCTTGTATAAAACATTTTAGTTAGCATCTTCATTATGGATTCAAACCCTACCCTTACCCCATTTTTTATCTCTAAAATAGCACCCTGGTACTCAACAGGATTACCTAAGTTATAAATACAGGAAACTGAGGCAACAACAATTACATCTTTACGGGTCATCAAAGAGGTGGTAGCAGAAAGCCGTAACTTTTCTATCTCCTCGTTTATATCTGTCTCTTTTTCAATATAGGTATCAGATTGCGGTACATAAGCTTCGGGTTGATAGTAGTCATAATAAGAGACAAAATATTCCACAGCGTTGTTAGGAAAAAGCGATCTAAATTCTTGTGCCAATTGCCCTGCTAAAGTTTTATTGTGGGAGATAATTAAAGTAGGCTTCTGGACAGCTTGGATGACATTGGCCATAGTAAAGGTCTTCCCGCTACCAGTTACCCCAAGCAAAACCTGGTGTTTTTCGTTAGTGTCTAACCCTTTAACAAGCTTATCAATTGCCTGAGGCTGATCACCAGTTGGTTTAAACTGAGATGAGAGTCTAAATTTGGCCATAACCCTTATTATACCCGAAAATTAGTTTTTACGAAGATGTAACTAAGGCCTAGGGGATGCTTAAGCTGGAGAAAATACTGCTTTGGCTGCATTAAACACTGCATTAGCATCAAGATCCGGAGCTTTAAGTCTGGCTATTTGAGCTTCAGGATTTAAGGTAACAGCGAAGGAATCTACAGTATTATTAGGTTCCACTACCATCCTAAAATATGCCGCAGGCAAGGCATGCCTCTCGCGTAAGAGCTTCACAGAAAGTAATTCCATTGGCGTAGTGTCTAGTAACTCAGCCGTAACATCAGTTTGTTCGTCAGCCGGCCCAAGTGTGAATTCATTACCGTATTCATCATATCTAGTGACCCTTCTTGGTTTATGAAATCTTCCTCTTATTGCATCCGAATACCAAGTTAATAAAGTAGCATGTTCTACTTCAGGAGCCCGGATTGGTGCCTCAGCGGTTATCATGACAAAGGTTGTAGCATTTCTACCTCTAAAAAGCAACCTACTGTATATTTAATTCTTTCTCCTCTCTTACCTTAGCTTAGGCTCATTTTGATACTTTTAGTATAAAATATAATTATGATAGATAAGAAACCAATGAGGTTACAGGAGAAGAATTTACCCCAAAATCTGACACAAGCTCAGCTTTCTTTTATAACCCAAAAAACACCCAGTGAGTATATTAAAACCAGACCCGGGCCTGGAGGGATCCGACTGAGCTATGTAGAGGTAGGTTATGTAATTAATATGCTAAACCAGGTTTTTGGCTGGGATTGGGATTTTAAGATACTAGACCAGCAGATTGGCAAAAAACAGGTTTGGGTCAGAGGAGAACTGGCTGTCAGGGCCAAAAACCACACCATCACAAAAGCCCAATATGGAGGAGCTGATATAAAGTTTAATAGAACCTCAGGAGAACCTATTAGTATCGCAGATGATTTAAAGGCGGCAGCCTCAGATTGCTTAAAAAAATGTGCTTCTATGCTTGGAATAGCAGGGGATGTTTACTGGAAGGATTTAGAGACTCAAGCCCCTGAAGGGCAACATAGGTCAGAGAAAGCCGCCTACGTTTCCCGGCAGGGAAAGGCAAGCTCTGCTTATTCCCACCGGATCCCTTAAACTTCATGTTGACTATAATCAGTGTTGACATATTCTGATACACATGATTGTAGTTGACAAGTTCGGAAAATATTTGGTATTGTTTAGGGTACTATAGTCCTGAGTGACCGAAGGGAGTCGAAGGATGCCAATAACCTTATATAAAAGACAGAAACAAATCCTTGATTTCATAAAACAATATATTGATAAATATAGTTATTCCCCTACTTTAGGAGAAATAGCAGAGGCCTTAGGGGTTTCTTCACTTGCCACAGTTCATGAGCATTTACAAGCTTTGGTAAAAAAAGGTGTAATTAAGCGCTTTGAAGGAGCAGTCAGAGGGATTGAGGTTATTGATGATGCTATTTCCCGCCATTTACAAGGGATCGAACTTCCTATATTAGGATACATTGCTGCAGGCCAACCTCTGATGGCTTATACAGATCCTGATGCGTCCATTAAAGTTTCTCCTTCAATGGTGTCCGGTAAAAAACGCTCCTATGTTTTACAAGTCAAAGGTGATTCTATGATTGAGGAAGGAATTCTGGACGGGGATTATGTAATTATAGAGCAGCAAGATTATGCCCTTGACGGAGATATTGTTGTAGCACTTTTAGATAATGGACTGGCAACTTTAAAAAGGTTTTTCAAGGAAAAGGATAGAGTTAGACTTGAACCAGCAAACTCTACCATGCAGCCAATTTATGCAACTGAAGTTAAAATTCAAGGCCGCTGTGTCGGTGTTATAAGACGGTTCAATTAATCTAACTCTTTACATTAAGATCCATTCCTCTGTTATACTAAGCTTTATGCACTTTGACCTTGTTGAATTAATTAAAGCTTTTGGCTACTTTGGAGTTTTTACCATTGTATTTTTGGAATCCGGGCTCTTGATAGGTTTTTTCTTTCCAGGAGATAGCCTTCTTTTTACAGCCGGGTTTTTGGCTTCACAGGGGTTTTTGGATATAAATATTTTAATATTTGGCTGTTTTATCTTTGCAGTTTTAGGAGATAGTATTGGTTATTACATTGGTAAGTCACTAGGACCTAAGATTTTTACTAAAGAAGACTCCATCTTTTTTCAAAAAAAGCATCTTGAAAGAGCACAAAAATTCTATGATAAACATGGCGGTAAAACCATCATTTTGGCAAGATTTATGCCGGTGATTAGAGCTTTTGCTCCTGTGGTTGCCGGTGCTGGACAGATGAACTATAAAAGGTTTGTAACTTTTAATTTAATCGGAGGGATTCTTTGGGCAATTGGAGTAACTCTTTCAGGATATTACCTGGGTTCACTTATACCTAACGTAGACAAATATCTTCTACCAATTGTGGCACTAATTATAATAGCATCAGTTTTACCAGGATTACATCATATATTAGTTGATGCAGAGATTCGAGCAAGTATTGCAAAAAGATTTAAAAGATAAACAACTGCCCCAAGCTTATGCTATTTATTGTAGCTACTCCAATTGGTAATCTAAAAGATATAACCTTAAGAGCCTTAGAGGCTCTTCAAAACTCTGATGCAATAATTTGTGAAGATACCAGAAGAACCTCAATCTTACTAAATCACTACCAAATCAAAAAACCAATGTTTGCACTAAATGATTTCAATGAAGCAAAGCAGTTTCCCGCTGTCATTGAAAGACTAAAAAAGGGGGAGAATTTAGTATTAGTATCAGATGCAGGCACACCCCTGGTTTCTGATCCAGGTTATAAACTGGTTAGGGAATGTATTGAACAAAATATTTCAATTGATTCCCTACCTGGTCCCTCAGCTGTGCTGACTGCCTTAACTTTATCTGGGCTTCCTCCTGACAAATTCCTTTTTTTAGGCTATCCTCCGGAAAAACCCTCTCATAGAATAAAACTTTTTGAGGATATCTTAAAAGCAAAGGACATCATAAAAATGACATATATTTTCTTTGTTTCACCCTATAAACTTTTAAAAACACTGGAAGATATTAACAGCACCCTAGGTGATATTGAACTGGTTTTGGCAAGTGAGTTAACAAAAATCCATCAGAGAGTAAAAAAAGAAAAGGTATCTACACTCCTGGAACAGTTAAAATCCCCCAAGGGAGAGTATGTAATGCTGTTTAATTTAAGCTAGGTTTTTTAGGATCACTTTTTTCTCCACTTGGCCCAAAAGCTGATGTACTGAATAGAGCTCATACCCCTCAACAACAATCCCTTTAACACCTTTGAAAACCAAGAACTCAATTATCTCGGGAACCAAAGTTAAGGTTCCTGAGACCAAAAACGCTACTTTATTTTTATGAAGCAAACTTATTCCAGGCTCTAAAAACTTCAGTAGGCTATCTGTCTGCTTTTTATAAAAATGTAGCTCCTGCTGAGTATGGTCAAACCCAAGCAAGTGAGACAAAATTTCATCCAAGTTTATTACTACCCCATCCAGACCTCCTATTACATATTCTTCTAAATTAATAATATTTTCCGGAACCGAAAGCTCAAGAAAAATTTGTAAAGAGTTTTTTCTAATAAGTTTTTTTATTGCCAAACTTCTTTTCATCTCCAGAAATTCTGAAACTCCCCTGACAAAAGGAATAACTACGTGAATATTTGAGTAACCATGGACTTTTTCTTCTTTTTGCACTCTTAGGTGTTTAAACCTAGAATAAACTACAGATTCTAATATTGAGTTTAAAACATTTGGCTGGTGTATCAGCCTCATTGATCCCCTAACCTGCCCCATTCCTTCAGAAAAATCCGGTAACTTAAACAGAACTGGCTTATCTACAAAGGTATTTGCCAAATCTACCAATTTTAATATCAAATCCTCTAGGCCCTCTTTTGTTATCTCCGGTTTGATAATTTTTTCCCCAGCCAAAAATACACCATCTATTTCATAATTCCTATTTAAATCCTCGGAGTTAGAATTAGATGCGGATAGATCAACAAAAACTTTAACTGTGCTATTTTCTCTTATAACCACTTTCTTTGGCTCTGTCAAAACATGCTCATCTGGCAGAATCGTTTGGGGTTGTACCAAAGGAACATACGGCTTAATATCAGAAATGAAAACTTTATGATCATCAACAATCCATTCGTATAAATATGAAACAATTAATTTCTTATCTGCTTGCATGATTAACTCTTCCAAAGCATGAGCATTTGGAGCAGTTACCTTACCCTGACTTATCTGTAATATTGCATCTTTTTCTTCTTTGTTAAATTCTGCTCTGCCAGCAGCAGAAAATCTGTTGATAAAAACTATCTTTTGAGGATTTAAATTCTCAGTCAAACCCTTGGAAAACCCATCGTTCCACAATCTTTTTCTAATTTGCTCAAGCCAGCTCTCTATTAACTGAGACCAGACTTCTTTTGTACTAGTTAAAACCTTTCCATTTAGAAAAAACTTATTATGTTTTTTGAGCTCCAAAACTAAGTTTTGAGGAAAAGGCAGTTTATATAACTCTTTTTTAACTAAAGTTAAGCTTTGCTCAAAAACTTCCTTTGAACCAAAATCATAATGCTCAAGCACAGTTTTTAACCTAAAATCTTGTGGAGTAACAACCACTCCTCTTGCAACAGAGAGTTTAAGGTGAAATAGCTTTCCTAGTAAAACATTTAAATTCCCAAAAATCTGGGCATCTTCATCATGTAAATTCTTTATAGGCAGAATCTCAACCATATTACTTGACTACAATAGTATCACCAATTTGAATTCCCAGCATATCCACTGTTCCTACATTTACTTCCAACACCATATCCACAGGCTGATTAGGTTGATAAATTGGTAATTCATTATCTTCTTGACCCTCTTGTGGCGGAGGAACATTTTTAATAATATCTGCCACTTTTTGGTCTTTAATCCAGATAATGTCTATGGGAAATTTTAATCCTTTCATCCAAAATGAATACTGTTTTTCTTCAGGAAACATAAAAAGCATCCCAGAGCCGGAAGCCAAAGATTCCCTTCCTCCCAAACCCTTTGTGCGCTTTGTTAAAGTATCAGCAATTTCTACCCTGAGCAACTTACCGTTTATCTCAACATTTTTAGTATCTACTTTTTCAGGTACAAACGGGATGGTGGTAATTCTATTTGTCCAGAAACCAATAGCAACAAAAATAAATATTAGAAGTATTACAATCTGAATAATAAATTTTTTCATTTAGTTTTTTTCTAATTTAAGTGTATCATATAAGATGTGCTCAGCATTCTCCCCATAAACCTTTTTTGGATTCTTTTGCCTGTTGCTGAGCTTTTAAAAATTGTTCTGAGTATTTCACATCAGGAGGATAAGTTAAAGCAGTAGCAAATCCTTCCCTAATAAGGTAATCATTCACAAACAGAATATTTCCATCATCCAGTGGTAAAAATACATATCTTAACAGCCTATTGTATTTGTCAGTTTCTGATACATCTTTTTGTAAAATTACCTGCTCTCCTTCTACCAGCTGTTTATTTTCCATATAGGCTTGCTTTCCAAAACACTCCACTGCCCTTCTTGGATCTTTTGTTTCTGGAGTATCAATCCCAAGGTATCTCACTTTTTTACCACCTTCTATTTCTATAGTATCCCCATCTATAACTTTTGTAACAGCAACCTTTTCTCCCTCTATCCCAATAACAGATGAGAAGGTAGCCTCCTTTTTTTCAAAGCTTGTGAGTATTTGCCAGAGTAAAAATAGCCCTCCTAACAAAATTACTAGTGTTAAAAGGGATAAAATTTTACTATTTCGGTCCATTTTTAAAATTAATCTGCAAATACTTGGGTAAACATCCTGCCATAAACACCTCCATCATAAATCCCTATCCCTATCCTGCCAAAATCTTCAGACAAAATATTTGCACGGTGCCCAGGAGAATCCATCAATCCTCTATGGGCAAGATCTAAATTAGGCGCATAAGCCAGGTTTTCCCCAATAACATTAAAATCTGTATTGGTACTTATTGCCCTGTCTGCTACTGTTTGCCCTTCTGGTGAATAGTGGGAAAAATAGCCTCTTTTGAACATATCTGCACTGTGTGATCTGGCAACAGCTTGTAAAGCAGGGTCAAAAGCAAGCTCTTTTAATCCTCTACTGACTCTTTCCCTATTTACAAAATTGGCCATTGCTTGTTCTGTTGCCGGTTCAACTGTTATTTCATTTGTTTGGAAGCCTAAATCAACCCTTTCATCAGTTCTGGGCTTAATAGTCAGAAAAGTTAAGGTTTCCTCTGATACTCCGCCAAACACATTTTTAACAGGTTGTTCCAGCTGGTAGGTATTTTTCAAAAGCAAAGGACCAATTTGAGAGTTCTGGATGCTTTTTTTGATGGTAGGCTGAATAGGAAAGGTAGCCAAAAGTACAAGGGCCAATGAAATAAAAATTACACCCCGCAAAAGCGCAGGAATAATTGCAATAAATCCTTCGTAAGGAATTTTGAGTCTCGGAATTTTGGGTAAAATCAGCCTAACTAGTATGAAAAATACCGTTTCTGATATGAACCAAACACTCATAAAACCTAGAACAAGACTTAACCCATGAGGAACATTAACTTGGGTTTCAAAAAACTTACCTATTAAGTTGTAGTAACTAAAGGAAAGAAAAAAAGCAAGCAAGAAACTTGCAAAATCCAGCAGTTCCAGTATTAATGGTCTACCCAGTGCTTCAAAAGTAAAAACAATTAAAACAGCAATTATAGCCAAATCAACCCAGTTTAAACCAAGTCCAGCCATCGGTTAATGATACCAGATCAAAGTAAGAAAAATGTTAAAACTTAAACTTTGGAAAAAACGATAACCCAAGGTTTTAATCCACAAATTCAGTTTGGTTAAATCAAGGGAGATATCTTATCTATTATAGAATCTTTCCAAAGAGCATAGCCTTTATCTGAAGGATGCAAACCGTCATCACTTATAAATCCCTTTTTATCCTTTATTAAACTGCTTTGAGCATATAAGTCTACTAAAACTCCTCCTGTCTCATCTGTGTATTTTTGGATAATTTTATTGAACCTTTTGGCAAGAATATTTGTAAGTGGCAGAACTAATTTAGGGATAATAGGAGCAATTGAAAAATCAGGGATATTATTTACAACAATTAAAGCATCGGTCTTTTGAGAAAGCGATTTTAATAAAAGTCCGTAATTTTTATCAAACTGCCAAGCTTTTAAGGGCCAAAGAATATCATTGGCCCCAATTGAGAGTAATATTAAATCAGGTTGGAGTTTAATTGCCTGATTAAGTTGGGTATTTAAAACATCCTCAACTCTTGCTTGTGCCTTTCCAAGATTGTAAAAATTCACGTTCTGCTTTTTGAGTTTAATAGATGAATAGACCAAGGGAGCAAAAGCTCTTTTAGGGCTGGTTGCGCCCCATCCCTCAACAGCACTATCACCCATCGCCACAATTACATAGGGCTTTTTTGAAAAAAAGCGCTGAAAGCGGGTTTTGAGCTTAATTAAAAAACTTGGAATCTTCATAAGAATGCAAATTTTACTCCATGTCATTAAAAAATCAACCCAATTTTTGGTAAGTTTTTTGTCAACGTCCAGCGAGGTAAGTGTGCAGGCTGATCATCTTGTTGTATCCAAAAGGTGGTAGTTATATATTTGAGGCTAAAACTCCTAATCCTGATACTATCAGTAAAATCTCAGTAAATAACAACAATTTATTCTGGGAATAGAATTTGAAAAACTCTAAATGTTCTTTTTTGGGAATTAATGAGGTAGAAACTTTCCCCTTTATAGGATTAAGCGGATAAAGACTAAACATCTTCTTGGAAAAAGGAAAAAACACTCTTATGAACCCAAACCAGGATTTATATTATCAATAAGTTTTACAGCCAAATATCCTGCAGAAAGATGAGCAGGTAAGGTCATATAAATATATTACTACATTTGCTTATACATTTGGTCTAAAAGATGCATAGGAAAGTACAATAGTTATTTCTCTTTCAAAATATAATAAGTTGCTTTACCTTTAGCTTTTCTACTGATTAACCCAAGCTCTATTAACTTTTTAAAATCAAGCGCTCTGGTGGCTTTTGCCCGGGTCACTAATTTTGCGCAGTCACGGTCAGCAATAAATCCTTTTTCTTTAATAAACTCAAGTATTTTTAGATGATAAGGTTTAAGTTGACTTTGTGGACTTATTCCAATCTCTGGAAGTAGTTTTTGCACCCTTAAGAGCTCATCAATAATCCCTTCCGTAAAGTACTCCAGCCAATTAGTAAAATTTATTTTATCAACTACCTCGTAATAGTTTCCATGCTCACCTACTGTCTGAAAATATTTTGTAACATTTTGGTTGTAATAATTCTCAAAACTGAATAGGTTAAAAGTATTTAATCCCATTTCAGCTAATAAAACTTTTGTAGCAAGACGGGTTGTTCTGCCGTTTCCATCCATAAAAGGATGGATAATTACCAATTGTTTGTGGAATATACCAGCTAAAATTAAAGGGTCAATTGCATTTCTATTGCCATTTATAAATTCTATTAGGTTTTCTATAAGTATCTTTACATCTCTTGCTTCAGGAGGTAGATAAATAACTTTTCTGGTTCTAGGATCATTTACGACTACGGGTTTTTCTCGCAATTTCCCGGATTCAAATTTTGGTAGCAATCCTTCAGTAATTTGCTTTTGGATTTTTAAGATCAGATTAAGGGATAATCTTATTTGCGCTTTTTCAAGATTTTCATTTAAGTTCTGTAGCGCTTGATTGTAATTTAAAACTTCCTTTTCACTATCTCTTAATACGCCAGTATCAAACTTGTTTATATGAGCAGGTTTAGATTTGAGAATTTTTTTTACCTCCGTTAAGGGTAATGGATTGCCTTCAATACTGGTTGAGGCATAGGTTGAAACAGCTCTGGCAGTTCTTTCAAGTTCTACTAATACAACATGAGGAAATCGTCTGTTATTTAGTTCATTTACCAAAGTATTAATTCTTTTGATATTACTTAAAAGCTGATTAGTGATTGCATATTTAGCCTGGAACATATAGACGTATTAGCGCTCGTCAAAAAGAATTTGGCTTCGCTGAGTAATTCTCCTTATAGTCGAATTATAGACGAATATTAGGCGATTCACAATGGGTAAAATTTCGATCCTTGTGGCCTAGATGGATCAGAAAATCTTCTGCCAACATTATTAAAGGAGTCTTAGTCCTATATCAGATATAAGCACACCATTAATATGGTCTATTTCTTGCTGAAGAGTTACTGCTTTAACACCTCTTAGTACCTCGGAGTTATAATTACCTTGGAGATCCTGGTACTCTATTTTAATCCAGTAAGGAGACTTGATGATGAAAACCCCATCAACACTAAAGCATCTTGAAAATATAGGTAAATTCCATTTCTGCTTAACGATTTTCGGGTTTACCATAACCGTATATTCACCCTGTGATTTTCTTAAGATTATTACTCTTTTATCATAACCAACCTGCGGGGCAGCCATCCCAAGCGAAATTTTTAATGGCCCATCCACCTTTTTTGTTATTTCTATCAGTTTATCTGCTATTTCTTTGGCTTCTTTAAAGTTTGTTACTTTTAAACAAACCTGCCTGAGACGTTTGTCGGGCTTCTGCAAAATAAAACTTTTATAATCATTAAACATAGGTTAATTATAAGTAAAAGTTCTTTTAAGATCAATTTATCAATCCATTCCGATTATTATCGGAACAAAATTCAGGATTGTGGAAAACCTGTCATGTGAGCGTTTATCGAAAAATTCGAACGCGTTTCAAAGAATCGTGTTAGCTCGCCTCGCTCCGCTCGGCTCGCAAAGTTACACGACACCCCCACCCACCCCTGCGCAGACACACGGAAACTCCCAAGTTACTTTTCCATAGAAATGACTTTTACTTGTGTTGACTCGTAAAAACCAAACGGTCCATGAGTTCTTCCCATACCTGATTTTTTATAACCACCAAAAGGGTTTAGGGGGCTCCAAAATTCAGTTTGGTTATGAGCAATACTTCCTGCGTTGATTTTCGAAGAAACTCTTAGGAAAAGTGCTTTATCATTCGTTAGTATATGGGCTGTCAGTCCGTATTCTGTATCATTTGCAAGATTTATGGCTTCTTTTTCTGTAGCGAAGGAAATTACGGGTAAAACAGGCCCAAAAGTTTCTTCTTTCCAAACGCGCATACTTCTTTCTATGTTAGTGAGAATAGTTGGTAAATAATACGCACCTTGTAACTTGCTTGACTTTTTCCCGCCAATAACAACATCAGCACCATTTTTAATAGAATCCTGTACTTGTTTGTCAATAAGATCAACTTGTCTTTTGGCAATCAGTGGTCCGATTTCGGTATTCTCGTCGAGCGCATCTCCAACTTTCTGTTTTGAAACATAAGCTGATAATTTTTCAACTACTTCGTTAAACTTACTTTTGTGGACAATAAGACGTTTAACAGCATCGCATGCTTGTCCGGCATTTTCAAATCTTCTTCCGGCTATATAAGAAATTATTTCATCCGTGATTTCTATATCCTCAAACAAAATGAGAGGAGAAGATCCACCAAGCTCAGCAACTATTGGAATGAATTTTTCAGCTGCTATTTTGGTTAATTCCTGCCCTACTTTTGTGCTTCCAGTAAATGAAATCATATCTATATCTTGATGTACTAGATAGTCACCTACTTCTCCATTTCCGTAAAGAACATTAAAAACACCTTTCGGAATATCAGATTTTTCAATTAGTTCAGCTATAAGTTGAGAAAATAAGGGATTTTCTTCCGAGTTTTTGTAAACAATGGTATTTCCTGCAATAAGCGCTTGTCCGCACTGCCATGAAATATTCATGTATGGGTAATTCCAGGGCAGGATTGCGGCAATTACTCCCCGCGGCTCACGAAGTATTTTGTGAACCTCTTTACCTGATTCGTAAGTAACTTGGGGTAGTAAATATTTATCAGCCATTTTTATATATGCTTCAAAATACTCAAATCCACCTTCAACATTTGCCCTAGCGCTTGTGATTGGCCGTCCAGTTTCCTTTGCAATAAATTGTGAAATTTCTTCTTTTCTTTTTCTAGAAACGTCTAAGAACGATTTTATATATCTACATCGAGTATCCAAAGACAAATTTGCCCACGCCAGAAAAGCATTTCGAGCAGCTACTACTGCTTTTTTGACTTCTTTCTTGCTAGAAACATTAACCTCGCCTAGTATTTCGTAATTTTTAGAAGGATTTTTTGAAATGAGTTTCATAATTATTTTTTGTCTTTTACTAACTCAAATGTGTTTACCAATTTTCTCTGATACATTGTTTGTCCAAGAAAATCCTCGACTGTGACCCCAACGATACTCTCCACAGACTGCGAGAATTCGTTGAAACCCTTCTTTCTATGAAGATTTTACCAGATTTAATATGGTGGTTACAACCGGAATTAGCCTCAAAAATCCCGGAGATCAAAGAATAGATCAATTTTCCTTATAGTTTGTCCCCTTTTAATTATGGTCAGATACGGGTTTTTTCTGTATAATAAAGTACAATAACTATTTTTAATTAAAATGGCAGAAAATAAGATAAGATTACCAAGACTTTTAAATATTAACCAAGTAGCAAAAATATTAGGAGTTGTACCTACAACGTTAAGAAGGTGGGATAATAATGGAAAGTTAAAAGCTATCAGGATAGGTGATAAGCGAGGAGTCGGAGAAAGGCGATATCGAAGAGAAGATATTATTAAGTTAATAACTCAGTAAAAAGTTATTAGCTTTTGCTAAAATTGAACCAAAAGTAAATCTATGACTAAAAAAGAAACAGAACGGGAATTAAGGAAAATGTTAGACATTTTAACAACAGGTAATCCTGAGCAGGTAAGAAGTGCAAAAAAAGATATTGAAAAATTATGCAATAAGGAAGGAAAAACATTTCATAGGAGTACCTATATAGTATTTGAATACCTTCCGAAATTCTATCAAATAGAAAAAGTAGAAAATCAAGCCGCTTTTGCCTCTGGATTAAGCTTATTTTTTCTATCATTGGGGGATGAATATTTTGATAGGTTAGCGGATTTTACTTTAAAACTCCTTCAACACCCGAACGGTACTGTCCGTGAAGCAATCCGCAAAAGTGCAGATTGGCTTTATATATCCCTTACCTCTCGCACGCATCCATTTGTATATCCAGCAGGCAAGAAATTAACAGAGGTGCAAAAGAGTATGCAGAAAGAAGCAGAGCACCAGTATCTGAATCTTGTCAACAAAGTCGAATTACTGATTGATCAGTACGATAATGGAACTGAAAGAGTTCAATATATCCAAGATATGAAACCATCAATCAATAAAAGTTTGCAACTTTTCTGGAGTAGGTTAACTGAATCCCGCAGTTATCAAAGAATTTTAGAAAAGAATAGATCACAACCTGCTGAAATTGCTTTAAGAAGAAAAGGAATCGAAGGTGAAATTAGAGACTTACTCAAAATAGCAAGAAGTGGTTTTAATCTGGAAGACGTTAAGGATATGATATTTAATGAGGATAGTCATGATTGCATGACTGATATCATAGCAATGTTTGATACTGGCCAGGGTGAAATAGCGATACAGGATATTTTAGAAACTGTAAATGACGCTTGGAACTACTTCCCCCATAAGGTTTTGAATGGCCTATCACCAGCAGAAAAAGTACTGGAATATCAGCATATAAAGCAAAAACGTCAGGTTATCGTAAACTGAAAAAGTGTTTGTTAATTAGTATGAATCAAGAAATAGTACAAACAACCAAAATAGCAATTTTCCGAAATAGAAAAATACGGAAAACCATTCATAAAAATGAGTGGTGGTTTGTTATCACCGATGTAATTGTTGCTTTAACAGATTCTCAAAACCCTAAGCAATACTTAAAAAATATGCTTAACCGGGATGGAGAGTTGGCTAAAGGGTGGGTTCAAATTGAACACCCCCTTCTGATAGAAACTGCAGGAGGCAAACAGAAAGTAAGATGCGCCAATACTGAAGGTATTTTTAGGATTATCCAGTCAATCCCTTCTCCCAAAGCAGAGCCTTTCAAAAGGTGGTTAGCCAGAGTTGGATATGAAAGGGTACAGGAGATAGAAGATCCAGAACTTGCTCAGAAACGAGCTCGAGCCATTTATAAAGCAAAAGGAT
>JACPKM010000009.1 GCA_016187025.1 Candidatus Daviesbacteria bacterium
ATCAAATAAAAGAAGTGATTGTGGAAAATAACGCCAGTGGAGAACGGATTTCTAAATATAGTGAGGTGGAAGATCAGGAAACCAAAGACCTTCTCAAGCTTGCAAAACTCAATTGGGGTACGTAATTGGCGAAGTCAGGAGAAAGCGTTTGGGTATATGTCTTTTATGATGGTTTAATGTTTATGGTAGAAGTAAATTAATGAATATTTTTAAAAGGGAGGAGAAGAAGCCATTTAATTACTCTTCTATTGAGATGAGAAAATCATCCAGGGGTTATATTTGGTGGATTGTGGGAATACTGGTCATAATTGTGGTTATCGGAATTTTTATTTGGATTTAGCGTATACAAATATACCTGTTAAACTAAGCAATAAACTCAGTATAGCTATGGCAAGCAGCATACTTCTAATTCCGAGAGCATCAATACCAAGTCCTCCAATAGGTAACATCAGCCCAACAAAAATATATGTTAAAAAGCTGGTAGTAGAGATCATGGTGGCCCTTGAAGTATCTTGTGATTCCTTCTGGTAAAGCGTCATGATAACTGTTTCTCGATAGGTATGTACCATTAAGAAAATGAGGATTGGTAATAATCCTAAAAGAGTATTTATTTGACTCAGCACTATTAGAGACAAAGCTGGGACAATTACGATAAACAAAAGAGATGGATATGAACCAATTTTGTCAAAAAGCTTGTGGGCAAAAGCTGAAACTAATGCATCAGCTCCGGAAATAATAGCAGCCACAGTCCCAATAAGAGCAATGCTGACGCCAATGCTTAATTGGTAAGGTTGGTTGATATTTTGATAAAATAAACTTCTCCCAAAACCTAGGCCTATACTGATAATTATCAAACCTATTATAGGTTTGCTTTTAATAACAGTGATTACCCCATTTTTCATTTTCTGAAAATATGTGCCAAATGTAGGTTTGATATCCTTAAACTCCCATTTAACAAGAAACATTAGGATTGCCGCAATAAGAAGCAACGTAAAAGCCAAAAGCCAGGGATACCGGATATTGCTTGTATAGAGCAATGACATGAAGGGGCTCGCAAATAATGGTCCTACTAAAAGCATCGTACCCATTCTGCCATTCACTTTTGTAAATTCTTGAGCTTTCCCAAGCTTGTTTAAAATATCATGGATTAAAGAGGAGTAAGCTCCGGAAACAAGGGCAAAACCTAGTGCCGCAAGAATCATTGCAAATAAAAACATCTCAAAGCTTGATGATAAAGCTGTGATCAAACTGCTTAGGGCATGAACAGATATACCTAAAAATACCGATTTTTTATGGCCAAATGTATCCGCAATCCCACCGGTTGGAATTTCAAATAATGCCATACCAATCATAAATACCGAGAAGATGGTTGCAACTTGTGCTTGATTTAATCCATTTGCAAGATAGTAAAGAGTGCTAATCACCGATACAGAAAGTGCAAGACCTACAAAAAATGTTGAGGCATATATCTTGTAAATTTCCCTCATGATTTTATCCTAGCACATACTTTGTAGTTATTGAGAAGAAGTAGGTGCACCACTTCCTAAAAATGTTCTAGGGTCTACTGGGATTCCATAAACTCTAACTTCAAAATGTAAATGGGGGCCTGTTGACCAGCCTGTTGATCCCATGTTTCCTATCACATGCTTGTTTGTTTTAACCTCCTGATCCTTGTAAACAAAGATTTTATCCAGGTGGGCATAAACAGTAGTGATATTATCTCCATGATCAATAATAATATGTTTCCCATATCCCCACCATATTTCACCGGCATAGATGACTTTTCCAGGCAACAAAGGATTTATGGGATCACCCACTTTTCCGTTGGCACTCGCTATATCAATCCCTGTATGAAATACCTGAAACCCGCTTGACTGCCCAAACTCTAAAGTATAAACCCCTGTTGCAGGCCAGGCCATTGTCAGGTCAATACTGTCTACAACCTCTCCGGTTGTAGGATCATGTATCTCTACAGTTTTATTTTCTTCATTAACCGATGTTAACCTGTCTGAGATAATATCTATCCCAGCATGAGTAAGCATAAAGACTGCAAAAACAGGCATCAGAAGAACAAGGAGAAAGGCCAAAGAAACGTAGTAAAGCTCATTGCGGAAAGACCAAAAGGTATAAAAGAGTTTAAAATAATTCATCTGCCATCAGGCAGGTAAGTGTATTATACATTAGTGATTAATAGAGATATCCTATAGTTGAAATTGGCTTCTGGAATCTATATAATATCCCCATGACAAAAGAGATACAAATAGCTCAACGCCTCATGCTAAAAGGAGCAGATTTATATCTGGGAGCTATACCTAATGTTCGAAGAAGAACCACTGAGATTAAAAATGATCCAGCAAGCTTTGAAGTAAGGATAAGTGAATTTCATGCAGGTTTAGATACCCTATCAAAGGTCATTTCTCCTGAGGCTGAACTAGACAGAATGAACTATTTTAACGTTGTTGCTTTGGGAAACGAGCTGGAAGGTAAACCAATACCTACCCCAGAAGGTATTATTAGCAGTAGAGATAACTCAACCATCTCGGTAGCACAAGATACATTCAGAGAGATTAGGCAGCGTGTTACCCGAGGAGAGTGGCAATTTCCTAACGAAGTGGAAGAACAAGGTAAACTAACATCAGGTTTACTTATAGAAGGCTATGGTTTATTCCTTGAAAAGCTTTATGATAATCCAAGGTTGAGCAGGCTGTTTGTTCTAGCCCTTGAAGAAGTTCTTTGGAATGAGTTCCAGGATTCCAATTTGTTAAGAGATGTTACTCCTTGGATGATAGAAGAAAGGAGCGAGTTTGCAGTAAGGGTTGAGAAAGGGCTAGAAAAACTAACTCCTGAATATGTAAGAAAGCAAAAAAGAGGTGAAATACTTCAAAAAGCACCCTTGTTACAGGTTGTATCAAATAATCGTTTAATGTCTACTCCATATGCAGGTCCGGCTATAAAAGAAGCATCCCTCTATTTACATGAAGATATGCAAGCCAAGTTTGGTGAAAAATGGGAAGCTGCAGTTATAGGTGGTCCATTACAAGTCGTACAAGACTTAGAGCTCTTGTCTGCTGATGATCCTAGAGTTATCCAAGGAGTCGTTGAAACTTTATTTCTTATTGGTTATGAAGTAGCTAATCTGGATAAACTATCTCTTTTTGCCTCGGATATTATTGACCTAACTAAAGATGCTATTAACAAATCAGCTGCTGAAAAATATGGAGCAACGCTAGTTGCAAAAGTATTAATGTCTATATTGCATGCTGGTGTAAATCTAAGAAATCGAGTAGATCCTAAGTCCATAGTTGACTTTAATCCTGGAGATGACACATCGAAACAAGGTATGCCTAAAGCCTTTCAAGATTTCCTTGGGGAACTAGGTTTTAAATAGATTTCCCAGATTCAGATATAAATTTCTTTAGGATCAGTTGTTAACAGTGGATGTTCTTTTTCTGAAGCTACTACTTTTAAAGCTACATGGTTTTGATCTGCAATAATTAATGCTTCACCTCTATCACAAGTTAGAAGGAAATGTTGCTCATACTCACTTAAGTTAAACTCTTCTGAGACTTTTTTAATGGTGGTTGTGTCCTGTTTCATTAGAATTCTCAGAGATGATTGCGAAGCAATTGCCCTTCCATATTCCTGGGATAAAAAATCATTTGCCTGTTGGGAGATGATGGTTACCCCTAAGTAGTATTTCCTTGCCCTTCTGACAAGCCCTGAGACAAATCTGGCGCTTTCTTCATGAGCAAGGAGCATCCAACCCTCATCTATGACTAAAATCCTTTTTTGGGGGTTTGATTTAACCTGGGAATGGACAAAGTTGGCAATAGCCAACATCATAATTTGCCTTAGGGATTCATTTAAGTCTTTAATATCAAAGATAACCAGTCTATTATCAAGCTCTATATTAGTCTGGGAGTCAAAAACAGTAGAGAGTGATCCTTTCACAAACTTTTCAAGTCTTGAGCATAAATTCTTTTGCTTCATCTTTTTGAGAGTTTTATACAGGTCTTTAAGAATCGGGTAACTTTTGGTTTTTAGTTTTCTGCCTCTGGTGCTTCTGTTTACTTTCGGCACATATGAGTAATTCATTGACCAGCCAAAGTTTTTATATGTTTGCAAAATTGCCTTATCTATGGCTGCTTTTTCTTCGGCATTTAGCCCTCCAACCATGAGTGAAAGGATTTCTGTTAAATCCTGGATATGTTCTGCCAGTTCATTTTCTCCGCTTCTTGAACTCATAGAAAAATCAAAAGGGTTAATCTTTTCTTTGGATTTTGCAGATATTTTTATATACGTTCCATTTACTGAGGCTGTTAGCTGTTTATATTCCCGTTCAGGGTCAATAACTATCACTTTTGTTCCCTGCATAAGTTGCCTGAGTATCTCAACTTTTGCAGTGTAACTTTTACCACTTCCAGATTGGGCGAAGATAATTGAGTTGGCGTTGTTTTGGGAGAACCTATCAATAATGACCAATGAATTATTGGATCTGTTAATGCCATATAAAATTCCTGATTCCTGAACTAGTTCTGAAGAAACAAAAGGAAAGGTTAAAGCTGCGGAGGATGAATCCAGGTTTCTTCTTTGATTAAGTAAGTTTTCTGCTCTGGGTAAGGTTGATTGCAAACCTTCAAGTTGCTGGAAGGTGGCTGTTTTTATATAGAATAACCTTGTAGACATAACAGTTTCTAAAAGAGTAGTGATTTTGTTTAAGTCTGTTAAGCTGTCTGCAGTAATGGTTATATAGATAGAAACTTGAAATAACTTTTCTTGCCCTCTTTGGATTTTGTCTTTTAATTCCATGGCAGATTCCAGGGGATCAGTGATTTCTGAGCCTAATACTTTACCAGCTTTTAGCATGGTTCTTTTGGTTGACTCAAGTTCAGTGATCTTTCTGTTTAATTTAGGTAAAGCAAGCAGTGGGTCAACTTGTTCAATATGATAGGAGATATCTACATTATGGTTAAAGTTGATTAACATGTTTAACCAACCGGTTGAGGCTACATATGGATATCCAGAGATAAAAAGTGTTCGAACAAACTTTTCCCCCATTTGCAGGTAAGAAGCTTCTTCTGATAATCCTGAGTAAGAAATTAAATCAATCTGGTCCTGCTCGCCAAAATTAAACTGCATGCTTTTTTTAAGAACCTGCTTTTGGGAAACTCTCTTTTTTTTGTGTTTAAAGCCGTTTAGTATATTAAGCATAGGTTTGGGTAAGCAGTGTTTCTATGGTTTTGCCTTTTAGCTCCTGGGTTTTGGTCTGTTGGGGGTTGTAAAAGCTGTAAAACAAATCTAAAAGCTCCAGACTGTCTAATTGTCTGGCTTTCATGCCCAGTTTTTCCAGCCCTCTTAGTACAATATCCCGGTTTAAATTAATCTGCTCTTTTATGAGATTAAAATCCTTGTTTTTGTCAGTATGGTGGTAGGGAATAATCACATAAAATCTTCTGGATAATATTTTGTTACCAGAAACTAAATCTTTGATAAATTCACAGTAATTTACAATCTGCTCTTTATACACTTTTTCTTTTTCATGAGTTTTTGTTTTGGAGATAGTTTCCAGATACCTGTCAATATCAACCTCCCTGACTCTGATAAGGATTTGTAGCTCACTTGGCAGGGAGTTTAGGAAGTTTTGGAAGGAATCAATGATCACATCCTGCTCATCTGAGCTTTTCAGCTCAAAGTTTATAGATGATGTTTTTATGACCAAGCGGTAATGGTTGTTAGGAAGCACCAGGATACTGTCCTTGACCTCTTTTATCCGGATCTGACGTCTTGATGAAATCTTACTTTTGGATTTGCTGAAAATCCACATACAAGCCTCCCTTCCTGTTTGACTTAA
>JACPKM010000002.1 GCA_016187025.1 Candidatus Daviesbacteria bacterium
AGGAAGAAAGGCTGCCTTAAATTTAGCAGCTGCTTTTTTAGGGGGTGTATTTTTTTGGCTCTTAACCAATAGCTGGTGGCTTATCCCTACTTTTAATATCAGCCCGGCTTTATTTGCAAATCAACATACAACAGATGATAGTTTAACCACATTAGTAGCCCTCTCTAACCAAACTAGCTTACCCTTTACTTTACGCCTGATTAACCCCTTTTATCTTTATTGGCATGCTGACTTTGGCAGTATCTACCAAACCCCACTTTTTGTATTTATATCCTGGCTTTTTATTTTGGTGGTATTTGTAGGTTTTATCAAGGGACTTAAGGAAAAAACATATGCTATGTGGAGCCTTCTTTTTTTGATAGTCTTAATGTTGGCCAAAGGAGCAGCTCCCCCTTTCTCGTTTCCTTATATATTTGGATTTTCTCACTTTTTCCCACTTGGAGTTATCAGGAATCCTTTTGAAAAACTGGGAATATTACTGCCTTTAATTTATGCAATTTTATTTGCTTTGGGTTTTTGGTATCTACTTGTCACTTTGCCTAAACTGATTGGTAAATTTAAATCATATCTTGTTTTAGTAACTTTTGTTATCTTGCATTCGGTATTTTTATGGCCTATGTGGGCAGGAAATCTATTTGGTAGCCTGGAAAAACCAATGTTTGTTCAAATACCAGAAAGCTACCATCAGGCCAACGACTGGATTAAAAACGACCTTTCCGATACTGCCAATAACTGGGATGGAAGAATTCTACATTTACCTCTACCCCAGTCAGAAGACATTACATACACTTGGCAGTATGGTTACTCCGGGGTGGAACCATCTGCTGCCATATTTACCTCTTTGCCTTCAATTGCCAGAGGTTTAGATATCCCAGGAATTAGCAATGCTTTAGCAGGACTTTCCTTTATATTTCATAAACCCTATGCCTCTAATCCAGGGGTAATAGTAAAGATGTTACAAGATTTTAATATTAGATATATCATTTTACATAAAGATATTGAGTGGAAAGAAAAACAGCTTTACAATCCTCAAGAAACAGAATTAATTCTTGATAAATTAGAGTTTTTAGAAAGAAAAGCAGGATTTGGAAATTTGATTATATATAAACTGAAGTCAAACTATTTCAAGCATAAGATAACTCTTTTTGAAAATGCCCAACTCGTATCGACTCCTCATTCTTTTTCAATGTGGCCATGGTTATTACATGATAAAAAATTAATGGTAACAACAGCAACAAGCTTTGATGGTGAGACTCCTAACGCAAAAGACGGTTTACTTTTTCCAAAAGATTCATTCAATTATATAAATATAGATCAGAGCACAAAAGATTCAGTTATCAATCGAGTTCTAAATGATCCTTCATCAGCTGATCTGCTTTTTGAGCCAATGGCAAGGGTTACTTCTTTATTGGTTGAGAATAGTGAGGTACTAGCAGACCAGCTGAATAAAAAGATTATTTTAAGTAGTAAAAAACTAGTTGAAGTAGCAAAGCTGAATGGGCTAGGTATAGAAGAATATCAAAATTATTTGGAAGATATATTTAAGAAGGATCCAAAACAGTCACGTTTATTTTTTTATATTCAGAGGACAGATTTTACAACGACTTTTCTTTTGCATTCGCATTTATTAAAAATAATTCATAGATCAGATATTGCACTGTATTTAGAGAGTAGGTTAAAGGAATATAACTTTTTACCTGAATATCAGGAAGGGGTAACTGTTTTCAAGTTCGAAGTTCCTTACCCTCAAAGTTATCAAATTTTACTTCCTGATTATTTAAGTCAGGTTAGTAAAGAAGATTTAAATGGTTTGCGAATCAGAGTAAATGACAAGTTTCAAAATTTTAGTTCCATCAACGGAAATTTGATCTCCTTCGGTGAACATAAATTCGAGAGAGGACACTATGAAATAAGTATTCCCCAGCTTTTATCCAAAAATTTATTCTTGTCGTATGACCAGCTCATAAAAGCTGGTGATGTGAGTTTAAAAGGGGAAGTTATTCAATTAGTTACCACCTCTGATAAAGTAAGTTTTATCGAGAATGAACTGCCCAATAATTTAGGAGGAGATACGTATAAAGTAAGTTTAGATGTAAAACAAACTAGTGGGAAGGGGTTTTATGTTCAACTAATCCAAGATACTGACAATGAGAACTCAATCGGACAAAAAAATTATCAAGTAAATCAATATATTAATCAAATCCCCACTAGTGGTTTCCAAAGTTACAATCTTGTTTTACCTCCTTTAAGAACTACAACTCAGTTCGCAGCCATAAGAATTTTAGTTATCCCGCAGCAGAACTTTTTTAGTGATTATCCGTCAATACATATTAGAAATTTTAAAATTCAAAAAATACTAGGAAAAGAGTTATTCCTAAAAAATTCTATAGGAGAAGAAAATAGTGAACAAAAAGAAGTTTTAAGTAACGATATGATAAGTCCCGTGTTTTATCATGGTAAAGTGCGTATCTCAAAACCCACATTTTTAATATTTAACGAGACATTCCATCCAGAATGGAAACTAGTTTTAGACGACGGTAAAAGAAAATATTTTCCAAAGTCTCATTTAATAGCAAATCTGTATGGCAATGCCTGGTACATAGATGAGGTTGGTGAATATAATTTTAAAATAGAGTTTTCGCCCAAGAAGATTGTTAATATAGGTGTGACTGCTGGAATAGCGACCACGATTTCATTGTTAATTTTTACGCTATATAAGATGTTAAAACATCGAAAGAATGAGCCGCTTTGATATAATTTGTATTTAGGTGGGTATGGAGATTAGAACTATTTTACTATTTTTATGGTTTTTAATTGTGTTGAAATTCAATCTTTCGAGTAAAGTTTCTTTCACTTTAGCCTTAGCAGCGATTTTAATCAGCGGTATTTTTCTGGTTTTAGGTTTTAATGGGTTTGGCTTAAGAGTAATAACTTATTCATTTGGCTTACTGACCATTGGGTATTTTCAGTACCTGAGGGAATTAAAATCAAATGCTAAATAAAAAACTCTTATTTCTTTTTGTTGTTATCTTAAGTGTTTACTGGATTTTATTTACTCCTGGACCCAAGGTTGCGAATGATCTTCCTATTACTTCAGGAGAATCTATAAAAGCCTTTTTTAGTTTACCAAAGATTTGGACTTCCCGAGATTCTGTGGGGTTAGGTGAGTATACTGTTTTTACCTTATGGTCATGGCCGATCAACGCGGTTGTTGGACTTTGCGCACTTGGAGGTTTAAGCTTTAGCGCTATCGAAAAGCTCCTTACTCTGCTTGCTTTAATACTAAGTATATTCGGTATTTGGAAAATAGGAGAAAGGTATAATCTATCCTTCATAGCAAGAATAGTCTCTGCTGCTTTTTATGTTTTAAATACTTATCTATTACTTGTAATTGATGGAGGACAAATATCAATTGCTTTAACCTATGCCTGGTTTCCAGTAGCGTATTTTCTACTGGAGAAATCTATTTACAGTAATTTAAAGGCGAAGCTTATTTCCGGGACCGCAGTTTTTATTCTGGGTTCTTTGGATATAAGATTTATATTTTTAATGACTTTAGTTTTAATAATTAGATTTTTCTATGAATTATTATTTCTGCAAAATAAAAAGTTTTTAGATTGGTTTAAAAGTTGGGTTACGCTTGCAATAATTGTTGTTTTTATAATAGTTGGCCTTAACTTTTATTGGTTGCTTCCTCTATTTCTAGTACCACTTCAATTTGATGCTTATCGAGGATTAATCCAGACATCATTTATTAACTCGCCAACCCTAGGACACGCTTTTTTAATGATTACTCCTCATTGGTATAAAAATATTTTTGGTCTTATTTCGCCTTTAAAATGGGAGTTTATTCTGATCCCTATCTTAGTTTTTTTGGCGCCTATTCTAAGATACAAAAATTATATAGTAGGTTTTTGGGTACTTATTGCATTGTTGGCAATTTTTCTTACCAAGGGTTCACAAGAACCATTTCCTCAATTTTACCCCTGGATTTTTGAAACCATACCAGGATTTTCTTTATTTCGAGACACCACTAAATTCTACTTTCTAATCGCCCTAGCGTATAGTCTATTACTAGGAATCACAGTTAGTGAAATTGAAAAAAAATTAAAGCATAAGCGTTTAGTTAACCTATTTGTTTTCTCAATAATTTTATATTTTATATTTCTTTTAAGGCCTGTATGGTTAGGTGAGATGACTGGAACTTTTTCTCTTCCAAGATACCAAAAGGAATACGAAGAATTAAGTGAGGCATTGAAAAAAGATTCTCAGTTCTCTAGAGTTTTTTGGATTCCCAACAGAACACCACTAAGCTACACAAGTGCAATTCATCCAGCTGTTGAGGCGTCAAGAATATATGACCAAAGACCATTTGCATCAGGAATAGTTGGCAGTTACGAGTTGTTTAATTTTCTAAGAGAAGGACCATTTATCCAGGAGATGTTTAATGTTTCAGGAATTGGGTATCTTGTTTATCCATATCTTGACTCACTAAGAGAACCTAGTAGTAACAACAACAACACGGAGTATTATTATGACTTTTTAGAGCAATTGTCTAATCTTTCCTGGCTTGAGAAACTTGAAAGTGTCAAAATCCCGACCTTTAAGGTTAAGAATCCTCAGAGTAAATTTTTCTTAACTTCAAATACCTGGTATGTTATTGGGTCTGATGAAATACTAAATGAAGCGACTAAAAGCGCAGACTTATCTTTATCAAATAATGCGCTTGTTTTCTTAGATAAACATCCAGGCCTTATTTCAACATTGCTGGAATCATCATCAACCTTACTTACTCTTTACGAAAAAGACTTAACCGATTTGACTGCAAGTTTTATTTCTAAAGAGAACCTCTACTTTCCTTCTCAAGCTTTAGCCTCCGAACCGAATAAAAATGGATGGTGGAAAAGGGAATCAAGTGATTTCTTATGGTGGCGGAATTTTCTCCAGCAAAAATACAAAATAGACAACCAGGATTATTATTTAGGAGGAGGTCTTTCAATAAGCGAGGGGGAAAATGAGCTTCTATTAACCAGAGATAAACTAGCTAATGGGAAATTATTGCTTGCCAGGGTGATGCTAAGTCCAAAATCCGGAGAAATGATATTTTATCAAGAAGATAAAGTTATTGGAAAAGTAAACACTTACGAAAATTTAGGTAAAAGCTATAAAAAAATTACCGGCAGTAAGGATATTCCAGACAGGGTATTTGAATATGAAAAGGCTAACTTTAAATGGTTTGTGATAGGAGAAATCAATGATCAGCCCTTAAAAATTAAAACTTCTGGAGATATTAATGTAATAAATGCACTTGCAGCAATCAATACCAAAGATTGGGAAAGGTACATTAATAAAGCTAAAGAATTAGAAGACCGCAATAGAATAATAGAGTTTAAAGAAGCTAATACTCAAGGTGCAAAAGGCAAGGTAGTGTATGAGCAAGTAGATCCAACCAAGTATAAAATAAAGGTTGAGAATTTAGATAGTGAAACAATGCTTGTGTTTAGCGAGAAATATGATCCTCACTGGAAAATAAATGGTAAATCCTCAGTTTCTGTATATGGATTTTTAAATGGATTCATGTTAACTAATGGAGAATACATAGTAGAATTTGAGCCTCAAAAGCTTGTTTATTATGGTTTTCTAGTTAGTGTTGCTACATTATTGGTAATACTCTTGCTTCTTATTAAGCTAAAATAAGTATAATTAAAACGAATGTTAAATAATATCAGGCCTCTCCTGGCTACAGCTACTTTTAGACAGTCAGCAATAACGTTTAGCGGTACTGTTATTAGTGGTTTACTTGGGGCACTTTTTTATATATTAAGTGCGCGTTTCCTAGGCCCCTCAGATTTTGGTTTTCTAGTGGTTGCGATTATGGTTTTGACACTCATAACAGATATTTCTGATTTAGGAGTTGATACAGGTTTGGTGAGGTTTGTAGGCAAATATTGGAAGTCAGATTCCAACAAAGCTCTTAAGTTTATCAAACTTTCTATTAAAGTAAAACTCGTGTCTTCGATTTTGATGGTGTTGCTCGGACTTTTAATATCTCCTTTTCTGGCCACAAATATTTTTAGAAAAGATCAGCTTTTGCAACCACTGTTTATTTCATTTATCGGTGTTTTTGGAATGCAGTTTTATATGTTTTCTAACTCACTTATGCAGGCACTGCAAAAATTCTGGGTTTGGAGCAGCTTTCAGGTAGGTACAAATTTAGTAAGACTTTTGATGATTATGGCTTTATTTCTATGGAATAAATTAGATTTACTTGCTGTTTTAATTGTCTATATTTCAATTCCTTTTGTTGGTTTTTTCATTTCTTTACTATTTTTCCCAAAAAACTTTTTAAAGGTACAAAATGATTCAGAAATAGGCAGAGATTTTTACCATTACAGCAAATGGATAGCTCTTTCAACCTTCTTAGCAGCTTTTTCGGCAAGACTGGATACATTTATTTCTGCAAGGTTGATAAGCTCTGTAGAGCTTGGCTTTTATGCAGTAGCTAATCAGCTTGTAGCTGTTATTCCTCAGATAATTGGAGCATTAGGTGTGGTGCTGGCGCCTAAAATGGCTGGCATGGCTTCTAATAAAGATCTGATTGTTTATTTAAAAAAGACAGAGATGATGGTTGCAGGGCTGGCAGGAGCAGCAATTCTTCTTATACCAGTTGTGATTTGGTTGATTCCAATTTTGTTTGGCAGTGAATACTCTCAGGGAGTGCCAATTCTTTTTACAATTTTACTCCTGGCAATGCTGGTTTTCTTGCTTTCGGCGCCAATTCATAATGCTATATTTTATTACTTCGGTTACTCTAAATTGTTTATCTATTTATCAATTGTGCATCTTTTGATAATAAGTATTTGTGGTTGGGTTTTAATTTCTCTTTACGGTGCTATAGGTGCAGCAATTACAGTGCTTTTGGCAATGATTGTAAATTTTACAATTTCACTGCTCTGGCTATTAAGAAGGATAAATAGTAATGAGTAAGATTTGGGCCAATACCATTGTCCAAAACGAAGAAAGGTATCTTTGGTTTGCGGTGATGAGTGTGATAAATTTTGTTGATAAGGTACTAATATGGGATACGGGAAGCAGTGATAATACATCAAAAGTTGTCGAGGAGTTGATAAAGGTTAACAAAAGCAAAATTGATTTCAGAGAAATAGGTCCTGTAGATCCAGTGGCGTATACATCTGTCCGGCAAAGAATGCTTGAGGAGACAAAAAACGATTGGTTTTTGATAGTAGATGGTGATGAGGTTTGGTGGGATAAATCGATTAAAAAATTAGTTGATTTAGTTAACAAGCAAGGGGACAAACTAGATTCAATAGTTACTCCCTATTACAATATTGTAGGCGACATTTATCATTATCAGGAGAAAGAGGCAGGCAAATATAGGATTGATGACAAAAAAGGACATATTAATATAAGAGCTGTTAACAGAAAAATTCCAGGAATTCATTTTGAAAAGCCACATGGGCAACTGGGGTTATATGATTTGAATCATTTATTAATCCAAGATAGGCCTCAAGCGGAAAGAGTTTTTCTTGATGCGCCGTATATGCATTTTACAAATATGATTAGATCTAGCAGCAGAAAACTAGATGAGAAAGTTCCCAAGAGGTCATTTAAGCTAAAATATGAAATTGGCAAAGAATTTCCTAATGACTTTTTGTTTCCGGAAGTTTTCTACCGAGAATATCCTTCCTTTATCAAGTCGCCATTTCAGAAAATGAGTAAGTCTTTTTATCTAAAGTCTGCAATTTTATCTATTCCAAGAAAGGTAAAAAGAAGGTTGCTTAAGTCAAAATCTGGTTACTAACTATGAAAAACTCCCTAGATATTTGGCACACTGAAAAATATTACACCAAAGCAGGAGAGGCAAGTCTTGATGATAATCATCCAGGGATGAAAGCGCTGCTTTTATCAAGCAAAGATGCAAACACTATTTTAGACCTAGGTTGTGGTGAGGGTACAAGATTAAATCTTTTAAAGGGTAGCGGCAAAAGGTTAGTAGGGATTGATATTTCTGATAAGGCAATTGAGATGGCAAGGTTAAAGTACAAAGGTATAGAATTTGTACAAGGTGACCTTGAGAATTTGCCTTTTGATGAAGATGAGTTTGACCTTGTTTATTCTGCATTTGTACTGGAGCATTTGGTTGACCCAATGAAAGTCTTAAATCAGGCTTTAAAAGTTTTAAAAAAGGGGGGAAAAATAGTATTACTTGCCCCCAATTATGGAGCTCCTAATCGTTGCTCGCCACCTTTTAAAGGATCCAGATTAATAAAAATTTTCATAGGATTAATTGATGATATAAAATCGATTTTTTTCAAAAGCCAGAAACTTTGCTGGAATAAAGTAGAGCCTATATCAACAAAGGAGCAATATGATATCGATTGGGATACCACAATTGAGCCTTATATAAGATCCTTAGTTGACTATTTATCTGTAAAAAATGTTAGGATGATAATTGCGAATTCTTGCTGGGGTGAAGAGCTGCCTAATGCAAAATATTTTCAAAGGATTTTCCGCTTTTTAGGAGATGGAAATATTTACCCGTTTGTTTTCTGGGGTCCCCATTTAGTATTTGTAGGAGAGAAGATATGATTTCAGGAAAGCCGACTTTAGAAAGTATGAGTATTGCAACCTCGTATAACCAGTGGACTTTTAATCTTTTTAAAAAATACTTAAAAGGAGAAATACTGGAAGTTGGTTGCGGGATCGGTAATTTTACCGGTTACCTTGCCCAACACGGAAGTGTTACTGCAATTGATATAGAACAGGAATATATTATAAATTTATCCAAAGAGAAGAAAGCAAATATAACTTATAAAATTGCTGACATATCTTCAAAAAAGTTTTCAATTGGCAAAAAGTTTAATGCTATTGTTTGTATAAATGTTTTAGAACATATCAAAGATCATAAAACTGCACTAGAAAATATATCTAGTGCACTCAAAGAAGATGGATATTTAATTTTACTTGTTCCTGCACATCAGTTTTTATATGGAGAAATTGATAAAAACATTGATCATTTCAGAAGATATGATAAAAAACAGTTGCAAAACTTATTAATAAATGCTCAATTTAATATAAGAAATATTCGAAAGCTAAATCTGTTAGGAGCAATAGGATGGTTTATTACAGGAAAAGTTTTAAAAGAAAAGGATGTTGATGAAAATAAAATTAAGTTATTTGATTTAGTTTCTCCCCCATTTCTTTTTTTTGAAAAAATTATAGAACCACTAATTGGTACATCGCTTTTGGCTATAGCAACAAAAAAACTGTGAAATTATCAATAATTATTCCTATTTTTAACGAGCAAAAAACTGTAGAAGAGCTGATTACAAAAGTCCTGGAGGTTTCATTACCTAGGGGTGTTAAAAAAGAGATAGTTGTTGTAAATGACGGATCGACAGACAGTACCTTAAAAATTTTGCAAAAAATTAAGGGTAATATAAAAATTATTAATCATGAAAAAAATCAAGGAAAAGGAGCTGCAATAAGAACAGGTATAAAGCACTCCAGTGGAGATTTGTTCATAATTCAGGATGCAGATTTAGAATATAATCCTTCTGATTATAAAAAATTGTTAATACCGATACTCACAAATAATGCTCAAGTAGTTTACGGCACAAGGCTGGTTAATTATCCTTTGAAGATTTGGGGTAAGGATAAAACAGTAATGCCTGTTCATCTGATTGCAAATAAGTTTTTAACTGGTTTTACAAACTTAGTTTACCGAAGTCATCTTACAGATATGGAGACATGTTATAAGCTATTGACTAGGAATTTACTGGAAAAATTAAGCCTTAAATCAGAAAAGTTTGACTTTGAACCAGAAGTCACAGCCAAAATATTAAGATTAAATATTCCTATTGTAGAAGTGCCTATAACGGTTAAGCCAAGAACTTATAAGGAAGGTAAAAAAATCGGTTATAAAGATGGAATAGCTGCTATTTGGACTTTAATTAAGTATAGATTCATAAATTAAATATGAAAATTGCAATACTGAGTAGGTATCAAAAAGTATATAGTAGGGGAGCTGAAAACTTTGTGTATGAGCTTTCCTCAAGGCTTAAGAAAAGCCATGATGTTGATATCTTGTCAGGTAAAGACGCAGATAACCTAGCTTTAATCATTTCTAATAAGTATGATTTGGTAATACCCATAAATGGTAGATCTCAATCTCTCAAAGTATCTCTGGGTAGACTTATAGGGGGAAAATATAAAATTATTATTACAGGACAGAGTGGTATAGGCAAAGATGATATTTGGAATATTGTAGTAGGTAAGCCTGATGTTTTTGTAGCGCTTACAAAAAAAGCTAAGAAGTGGGCTGAAGCCTTTGCTTGGGGCTCTAAGGTTGTTTGTATACCAAACGGTGTAGACTTACAAAAATTTAACCCCAGTGGAAATAAACATAGTTTTTCTTCGAATAAACGGAAACTTAACTTACCAGAAGGCCCTATTGTTTTATCTGTTGGTGCACTGGAATGGTATAAAAATCATCAACAAGTGATCAAAGCTGTGTCAATTATGAAGGATGTTTCGCTGGTAATAGTTGGAGAAGGTCCTCAAAGACAGGAGTTAGAGCAGATGGGAAATGAAATGTTAGGTAGTAGGTTTATGATTTTAAAGGCATCTTACAAGGATATGCCTTCTGTCTATAGATCAGCAGATGTTTTTACCTTGCCTTCATGGGATAGAGAAGCTTTTGGTCTAGTGTATTTGGAGGCTATGGCTTCTAATTTGCCAATTGTTGCACCAGATGATGAAACGCGAAGGGAAATTATTGAGGATGCAGGAGTTTTTGTAAATATTGATGATAGTGAAAATTATGCGGAAGGCTTGCGAAAAGCTTTAAATGCAAATTGGCAGGATAAACCTCTAAAGCAGGCAAAAAAATACGACTGGGATAAAATCACTCAAGAATACAATGATCTTATACTTTCATTATCAAACTTAAAATAAAGCTTAAAAATGATCTCGTGTATTATTGTTAACTTAAATGAAGCAGAAAACTTAAAAAAGTGTTTGCAGTCTCTTGGAGATTTTGCAAAAGAAATTATAGTGGTTGATTTAGGGTCAACGGATAATAGTTTAGAAGTAGCCAAAGATCATAATGCTACGGTTATAAATCATCACAGGGTAGATTATGTAGAGCTGGTAAGAAACTTTTCTATATCAAAAGCTAAATATGACTGGATATTAATACTAGATCCAGATGAGCAAATCCCATCACAACTTAAAAAGGTATTAGGAGATATTATAAAGGGGCAAGAATATAGTGCAGCAAACATTCCCAGAAAAAACATTTTTTTGGGTAAGTGGATTGCCCATACCAACTGGTGGCCTGATAGACATATCCGTTTTTTCAAGAAAGGTTCAGTTAAGTGGTCAGATAAAATTCACAGTTATCCTAAGGTGGAAGGAAAAGTATTTCAAGTGCCTGAAAAAGAGGAGTTGGCAATTGTACATTTAGGGTATGCAAATTTTTCTCAATTTATTAAAAGACAGAATAGGTATTCATCAATTGAGGCAGAGAACAGATACGGTAAAGGTATTAGAACTTCCCCGATTAATTTTTTTTGGTGGCCGACTAGAGAATTTTTAGTAAGATACATCAGACATAAGGGGTTTCTGGATGGGTTTTTAGGTTTTGCACTGGTTTTTTTGATGATGGTATATCAGCTGACTGTTTTTGTAAAAATTTGGGAAATTAAAAAAACAAAACTAAAACAATAGCTCATGATTTTTGTAATTATTACGGTAGCTTTTTTGATACGCTTGATTAGTATAAATCAAAGCTTATGGTTGGATGAGGCCATTATTGTTGAGCATTTAAAAAATATTTCGTTTTTCGATGCTATCTCAAAATATGCTATTGCAGATTTTCACCCACCAGGGTATGTAATTTTAATTTGGAGCTGGATTAGATTGTTTGGATCAAGTGAAATATCAGTAAGAATCCCATCAGTAATATTTGGGATAGGAACAATAATATGTGTTTATTTAATAGGTTACAAGTTAGTCTCAACATGGTTTGGAGTATTATCATCGCTTTTTCTTGCAGTTAATCCGCTTCATGTTTACTACAGTCAGGAAGCAAGAATGTATTCTTTTGCAGCATTTGATACCTCTTTAAATATGCTCTTTTTTATAAAACTTTTAAATAAGGAAAAGTATTCTTTTCTAGGCTTTATATTAAGTGGTATTTTGCTTTTAAGCTCTGATTATTTAGCAATTTTTATCATTTTTACTCAACTTGCTTTCCTAGTTTTGACAAAGCGTTATTCCTTTGTTAAAAAATGGCTTCTTGGATTTTTAATTTCATCAGCTTTTTTAATTTGGTGGGTTCCCTTGCTTATAAAGCAATTTCAGCTGGGTTTAACAACCGCAGAAAGAGTACCAGGATGGAAAGAAGTTGTCGGAGGTTTTGGCCTAAAGCCTGCAATTTTAACATATACAAAATTTATCATCGGCAGAGTTAGTATTGATAACAATTTAATTTATGCCCTAGTTTTACTTCCTACCTGTTCAATCTTTTTATTCCTTTTAATAAAAAGCTTTTATACAACTTCAAAAGAAAAATATATTCTGCTTAGTTGGTTGTTTGTTCCGACACTCATTACCTGGCTCATATCAGCTTTTCTGCCTATATTTAGTTACTTTAGAATGCTGTTTGTTTTACCAGCTTTTTTGATGCTGATTGCTTTGGGAGCAGTTACATTAAAAAAAGCGTCAAGGAAAATATTTATTTTCCTGGTGTTACTTATCCAAATTACTTGTACTTTTATTTATTTATTAAGCCCCAACTTTCACAGAGAAGACTGGAAAGGTTTAATAACATTTATTGAACAACAACCAAATACTAAACTAGTTTTACTAGAGAACACATCTCCAGTTTCTCCAATTAACTATTATGCTGAGAATAGGCAAGTTTACAAGGGTGCCCTCAAAACTTTTCCTGCTTATAATAGTAATGATATTGTTGATTTAGAAAAAGAGCTCCAGAATGTAGAAAAAACTTATCTTGTTGATTATTTGGTTGAAATCAGTGATCCTAATAGACAAGTTGCCAAAAAGCTTGAAAGCTTGGGATTTGTTAACACAAATACGTATAATTTCAATGGGGTAGGATTTGTATATGAATATGCAAAAAATAACTAAACTAGCAAAAAATAACCTAGGGGTATTTTTTTTGGCAGTTTTTTTGATAGTACATGCTCTTGTCTTACAAAGAATGATATTTTTCCCTTATCCAGAATTTTTTATTTATCCTTATTTAACAAACAGCGGACTAAAGCCTTATAGCCAAATTTTAGATCAACATTTTCCCGGGCTAATGTTTTTGCCGATTAACTTTGATAATTTGGGTATGCACACAGAAAACCAGGCTCGGTTGTGGTTACTGGGACTGGTTATGCTTACTCATGTTTTATTATTTATTGTTTCAAGTAAGGTTTTTAAAAGTAGAACAAAAGCACTATTTGTAAATTTTCTTTATCTTGTATGGCAGCCTTTTTTTGAGGGTTGGGTTTTTTGGATTGATAATTTTATCCCACTTTTTACCCTTTCTAGTTTTTATTTTACCTATAAATATATAAATGAAAATCCAGCAAAAAAATATCTAGTACTGGGTGGATTGGCACTTGGAATTGGAGTTGTATTCAAACAAACGGTCATTCCTTTGTCAGGACTACTATTTTTGTATTTATTGTGGCAAACAAGATCAATAAAAAATGCAACTTACTATTTGGTAGGGTTGTTGATCCCTACCGGTTTGATGGCTGCATACTATGTTAAACAAAATACATTTTATGAGTTTTGGTATTGGACAATTATTTTTAATTTGACAGTATATTCAAAAATAGGATTGCATGTAGACAGACCCTTAGGATATTTTACAAGAGTAGGACTGGTATTTGGGTCATCTGTTTTTGCCTTACTTTCAAAAAAGAAAAGAGAAGTAGGTCTTTTAATGGTATTTTTGCTTGGATCCTTATTCGGAGCTTTCGATAGGTTGGACTTTGTGCACTTACAACCAGCTTTACCCTTTGCAATTATTGCAACAGCAATGGGATTTGAAGCAATATTTAAGCGTAAATTAATAAACGTTTTCATTATGCTTTATTGCTTTGTTACTGTTTGGTGGCTAGGGGTTTTTTATAAAGGTCATATTTCTGACAGGGTACTTTTTTTTGATAGCCAGACCAAAACTATTTCAGAAATAGTCAAAAAAAACATTAAACCAAAAGAGCGAATTTTTGTTTTTGGTGCAGCTCCACATCTTTACCAAATGTCAAATTCTTTACCTGCTGGTGATATTTTCGTTTTTCCATTCCCTTGGTTTACAATAGTTTCAGAGGATAGAATACTTGAGGGCTTGAAAAAAGACACCCCAAATATTGTGGTATATGACTCTTCACCAAAATTTAATAATTTAAAGATAACTAAGTACATGAGCAAAATAAATGAATATATCTTAAAAAATTATAGACCTGCTGAAAGTGTAGGAAGTGTTCAAATTATGAAAAAAATTTAACTTCCCTTTCATTTTCTAATCTAAAACCTTAAAATTATCTTATGCGAGTTGGAATGGATATATCTCAAATAGCTCACGGGGGTGGAGTGTCAGTCTATACTGAGTGTTTAGTTAGAGAGTTGCTAAAACACAAAGCTTTCGATTACACCTTTTTCTACTCATCTTTTAGAAAACCATTAAAGGTAAGAATTCCATACGTTAAAAAATACATGCTGCCCCCGTCTATTTTTGAACTACTGTTTAATAAAATAAGAAATGTAAAAATTGAAAAATTCCTAGGCTCCCTTGATGTTTTCCATAGCTCCGATTGGGTGCAACCCCCCACTGATGCTAAAAAAGTTACCACCTATCATGATGTAATTCCTCTGAAGTTTCCCGAATGGTCCCATCCGAAAATTGTTGAGGTTCATAAAAAGAGAATCAAGTTGGTAGAAGAAGAAATTGATGTTGTCATAGCAGTGTCTCAGGCTACAAAAAGAGATTTAATGGAAGTTTCTAAAATACCATCAGAAAAGATCGAAGTAATTTACGAAGGTGTGAGGGAAGATATGAAACCTCAGGATGGTGAAAAAGTAACAAAATTTAAGGAAAAGTATAATTTACCTGAAAAATTTATTTTAGCAATTGGTGGTATTGGTGAAAGAAAAAATATTCAAAGAATTAAAGAGGCTGCAAATGGATACAACCTAGTAATTTCTGGAGAGACTATACCTTGGGTGAAAGATAGTGAACTGCCTTTGCTATATTCATCAGCCAGCGTGTTGCTTTACCCGTCTTTGTATGAAGGGTTTGGATTGCCGATTGTAGAGGCTATGGCCTGTGGTGTTCCAGTCGTTACTTCTGATAGTTCTTCGATGCCAGAGGTTGGAGGAGATGCAGCAGTTTATGTTGATCCTTTTAATGTTGAAGATATAAAAGAAAAGTTAAACGAGGTATTAAATGATGCTAAAATGAGAGATCAGCTTATCAAAAAAGGAGTTGAAAGAGCAAAACAATTTAGTTGGGAAAAGTGTGCTGCTCAAACAGAAGAAATATATAAAGGATTAAGCAAGTGAAAATTTGGATTGATGCAAAGGAAGCAAACGTAAGACAGCGACTTGGGTCTTCTCAGGTGGCCTTTGGTTTGCTACAAGCCTTTGAAAAAATTGATCACGGCAACGAATACACAATAGTAATTCCTTCTGCTCCCTTAGAAGATTTTCCTAAACAAAGAAATAACTGGAGTTATAAATTATTAAGGCCAAGCAAACTATGGACAAGAATTGCATTGCCGATAAGTTTGTATACATCCAAACAAAAGCCTGACCTAATCTTTTCTCCTACTCACTATATTCCTAGATTCTCACCAGTTAAAAGAGTAGTTACCATTTTTGATTTAGGATTTTTGCATTTTCCAGAGACATTTAAAAAAAGGGATCTTTGGCAGCTGAAAAATTGGACTAAATTTTCAGCAGAATTTGCAGATCATATCATCACCATTTCTAACTCTTCTGCAAAAGATATCGTTAAAACATACGGTGTTAGAAAAGATAAGATAACAGTTGCATATCCTGGATATGATAAAAACATTTTTAGTAGAAATGATGAGCTGCAAAAAAGTGGACAGGTTTTAAAAAAATATGGTATTGATGGTCAATTCATCATATATGTAGGAACAATACAACCAAGGAAAAACCTAGTGAGATTAATGGAGGCTTTTTCAAGAATTGAGAATCTTAAGCTTGTTATAGTAGGAAAAACCAAGGGTTTAGGAAGAGCAGGCTGGAAATATGAGGAAACTCTTATAACCCCCCAAAGGCTAGGAATAGAGGATAAGGTTATATTTACAGGATTTATACCCACTGAAGAGTTGCCGTTTTTAATATCTAATGCTGTTGCAATGATTCAGCCTTCGCTATGGGAAGGGTTTGGGATTCCGGTTTTAGAATCAATGGCCTGTGGCACACCTGTATTAGTATCTAATCTCTCATCTCTTCCTGAAATTGTGGGAGATGCCGGTTTAACATTTGATCCATACTCAACAGACCAGATGGAACAAGCCATCAGAACAATCTCAACAGATAAAAAAATTAGGCAATCTTTATCAAAAAAAGGTTTAGAGCAAGTGAAGAAATTCTCTTGGGATAATATGGCAAAAATAGTATTGAAAGTATTTAAGGCGGTGACCACAGGTCATCCTGAGTATAATCGAAGGACGAAGGGAATCGAAGGATCTCTATGAATGTTTCAATTGTTATCCCTAACTGGAATGGAGCTGAAAAATTACAAAAACATTTACCTGCTGTTTTGAAATCGGCAAGACATAGCACTGTTGCAGAGATTATAGTAGTTGACGATAAGTCAACTGATCAAAGTGTTGAAATAATAAAAAGGGATTTTCCAGATGTTAAACTGGTTCAAAAAGACAAAAACACAGGTTTTTCTTCTAATGTTAATTTAGGAGTTAAAAGCTCAAGCGGTGATTTTATTGTACTGCTAAACTCTGATGTTAGTCCAGAGGAAAATTTTTTAGATGAGGCGTTACCTCATTTTAAAGATCAAAAAGTTTTCGCTGTTGGATGTAACAGCGGAGGAGGGTGGTCCAGAGCTGAATTTAGGAATGGCTTCTTTTGGCATAGCCAGGTAGACAGTGTTGATAAGGAGGAGTCTCACCAGACTCTGTGGGTGTCAGGAGGAAGTGGGATATTTAGAAAAAGTATCTGGGAAGAACTTCAGGGGCTAGATAATTTATTTGATCCTTTTTATGAAGAGGATTTAGACTTAGGTTATAGAGCAACCAAGAGGGGTTATATTAACATCTGGGAGCCTAAGAGCAGGGTTGAGCATTATCACCAAGGTGTTACCTCCGGTAAGAAAGAGGTAGGAGTAATCAAAAAGCACTTTTCATCTGAAAAGATTGCCAGGATCGCCCAAAGGAATCAGCTAATATTTACCTGGAAAAATATTACAAGTTCTATACTAACTGCAGAACATAAAAAGGCTTTAGGTTTAATGCTTATCAAGCATCCAAAATACTGGCAAGTTTTTCTTTCGGCACTGGTCACATTACCCCAAATATTAGAAAAAAGAAAAGTAGAGGAAAGAGAGGCAAAATTAACCGATGAAGAGGTTTTGAGTATGTTTAGTAGTTTTTAGGTGATATACTTTTATTATGTTATTTGTAGAGCATATTCGTTTAAGATTTAGGAAGGGATTACCAAATATTGTTATTCAGGATAAAAACGGGCAAGTACTAAGTTTTTCTCAGGCTTTAAGCAAGGTTGTTAATAGGTTTTTTAATTACATACTTGATCTTGAGATTTTTATTATTAGGCTTTCTGGGTTAGTACCGATTTATTCTTTCAGATGGATAGTTTATATTTTAGCTGGAGTTGAAATTGGCCGCGGATCCCACTTCCATATGGGTACCCAGTTTTTCAATCCTGCCAATGTAAAAATTGGCAGAGATAGCATCATCGGCCAGAATACATTCTTAGATGGAAGAGATAAGTTAATTATCGGAGATCATGTTGACATCGCATCAGATGTTATGGTCTACAACAGTGAGCATGATATCCACTCAGAAGATTTTATGCCGATTAGTGCTCCGGTTGAGATTGGGGACTATGTTTTTATTGGTCCCAGGTCAATTATCTTACCAGGTGTTAAAATAGGCAAAGGGGCAGTTGTTGGTGCGGGTGCGGTAGTTACCAAGGATGTTCCTCCATTTGCTATTGTAGGAGGAGTTCCTGCAAGGGTAATTGGAAACAGAGCCATTAAAGACCTGCGTTATAAGCTTGGTAGGGCTAGACTATTTCAATGAAAGTATTTTTTATCTCCTTTTCATTAGTTCTCCTTTTGTATATGGTTATTCCAGGGCCAACGAAAGTTTCAGATTTTGCTCACCTGCCAGACTCTATTAAATCTGATCTTGAAGGTGATACTATTCAGATTCCAAATGTATCAGCATATTTTTCAAATAACTTTAGAGATTATTCAACAAACTTTTATAGGAAAGAGTATAAAAGTAATACCTGGTTACCAATCCTGCCTTTAAGGCTCAATCATCCTCCGGAGTTTGCTTTTACTGCAATCAAAAAGCACACTGATAGCACATATCTTGAAGAGTTTGTTTATCCTTTGCGTGATTCTTTATATGTGAATGGTTTAGAGCCATTTTACGAGAATGGAGATCCAAGATATCCAGGTGCTACTCAATTTGACGCTGGAGGAAAATCCTTATACACTAAAGTTACACTGCGCTATTATCCTTCGGCATTGTGGGTGAAATTGCTAGTATGGGTGGGAATAATGTCTTCTATTTATTTACTTTGGCATACAGGGAAAAGGGTATTATATGAAGACAGATCTTAGTTTATCTATTATCAACTATAAAACTAGGCAGTTAACCCAAAAGTGCCTAGAAAGTATTTTTAACAAAAAGTGGAAGGTGGATTATGAGGTGTGGGTACTAGACAATGCTTCAAACGATGGATCAGTGGAATATTTAAAAAATAAGTTTCCTCAGACAGAAATTGTCAGCAATGATAAAAATGTCGGTTTTGCCCAAGGACATAATTTGATTTTAGAAAAGATCACAACCAAATATGTACTAATCCTTAACTCAGATACTGAGGTTTCTGATGGGGTTTTGGATAACATGTATAAGTTTATGGAGCAAAATCCTCAAGTAGGAATTGCAAGTTGTAAAATCTTAGGATTTGATAACAGATTGCAACCAAATGGTGGTGATTTACCTTTTGGAATAGCATTAGTGTCGTGGTTGTTGAACCTGGAAAGCTTTTTTAAAAATTTGCCAAATTTTCACAGACAAGAGAGCGATTACTATCAGCAGATCCATGAGGTAGGATGGGTTTCAGGCAACTTTATGATAGCAAGAGTAGATGTTTTGAGATCAGTTGGACTTTTTGCTAAAGACTATTTTATGTATTTTGAGGATGTGGATTTGTGCTTTAAAGTTCGAAAAGCAGGATATAAAGTTATGATCAATCCTCAACTATCAATTAGACATCTTTCAGGTGGTAGCGCTGATGATCCTAAATTCAGACAGTGGGCAGGAGAATATAAAGGGCTATTAACATTTTATAAAAACCATTACGGAGAGGGGGTAAGTTTACTATTAAAATTGGTTATACAATTGACTACAATATTAAGAATAATAGCTTTTGCTATTGTGGGAAAATTTGATTATTCTAAAACATATGTCAAAGTTATCAGTAATATTTGAAAAAATACTATTTATATTAATAGTTTTTCTATTTGGTTTTATCCCTTTGTATCCAAAATTCCCCTTGGAAAATATTCCAGGAACTTTTGTAGCAATAAGATTAGAAGATTTATTTATTGCTTTAGCAGTTGTAATTTGGTCAGTTCTTATTAGTCTAAAAAAAGAGTGGAAAAAAGTTATCTCAGATAAAATTAATATTGCCTTGTTTACCTTTTTCTTTGTAGGGCTTGTCTCTTTACTCTCTGGTATTTTTCTTACCCAATCTGTAACTGAATGGCATTTGGGACTGCTTCATTACTTTAGACGCATAGAATTTATGATCCTGCTTCCAATAGTATTTACAGTTATAAACAATAAAAAAAGATTACTAATAATACTGGCTGTAATATCTTTGACAGTGCTAAGCGTAAACATCTACGCTTTGGGGCAAAAGTATCTAAACTGGCCTGTTATATCAACAACTAATTCTGAATTTTCTAAGGGCTTAATTTTATATCTTACTCCTGGTGCAAGGGTTAATTCCACCTTTGCTGGTCATTATGATTTAGCTGTTTTTCTGATGATGTTTTTGATAATGGTAACTGGATTATTTTTCTCATTCAAAAACTTTATTTTAAAAGCCTGGATGCTTTTACTGTCTGGTTTGTCTACCTTAGTGCTGATTATGACAGCAGCAAGGGTTTCTTTTGTAACCGCTTTAATTGGTATCATTTTAACCCTAATGTTTGCACACAAAAATAAATTTGTCGTGATAATAGTAATTTTTGGAATATTAGCTATGGTTTATCCATCACAGCTAAGGGATAGGCTAATTTCGACCGTAACTGTTAATTTACTGGAACAGGGGCAAAGGTATGTTCCGACCAATGAAAAACAGACTATAAGAAATAGATTAAATATACCTACTTTAGCAACCCCTGATTCTACAGATTCTGCATGGACTAGCATACCAAGGTCCACAGATTCTGCAACTACTGCCTCAGATATAACTCCCGGAGAGCCGGTTGATAGTACTGATTTGGCTGTTTATAGATCTTTTGGAATTAGATTCAATATTGAATGGCCAAGGGCACTAAATGCCTTTTCTAAAAATCCCTTTCTGGGAACAGGTTATTCATCTTTAGGGCTTGCAACAGACAATGATATTTTAAGATCTTTGGGTGAAGTAGGGCTTTTAGGAACTATTGCATTTGCACTAATTTTAGTTGGTGTATTTAAAAAAGTTTTCAGGAGTATAAAAAACTCGGATGGGTTAATCAGATATTTTGCATGTGGTGTGCTTGCGCTGATAATAGCTTTTATATTAAACGGGTTATTTATTGATGTTTTTGAAGCCTCAAAAGTTACAGCTGTGTTTTGGATGGTGTTGGGTCTTGCAATATCTATTGAGAAAACAAAATGAAACTTTTTACAAAACCAATCTTTTATTTATTGTTAATTGTATTAGGGGCATTTATATTAAGACTGTACAAAATTGATGCTCCTTTGGCAGATTGGCATTCCTGGCGACAAGCAGACACAGCAGCAGTTACAAGAAACTTTATAAAAGAAGGCTTGAATCCGTTCTTTCCCAAGTTTGATGATATTTCAGCAATTTCTGAAAACCCTTTAGTAAACCCAAACCGGTTTCGGTTTGTAGAGTTTCCAATTTATAACATTTTTACCTACCCTCTTTATTTATTTTTTGGCATAAACGAAGCTTATCATCGTTTAGTTTCTGTACTTTTTTCTTTAGGCAGCATTGTATTTATTTATCTAATTACAAAAAAATATGCAAATACTTTTGTTGCGCTTCTGTCTGCATTTATATTTGCATTTTTACCTTTTAGTATCTTTTTTTCCCGGACTATTTTACCCGAGCCCACTTTTCTATTTTTTTCTTTGGGGATGCTGTATTTTGTAGATAAATGGATTACCAACAAAGGAAAATCAGTTGCACTGATAGCATATATTTTTACTGCAGTGGCATTTTTAATAAAGCCTTGGGCAATATTTTTTACCCTTCCCGTAATTTATTCTTTTTTTCAAAAACATCAAAGAATATGGCCTGTTCCTTTAAAATATGTTTTTTTTGTAATTCTCGCTTTGGCACCGTTTTTACTATGGAGGCTTTGGATACTACAGCAACCTCAAGGTATTCCTGCATCTAGCTGGCTTTTAAATAGTGATGCAATACGGTTTAAGCCCGCTTTTTGGTGGTGGATAATTTCAGAAAGAATTGGAAGGGAAATACTGGGAGCAACAGGCGCAGTTTTATTTTATATAGGTATTTTAAAAAGACCAAAAAATTATTTTTTTCACACCTGGCTTATTTCTTCTTTACTGTTTATCGTGATTTTTGCAACTGGGAATGTAAGGCATAATTATTATCAAATTTCTTTCGTCCCAATTGCCTCTATTTTTACTGCACTGGGATTTTACTATCTTGTTAAGGGCTCAAGAGAGTTAATTGTTAGGCTTTGGACTATACCTGTTGCGATTCTTTTTTTGGCGCTAACGTTTTATTTTACCTGGCTTCAGGTAAAAGGGTTTTATCAAATAAACAACCCAGTTATTGTTGAAGCTGGTAAAAAAGCGGATCAAATATTACCCAAAGATGCATTGGTTGTTGCTCCCTATAACGGAGATACAGCATTTTTGTATCAAACTAACAGAGCTGGGTTTCCCTTTGTTCCTTTACCCGTTCCTGACTTGATTACTCAGTTTGGAGTAACGCATTTTGTATCTACCTCAAAAGATGATCAGACAAACTGGGTAATGAAACATTTCAAGATTTTAGAGGAAAATGACAAATACGTAATAGTGGATTTGCGAGAAATTACAACATCTTTTGACAAGGAGACAATTTAATGAGGGTTCTTATGTTAACCCCTTATCTGCCATTTCCTTTGCTAACAGGAGGTCAAACCCGTTCATATAATTTAATTAAAAGGCTTTCAGCGCTAGGTCATGAAATTACTTTACTGTGTTTGGTAAAAAATGAAGATGAAAGGAAATATGTTCCAGAACTGCAAAAGTTTTGTAAAGAAGTACAAGTTTTTATTAGACCCTCAAAACCCTGGACGCTAAATAATATTTTAAGAACCGGTTTTAGCTTTTATCCTTTTTTAGTTATAAGGAATTGGGCTCATGGAGAAAAAGCCTTTATAGAAAATATGCTAAAAGTGGAACAATTTGACCTAATTCATGCTGAAACCTTTTATGTTATGCCTCATATTCCAAAAACAAAAATACCTATTCTGCTTGTGGAGCAGACGATTGAGTATTTGGTATACAGACATTATGTAGAAAAATATCCGCTCCCTTTTATGAAACCGTTTTTATATATAGATGTATCAAAGCTTAAATTTTGGGAATTAAAATATTGGAAACAAGCAAATAGAGTTATTGCTATGTCTGAGGAGGATAAAAGGATAATGCTTAAGATAAGTACAGCCTTAAAGGTTGATATAGTTCCAAATGGAGTCGACAGTGGTTATTTTGACCATAAGATTTCATCTAAGCTGGCAGATCCAGTAGTGCTATATTTGGGAAACTTTACATGGTTACAAAACAGAGAAGCAGTAAGAATTTTAGTAGACCAGGTTTGGCCTATTATTAAAGCCAAACACCAAAATGCTCAATTGTGGATTATAGGAAAAGACGCAGAGAAATTTTTTCCTAAGCTATCAAAGGATGGTATCAGGGTGGAGGAGGTAAAGGATGTGAGAGGTATTTATCAGCAGGCTAGTGTGCTTGTAGCTCCAATATATGGTGGGGGTGGTACAAGATATAAAAACTTTGAGGCTTTTGCATCAGGCTTGCCTGTAGTGACAACCTCAATTGGTATAGGAGGGACAGAGGCAAAAGATGGGGTACATGTTATTATTAGGGACACCCCAGACCAAATAGCCCAAGCAGCTATAGATTTACTAGAAGATGAGCAAAAGTATCAAGAAATTGCGCGAAACGCAAAAAAACTAGTTGAGCAAAGATATGATTGGGATCCAATCGCCAAAAACTTAAGCATAATTTATGAAGAACTTGGACAAAAAACTTAGCATTAGTATAGTTAACTTTAATTCAGGTGAGTACTTAACAGAGTGTTTGAAATCACTTGAAAGGGTCAAAGGTGAGCTAAATTTTGATGTTTGGGTTGTAGATAATGCCTCAACAGATGATTCTTTTATTAAGGCGAAAAAACTGTTTCCTCAAATTAACTTAATAGGAAATAAACAAAACTTAGGGTTTGGAAAGGCTCATAACCAAGTTGCAAAAATAGTTGATACTCAATATATTCTTTTTCTTAATCCGGATACAAAAGTATTACCGGGTACACTAAAGTTTATGGCAGAGTTAATGGATAAAAATGCTAATATAGGAATATCAGGATGTAGGGTTGAAAAAGCAGATGGGACACTGGACTGGGCATCTCATAGAGGTTTTCCTACACCTTGGGCCTCATTATTATATCATTTTCTAAAAAATGATTCTTTATATCATCAAACAGACAAAAACATGAGTCAAATCCATGAAGTTGACTGCTTAGTAGGAGCTTTTATGTTTGCCAGGAAATCAGTTTTAGATAAAGTTGGATATTTTGATGAAGATTATTTCTTATATGCAGAGGATATTGATTTATGTTTTCGGGTAAAAGAAGCAGGTTTTAAGATCATCTATGCTCCAGATGTTAAAGTTGTTCACTTGAAGGGAGTGAGCAGTGGTATAAAAAAACATTCGCAAAACATCTCCCAGGCCTCGGCTGAATCCAGAAAAAAATCTCTCGATTACTTTTATTCAACAATGATACTGTTTTATAAAAAACATTTACAATCTAAATACCCCTTTTTTATCAATTGGTTAGTGTTTTTTGGAATCAAGCTAAAATGGTTTATTGCCAAGCGTAGCTTAACAGTTTAAGGATTATTGTGAAAATTGGAATCGATTCTAGATTAATCAATGAATCAGGTATAGGAAGGTATATAAGAAACCTTCTTTTTTATCTACAAAAAATAGATAAAGAAAATGAATACTTTATTTTTTTACTGGAAAAAGATTTTGACAATTCATCATTTAAGAAAAATTTTAATAAGGTTAAGGTTGATTTTGGGTGGTATGGGTTAAGTGAACAATTAAAATTTCCTAAAATATTAGCAAGATTTAATTTAGACCTTGTTCATTTTCCTCATTTTAATATCCCCATTTTTTTCAACAGCAAATTTATTGTGACAATCCATGACTTAATTCATCAGGATTTTCAAATGAGGCGGGCAACCACCAGAGACCCATTTACGTATCAAATAAAAAAGCTAGGCTACAATCAAATATTTAAAACAGCAGTTAGAAACTCAAGTAAAATTTTAGTGCCTTCAGAACATGTAAGGCAGCAATTAATCGATAGATGGAGAGTAAGCGTTGATAAAATTGTGATAACGCCTGAGGGAGTTGATGATCAAATTATTAAATTTTCTGAAAATTTATCAACTAGTAAAGTATCAGAAATACTAGATAGGTTGCATATTAAAAAACCATATATATTTTATGTAGGAAATGCTCATCCTCACAAAAATATTCAAAGACTTATTGAGAGTTTTTTGTTAATTAAAGAAAAAAGACCAGATTTAAATTTAGTGCTTTCAGGAAACAGCCACTATTTTTGGGAGCAAATTATTAAAGAAAATAAAAATAATTCAATTCAGTTTACCGGAAAGGTGACAGATGAGGAGCTTGTGGCTTTGTATAAGAGTGCAAGCTGTTTTGTGATGCCATCTTTAGAAGAAGGATTTGGTATCCCTCTTTTAGAGGCGTTTTTGTGCAAGTGTCCAGTGGTTTCATCGAGTGCTGGATCTTTAAAAGAAGTGGGAGGTGACGGGACATTATACTTTGACCCTAAAGATAATGTTGATATGGCGGAAAAAATATTAACAGTTGTTGATGATAAAAAGGTGCAAAATGAGCTAATCAACAACGGCCTTGGGCAAGTAAGCAAGTTTAGCTGGGAAGATTTGGCTAAAAAAACACTAGAAGTTTATCTAAAATGAAGATTGCTTTAGTTCATGATGACTTGGTTCAATGGGGCGGGGCAGAAAGAGTATTTGAAGGTTTAACAAAAATCTTTCCCGAGGCGCCCATATACACATCTTTATATGATGAGAATAATGTTGAGCTTTTCAAAAGATTTAAAGGTAAAAGAATAATTACTTCCTTTGTGCAGAAAATACCCGGATGGAGACAAATGTATAAAGGGCTGCTTCCATTGTACCCAATTGCATTTGAGCAGTTTGATTTTTCAGACTATGACTTTGTTATTTCCCACTCTACCAGGTTTGCCAAAAACATTATAACCAAACCAAACACAAGACATTTTTGTTACTGTCATACACCACCCCGTTTTTTATGGAATTTATCTAATGAAAAAGTAAACAATTTACTTGAGCCATATTTAAGCTTTTTAAGAGTTGCTGATCAAATTTTTTCTAACAGGGTAGATAAATTTTTGGCTGGATCCAAGAATGCTCAAGACAGGATTAAAAAAATTTATCACAAAGATTCTGATATCTTATATCCTTTTGTTGATTTGGCACGTTTTCAAAATATAACTGCATTTGATGGTGGGTATATGATGGTGATAGCCAGGCTTAACTACTATAAACGAGTAGATTTGGTTATAAAGGCTTGTCAAAAGCTGGATATCCCATTAAAAATTATTGGTTCTGGTTCATTAAAGGATTCACTGGAAAATCTATCTGAGAAAGGCAATACTCAAATAGAGTTTTTAGAAAATTTAGACGAGAGTATTTTACTAAGAGTTTTATCAGGTGCAAAAGCTTTGATTATTCCAGGAATTGAGGATTTTGGGTTAGCCTCTTTAGAGGCTCAAGCTTTTGGAAAACCAGTTATTGCTTATGGGCAGGGAGGTGTTTTGGAAACTGTTGTAGAAGGTAAAACAGGTATTTTTTTTGATAAACAAGATGTTAACTCACTTGTTAGGGCAATAGAAAAACTTGAAAATTTAAACATTGATCCAAACGCATGTATTGAAAATACTTGCCTTTATAGTTTTGAAAAATTTGAAAAAAATGTTAAAACTATTATCAGTACTTGATAGTTAAAAATTTCAGGGTTAGACTATGTTCACTTAATTTTTATGCTATATGATTTTTTAAAAAGGGCACTGGATATAATTGTATCAGCAGTGTCTTTGGTTTTTCTTTCACCTTTAGTTTTAATCATTGCATTGGCAATCACACTTGATTCCAAAGGGCCTATTTTCGCAGAAACCCCAAAAAGGGCTGGTAAAACAGGCAAGTTATTTAATATATATAAGTTTCGTTCTATGGTGGAGAACGCCCAAGAAATTTTAGACAATAACCCGCAACTTCTTGAGGAATATAAGAAAAATAATTACAAAATTTTTAAGGATCCCAGGGTTACTAGAGTAGGAAAGTTTATAAGGAAGTACTCACTTGATGAATTTCCGCAAATTGTAAATATTCTAAAAGGAGAAATGAGTATGGTAGGGCCGAGAGCCTACTATCCGTATGAGCTGGAAGAGCAATCGATGAAATATCCCCAGTCTAGAAAGTATGTTAAAATAATTTTATCGGGTAAACCCGGTCTAACTGGGGTTTGGCAAGTATCTGGAAGGTCCAATATTAACTTTGAGAAAAGAGTGGAGATGGATGCAAAATACGTTGAAAGACGCTCAATTTTATACGACTTCTGGATTATGCTCAAAACTATTCCTGCAGTACTTTCTGGAAGGGGGGCAGTATGATTAATCTAACAAAGAAACTAGAACGAAAACCTAAAAGTATACAATCGCGTAAAAAAAGATGGTTGATTGTTTCAGGCATTTTAATATTTATCTTTCTTATTACTACTTTTTTGGCTGTTAGAGGAGTTTACACAGCAGGTAAGGGATTATCATCTCACGGTAAAGCTTTGGCAACTGCGGTCAATTCGCAAAACTATGATTTAATTCTACAAGAAGTAAAAGAAACCCGTTCGTCCTTGGGAGCAATTAACACATCGTTAAACTTTCTTTTCTGGGCAAATTTTATTCCCTTTATGAACGGTTATTATTCCGATGCAAAGAAGTTTTCTGCCGCTGGACTAGAAGATCTTGTTGCTGTTGAAACCATATTAAACAAATTAGAACCACAAAAGAAAGAGCTAGGGTTTAACAATCAGCCTTTAGCTGGACAAGATAGAATAGCTCAAGGTATCAAGCTTTTGAAAGCATCAATTCCTCATTTAGATTCTGTAGAGAAAAACTTTGACAAAGCATCTGATTTGGTAAAAGATATTAATACTCAAAAATATCCTGAAGAGTTCAAGGGGGTTAAAGTTAGAGATTTGTTAACTAGCAGTAAAAACTTTATTATCGGTGCGAGCCTTGCAGTTACCAAAAATAGAGATGCTTTAGTAGTTGCACCATCTGCACTTGGAGAGCCTTCAGCTAAAAACTACTTAATGCTTTTCCAAAATGATAAAGAAATTAGACCAACTGGAGGATTTTTGACTGCTTTTGCCACTTTAAAAGTAGATAGAGGACAAATCAGTACTACCACATCAGATGATATTTATAGGTTAGATGAAAGACTGCTTGCAACCTGTGAGAGCAAAATCTGTCCCCTATCCCCGCCTGCTCCAATTGTTAAATATTTACCAGAGGTGGATGGTAAACCAAGAAAAGCTTGGAGCATGAGGGATTCAAATATCTCACCTGATCTTTCAGTATCAGCAAAAGAATTCGAGAGAATGTTTCAACTTTTAGGCCAGGGGTTACCTTTTGATGGAATTATTTATATAGACACCCAGGTTGTAGAAGAGATCATTGAGGTTACTGGACCAATTGAGGTATTAGGAACAAAATATTCTGCAGAGATGGATAAAAGATGTAATTGTCCTAATGTTATTTACGAGTTAGAAAATTATGCAGAGATCGCTGCAAAAGGCGAACAGGACAGAAAAGCAATTTTGGGTGTTTTAATGCAGCAAATCCTAACCCGGGCATTAGGAACAGATGTTGAAAAAATGCCTCAGCTTGTTGAAACCGTTGCCCGTTTAGCAAATCATAAACACGTAATTTTTTATATGCATGATGATAATACTCAGCAAGCATTAGCAAAGCTTAACTGGATTGGAGAGGTAAAGAAATTTGGTGGTGATTATTTGCATATAAATGATTCAAACTTTGCTGGAGGAAAGTCTAATCTTTATGTAAATCAAACTGTTACACAAGAAATAAACACCCAAAAGAATGGAACAGTTAAGAAAAAGATTACTATTGAGTATAAAAACCCGCAACCCTTTAACACATGGTTAAATGGAATCAACAGGGACTATGTAAGATTTTACGTTCCAAAAGGAAGTAAGCTTTTATCTTCAAAAGGATCTGAGGACAAAGTAAATACAATTGAGGATTTAGATAAAACAGTTTTTGAAGCATTCGTGACTGTCAGGCCTCAAAACTCCAGAAAACTTGAGCTGGAGTATGAAGTTCCATATGATCCAAAAGGAAGTTACAAATTAATGATACAAAAGCAACCCGGCGCAAAAGATTTTAAATATAAGATTAAATTAAACGGTAAACAGGTGGAGGATTTTATACTAGATATGGACAAGGAATTTAGATATGAATTGTAACCTTATATGTTTAATATAGAAGGAATAGAAACGAGAATTAGAGATATAAGACGAGGATTTAATAGCGTTAGGTCTTTTGTAGGAAGAAATAAAGACGCATGGCCTCTAATAATTGTGGTTGGTGTACCGCTTGGTTTGACTGGACTGGAGTATGGATTTATAGTTCCTCAAAGAGCTGCAGCGAATACTGCAAGATTATCGGCGCTTTATAATGAAAGAAGTACAGCAGAAGCAACAAGAGTTGCACAACAAGAAGCATTAAGAAAAGACTTTGAAGATACCGGAGGAGTAGATCTTGACTATGAGAATCTATCTAGTGTACTAATCAGATTAAGAGCTAGTGCTAAATTGGCAAAGTCAAGAGAAGATGTTATAGCAGAAGCTTTTACAAGAGTGAATAATACCACGGGCTGTCTAATTTCTAGTACGCTTTATTTACCAGAAGAAAGAGGTAAGCAACCTATACGAAATGAGGCATACGTTTTAACATTAAATTGTGGATCTACCCCTACTGTTATTTCTCAGTAAGATATCACATAAATAAAAGGATCTCTAATATAGAATTGGGCAGATGAAAGCATTTAAAACAGAAGGGATTATTTTAAAAAGAAAAAACTTTGGTGAAGCAGATAGAATTTTAACTGTTTTTACTTTACATAAAGGAAAAGTGTCAGTGCTGGCAAGAGGTGTCAGAAAAATTACCTCAAGAAGAGCTGGAAATGTGGAACTTTTAAATAGGGTTACCATCTATCTTCATCCCGGAAAAAACTTCATGATTTTAACTGAGGCAAGCGCAATTAATACATTTCAGCCTCTCAAAGAAGATTTAACCTTGTCTACTTATGCTTACCATTTAATTGAAACAACAGATAAATTAACTGCAGAAAACCAGGAAAATCCCCTACTGTATGCTGACTTAGTAGATGTATTGTCAAGGCTATCTAAAAAGCCCAGGCAGCTTTTAATAAGAGCATATGAAACAAAAATGTTAACACATACGGGTTTTTGGTCCTTAGAAAATTTAAAAGATATTAGTAGTGAAATTAAAAATCTTCTTAAAATATTAGAACTTGGAAGTTGGGAGAAAATAGAAAAATTAGAGATTAATCAAAGACAAGCTCTGGAAATAGAAAGAATTCTAAGGTATTATCTAGAGAAGGTAATAGAAGGGCCTTTAAAAAGCAGGCAATTTCTAAAAAAATAGTATGTCTGATGATTTAATGCAAAAGATTGTAGCACTTTGTAAGCGCCGGGGGTTTATCTACCCTGGTTCTGAGATCTATGGAGGATTGGGAGGAACATGGGACTATGGACCCTTAGGATCACTTCTTAAAAAAAACCTAAAAGATTTATGGTGGAAAGAAATGGTTCAATTTAGAGATGATATAGTGGGAATGGATGCTGCCATTATGATGAATCCTAGGGCTTGGGAGGCTTCAGGTCATGTGGAAGCTTTTACAGATCCTTTAGTTGAATGTAAGATTTGCCATCAGCGCTTTAGGGCTGATAAAGAGCAAGAGATTAAAGAACATGAAACTTCTCATAAAGGTGAAAAGGTCGAATGGACTGAACCGATGAATTTTAACCTGCTAGTTAAGGCTTATTTAGGAGTACTAGAGGGAAAGCAGTCAGAAATTTATTTGAGAGGTGAGATCACAAATGGAGTACATGTTAATTTTAAAAATGTGCTAGATTCTACTAGAGTTAGAATTCCTTTTGGCATAGCTCAAATCGGAAAAGCTTTTCGCAATGAAATTACGCCAGGAAATTTCACCTTTAGATCAAGAGAATTTGAACAGATGGAAGTGCAGTTTTACATAAAACCTGATGAATCAGAAGGAAAAAAATGGTTTGATTATTGGAAACAAAATAGAATGGATTGGTATTTATCTCTAGGAATAAAAAAAGAGAACCTAAGATTTAGGGATCATGCAGAAACGGAAAGAGCTCATTATGCCAGGGCTGCAACAGATATTGAATATAATGCACCCTTTGGTTGGAGTGAGTTTATGGGTATACACCATCGAGGAGATTGGGATTTATCCAGACATCAGAAATATTCTGGACAAGATTTGTCCTACCGTGATCCGGAAACAAATGAAGAATATATTCCTTGGGATATTGAAACATCGGCTGGTGTAGATCGATCAGCCCTATTTTTACTTATTGACGCATATTCTGAAGAGAATGGAAGAGTTGTACTAAAACTTCATCCAAAACTTGCGCCATACAAGGTAGCGGTATTTCCTTTACTTGCTAATAAACCAGAGCTTGTAGAAAAAGCCGGAAAAATTTATGAAGACTTAAAGCAAGATTATCAGGTTTCCTGGGATGCTAGAGGAAATATTGGAAAAAGATATGCAGCTCAAGATGAAGCTGGTACACCTTATTGTGTTACTGTTGACTTTGATAGTCTAAAAGATAATACTGTTACTATAAGGGATAGAGATAGCGCAAAGCAGGAGAGAATAAAGTCTTCTGAAATCCGCAACTTTCTAAAAGGGAAACTTTCGTGATTCCAAAACTAACTGCCTTTATACTCACCCATAAAGTTACTGTTGCACTCGGTTTGGTGTTAGCTATTGCTTTTATGGGAGGAGGAGTATTTTTGTTTAACACCTTCCAAAAAGCGCAACAAGAAGCTCCTCTTGAAGAAACAGAGATTACTTTTGATGCCGAAGGTCCTTATGTAAAACTGTTCCCAAGAAGAGATGGAAATGCCCTTGTAATGCAGATTCAAAGAATTGCTTCATACGATTCGTTTGCTTACGCGATAACTTATACAGATATTGATGGTATCGATAGAGGAGCTGGTCATGAGGATACCTGGATCAATATTGAAAAAGGTAAAGGTGAATATGAGCAAGAGATTTTATTTGGATCTTGTAGTAAAAACGTTTGTAAATATGACCAAGGAGTAGAAAACGGCACCTTAGTTTTAAGGATTAGAAAGGGAAATAAAGCTTCTAGGATGAATCTACTTTGGCATCTGCAAAAGCCGGATGTGGCTTTGGGAAATTTGACCTCAGGGGATAATAATTTTAGTTACAAATTAGATCAAAAAAGAGAAGAATTGGCTTTGATTGGGTTTACTATTATAAATGATGTGACTGGCGTACCTAAGCTGCCAAATGAAAAGGAGGTTCTAGGGAAAGTATATTCAGTTAATGTTTCTATATCAAAAGCTCTTCCTGAAGGACAGGCAGCAGTTAATTTAGCTGAAAATCCCCCATCAGATGCAAAAGTAGCAAGGTATAATTTCAGTGAAAATAAATGGGTAGAATATGAGACAAAAATTGATGGAAGTAAGCTTTCTGCCAAAGCCGATGGAGAAGGAATCTTTGCAGTGTTAGCAGATAAAGAAAAATAATCCTTTATAGATTAGAAGTTTTCAGACTTCATTTTTTAAATCTTACATTATCTATTGACAATTAACATTCATTTGGTGGAAAATGAGAACAGATGGTGAAACTGCCCAAAAAATATGTTTTTGGGTAGCTTTAAAACTGATTTTAGCGGAAAGAATAGGTTAATTTTACCAAAGAGATTTAGGAAAGAATTAGGTAGTGAAGATAAGTTTTATATACTTTTGGGGGGAAATGGAGAAGTTTGGGGATTTGATCCAATAAATTGGTCAAAACTGGCAGAAAGTATCTTAAAATTCCCACTCTCCACTGAAGAGGGTAGGGTAGCAAGACTCAAGCTTTTTCCCAAGGCTGAGGAATGTGTTTTAGACAGTCAGGGAAGATTTATCTTACCTCAAGAGTTTATGGAGAATATAAAGATTAAGAAAGAGGTTTTAATAATTGGAGCAGGTGATCATTTTGAAATCTGGGATTTAAGTCTTTGGGGAAAACACCAGGAACGACTTGAGAAGGAATAAGTCACATGGAAGGGTATCATAAAAGTGTTTTACTGAGTGAGGTTTTGGAGTATTTGGAAGTTAAGCAGGGTAGGTGGTATGTAGATTGTACGCTAGGAGATGGGGGACATAGTCTGGGGATTTTAAAGCGAGGTGGAAAAATTATAGGCATTGATACCGATCAAGAGGCCTTAGATAGGGCAAGCGGAAGATTTAAACAAGAAGGAATAGAGCAAGACAACTTTAAATTAGTAAAGGGTAACTTTAGAGATTTAAAGCAAATATTAAAGCAGACGGACACTGATCAGATAATTTTGGCAGGAATCTTATTTGATTTTGGGGTTTCGAGTTTGCAACTTGAGAGTCCCGAAAGGGGCTTTTCTTTTAACAGTGAAGGCCCTTTAGATATGCGGATGGACAAAAACTTAGCCGTTACAGCAGCAGATTTAGTAAACGGATTAAACAAAGGAGAATTATATGAATTATTTTCTAAACTGGGTGAGGAGAGATTTGCTCGGCCCTTGGCTGAAGCTATTGTTGGCACCCGTGCAATAACAAAATTTAATACAACCAAACAATTGGCAGACTTAGTAACAGGTGTTTATCGTAGGTTTGGAATTAAAAACACCAAAATCCATCCTGCTACAAAAGTCTTTCAGGCTTTGAGAATGGCAGTAAATGATGAGCTAGGAGTGATACGGGATGGATTAGGACAAGTTTCGGAGGTTATTGGTAGCAGCGGCCGGATTGTGACCATAAGCTTTCATTCTTTGGAAGATAGAATTGTAAAAAATACTTTTAAAGAATGGCAAGAACAAGGTTTGGGACAGATTGTAATTAAAAGACCAGTTGTTCCAAACGAAGATGAGGTTATAAAAAACCCTCGATCCCGGTCAGCAAAACTAAGGGCTTTTGAAAAAAGATGACTATCATAAAAACTTTTGATAACGGATATGTTGAGACCTCTTCTTGGAGGAAAAGGAGGTATTTGCTTCCTGTAGGCTTGCTTCTGGTTTTGCTTATGCTAGCCGAGATTTGGGCAAATAATACTTTGGTAACATATGGAGAAAAGTTTGAAAGTATTTCTAGATTGAGGTTATCTTTGGAAATAGAAAACCAAGTGCTGGAAAATAAAATAGCCAAAGAAAGCGCACTTTCTCATATTGCAACCGAATCAGCCACCCTTGGATTTTCCCAAGTGGAAAGCATACAATATATTCGTTAATGCGAATCGTAATTGTTAAATACTTCTTCTTGCTGTTTTTCTTAGCAATAACTTCAAGACTATTTTACTGGCAAGTTGTTAAGGCTGACGAATTATCAGCTAAAGCAGAAAACCAGCATTTTAAACGGGTGCAAATTGGAGCAAGAAGAGGCAATATTTATTACTCTAATGGTTCAATGCTTGCATCAACCAATCCGGTATTTTCTCTTTATGGTCTTCCTAAAGTGATCCCAGATGCAGAAAAAGTTAAAGTATCCCAAGATCTTGCCAAAATAATCGCAAATGAAAAGTATAAAAATATCGTGGAGGAGGAGGAATATAAAAAGGCCCTGTCCTCAATAAAAGAAGATTTTTCTTCAAAGTTAACGCAAGATCTTTATTGGGTGTTACTCAGGAAAAATATAGATATGGAAACAAAAGAAAAAATTGAGGGTTTAAAATCTCCAGGGTTAGGGTTTGAGAGTTCAAGCGGCAGGTTTTATCCGGAGGGCTCCTCTTCTGCACATCTTTTAGGATTTGTGGGCTTTAATGCCCGGGGGGAATCAACAGGATATTTTGGCATTGAAGGATTTTATGATGGTGATTTAAAGGGAATACCAGGAATTGTCAGGCATGAAAAAGATGCGATGGGACTTCCTATATTAATAGGTAAGTTTTTGACCACTGAATCAAAAAATGGGAAAGATTTAGGTTTAAACATTGACCAGTCTGTTCAGTTTATAGTTGAAAGAGCTTTGAAAAAGGGGGTTGAAAAATATGGAGCAAAAGCAGGGTCTGTGGTGGTAATGGATCCTAAAACAGGAGATATCTTAGCACTAGGTGCATTTCCAAACTATGATCCTTTGAAATATTATGATTTCCCAAAGGACTATTATAAAAATCCAATTGTGGCAGAACAATATGAGCCAGGTTCAACTTTTAAAGTATTGGTAATGGCGGCAGCAATAAATGAGGATTTAGTAAAACCAGATACAAAATGTGATATCTGTGATAAAGCTATTTCACTGGGAGGATTTACTATCAGAACCTGGAATAATAAATACTACCCCAACGCCACCATGAAAGAGGTGATAGTACACTCAGACAATACTGGAATGGTTTTTGTAGCAAAAAAGCTGGGTTTAGATAAAATGTACAAATACATTCAAGATTTTGGGTTTGGGCAACCTACACAGATAGATTTACAAGATGAAACATCACCTGATATTAGGTCAAAAGATACCTGGAGAGAAATCGATCTGGCAACTTCTTCTTTTGGTCAGGGTATTGCAGTAACCCCAATTCAGATGGTCCGGGCTGTAGCAGCGATAGCAAATAAGGGCTATTTGATGGAACCGCATGTTGTTAAAGAAATTCAGGATGGGGAGGAAAAGTTTGTTGTAAAACCTAAAATTGTCAGACAAGTGATCAGCGAGAATGCAGCAAAAATAATGACCGAGATTATGGTGGCAGCAGTTGAGGAAGGAGAGTCGAAATGGGTAAAACCAAAGGGTTTTAAGGTAGCAGGAAAAACTGGTACAGCCCAAATTCCTGTTGCTGGACATTATGACCCAAATAAAACAATTGCCTCCTTTGTTGGTTTTGCGCCGGCAGATGACCCAAAGTTTGTCATGCTTGTAAGATTTGATCAACCAACCTCATCAATTTACGGTTCAGAAACTGCAGCTCCCACTTTTTTTGAAATAGCCAAAGAGCTATTTACATATTTTAAAATTGCACCATCTGAATAGTGATAAAATTTAGTGGTCATGAAAACAGTATATCTTTGTGCTCCTAATAAATTAGGAGATTTAATTTTAAAGTTAATTAAAAGGATAGAAGCTCAAGGTTTTAAGGTTTTATCACCTTTTATTCACACTAATCAACATGCTACCAATGAAGAAATTTTTAAAAGAAATATAGAGATGATTAAAAATGCAGATATATTTGTTGTAGTCTTAAAAGAATACGGAAAGGACCTGACTGCTGAGGTTGGAATGGCTTATGCTTGGGGTAAACCGATGGTGGGGATTGATTATAATGCCGATAAAAATGATGTTATGGCCTACTATGCATTTAGTGAAATCATAAAGCCGGTAGCTCTCGAAAAAACATTAGAAAAATACAAATAAAATGTCTAGTAAAGTAGAGAAGTGTGATCATGCAAGTGTTGGAATGTTCGTCTGGAGAGATGACCATCTGCTACTAATTGAAAGGAAAGAATTCCCCTTTGGTTTTGCTCCTCCGGCAGGGCATGTAGATAATCATGGATCTTATGAGAAGGCGGCAGAAAATGAGTTAAAAGAAGAAGTTGGGTTAAGGTCAGTTTCCCTTAGCTTAATGATTGAGGGGTGTAAAGAAAATATATGTCGGCGTCCCGGAGGTACCTGGCACCACTGGAGGATATATAGAGTAGAGGCACAAGGAAATATACAAAGAAGTAGGACAGAAACTAGGCGTGCGGGCTGGTACTCTTTAGAAGAAATAAAATCATTATCTGACAAAACAGTACAATATTTAAACGGTGGGATTTCTAATGAAAACTGGCGGATGGATCCTGGAATCGAGACAGTGTGGTATGAATGGTTTAGAGAGTTAAAAATAATCTAATTAAGAATGCTTTGTCAGAAAATAATAGAAGGATTGAGAGATTGATAGAAGAATTAGGTCATAAATTTACAATTATTAAGCTTGAGCAATTAGAAGAAATCCTCACAAAATATAAATAACCAAGAAGCCCATAGTTTGACTTTAAAGCAAAAAAAGTATAATATTATACCTCTATGTCAGGTCCAGAAAGCACTAATCCTTCTCCATACAGTGCAAAAAAAGAAGGAGTCAGACTAGTTATTGATGGTATAGGTTTTGGAGTTGTTACGGGCTTAGAAGTATTTAGAGCAGGATTAGTCAATACAAAAATTTCCTTAGAAAGATCAATTACGGGTGATGAGATACCCATACTTGATCCAAACTCTACTCTTTCAAATATTCTTCAAAATGGAGGAGACTTTTACGATGGGTTTTGGATTAGTTTAGCCACATATAACCTAGTAACTGGAATTGATTACATCCTGAGTAGATTTACAAAAAGATACATGCCACAAAGAGTTAAGCTTGGATTTAGTATGCTTGCAGCTGTTGGGGGAGTTGTTGCTTACGAATCTGGAAAACTATCTCAATTTCTTGGCGGAACATTTGATCCCTCAGATATACCTGCAGGGTTACTTGGAGCAGCAGCGTATTTAGGAGTAAACTATTTAGCAAGATCATATACTGAAGCAAGAAGATAAGCTTTACTTATAGATTAAAAAAGGATAACTTTTTATAATTACTCTCATGCATCAAATCAAAAAGTATTTAAAAGCACTTTTTCCTCAGTGGGTAATAAATAATTTTTGGCATTTACCAAAAGCTATTTTGGCAAATTTAGTTTATGGTTTTCCTTCAAAAAAATTAAAGGTCATTGGGGTCACTGGAACTGATGGAAAGACAACAACTGTAAATATGATTTATTGCATATTAAAAAATGCAGGAAAAAAAGTTTCAATGGTTTCAACAATTAATGCTGAAATTGCTGGAAAATCTTATGATACAGGATTTCATGTTAGCTCTCCCGATTCTTTTACTGTTCAAAGCTTTGCCAAAAAAGCAAAAGATCACAAGGACGAATTTTTAATATTGGAAGTTACCTCTCATGCCCTGGATCAATACAGATTCTGGGGAATCAATTTTGACATAGGAGTAATTACAAACATAACTCATGATCATCTGGATTATCACAAAAGCTGGGAAAACTACTTTCTAACTAAGGCTAAATTAATCAAAGGCGTGAGGGTAGCTGTAATTAACAAAGATGAGAAACATTTTAATAGGTTATCAAAGTTTATAAATCCAAACTCTAAAATTTTAAGCTTTGGGTTTTCACCCAAAGCTGATTTTAATCCTAAAAGCTTTTCATTAAACTTAAAACTAATTGGAGAGTATAACATTTTGAATGGACTGGCCGCAGCTGCTGTATGTGCAAGTGAGCAAGTAAGCACATCGGCTATCAAGTCAGCTTTACCAAGCTTTGTAAACCTTAAAGGTAGGATGGAGGAGATCAAAAATAGTAAAGGAATAAAAATTATCATTGATTTTGCTTCTACCCCAAACTCCTTAGAGCAGGCATTAAAAGCTTTAAGAAGACTTACAAAAGGTAAGTTAATCTCTATTTTTGGTTCGGCCTCTGAAAGAGATTTTAAAAAGCGTCCGCTTATGGGGCAAGCATCTGCAAAATATGCAGATATAACAATACTGACCGATGAGGATCCAAGATTTGAGGATAGGTACAAAATTATTGATGAAATTGCAGCTGGTGTATATAAAATAAAAGGCAAAAAAAACATAAAGCTTTTTAAGCAACCTGATAGACAGGAAGCTATTAAGCTTGGAATAAGCCTTGCCAAAAAGGGAGATTTGGTGGGAATATTTGGAAAAGGGCATGAAAAATCAATTAGTTTCAAAGGTCAAGAAATCCCCTGGTCAGATGAGGAGGCAGTTCAAAAGGCGTTAAATGATAGATAAAGTTAAACTAATTATTAACTCATTTGGTGAAACTAGGGTAAAGGCAAATGAGTTGCTTTCAAACCATACTTTTTTAAGAATTGGAGGACCTGCCTCAGCTTTTTATATAGCATTTACTCAAAGTGAGCTAACAAAAATTATTGAAACTTGCAGAGATTTGAAAGTCCCTTTTTTGATTTTTGGTACTGGTAGCAAAATTGCTATTTCAGATCAAGGCTTTTTAGGTGTTGCTATCAAAAACAGGACCAAAAATATTCAAACAATATCTGTAAAAGGTAAGGTTACTAAAGTTGGAATAGGTATTGCTGAGGCTTTGATCGAGGTTGAGTCAGGTGTCAGTATCAACAAGTTTATTGAATATTTAACATCCCAAAACCTTTCTACCTATGAGTTTATTAATATTCCAGGGACTATAGGGGGAAATTTATTTTTAAACCATTCTTTGCAAACTAAAGTAGAAAGTATTAAAGTACTAGATCAAGGAAACACAGTTGATATAATAAATGCTCGTGATTTAGACTTAAGAAAGCATATTATTTTATCAGCAGTATTTCGTATTAAAGCCAAAAATTAAGATGCGCTATTTGATTGAAGGTGGAAAAAAGTTAATAGGTGAGGTGCAAATTTCCGGAAACAAAAATTCTGTTTTTCCTTGTGTGGCTGCTGCTCTTTTAACAGATCAAGAGGTTGTTTTAGAAAATGTTCCTCAAATAAGGGATGTTGAGATTTTAGTGCAGATACTCAAAGATTTGGGAGTTAAAGTAAGTCTTGATAAAAATGTTTTGACAATTAATGCTGAAGGATTGAGAAAGTATTCTTTGGCAGATGGTTTAGCAATAAAGCTGAGAGGGTCGATTGTTTTGGTTGGTGGTTTACTTGGAAGAATGGGTAAAGTAAGCTTTCATCATCCGGGTGGGGATATCATAGGAAAAAGAAGTATTGAAACACACTTATTAGGCTTTAAATCCCTAGGCGCAACAGTAAAAAAAGATGATCTTAATTTCTCTGTACATTATGCAGACAAACTGCCTTCAGAGGATGTAAACATATTTTTGCCTGAGGCCTCTGTAACTGCCACTGAAAACATTATTCTTGCGTCAGTTCTGGGAAAAAGAGTGGTGATTTTGAGAAATTGTACAAAAGAGCCTCATGTTGTTGATTTGTGCAAAATGCTTGTACAAATGGGAGTATCAATTGAAGGTATTGGTACTGATACATTAATTATCACCTCATCTGAGAGACTAAATGGTACTAGGTTCAGAATTGGCGCTGACCCAATTGAGATTGGGACATACGCAATAGCAGCAGCTATCACCAATGGAAAGATTACCCTTTCTGGAGTGGATTCTACTGATTTTGATCCAATGTTTTGTGTTTTAGAGAGAATGGGAGTTAAAATTGAAAAAAAGCAGGAGCAGCTGGTTTGCTTTACTGATTTACTCAAGTCAATAAGTAAAATTCAAACAAATATCTGGCCTGGATTTCCCACAGATTTGATGAGTGTTGCAGTGGTGTTGGCAACTCAAGCAAAAGGAATAACTCTGTGTCATGACTGGATGTATGAATCAAGGATGTTTTTTGTTGATAAGCTAATTGCTATGGGAGCCCATATTACTTTGGCTGATCCACACAGAGTATTAGTCTATGGACCAGCAGGACTAAAAGCCCGGGAGCTAGAAACTCCTGATATAAGAGCTGGAATGGCCTTAGTTTTGGCTGCGCTTGTTGCCAAAGGTAAAAGCATTATAAACAGGGCAGAGTTAATAGAAAGAGGATACGAGGATGTAGTCGGTAAGTTGAGAAGTTTAGGTGCTGATATTGAAAGAAAAGAATAATCTGGATAAATTCTGGCTGTCCAAAAAGAACAAATATTAAAGTATAATTGGAACGTGGATATTACAAGACATCCTATTTGGAAAGGTGTTGCCCCTTATAAAAAGCCCTTCCATTTTTTAAGAATTAAGCTTGCCCGTCAATATGCAAAATTGATTCCTGCGGACCGTTTTATAGGAGTCACCGGTTCAGTGGGAAAAACAACTACTGTCCAAACATGTAAAGCAGTCTTGAGTAAAAAGCTTAAAACTTTAGCTACAACTGAAACCTCCAAAAACGTTAATTTAGACCCCATCTTTAATATACCAATGACCCTTTTAAGGATTAGCCCAAAAGTTAAGAAGATTATTTTGGAAATGGGTGTTGAATACGTGGGTGATATGAGCATTTATTTAGATATTGTTAAACCTAAAACAGCGATACTTACCAAGATTTCCTATGTTCATTCTGAATTTTTTGGAAGCGTAAATCAAATTATAGAAGAAAAAAGTAAACTATTTGCACAGTTGCCAAATGATGGTTTGGCAATTTTAAATTGGGATGATCTGAATTCAAGAAGAGTTGCAGAAAAATGCAAAGCTCAAGTTGTCTATTACGGTACAGATTCATCAGTCTGTTTGGTTTGGGCAGAAAATATCAGGATAGAAAATTATAAAACAGTTTTCGAGCTAAACTGTGGTGTGGAAAGAGTAAGAGTAGAGCTTAAACTTTTGGGTACTCATCAAGTCTATGCTGCACTAGCAGCAGCAACTCTGGGAGTATCAGAAAACATTTCACTGATAAAGATAAAACATGCTTTGGAGTCTGTAGTTCCTGATGAACACAGAATGCAAACTTTCGAAGGCCCAAATGGCTCGATTATTTTAGATGATACTTATAATGCAGATCCTAGTGCAGTTGAGGCAGCAATAGATACTTTACTCCAAATTCCCGCCAGAAGAAGGGTGATAGTCTTGGGGGAAATGAAAGAGTTAGGATCTTATACAGAGAGTATGCATCAGGAAATAGCCAGAAAAATATATAAAGAAAAAGTGGATTTGGTTTTTCTAGGACAGGGAAATGCGAATTTGGTTGCAGAGGAGTTAAAAAGACTTGGATTTATGGAGAATAGAATGGAGGTTAATTTGCAGAATTCTCAGATGGTTGCAAAGCTTATCCAGACACTTGAAAAAGGAGATGTATGTTTGGTGAAAGGCGCCCACTCTGTTAGACTAGATGAGGTGGTCAAAAGAATAACCAAGAAAAATTAAAAAACTATGACACAACTGTTAGGTTTGGTTTTATTATCCTTTACTATTACAAGCTTTTTCATGGTTCCCTTTATTGATTTTTTGTTTTACTTAAAGAGACGATTTGAGGTTAATAAATTTGATAGTGGTGATCACAAACAAACTCCTATTCATGATCAGTTAATGAAAGGAGATGAGGCTATTCCCTCAGGAGGGGGAATCCTTTTGGTTGCGCTGCTTACAATACTTAGTATTATTTATTCTTTCTTTACACCCTTTAAGGATTTGGCGGGACTGAAAATTCTTCTGTTTGCTTTAGTGTCATTTGGCCTACTTGGCTTAATAGATGATATCAAAGCAATCACCACAAAAAGGCAGGGAAAGTTTTTAGGACTGGGTAGAAAGACTTTATTTATTATTCAGGCGTTTCTTGCACTTATTATTGCCTGGTTTTTGTATTCTTTTATTGGTTTAAACAACATTTATGTATCAGGGATTGGTAATTTTATTATCGGTTGGTGGTATATTCCCCTGGCAGCATTTGTGATTATTTCTTTTGCAAATGCTTTTAATATCTCTGATGGTTTGGATGGCTTATCTTGTGGCCTTTTGACAATTTGTCTGTTTGCTTTTTTGGCACTCGCATCAGCAACACTTGATCTTAACTTGGCATCATTTATAGGTATTTGGATAGGGTCACTTTTTGCCTACCTTTATTTTAATATTTGGCCAGCTAGGATTTTTCTAGGGGATGCTGGAGCATTTGGGTTTGGAGCAACACTGGCTGTTGTAGGCTTACTGACCGGAAAAATTTTGGCGCTTGGAATTATAGGAGGCATGTTTGTTTTAATTGTTGGCTCCTCCCTACTGCAAATTCTTTCTAAGAAAATATTTCATAAAAAGATATTGCCTGTTGCACCAATTCATATGTATTTTAAATACATTGGATGGGAAGAGCCTAAAATTGTAATGCGTTTTTGGTTAGCTCAGGCCCTATTTGCAATTTTCGGTTTATGGATGGCTCTTTTGGCAAAGTGACCATATGAAACTGCATAATGCTTATCTTCATGCCCAACAAAAATTAGTTGATTTGCAACTTCTGCTGATTGTTATAGCTTTGGTAATTTTTGGTTTGATTATGGTTTATGACTCATCAGTAATTCAGGCATTAAGGGATTATAAAGATGGATATTTTTATATAAGGCAGCAATTGATTTGGGTAGGTATTGGTGGGGTGCTGGCATTTTTCTTGGCAAATATAAACTATCAAAAACTGAAAATAATGTCAGTCCCTTTAATTGCCTTTTCACTTATTTTGCTGATTGCTGTTTTTATTCCGGGTTTGGGAGTATCGGGTGGGGGAGCACACAGATGGTTAAAGTTAGGGTTTGTTACTATTCAGCCTGCCGAAATTATAAAGCTTACCTCAGTAATTTACCTTGCTACTATATTTGAGAAAAAAGCACGCATTTTGCCATTTATTATTCTGGTTGGGCTAACAGGTTTTGTTATGGCAGTTTTGCAAAAGGATTTAGGTTCAACAATTGTTTTTGTTTTAACCTCAGCCATAATCTTTTTTATTAGCGGAGGATCGCTAATGTATTTTTTGCTAGCAATTCCTCCAGCAGTGATTAGCTTACTTGTCTTAGTCTTAACTTCTGAGTACAGAAGAAAAAGGATATTGGCATTTTTGGACCCGTTTTCCGATACGCAAGGGTTTACTTACCATATTTCTCAAGTGTTAATTGCTCTTGGGTCAGGTGGAATATTTGGTTTAGGACTGGGCCAATCTAGACAAAAGTTTGAATATATTCCTGAGGTTTCAACTGATTCTATTTTTGGTGTAATCGGTGAGGAGTTAGGGTTTTTGGGAGGGATAGTGTTAATTTCTCTTTTTGTTTTACTTATTTTCCGAGGAATTAAGATAGCGCAACAAATTGATGATAATTTTGGAAAAATTTTGGCTCTGGGACTGACTGCAATGTTAGGAATTCAAGCGATTGTTAATCTGTCCTCCATGGTAGCGCTTTTGCCGCTGACTGGAGTACCACTGCCTTTTATCTCTTATGGAGGATCAGCTTTAGTTGCAAATCTAATGGCGGTAGGTATACTTTTAAATATCTCTAAAAATATAAAGCTATGAACGTACTTCTCGCTGGTGCTCACTTTACCCCTGCTGTTGCAGTAATAGAAGTTCTAAAAGATCTCCCAAATATTAAGTTAGTTTATGTGGGAAGAAAAACGACCCTAGAGGGTGATCCGTCTTTATCAGCAGAATCACAAGTTTTACCAAAATTAGGGGTAAAGTTTATTCCAATTACCACAGGAAGATTGCAAAGAAACTTAAGCTTCTATACTTTTATTTCTCTGCTAAAGATTCCTGTTGGATTTGTCCAATCATTTTTTATTATTGTTAAAGAAAAACCAGATGTATTACTTTCTTTCGGCGGGTATGTATCTGTTCCGTTGGTTATTGTAGCTTGGTTATTTTCAATTCCTATTATTGTACATGAGCAAACCATGGTGTCAGGTTTGGCAAATAAAATTAGTGCAATTTTTGCCGATAAAATAGCTTATTCTTTCTCTGTCAAAAAGTTTAGCAAGAAAGAAGTTTTGACTGGTAATCCCTTGAGAGGCGAGATAATAAACTATAAAGATGTTATATTAACAGAAGGATTTGAAAAGATAATATATTTTGCTCGTAATAAAAAACTTCCACTGGTTTTGGTAACAGGTGGCAATCAGGGTTCGCATACTCTAAACGTATTGATTGAGAAATCATTAGAAGAGTTATTAAAAACTTGCTGTATTATTCATCAAACCGGGGATTCTAACTTCAAAGATTATGACAGGTTAAGATTTTACCAGACTGATAGATACCTTCCGGTTAAATTTATTGGTAACGGAATTGGTAAGCTTATCAAGTACTCTGATTTAGTAGTATCAAGAGCTGGTGCAAATACGCTAATAGAACTTTCTTTTTTTGAAAAACCAGCAATTGTTATTCCCTTACCGTATTTGTACCAAGATGAACAAAATAAAAATGCTGATTATTTTGAAAAACTTGGTTTAGTGCAAAAAATACCCCAAAAAGATTTAAACAATGCAGATTCTTTGGTAAAAAAAATAAAAGAATGTTTGAAAGATTTAGAAAGTCTAAATCAGAAAGCTAAGGGCGCAAGGCAAGTAGTTTTCAAAGATGCGGCAAAAAGGCTGGCCATAGAAACTATCAGTTTGGTAAATCGCTAGGATAAGCTACTAGGCTCATATGCAAATTTATTATGTTTTTATCTAGAAAGCAAAATCACAGAAAGTTTTCAACCCGGATAAAAAAATCCCGTTTTTATATTAAAACTGCATTTTTTGCCATAACTATTTTACTTTTACTTTTTGGAATTTACTATCTAGTTTTTATATCGGATATTTTTTTGATAAAGGAATTTAAACTTACAAAAGATAGGACAGATTGCATCGATACAAACGAGATTGAGAATAATTTAACAACCGAAAAGTATAATTTTTTCACTATAGATAAAAAGCCTATTTTAGCCAACCTACAAAAAAGGTTTTACTGTGTAAAAGATTTGAAAGTTAAAAAGGTACTTCCCGATAAGATAGAATTAATATTATCTAATAGAGAAAAAAAAGCAGTTGTAACTAGTTTAGGAAAAGAGGCATCAATATCTGCTTTAATTTTAGATGCGAGTTTTGATTCTTCTGCCAGCGCCATTGCTTCTTATTCGGGACTTATCAAAGGAGACAAAGAACGGTTTTTTATTGACCGGGAAGGTATGGTTTTTGATAGAGCCTTAGAAGAAAATAATCTGCCAACAATATACCTAGCAGGCAATTTGAAACTAGGAGAAAAAATAGCGGGTGATCAAATAATAAAAGTATTGGAGATTGTTGAAAAACTTGCTTCCTTTGGTATGCCTGTTAAAGATGCTAAATTTATTTCAGAAAAGGATTTAGCAGTTAATTCTTTGCCCTATGTGGTATTTAATCTTGCAGCAGATATATACCCTCAACTGGCGTCTTTACAACTTATCCTGAACAAAGCTAAAATAGACAATAGGAACATTTCCCAAGGGGAAATAAGTGAAAAAAATATTGAGTTTATCGACTTACGGTACGATAAACCTGTTGTAAGACTTGCCCCCGAAAAATAATAGTAAAGGGAAAGAAAAATATGGCAAAAGATAAAGTTGTTTGTGGAATAGATGTTGGATCTTCTAAAATTTCCACCCTGATTGCATCAGTTGATGAAAATGGAAAAATAAACTTAATAGGCGTTTCAGCTACACCCTCAAAAGGAGTCAGGAAAAATCAAGTTGTAGATATCGAAGAAGCAGTCAGAGCAATAACCGAATCAGTAGAAGCAGCAGAAAGAATGGCAGGATATTCTATATCAAATTCTTTTGTTTCAGTAGGTGGTCCTCAAATTGAGAGCACCAATTCCCACGCGGTTGTAGCCGTAGCTCAACCTGAAGGTGAAATTAAAGAAAGCGATATTTTAAGAGTAAATGATGCAGCCAAAGCTATAGCCCTGCCTTCTTCCAGAGAAATTATTCATGTAATTCCAAGAACCTTTACAGTCGATGGTCAAGAGGGTATCAAAGATCCAGTAGGAATGACCGGAATAAGGCTTGAAACTGAAACTCACATTATTTCCGGTTCAAGCACTTCGATTAGAAATTTAGTTAAATGTGTATCTGAAGTAGGGATTGAGGTAAATGAGTTAGTGTTTAACGGTATTGCTTCTTCTTTGGCAGTTTTGACTGAAACCGAAAAAGAACTAGGAGTTGTATTGGTAGATATAGGGGGTGAAACAACAGATGTGGTGATTTTTGTAGATGGGTCAATTGCCTATTCATCTGTTGTTCCGATTGGAGCAAGGCATATCACATCTGATTTAGCAGTTGGATTAAGAGTTTCTCTGGAATCAGCAGAGAAAATCAAGCTATCTTTAGGCAAGATAATAAAGACTCCTTCTATGCCAGAGGAAAAAGTGGAAGGCAAGAAAAAGGAAGAAGAGAGTTTAGATCTTAAAGCTTTAGGAATTGACGAAGACGTACAAAAAATCTCTAAAAAGGCGGTTGTAGATGGAATTATTAGACCACGGCTTCAGGAGTTGGTTAAGTATATCGGTAAGGAAATTAAAAAGAGTGGATTTGGAACTCAAATACCTTCAGGTTTGGTAATCTGCGGAGGAGGTGCTCAGACTGTGGGAGTTTTAGAGCAAGCAAAATATGTCTTAGGTTTTCCAGCCAGACTAGGAAAGATTGAAGGACTGGCAGGTATGGTTGATGAGATTGAGTCTTCAGCTTTTTCAGCAGCCGCAGGTTTAATTTTTTACGGCGTTGGTCAACCTACTCCCACAGAATATAAATTACCCGTTCTATCAGCAAACCTACCTTTAAGAAATTTAGTTCAAAAAGGGGTAGCTCTTATTAAATCTCTTCTGCCTTAAAAAGTTATTGTAAGTCTTGATGTTATCTGCTAAAATCCTGCCAAAGAGCATATTATGTTGATTAAACCTGATGTTCAGAGATTTGCAAAGATTAAAGTAATGGGTTTAGGTGGTGGCGGAACAAACGCATTAAACTCAATGATTTCTCTTCAGCAAATTCAAGGTGTCGAATTTGTGGCAATCAATACTGATGCCCAAGCTTTGATGAGTAATCAGGCTCCTACAAAAGTTCAGATTGGTGAAACATTAACCCGGGGTTTGGGATCTGGTGGTAACCCTGAGGTAGGTCAGCAAGCAGCTGAGGAATCTATTCAAAAACTTCAAGATGTTTTGCAAGATGCGGATATGGTATTTTTAACTGCTGGTATGGGTGGAGGAACAGGAACAGGTTCAATACCTATAGCAGCACAGGTTGCCAAGAGTTTAGGTGCCCTGACTGTAGCGGTTGTCACAAAGCCGTTTGCGTTTGAAGGTACCAGGAGAATGATGGTGGCAGAGGATGGGGTTGAGAAACTAAAAGATAAGGTAGATGCTTTGATTGTTATCCCAAACCAAAGACTTTTGGAAGTGGTAGATAAAAATATGTCTCTTCAGGAAGCTTTTAAGTTAGCTGATTCGGTTTTGGGTCAGGGTGTACAGGGAATTTCTGATTTAATTACCATGCCAGGACTGATCAATGTAGACTTTGCTGATGTTAAGTCTATTATGAGTAGCGCTGGTTCTGCCTTGATGGGTATTGGTGTTGCAGGAGGAGAAAATAGGGCAGCTGCTGCAGCTAGAATGGCTATTGCCTCACCTTTGCTTGAGGTTTCAATAGAAGGGGCCAAAGGGGTACTATTTAATATAGTTGGTGGACCAGATTTGGGTATGAATGAGGTTAATGAGGCAGCCCAAGTTATAGCTCAAGCAGCGGATCCGGATGCAAATATAATTTTTGGTGCAACGATCAAAGAAGACCAGATAGATCAGGTTAAAGTATCAGTTATTGCAACTGGTTTTGACGAGACCAGAAGGAGATTAAGAGAGTATGTTGGAACAGGGGTTGGATCATCAGCGCAGCAAGGATCAAACTGGAGAAGTGATCCTTATACCAACAACAGACCAATCCAACAGCAATCAGCTCAAGAAGAGGAAGAAGTAGCCCACGAGACAATAAGGGATGAAGAGGAAGAAGATTTGGAGATTCCCGCTTTTTTGCGTTCAGGCCGCTAAAATATTGCCTTTTGCCTCATATAAACGTAGAATTAACTTCATGAGTTTTAAACAAGTCTTATCACAAATTGATTTTCCGGCTTTGGAACAAGAACTTTTAGATTACTGGTACAAAGAGGGAATAATTGAAAAATATTTAACAAAAAATAACTCATCTGATAAAAAATTCTCATTTTTAGACGGGCCGATTACTGCCAATAACCCGATGGGTGTGCATCATGCCTGGGGTAGAACATATAAGGATCTTTGGCAGAGGTTTTTTAATATGTCAGGGTACAAACAGAGATTCCAGAATGGATTTGATGAACAGGGTCTGTGGGTAGAGGTAGAGGTTGAAAAAGAATTAGGCTTAAAAAGCAAAAAAGATATTGAAAACTTGGTTCCTGGTGATAAGCATGCCTCTTTAGAAAAATTTACCAACCTTTGTAAGCAAAGAGTTGAGAAATTCTCAGGGATCCAAACAGAACAATCAAAAAGATTGGGTTATTTCATGGATTGGGATAATTCATATCATACCTCATCTGATGAAAACAATTATTGGATTTGGCACTTTCTTAAAACAGTTTATAAAAAAGGCTGGGTTTATAAAGGTTATGATAGTGTGCCTTGGTGTCCGCGCTGTGGTACTGCAATTTCCCAGCATGAAATTGAAGCAGATGGATACAAGGTTTTAACACATGAGTCGGTATATGTTGAATACCCGATTGAAGGTAGACAAAATGAGTATTTGCTAATATGGACAACCACCCCCTGGACTTTACCAGGAAACGTAGCTGCAGCGGTTGATCCTAATAAAGATTATGTTCAGGCCTCAGGTGAGGTAGCGGACAATAAATATTATCTGGGAAAACTGGCAGCAGAAAAGCTTAATTTAAAGGTTGAAGAAACTATTACTGGGAAAGAGCTGGTTGGCTTAAGCTATAAATCTCCTTTTGATCACTTACCAAGAATTAAAAAAGCCTTTGGACAGTATAAACATCAGGTTATTGCAACAGACCCACTAATTTTACCTATTTCTGATGAGGAAGGAACAGGGATTGTCCATATAGCCCCAGGTGCAGGAACAGAGGATTTTCAACTAGGTAAAAAATTAGGTCTGCCAGTAGTTGAGTTAATAGATGAAGAGGCAAGTTATTTACAGGATTTGGATGAGTTCTCTGGTAAAAATGCCAAAAATGATCCAAAAGTCATTTTTGATTATTTAAAGGAATTTGAAGAGGGTGAGTATTTATTTGATATTGTACCCTTTACTCACAGATATCCAACTTGTTGGAGATGCAAAACTGAGCTTGTTTGGAGAGTTGTTAATGAATGGTATATTTCAGCAGATAAAAAAGATGACTCAGGAAAAACTTATAGAGAACAGATGAAAGATGGTATTAAAAACATTAACTGGATACCAAAATGGGGATATGAAAGGGAGCTTGATTGGTTAAATAATTTGCATGATTGGTTAATATCGAAAAAAAGATATTGGGGACTTTCCCTGCCTATTTGGGAATGCACCCATTGTGGGAGTTTTGAAGTTATAGGTGGCTATGAGGAGCTTAAAGAGAGAGCAGTTGAAGGGTGGGATGATTTCGAAGGACACTCGCCACACAGACCATGGATTGATCAGGTAAAAATAAAATGTGGCAAGTGTGGCAAGATAGTTTCTAGGATTCCAGATGTAGGAAACCCTTGGCTTGATGCAGGAATTGTACCTTTTTCAACTATGCCCAAAGAATGGTTTCCAGCAGATTTTGTAACAGAAAGTTTTCCTGGACAGTTTAAAAACTGGTTTTATTCCTTGATTGCTATGAGTACTGCTTTGACTGGTAAAAATCCTTTTAAGAACCTACTTGGGTTTGCTTCAGTTAGGGATGAAAAAGGGGAAGAAATGCATAAATCAAAAGGTAATGCCATTGAGTTTAATGAGGCAGCTTCCAAAATTGGTGCAGATGTTATGAGATGGATGTACACAATGCAAAACCCTGAGAATAATTTAAATTTTGGTTTTGGTCCGGCAGGAGAGATAAAAAGAAGGTTTTATCTAATTCTCTGGAACTCATATAAATTTTTTGTAGATTATGCAAATCTGGCAGACTGGCAACCAGAGGGTATCTCCACTCCTGAGTCAAATCTTAAAACAATAGATAAGTGGATTAGAACAAAGCTTAACAAGCTTTGTCTGGATGTTAACAAAAGTTTGGTTAAATTTGATGCCATGACGGCTTCAAGATCAATAGAAGATTTTGTAATCCGTGATATGTCAACCTGGTATATAAGAAGATCTCGGGACAGAGTTGGAACGAATGTCAACTTAGCAGATCAGAACGCTTTCTTTGAAACCCTCTATGATGTTTTGCATATTTTATCCCGTTTACTTGCTCCATTTGTTCCCTTTATTGCTGAAGAAATATATAGAAACTTAACCAAAGAGGAATCTGTTCACCTGGCAGCTTATCCGCAAGGCGATGAAGCCCTTCATGACCCTCATTTAATAGAAGATATGAAATTATTAAGAGATATAGTAGAAATTAGTCATGCCAAGAGAAAAGAAGCAAATGTGAAGCTCAGACAACCTTTGGCCAGTTTGAGTTATTGCGGTGTTAAAAAACTTGATGCGGATTTAGAAAAAATATTAGCGGATGAAATAAATGTTAAAGCAGTTAAGCACGATAACTTATCAAAAGAGGTAATGGCTGTTGAGCTGGACATAAATATTACTCCTGAGCTTGCAGAAGAAGGTGAGGCAAGAGAGCTAATAAGACAAATTCAGCAACAGAGAAAAATGCAAAACTTAACTTTAGCTGATAAAACTAAGATTGAAGTTGCATCTTGGCCAAAAACTTATGAGGATTATATTCTTAAATCTACAGCATCTGTTTCTATACAAGAAGGTTCAGAGCTGAAAGTAACCAAAATATAAATGGGGTTTCTATCTTTGCTGTATAATCCATTAACTTTAGGAAGTGCCTTACTTCTTTCTATTAGTATTTTGATCATTTACTCTTCATCTGTGAACTTGGCTTTTCAGCAAGCATCTTTTGTTTTTTTTGGTTTTATTATTTATTTTCTAGTTTCTAAGCTTGACTATAGAATACTAAAAAACTTTTCAATCTATGCATACATTTTTACAATTTTGCTTCTTTTAATAGTTTTAGCATTAGGGATTGAAACCAGAGGTTCAGTTAGATGGATCCCGCTGGGTTTTTTTAATATTCAACCATCAGAACTGGCAAAGCCAGTGTTGATATTAATGCTTGCTAACTTTTGGTCAAAGAGTTTACCCAGCTGGAGAAATATAGGTATTAGCTTACTGATTGCTTTGCCTGTTGTTTTTCTAGTTTTTGAGCAGCCAGATTTAGGATCAGCACTAACCATATTTGCAATCTGGGTTGGAATGCTAATTCCGGTAAAAATTTCTTTTAAAAAACTGCTTGTTTTACTAGTGATTTTGATTCTAATGGCTCCTGTTGGATGGTTTAGTCTAGAAGATTATCAAAAACAAAGGATTTTTAGTTTCCTATCACCATATGAGGATCCTTTGGGGATTGGATACAATATTATCCAGTCAACCATTGCAGTAGGATCAGGGCAGTTTTTGGGAAGGGGATTGGGACATGGTACTCAGTCTAGATTGCAATTTCTCCCAGAATCAAGGACAGATTTTATTTTTGCTTTTATAGCTGAGGAGTTGGGATTTATGGGGGCTATGATTATAATCGGCCTGCACGTTTTTCTAATATATTACTTGTTTAAAATAGCAGATCAAGCACGGGATAAATTTGGCTACTTAATTATCTTTGGAATAGTGTCTATGTTGTTTTTCCAATCATTTGTAAATGTGGGAATGAATATCGGAATTTTGCCTATTACTGGTATTACCCTACCCCTGGTTTCCTATGGTGGAAGCTCACTTTTGGCAACTTTACTAAGTTTAGGGTTGGTTTTGTCTATAGCAAGATATAGGAAAAAAATCGATTCTGAGAGTATTAGAGTTGACATTAGTCCGTCTTAAGGTTAGAATTTTCAACATGTTAAATTTTGCGGTTTGTGAAATCAATAAAAAACAATATCTAATTTATCCAGGAAAGAAATTTTCTGTAGACTTTCTAGGAGAAGGAGTTAAAAGTCTGGAGGCATCTGTATTGCTGTTATCTGAGGATGGAAACATAAAAATCGGAAAGCCCTACCTGGATAAAAAAATTACCTTGGAATGTTTAGGGGATAAAAGGGGCGAAAAAATTAGGGTTGCCAAATTCCATGCTAAAGCAAATTATAGAAAAGTAACCGGATCACGGGCAAAATTAACAGAGGTTGTTCTAAAAGCTGAATCAAAAAAGGATAAAAAGTAATCTTTTGCGTGAAAAAGATATAGTTGATTTAATTTTTCACGCAGTATAAGATTAAAACGAAAATAAAAACATGGCACATAAAAAGGGTGGTTCAACAACTAAGAAAAATAGAGACTCGATTTCAAAGCGCTTAGGCGTTAAAAAATATGGTGGAGAAAAAGTGATTTCTGGAAATATTATTGTCAGGCAAAAGGGAAACAAATTCTATCCGGGTGAAGGTACAAGACAGGGAAACGATTATACAATCTTTGCAGTCACCTCAGGGAAAGTTTTTTTCAAAAAGAAATTGAGTAAGACGATTATCCAGGTGTCTTAAGGAATTTATAATGGAAGAAGTAATTAACGAGCTAGAGCTAGATTTATTACAACCAAACCCCCTTCAACCCCGTGGACTAATTACTCCTGAATCTTTATCAGAGCTTGCTGAATCAATTAGAGCTCATGGAATTTTAGAACCTTTGGTAATTGCCAAAACTCCTGCAGGATTTCAGATTATTGCTGGTGAAAGAAGGTGGAGAGCAGCCAGGCTCATTGGTCTTGTCAGAGTACCAGTTATTATCAGAGAAACCACTCCTCAGGGAATGTTGGAGATGGCGATTGTGGAAAACGTTCAGAGGATTGACTTAAATCCACTGGAGAGAGCACAGGCTTATAAGAGGTTGATGGAAGAGTTTGGTTTAACCAATGCTGAAATTGCTGAGCGGGTTTCAAAAAGTCCTTCTTATATATCAAATACCATTAGATTACTAACCTTACCTGATGCTCTAAAAGACGCTTTGATGGCTGGTGCAACAAGTGAGGGTCATGCACGAGCTTTGGCAGCATTGGAGGACCCACATCTGATAATTAATGCCTATAAGGAAGTATTAAAAAGAAATCTGTCTGTAAGGGGTACAGAGGAGCTTGTTAGAAGAATGCGGGCCAAAGAAGGAATTGGGCCGAAGAGAAGCTCTGTTGTCTCTCAAATGCACATTGTTTCCGATGAGTTGGATAGGGTCCAAAATGATTTAAGTAATGTATTTTCCGCCCGGGTAGAAAAAGCTAGTGTCAAATGTGTTCAAACAGGTAAGAAAATGAAACTGGAGTTTTTAATAGAAGGTGATCCAGGTAAAACTTCACCACTTCTTGGAGATATCCATCAAGCAATTGTAGGTTATTTTAATCTGAAGGGCGATGTTTAATTAGCCCAAAAGATTGAGGTGGCCAGTATCTAAATAGAACTTTTCCGATAATCTCTTGCTTAGTAACTCCACCCCATTCCCTTGAATCAGATGAATGCGGTCTATTATCCCCAATCACCATATAGTGGTTTTCGGGTATTTTGATTAAATCATCCTCACCTAAAAAGTTGCCTGAGGGTGTTGTGGTTCTGTTAGGTAAATAATCTTCTTCAAGAACTTTTCCGTTAATTAAGACTTTATCATTTGCAATTTTAATTGTTTCACCTGGTAATCCAATAATGCGTTTTATAAAATCCTGGGATTCATCACGCGGATTTTTTAAAACTATTACATCTCCTCTTTGTGGCTGGTTAAATCTATAAGTAAGCTTGTCAGTTAAAATGTAATCTCCGTTGTTGAAGGTAGGAAACATTGATAGGCCGGATACTTTATGGGGTTGTGCAACAAACAAATAAATAAGGGCAAAAATTGCTCCAAATACTACAACAGTTTGTATAAAATCTGCTAGATGTGAACCTAAGCTTCTCAAAAACCCATTGTTTGATCCTTCGGGCTTGTTTTGTGGGCTATAGCTTGATAAAGGATCTGATTCATCCTGTGGGGTAAAAGCTTTTGCTTGGGGGATTTTAGTTGGATCCATAACGGTTATTATCTCAGAAAATAAAGTTGAGATGCAATATCTGTAGTGATATTATAGTTAAGTTTACTTGGTTGTGTAGCTCAGTTGGTTAGAGCGCTTCATTCACATTGAAGAGGTCTCTGGTTCGAGTCCAGACACGACCACATTTAACTGCTACAATTGATTTATGGATTTTGTACTAAAGCAAGCCTCTTGGCTCTTTACTGCCCAGGTCATTGCCCGAATAATTAGTTTTTTTTATGTAATTTTTCTTGCAAGAGCTTTAGAGGTTTCTGATTATGGTTTGTATACAATAGCCCTTGCTTATTTTTCCCTAGTTTCATCTATTGCTGATTTTGGTTTTAGTAGGTTTTTAACAAGGGAAGTAACAAGACAAAAAGAACAAACCGCTGAACTATTATTTAGCGTATCAATCCTCAGGTTAACAATAACCTCGTTCATTTTTGCCCTGTTTGCAGTTTTTCTTTATATGGTTGATCCAGACAAGCTGCGCACTGCACTAATTTTGCTTGCAATTATAGCAGTGATTCCTCAGGTGCTAGGACAAACCTTTGATGCGATATTTATTGCCATGCAAAAACTGCAGTTTTCAGCAATTGCTTTGTTTTGTGCAAATTTAACCACTGTGTTGACCGGAGTTTATTTGGTGCTTAATGGATATGGAGTGTTTGGAGCAATTAATGCCTTGATTTTTGGCCAGACATTATTTTTTATTAGTGCACTAATATTTCTTTTGAAAAAAGATCCTCATGCAATTTTTTCCCAAGTTAGGTTAAACACCCTTAAAAGAATTTCCCAAGGGTCTTTACCATATGGGTTACTGGCTATTTTAGGGCTTTTGTATTTTAAAGTTGATGTTTTAATGCTTACTTACATGAAAGGAAGTTATGAAACAGGTATTTATGGGGCTGCTTTTAAATTCTTAGAAGCAATTGTTTTTATTCCAAGCAGTTTAGCAGTTGCCCTTTTTCCCATTATGGTCAAACTTCATGATTTAGATAAAAGTAAAATTAAACATCTATATTTTAAAAGTTTTAAATTAATGCTTTTAGCAGGTCTATTTTTTATGTTGGTATTTTATTTTGTGTTACCTAAGTTTGTTAAAATATATTTACCTAATTACTTGGCATCAATTTCAGTGCTTAAGGTTTTGGCATTTGTGATACCTTTTATGTTTGTTCATGTTCCAGGAGCACAGATCTTGCTTGCAACAGACAAATATTTAAAACAGATAATTTATTTTTCACTTATAACTTTAGGTTTTAATATCATTGCAAATTTTATTTTTATTCCTAAATATGGTGCTGTTGCAGCTGCTTGGACATCAGTTGCATCTGAGATTTTATCTTTTATTATTTTCTTTCATTTTGTGAGGGTTAAATTTCTTAAATGAAAACAGTTTACCAAAAGTTAGTTGAAATACATGGTTTTTCTAATGCCCAAAGAAAGATATTGGGTTTGGTCAAAGGTGGGGAAGTGCTGGAAGTTGGTTCATCGTCAGGGTATATGACCAGAGAGTTTATCAAAAAAGGCAATGTTGTTGATGTAATAGAAGTAGATAAAAATGCTATTAGTAGTTTAGTAGGGTTAGCAAGAAAGGTTGTCGTTGGTTCAGTAGAGGATAGAAATGTTCAGAAAAAGATTAACACAAAATATGATTTTATTATTTGTGCAGATGTTTTAGAGCATTTAGTTTACCCTGAAAAGGTTTTAATCTTTTTAAGAAATAAACTTAAAAGAGAAGGAAGAATTTTAATTTCAGTACCAAATATTGCTTGTTGGAATATGAGAGTTGATTTACTAAGAGGAAAATTTGATTATCAAGAAAGTGGTCTTTTAGACAAATCTCATTTAAGATTTTATACTTATAATAGTTTTCTTAGGATGTTAAAGAATTGTAAGGTAAAAGTAGAAAATATTTATCCGTCTGAAATGAAAATACCATTTGAATATAGTTTACTAAAGCTGCCAATTTTAGGAAATGTTCTCGTTAATACATTAAAACCAATTCTTGTTAAGTTGTTCCCTAATCTAATTATTTATCATTATGTTGTCCAGGCAAGAGTATAGATACATAGTTTCAGTCATAATTCCAAATTGGAACGGAGAGCATCTTTTAAAACTATGCCTTCCTTCCTTAAAAAAGCAAACATTTAAAGATTTTGAGATTATTGTTGTTGATAATGGTTCAGGGGATGGTTCAATTGACTATATAAAAAAATATCATCAAAAAGTAGTAGTTTTGCCGCTTGATAAAAACTACGGTTTTGCAGCTGCTGTTAATGCTGGTATTAAAAAAGGGAAAGGAAGATTCTTAGTACTTTTAAACAATGATACTGAGGTAGATAAAGATTATTTATTCTTTTTAGTAAAATCTGCCGAAGAACAAAAGCAGGCTGGATTTATTGCGCCTAAAATGCTCAACTTTTATAAAAGAGATTTAATTGATTCAGCAGGAGATACTATTGATGTTGTGGGTCATCCATACAATATTGGAATGCATCAAAAAGACGGAGATAAATTTAGTAAACCCAGAGAAGTTTTCATGGTTACTGCTGGAGGAGGACTATTTAAAAAAGAGGTTTTTGACAAAGTGGGTTTGTTTGATGAGGATTACTTTACTTATATGGAAGATGTGGATTTGTGTTTAAGAGCTCAGTTACAAGGTTTCCGGGGTTGGTATGAGCCACGCTCTATTGCATATCATATACACAAGGCAACATCAAATAGAATAAAACCCTTAATGGAGTATTGGCAATTCCGAAATATGACTCAAAATATTATCAAAAATTATCCAGCAGCTTTATTTAAAAAAAATCTTAACTGGCTAAAAATTATTTTAGTAAATCTAAATACTGTTAGATTCTTGGCGATTCATGGTTACTTGTGGCAAGGCCTAAAAGCAGAAATCTATATTTTATTAAACCTTCCAAAGCTTTTGAAAAAGAGGTCTGAAATACAGAGTAAAAAAACAGTTGCTGATGATTATTTTATCAGTAATTTTATTGAAAAAAGAATTACTTTTTTTGGTTTGTTAAAAAAGGGTATTTAGTAGGAATAAGCATTATCCAAATAAGGATAAATGGGTAAAAAAGAGAGTTGTTAAAAATGCTGTGTGCCAGCAAACCTACCAAGCCAGAAATTAACACCACCCCAGTTACGTCTTTACTAATATTAAAAATCTTCCAACCTGTATAAATTAAACTAGATAAAAGTAAAAGATAAAAGATTAATCCGACTAATCCGGTGGTTGCTAAAATATGCAAAAGGCTAAAGTCGTTTGATGTTGATCCTCTGCTATTTAAGAATTGTTTATCAGCAATTTTATAATCCCTGAGGGCATATTTATAAGCATTAAAACCTACTCCTAAAATAGGAGATTTTTGCCAGATGGTATAACCTTGTTGCCAAGTTGTTAATCTAAAACTTGCAGAAGCCGAGCGATCAATACCTCTGGGTTTTGATACAAGCTGAGTATAACCCCAAAATGAAACAAACAGTAATACGAATAATGTTATTGAAAGAACTGCCAAGCGCATAGATTTTAAAAAAGCTGAAAAAGTAGTTGTAGAAAATAGAAACATTAAATAACTGCTTCTAGAAAATGTCAATGTAAGTGCCAAATAAAGTAAGATAAATACTGCTATTTTGTAATTTTTTCTAAACTTTAGCATATTCCATAAACCCATCAGTAAAACTATAGTTAAAACCAAAAAGCCTCCGGTAAAATTTGGATCAATAAATGAAGAAGCCAGTCTGAAAAAATGAGGATCCCATCCTCTGCTTTCCAAAAATCCTAGATCCGGAAATAAAACTAGCTGTACAAGTCCTAGTAATGCTATCGTAATCCCTGACATCAACAAAAAGATATGAGTTTTTTCAAAGATGGTGTTTTTGTAAGAGTATACAAACCAACCAAAGTAAAAAATTACAAATATTCTAAAAATATATAGAAAACTATTAAGGGTTTCTTGAAAAGACAAATTCAGAGGAGTAAAAATCAGTGAAATTGTTGCTACCCCCAAAAAAGCAAAACCCACTTTTATAAATATAGGAATATTTTTAATAAGACTTTTATAATAAAAAGCAGAAAAAACAGTATAAGCAGATAGTGTTAAATCCAGTAAAGTAACACCACCCAGCCCTAAGGGCATTTTTATTATTTGGCCAAAAACCAAAGATAAAAAAATGGCATAAAGACTAAAATTATTTACAACTAATTTGAGTTGAGTAAGACTAATCATTCAGAGGGTTTATAAATTACTTTTCTCGCAACTTCGGTTTCGTTACCAGCACTATCTCTTGCTTTAACCGTTAAAATATTTTCTCTATCATTTATAGAAACAGACTGCTGGAAGTTGCCCTCAGAATCAAGAATAATTTTTTGGGAATTTATAAAAATGTTAGTACCCGGATCAGTTTTACCTTTTACCGTCACTTTTTTATCTCCACCTGTAATAGTTTTATTGTCTTCGGGCTCACCAATTTCTAAAGTTGGTTTTTCATTATCATAAAAAACTTTTAATGTTTTAGAGGGGAGGCTTCCATTTTCTTTGTCATCTATTGTTTTGCCGTAAATGTTGTTTGTTCCCAAACTTAAATCTATTTTGTCAGTAGTAAAACTGCCATCTGGTTTTGTTTTGGCCTCTATGATTTGTTTGTCCTCAACGTAAATAGCAACCTTAGAATTGGGTGCAGCATAGCCTTCTATAATAATCTGGGATGAATTTGTAGATTCAAATGGAATAGTTAAAACAGGAGGAGCAAATAAACTATTATCGGCTGTACTGACTTGGTTTATTTGGTTATTTGGTTTAAGAATACCTGATATTAATCCCAGTGCACCTATAAAATTAGGTAAAACCCACATAAGTGTTGCATACAAAATTAAAATTATGAAAATAATCGAAAGAGTAAACTTCCTTTTACTTTTCTTAGCTTGGTTGCGGGCTAGACGAGAGCTATATTTATAAGCCATAGATATGAGAATAGTATAGAAACTTAAGCTCATCGATTCAAGAAGAATATTTACAATGTTTTTAGTATAATTTTTATGCGCGGTGGTAGTTCAGAGGGTTCGCTACGCAAGTGCGAACGGGAGTCCTGTGGACTCCCAGGAAGAATGTCTTTTCTGCGAAGCAGGAATCTGATACAAGATATATCATTCCGACGCACTCTTAATATAATTTGCGGTGGTAGTTCAGTGGTAGAATGTCTCCTTCCCAAGGAGAAGGTCGAGGGTTCAAATCCCTTCCACCGCTCCAAACCGGAATGGTTTTGAAATATTCCATTTCTGCCCTTCAAAGCAAGATTTTCTCCAGCTACAGTCCTGAGTGAAATCGAAGGGTTCGAGCCTAATTTTTTAGAAGGATTTTGCCAGCTTCAGAAAATTTATACCGGTGAGGAGGTTCGAACTTGTTTCATTTAAGAAATGTACTGGAGGTAGCTACACTTCCACTAGTTCTACGCCATCATTATTCACAACGAATGCTTGATTGTCATTTAGTTTTTTCAATTTGTACTTATCCCCATATTGGTTGAATATTTTTTCAAGATAAGAAGTATATTTAGGGTTATCTGCATGAGGTAGGATTACAAAATCTACAAAACTTAGTCCTTCATATGACTTGAGTTCCTTACCAAACTCACCATCGTCATATATCTTGTCTACTTCAATATTGGGACAAGCAAGCAATGACCCAGCGCTTGATCCTACGTATATTTTCCCTTTTTTGACCAGGTCTTTAGCTAATTCAATAAATCCACTCTTTTGAGCTTTTTCTAGTAAATAAGAGGTATTGCCTCCCGCTACAAAAATTATGTCTTTATCTAAAAGACTTTTTTCTAATTCATCTCTAGCTTTGCCTTTTATATCCAACTCTTCAACTTGAAACCCTAAATCAATGAGCTTTTTTCTATCTTCTTCCATCCAGGGTTTTTCTTGGTAAAGGTCTCCAGCAGTTGGGATAAATGCTACTGTCATTTCTTGGGGAGATTTAGGCAGTAAAGGAATGAGTTTGTCTAAAGTTTTAGATGCAACAGATGTTAGATAAATTAACATTATTTAAATTGAATTTGAAGGGTAGTATTGAGAGCTGCTGCGACTTTTTTAAGCAATGCAATTGAAGGACTTGTCCTTCCTTGCTCTAAACGGGAAATAACAGATTGGGTAGTATTCATCCTCTTAGCCAATTCTTTCTGAGTAATTTTATTCTCAATTCGGGCACGAATGATAGCCTTAGCAATTTCAAACTCAGGTTGTGAATCCTCGTAGAGTTTTTTAAACTCAGGATCTCTTAGTAGTTTTTGTTTATAAGTGTTCCAGTTGGTCATAAAGTAATGATATCGCAAATTTGCGATATTGTCAATAATTATTTTCCAATCTTTCTTAGTTTATATTCCTGTAAACGTTCTTCTGTGACTTTAATCTCTTTAGTTGGAGTCTTCTGCTTTTTCTTTTTAAAACCATGTAAGATAAGGAATATTTTACCTGTTATAGTAACATACAAAATTCTAATGCTATCCGAGCCTAAAATACGATACTCCCATAAATCGGTTCCGGTAAATTTTTTAATATGAGGATAACCACCTTCTAGCCCAAATGTTTCCAGCAGTTCAAAAGCATGAGCAATTTTTAAATTAGCTTTCTTATCAAGGGAATCAAAAAACCCTTCAACTGGTTTTTCACCTCTGGCATTTTCATATAACTCAATTTTCCATTTATTATCCATAAAGTTATTATATCTGAAAAGTAATGCTTATATTCAAACCCGTATCCTATTTGATTTTCCAAAGATCTCTTCAAACATAAAGAAATTCACATCCTTAAGGTAACTTTTAAATTCATCCATTTCTGCAATTAATCTTGGAGTGATATAATCGTTAAAGATTCTTTTTATTACGGAGCTAAGGGGTAAGTCTGGATTCCCTTGGAGATACGTTTTGATATAGTCATCGTGCTCAAATACGCTTGCCCTGAGCGAACTTGTACTGAGAGCATCCGAAGTAGTCGAAGGGTCCGAGACAAGTACGCTCACCAGCTCTTACAATCCTGAGTGAAATCGAAGGACAATCAACAGTTATAAACACAAATGTACATAAAATAACAACAGATGAGAAGAATAGTACTTTTTTCAACACCAACAGAAAATAATATTAGTAAGGTTTTGGGTCTCGTTTTCCCAGAAGAGATAAAAAACAAAGTATTTGCATATATGCCCAGTGATGGCGAGAATTGTCCTCAAAAATATAGAGATGAATGGAAGGGACATGCAGAAAAGCACAATGCTAAATTCAGATATATTGATAATTCAGTTGAAAATGCTACTGAGGAAGTAGATAAACTATTGGGGTCAAATATTCTAATAATCACTGGAGGGAACACATTTAAACTACTGAACAATTTAAAAAAGTCAGGATTAGATAAAGCAGTACAAGAATTTTCAAAAAAGCCTGAGTTTGTACTGGTAGGATTTAGTGCTGGAGCGTTAGTCTTAACACCTACTATCGAAGTATGCAATTTACCTAATTACGACAAAAATGAAGTTGGGTTGAAAGATCTCACAGGCCTAGGTATTATAGATTTTGAAGTTTTTCCTCACTATTTAGAACAAGAACACAGAAATTTACTCGATAAATATAAGTCGCAAGCTAAAAACAAAGTCAAGGAGATTACAAATGAAGATTGTTTGGTTATAGATTTATAAAACTGTCTATTTTTAGACGTTCCTTAAGAATTTTTAACTGAAGAACTAATTCTTGAGTGATATAATTTGATAGGTTCGAGCGAAGTACGGTCACCCGCTCGTAACCGGACTTGTTTTAGAAATTCTGCCAACTTGTCCTCAAAAATAATCTTTTCTCTGTTTCAATCCTCCTGACTTCGCCAATTACGTACCCCAATTGAGTTTTGCAAGCTTGAGAAGGTCTTTGGTTTCCTGATCTTCCACCTCACTATATTTAGAAATCCGTTCTCCACTGGCGTTATTTTCCACAATCACTTCTTTTATTTGAT
>JACPKM010000003.1 GCA_016187025.1 Candidatus Daviesbacteria bacterium
GGGGGTGAGGTATGAGAAAAGCAATCTTTATCAATTCACTAATACTTACAATCCTTTTTACCGCTTCTCCTGTGTATGCCCAGTCTGCAGATGTCACAAAGATTGAAACATTTATCAAAGGTATTATCCAAGTGCTTGTTACATTATCAGGCCTTATTGCTGCAGGCTTTTTTGTCTATGGAGGGGTAGGATATATCACAAGCTCCGGAAATCCGGAAGCATTGGACAGGTCTAAAAAGACTATCCTTTATTCAGCCATAGGTCTGGCAGTTGTGTTGGGAGCATTTGTGTTGTCAAACATTGTCTCAGAGCTGGCAACAACCGCTTTTGGTTCAAAGTAAGCAGACTGCCTTAAAACAACTTGCCTTCTTATGCAGATACTGGTGTACATATTGGGAATACTTTTAACCCTTTTTAATCTGCCTTCTCCTGCTCTGGCACAAACCACCTCTTCTGAAATAACCAAATACACCCAGGACACTTTGCAGATAATTACTCTCATTGCGACCGCTGCGGCGGTCTTTTTTCTTGTTAAGGGAGGTTACCTATACATTACCTCATCAGGAAAACCTGATTCATTAGAGCAGGCCAAGAAAACCATTAAAAATGCCTTAATCGGTTTAACCATTGTATTAGCTTCTGGCGTAATTGTTTCAGTATTTCAAAATGCTTTAACCTCTCCATCAACAGGCGGCAGCTTAAATGCTGTTAATATTGCTCCCTTGGAATCAACCAAGCCATCAGACGGCTTAACCCAGGTATTAATTGATGCTGTGTCTGCTTTTATGCAAAATATTGTGGAAAGCGCTACCAAACCAATAGTTGACGGGATTGTGGGGTATTTAACCACTACCCCTAATCTTTTAAATAACCAGGTGATTTTAAAATTCTGGCTGGTAATTTTGGGAATTACAGATGCTTTGTTTGTTGTGGTAGTGGCTTTAATGGGTTTACACTTTATGAGCGCATCATCTTTGGGTTTTGATGAGATTGAGCTAAAACATTTATTGCCAAGAATCGGCCTGGCATTTTTAGGAGCTAATATCTCACTCTTTTTGGCAGATTATGTCATTATCACCTGCAATGCGCTTGTTAAGGCAGTATTAGACTCTACAGGAGGCCTAAACCATGCCTGGATTGTTGATGCTATAAACCCCACATCTTTTATTACCGGCACTACCCCTTTAATTACCTTAATCTTTCTCATATTATTTTTAATCATCTCCATAGTGCTCCTTTTAATGTATATCTCCAGGCTGATCATGATCTCTTTGGGAGCAGTGCTGTCTCCTTTGATATTCTTACTTTGGACTCTGCCTAAGTTTGCAGACTTTGCCGAGATATCAATTAAAACCTACATTGTCTCTGTATTTATTGTCTTTGTGCATGTTGTCATCACCCAGCTTGCTTCATCCTTTTTGGCTATTCCTTCACATTCTGGCAACTCATTAATTTCTATTGCCGTAGCCATCGGTTTATTTGCCACCCTTTTAAAAACACCCTCACTTATGATGCAGCTTATTATGTATAACTCAGGAAGAGGAATGTTTCGAAAAATCGGCGGGCAGATTATTAATGTGATAACCACTGACAACTCATCTTCTGCCACAAGAGCTGTAGAAAAAGCTGCTGTCAAACTGCCCAGAAAGGTAATTAACGCATGAGAACTACTGTTATTCCTGCCCAAATTACCACAGTTGAAGATAAGATTGCAGGTAATCTGAATTTAACCCAGATTTTAATCCTGATGGTGCCTATCTTCTGGTCTGCTATTGTTTATGTTTTAGTTTTACCCAGTATGAAGCTTACCTGGTACAAACTGCCATTGGTTTTAATAGTACTTTTTGTTTGCCTGATTTTATCCATGCGCATCAAAGGCAAGGTGGTATTAAGCTGGCTTATGGTAATTTTAAGATTTAACCTCAGGCCTAAATATTTTCTGTTTAACAAAAATGATTCCTTCTTAAGAACTATGGATTTACCGGTATTTGAGAAAAAGCAGCTTAAGCTGTTTACAAAATCTCCGGTTAAAAAAGAGGTTAAAAGAATCAATCCTAATTTTGCCGTTACCGACTTAATCCAACTGGAAAAACTCATCACTGACCCCAAATACACCTTAAGCTTTAAGTCAAACAGGAAGGGAGGCTTGTATGTGGATTTTCAGCAAATCCAAAAGTAAGATTTCATCAAGACGTCAGATCCGGATAAAAGAGGTCAAGGACAGTATCCTGGTGCTTCCTAACAACCATTACCGCTTGGTCATA
>JACPKM010000010.1 GCA_016187025.1 Candidatus Daviesbacteria bacterium
AATAAACTCTTCCTTAACGTATTTACTTGTTTAGGCGAGGTTCTAATAATGTACCTTATTCCTTGATTTTTAGTAGAAACAATTTCAAGAGAAAATCTGGTTTTATTGCCGAATATCCTATCCATAAAGGACTGTTGACTACCGAGTGAGTGAATAATTGAAAAAAGCTGATCTGTTGTATATGATTCTTGTTCTGTAAAAGAGGGAGGAGTTAATTCTAAAAGAATCGATGCTTCTTTTAATGAATTTCTCATAAGGAGGAGCTTGCGAAGAATAAAAGAAGCTACAATCAATCCAAATAGTGAATAGATTAGAGGGATATATGACGAGTACTTAGAAACAATTAAATTTTGTTCTAGATGAAATGAATTGAGAAAGTTGTCTAGTAAGTAATCAGCCCGAAGTTTCTGAATGTCCATTTTATTCTCTTCCGGACAGTACAAACTTTATAGCAGAATTTTTATTAGATGTAAATTACCTATCATCAGAACTTAAAAAGCGTGATTTAATAAAGCACTCTGTAATGTTTTGTATCTAATCTTCCTCTAGAACTTGTGCTTCCTTCACCATATCGATAGTCAGGTTGTGGCATTGCTAACTTGGCAGCAATAGATAATTGATCTGCAAGAGGCACCTCTTCATATTTTCTTAACCTCCGTAAGGTTGTGAGCTCCTCAACTGTAATAGGTTGTCCACTTCTACTTACTGCAACTAAATTAGGTTCAATTGGACTTTCTTCATCTAAAATTTTTGATATATCTCGTCTTTCAGTCGTTCCAGGACCGGGAAAAAAAACAGCATAAGGATTTTGTACAGATGCTTTCAATTCCCAAGGAGGGGTAAAAGACACATACCCCCAGCTAGGTCCCTCTGTATATCTAACTGAAATTCTACCATCTCCTATCTCCACACCTGCACCTTTTGACTCCCATTGACTCGAACCCGATAAACGACCCAGATCTCTAAGTTCCCAATGCGCAGCTACAATTGCTCTACCTGATATGTCAGCACGATGTTCTAATACAGTAGCAGTAGCATCACCTTTTTTCCTTTTATCGTCAGTCATTGCTTTAAGTAAATCTATAGCACCACTTGCCTCAATGATTTTGAGTTGCTCAGCTCCTCCGAGATATTTGCTGGGTTTTCTATCTAATAAATGTCGTATTCTTTCTAACATATTGTCTCTTAGTCTGATATGCATTATATCAGCTAGATAAAACAGATTCAACCTATAGCTATTTTACTCCTTGACAGCTATCTATATTTGTATTATAACTATAGTTATAATACAAAGCTAAATATGTAATGCCATGAACAAATATACAATAATTAAAGGGCGTAGAAAGAAGTTTAGTATAAAGGAAAGACCGCAGTTTAAATTATCCCCTGAGGAGCATATCAAAGCCTTTGCCAATATCATTATTGATCGCATTTTAGAAGAATCACAAAATCCAAATTCAATACTATCATGGAAAATCAAATAAGAATTGAGAATGCTGTTGCTGCAATAAGAGTTTCCTCAATTAAACAAGGCCTCCAAGGTGATTCCCCGGATGATCAAAAAAAGCAGATTGAAAGATTTGCTCAAATTCATAACATTACTATCAAAAAATATTTTGTCTTCCTGGAATCAGCCTCCAAGGAGGTACAGCCCTTGCAGGAGGCAGTAGATTACTGCAAAAACCCCAAAAATGATATCCAGCTTGTCATTATCAAGTCAATTGACAGGTTTACCAGAGGTGGCTCTTTCTTTTATGAGGAGCTTAAGATGCAATTGGTCAAATATAAAATAAAATTAGTTGATCTTTATGGAATTATTGGAAATCAGCAGGTAAATACTTTAGACCATTTAGGAATTGAGTTTGACTGGAGTGTCTATTTCCCTACCAAAAAGGCAGAAATATTAGAGGCAGAAAGAGCTAAAGATGAGATCAGGGACATTTTAACCAGAATGATCGGAGCAGAAATAAGATATGTCAGAATGGGCTATCGGGTTAGACCTGCTCCTTACGGATATATGAATGAGAAAGTGGAAACTCCACACGGAAAACGGGTTATTCTAAAGCCTCACCCGGAAGAAGCCCAGTATATTATAAAAATGTTTGAGCTTAGAGCCAGAAAAACTTTAACTGATAGAGAAATAGTGGAAGAAGTTAATAAGCTAGGTTACAAATCAAGGGAGCATTTTATCAGAGATCCCAGGGATAAACTTGAGATAATTGGTAAAAGAGGGGGGAATAAACTCACTCTTAAAGCATTCTGGGCGTATATTGTTAAACCCATTTACGCAGGCATTAATGATGAAAAATGGACTGATCCTGAACCAGTTAAAACCAAGTTTCCGGGTTTAATATCTGTAGAGCTTTTTAACGCTGCCAATAGAGGTAAGGTTGTTTTAAGCGAGAAAGATGGCGGTATAACTATTTATAAAAATAAACCGGAAGCATGGAGGACAGTCAAAAGACTTAAAAATCCAAATTACCCCTATAAAAGATATGTCCTTTGCCCGGAATGTAACAGCTCTTTATATGGCAGCGCCTCAAGGGGTAAAAGCGGCAGATATTTTCCAGTTTATCATTGTGACAGGCATGCAAGATTTAGTGTTTCAGTCAATGAGTTTAACCTGACCATTGAGAGTTTTGTTAAAAGCATTAGGATTACGGAAGAAGGCGTAAAGAAATTTAAAGAAGTGGTATTAAAGCAATGGGGAGAAAGAATGGAAAATGGACAAAAAGAAGTAGAAAACATAGATCAAAAAATTCAAAAACTGGAGATGGAAAAAACTCTCTTAGGGAATAAGATAGCCATGTTAGTTTCAGAAGATGCCGTCAGGATCATTGAGGATAAACTAAGAGAAGTAGTTGTTCAAATCAAAGATTTAGAAGAAACAAAGACAAAACAGGTAGATAAAAATACTAATATGGACATGGTGGCAGAAGTAGTGGGATATTTTCTAGAACACCTTGAGTTTTTACTGCTGGGAAGCCCCAATCTATTAAAAAGAGCCGCCTATTTCGGACTGCTCTTTACTCAAACTCCAACATACCAGGAATTGGTTTCTAGAACACCTAAATTAGCCCCTTATATCAAGCTAATCAATGGACTGAGTAGTACCTCAGTCCGTGACTGTGACCCGACTCGGATTCGAACCGAGGACCAAGAGCTTAAAAGGCTCCTGCTCTACCGCTGAGCTATCGGGCCAAACTAAGTAATTAATTATATTTTATCAGTGTCCGCTCTGCAAATGCCTTCGGCACTGCTCTTCCTGGGATAAATTATATTATAAGTTGTCCTGATATAATCAGGACTTGGTTGTAATTATCCCGTTGAAAATAGGTTGCTACTTTCAACCCGCTGAGCTATCGGGCCTGAAAAAATCAGTTAGTCAATCTGACTAATTATACTTTACCAACTGTCACCAATTCAACCAAAGCTATAGAAATTAACTACCTAAAAATAACCAATCAAAATTTATTAGGTGGTGTTAAGTAGACTTAGAGATTACTATACCCCTTTATCATATATAACAAAACTTTTTTATATAACTTCTTTACAATCCTTTTTTGTCTGTTTCCCATTTCTGCATAGTAGTCCAACCCAGGGGCAGAATTAATTTCGATGATAATATATTGCTTTATAGATTCACTTATAGGATCAAGGGTTTTAATATCTATCCCAGAAAATTTAAGTCCCATGTCCTGACTAAGCTTAATCGCCATTTTTTTGTAATCTTCATGTAATAGTAAAGTCACATCCTCAGCTTCTCCACCAGCAGATAAGTTCGCATTATCAAGAAGTGGAAGTACTTTTCCTTTCGCTAAAACTGTATCAAAGTTTATATTAGTGTTTTTAAACCGCCGCTCTAAGCGCGGATCTGCCAAATTAATAACTGTATCTCTACCGCGGGCAGCAAACATTTGTTGTTTTTCGTTAAGTAAACCATTAACCGTATCTTTTCCGTTTCCTATTACAGATAAAGGCTTTCTGCGATATACACATAGTACCGCATCATCTACAACTACTATTCTGTAGTCATCTCCATCTATAAATTTTTGAACCAGAGCAACGTTATCCTTAACTTCATTAAAAGCAAATGCAAGAGCTTTTAATAACCCGTCTTTGTTATAAACCTTCTCAACACCTCTCCCCTGACTTCCGCTGTTTGGCTTAACAATTACTGGATATCCAAGCTTTTCCGCATATTTTACTGCTGCGGAAATGTTTTTGTTAGATTTAATAATCTGGCACCACCTGTCCGGATAAAAAGACTCCCCCTCTGGCACAGGATATCCTAACTGATTCATAAAATAAGAAGCGTATGCCTTATCCTTGGCTATTTCACTTGCTCCTAATCGGTTGATATCGAGTCTACTATTACAGTAATAAAAAACCTTACCGTCTTTTGTTTTAATCCGGCCTACATATCCGTACTCTGGTTCTATTAAAAGATTGATCTGAAGCTTTTTTGAAAGTTCCAATAAGATAGAGCTAATCAGCGGCACCTTACCCATATAATGTCTACAATATATCAAATTCTTATCCTAAACAAAAAAAACTAAACTTAAAACTGTGTAGGGGTATAGGTACGTTGATTCAGATTCCCCCTCAGCTTCTCTACCTCTGGCCTCATCTTCCCTTCCCCCTAGCTGCTGGAAATTTCTACCAAAATCATCTTCAAATTCTACCTGGCGATGATTGAGACCGTGTTTATTCCTTAATTCAAACTCATGGCTGTGACTGCGGTGGTCATCCAGGAAATCTCCAAATGTCTCCATCTCAAAATCCCTTCCTCTACCATGGCCACTTTCTGCATAAGCGCTGCCTGCCATTAAGGAACTTATACTTAAAAGAAAAGCAGATATTAAACTTGCAAAAATTAATTTTTTCATATATTCACCTCCCTTCATAAGTTAATACAATTTGACTAAGGAATTTATTTCATCTAATCATTTTTGTATGTTGAAATTTTTATTGTTGATCAGATGTATTACAATTAGAGGGGTATGCAAGATATAAAACTCCTCAGTGATGAAGATCTGGTAGAGCAAGTAAGAAGCAATGATAAAGAGCTTTTTAGGGAAATTATTCAGCGTTACCAGAATAAATTATTAAGATATGCACGCTTTTTATTAAATCACAGGGATGAGACAGTTGATGTTGTGCAGGAGGCATTTATTAAGGCTTTCGTAAATTTAAACAGTTTTGATACCGGTAAAAAGTTTTCTAGCTGGATATATAGAATTGTACATAATGAATGCATGAACCAAATTAAAAGAAGAAGAAATCATGTATCTTTGGAAGAAAATGATTGGGTTTCAGACATGGAAGACAAAAAAGAAGATGTGATAGAAAAGTTTACCAAAAAAGAAACAGGGGAAATTCTTAAAGGTGCTTGGAAAGGCTGCCTTTAAACTATAAAGAAGCTTTAATGTTTTTCTATCTTGAAGAAAGATCTTATGACGAAATCAGTGATATCTTAAGAGTACCTACGGGAACAGTTGGCACCAATATAAACCGGGGTAAAAAAATGATGAAGGAGGTTTGTAAAGAATATGAAGAGTAAGCTTAATTTAGCAAATCAAGTAATGAGCGAGATTAAAAGTAAGAATTTAAGAATGCGTCCGCTGATTTATTTTCAAAGCTTGGATTTTTCTACCAAATTACTGCTGGCAGCATTGCTTTTGACAGCAGCCGTATTACTGAACATATCTATTTTTAAGTTCCGGATTTATGCTCCATTTGAGTTCCTGAAATTTGGTGATTTAGGTTTACGGGCTTTTTTGGGAACCATTCCTTGGAATATGATGGCAGGTGCATTAGTCTCTGCAGCTACTTTAATGTGGTTTGTTAAAAAATTTCATATTTTATATAGGCGGCAGTTTTCTCATTTAGCTTTTGGGATGGTGGTTTTGGTTACAATCGGGGGTACTGTAATTGACCAAACAGGTATCAATCATAAACTCAAAAGGGAAGGTAGTTTCCCAAATATTTATTACGGTCAATATACTTCCAACTATTGGGCTATGGGGGAGATAGAAGATATAGATAAAAACAATTATAGAATGATTATAAAGACTCCAGTACATGACGAAATCACACTTACATGGAATAGTTCAACGATTTTACCCAAAGGAGACTTTTTACCCGGCCAATATATTAAAGCTGTTGGGGGAAAACAAGGAGAGTTATTTGTAGCCAAAGGAATCATCTTTAGTAGTATTACTGATTTGGACTAGTAACTCTTACTATCTCTTACTTACCATCAATTTGAAAGAAATTTAAAGTTTCCATTGTATAACAAGTACAAAGGAGATTTAGATGGGTTTTATCGAGCCAAAAACGGGCAGTAAAAAGGAAAAGAATACACCACTTATACAAATCTGCATATAAAAGAGAGTGCCTATATCAGTTTAACGCTTTACCAAAAGATCTATCTTTCTGTCTTCTTTGCTGCCTTAGCTTAACAGTAGAAAAGTCTAATACTCTTAAGAAAAAACCCTTACCCAAATCTTGCTGATCTATTTTCAATTCCATTTACAAAAACTTTACATTTATATATCTAAGTCAAAAAACCTAATTTGTATGCCGGAACGAATATCCAGAAGGACATTTATCATAGGTTCGCTTGCAACAGCAGGAGCAGCTGCTGGTTATTTTTTAGGCAGAGAGCTAACACAACCTCCCCAAACAACCGAGAGAGCACCGACGGAGAATTGGACTGAAGTTGTTATTCCAACAAGAGATGGAACTGTATGGATTAATGGAGCAAAGGATAAACAAAACCCCCCTATCGGTATTGATACCGTTTACGTAGTAACAAGAAATTCTAGCATAAGAGGAGGATTCGCCGTAGTTGTTTTATTTGATCCAAATACCACGAAGACCCCTCCAAATAGCAGACTAGAACTAAAAGGAAATCTAAAATTTCAACCTATTACAGATCCATTTGAGATTGATGAAGCAAATCCGAATCCGAATGACTATAAACCATGGACGAGGCAACAAGAGTTAAATCTAACAGCTTATGCCTTGGATAATATTGCCAGCAGAGTTCCAAGAGAACGTATATTAGGTAATTCAGTAGTAAGAATCTTTCCCAGACCAGATCCTTTTTTGCACCTTGCACTAGTGTTTGGAGAGGGGCATATTGAGTATAACGGAAAACCTTCACCCAAGTCTTATTTATCCTATAGGTTTAGGTTTGAGAAAGAACCTGCTTCCCCGGCTTGAAAAAATCGATGGTCACCGGATGGTAATGAACTAGGGTACATTGCGGGCTAGGGAGGCCGCAAGCTGCATAGCGACTCAACCTGGGGGGTTGATTGTGTTGCAACTTAGGGTAAATTAATCTAATCTTATGTTATGCCAGGAAGAAAAACTCCACTTGTAATTGGTGAGATTTATCATGTCTTTAATAGAGGCATAAATAGGCAACCTACTTTTATCACTAAAGGGGATTATCTGCGTGCTCAGGTATCTATCAATTTTTATAGATTTTTGAGGCCTCCAACCAGCTTATCTAAGTTTTTAAAATTGGATAATGATAGACAGGAAGATATGTGGAAGTTACTTCAACAAACCAAAAGGTCTGTTGAGATATTAAGTTATTGTTTAATGCCAAATCATTTTCATTTTTTATTAAAACAGATTGAGGAAAATGGAATTTCTAAATTCATGGGTAATTTGCAAAATAGCTACACTAAGTACTTCAATACCAAAAATGATAGGGACGGGTCATTGTTTTTAGATCAATTTAAAGCAGTGAGAGTTGAAACAGATGAACAGTTAATTCACCTAACAAGATATATACATTTAAATCCTCATACAGGCTATGTGATTAAATCTTTAGAGGAATTGGGGAAATACCCATGGTCTTCTTTTCCTGATTTTTTAAAAGAAGAAGGCCAGTTTGTGGATGTTAATTTTGCCTTAAGTTTTTTTGGAAGTAGTGAGAAGTATAAAAAATTTGTTTTTGACCAAGCAGATTATCAGAGACAGCTTAAGGAGATTGAATACTTAATACTAGAACACCCCTAAGTTCGTACCGTATGCTATATTCCCCAGGTTGACTATCTAAGCAACCCCCCAGGTTGGTATTGTTGGATCACTTTGAAATACCTCACCCAAAAAGAATGTATTACATATGAAATGAAGAAAAAGAAGAATAGAAAAATAAATTTAGCAGACAGGGTAATGAATGAGATAAAAAAAAAGGCATCTTAAAATCCTCCCCGCAAAGCCCTAAATTCAAAAAAGGTTACTTGAAAGAAATAATGGGTTTTTCTTGTATTACTTATATATGGAAATATTTAAACCCGTTAAAGTTGAGGCGTTACCAGTGATGGACAAAGAGGATAAAATAACTTACCTATTTATGGTAGTTAGCGGAATGATAATCACGTCAATTTTTGGTATCTGGTGGTTTCTCCCTTCGCATATACCCAATAACTTTAGCGGATTTTCTCATATCTTTGATATTATAATTTTTACACTCTTAAGCTACATCGTCTGGCACCAACTGATAATGGAGATGGTAACCTGGTACCTGTCTTTTACCATGAAGATCCCCAAGCCATTAGTTCCACAGGCAGGTTTAAGAGTAGCATTTCTTACGGCTTTCGTACCCGGGAAGGAGTCATATGAAATGCTAGCTCAGACTTTAAAAGCTATGACGGAAGTAGATTATCCGCACGATACCTGGTTACTTGACGAAGGAGATGATTTATATGCCAAAGCCATTTGTTACAGATATGGGGTAAAACATTTTAGCAGAAAAGGTACTGAAAAATATAACCAGCCCGAGGGAAAGTTTAAAGCCAAAACCAAAGGCGGCAATTATAATGCTTGGTTTGACGTTTATTCAAATTACTATGATATTGTTGCCCAGCATGATGTAGATTTTATACCCCACAAACAGTTTTTAACAAGAACTTTAGGTTATTTCAGGGATCCTGAGGTGGCTTTTGTGGGGACACCGCAAATTTACGGAAATCAAGATGCGTCTTGGATTGTCAGAGGCGCTGCTGAACAATCATTTAACTTTTATGGTCCTATTCAAAAGGGTCTGTTTGGTGCAGGAACCCAGTTTTTTATTGGTGCAAACCATGTAGTCAGAGTAACAGCCCAAAAGCATATTGGAGGTTATTCAGGCCATATTGTTGAGGATCATTTAACGGGAATGAGAATTTATGCTAATAAGTGGAAGAGTGTATATGTACCGGAGGTTTTGGCAATTGGAGAGGGACCTGCTACATGGGATGCTTATTTTAGCCAGCAGATGCGTTGGGCATACGGGATAATCGATATTTTATTCAGACACAGCCCTAAAATACTTCCTAAAATGAAATTTAAACATGCACTCAATTATTTTTTGATGCAGCAATATTACTTTACCGGAATTGCCCAAGGTATAGGGGTAATTCTTTTAGTACTCTACTTTCTTTTTGGAATTGAAGCAACCGGGATAAAGATTATTGAACTTATTATTTTATCCGCACCACTTTTGGTAATTCAGCTGATGATATTTTACTATTTACAAGGTTTTAATATTGACCCTAAAAACGAATCAGGGTTTTTTAGCAAAAGCAAATTGCTAAACTTCGCAGCCTGGCCCATTTATTTGACAGCATTTTTCTCAGTACTTTTAAATAAACGCTTGACTTATAAAGTTACCCCCAAGGGGAGTATGGAAAAAGGTGTAACCAGTTTCACGCTTTTTATACCTCATATAGTTTTGGGTACACTGACCATAATCGGAATTATTGCCTCATTTTTTACCGGAAATCAGGCACCTCAACTGATGTTTTTTGCAGCTTTAAATTCTGTAACAATGTATTTCTTTATGTTAATGGTAATCAAAGAACAATTACAAGCCAAGATTAACTTTAGACTGTTACTGAGTTTACTTAGTATCAATATATTTGACTTTAAACCCAAAGAGCTTGCATATACACAAAATGTTCAAAACTAAAATTTAAGCGCTTTTAAGTCACCAGGTTATTTCTATTTCTTGCCTTTTACTTTCACAACTTTAATATAAACTTGTCAAACTACCATATAATATTATTATGCCCAAGGTGCAAAAACCTTCTGCTAACTCCGTAAAAAAAATTCTAAGATGTAAACCTTCTGATCACCTAGGATCTGTTTTAGACTGGGTTCAAAGCTCACATGATGCCATTTTTGTTTTTGATGATAAAAATAACTTTTTAGGCCTATGCTCACCTTACCAAACACTTTATAAAAAAAGATTTCCTTATACTACTTCGGTAGAACATTGTTTAGTTCATCCACCGGAAATCTATGATACTACACCATTTTATCAAACAGCCGATTTTATGAATGAGCTAAGAATTTATACCTTACCAATTCTTACCAAAAAGAAAAAATTTAAAAGCGCAATTAATGCAAAAGATTTTATTAGGCAACTTTTAAAAGATAAAAGTTTACTAAAACAAGTTGCCCAAAATCTGGAACTTGGAAATATTACCACAGCAGATATTCATGCAACTGTAGGACAAATTTATGATAAGTTAAGGAAAAAAGGCATTACTAGAATCTGCTTGGTTGATAAATTAGGAAAACTTACTGGAATTGTTACCAGATCTGATATTAAGCATGCTTTTATCCATCCTACTCCAAAACAACGTTTTGCCAAAAACCTAAGTTACTCTACCTCCTGGTCTTTTGATGAGGAAAAAGTCAAAAGACTGGATGATCCAGTCAGAAATTATTTTACTGAGTTTGTTGAAACTACCTCAGATAGATTATCCAATGAAGAAATTATAAAAAAGTTACTAAAATCTGGTAAGAACAGCTCAGTAGTTTTAACTGATGCTGAAAAACCTATTGGCATTGTTTCAATCAGTACTATCCTAAAAACCATTTCTAAGCTAAAACCACAAGAAAATATCAATGTAGTTTTTAAAAAGCCCAGTAATAATGTCGATACGAATCAGATAAATGAGGTAAAAAACCTATTGCAGGAATTTGGCCAGAAAATGAACAAAAGATGGTCAATCAAAAGAATTGAGTTTCATATTAATGAACCAAAATATACTAATTTAAAAACAGCGCTGTATAACATCACTTTAGTTTTAGTTCCTGTTGCTGGCAAACCAGTAGTATCAAAATCAAAAGATAAAGTATTTTTGGTAGCTGTCCGTTCCGCAATCAGAGAAATCGAGAAACAGCTCAAACACAACAAAGTCAAAAGAGCACCTAAACATTTTGATCCATTAATTAAATCCTCAGTCCATCCTTAAAAAGGAGGGTCAAGTGAGCGATCAAGACTGGTATTATTTTTAACCTCTAAACTAACTTTGCTTTCAATACCAGCTATATCGGACAGTATATTTGTCATCCTATCAAAAGCTTGTTTGTTTTTTGCTACCTCTGTATATGCCAAAAATTCACTAAAATTAAACGACTGCCATTTTTTCTTGCTATATTTGTTTTCTAGATAATTTTTCTGTTCATTCACTCTTTCCAATGTTATTTTTGCCCAGATTAACTTTCTGTTATCATCTTCTGATAAGCTACTATCTTGTTTCAAAAAGTCTACAATATGTCCCTGCTCTGCAATGGCAACCATCCAGCCCTGATAAGCATCAGCAGAAATTTCAGAAATATAGAAATAGTCTATTTCACCATTAACAGTAGGTTTGTATTTTGTGGCAATTAATCCATCAATATTTACAGCATTAATTGAAACCAGAGCCAAAATAATTGTTGCAAGGGTAGTTTTGAAAACAATTCCTTTTTTATATTCCCTAAAAATCCTAAATGCCAAAATTACTAAAATAGAAACAAGCCAAACCAAAAAGATAAATCCAAAGATCCTGGCTCTTGTTAGCCCATGAGTGGTAGCATAAAGGTTTAACCTTTGGGCAGCAGATAAAAGCAACAGACCAATTTCACCTGTTAAGAGTATAGAAAAAAGTTGTACAAATGATTTTCTACTACCCTTTAGAGAATGCAGCAGCTTTAAAATATAAATAATTACAAGTGCTGCAATTGCTGATGCCATCAGCAGCTCAAAGAATCCTTTTCTCACATATTCTGAATAAGTCAGTGATGAAATTCCTAGTTGATGCAGCTCCAGCTCACCTACTTTAGAAAACAAATACTTAACCTGAATAAAAATAAACAGGCCCAAAAGGGAGACAATGCCAACTAGGATTACCAAAAACTCATAGGCTTTCTCTTCCTCTATATGTAAGACATTCTCAGCTTCTCGTTTTTGAATAAATTTTATAATTCCGACTAGGAATAAAGCTATAAAAATTATCAGCGAAATAGCAAGTCGCCCACCCAAATTTTTCGAAAGGTCATTTAATACTTTAGCAAATACCGGATCAGCATTGAATAAAAGAAATGTTAGGACAAAAAGCAAAGGAACTGCTATTAGAAAACCCCTAAAAATGTGTGTTCTTGCATTTTTTGATAAGGATGATTCAAGCTTTTGCTCTGAGTTAAAAAGATTTTTAAAAGAATATGAGGTTTTGATTAAAACATTTATTGGAATAAGTAAAAATGAAGGAATTTGAAGATTAAATAGGTCTAAACTTCGATAAAAATAAAAAGCAGTTAATGAAAAAAATAAAGCAGTTAAAAGATTAATAAGAAGAACAGTTTCATTTGCCCTAAAACCAATTAAAAATCCAAATACTGTACTTAAAACAGATGAGCTAATACCCCAACCTAAATTCTTTATTTCTTTTCCCCTGTTTATAAAAAAATATAGATTAAGAAGTAAAAATAAGACTCCAGTACCTATACCAAAGCTTGTTTGAAAAAAAAGAAGGTTATAAAAGGCAACAAATGAAAGAGCAGAGATTACTACTCTCTTTATATCCATCTGCAATATTTTAACACAACTTTGCTAAATACCCTCAAGCCTTGGAATTTCTCTTTAACTCTGATAAAATTCATAAGACTTGCCGCGTTCGTCTAGTGGTCTAGGACATCGGGCTTTCATCCCGAAAATCACGGGTTCGACTCCCGTACGCGGTACCAAAAGGACTTATCACCAAAAAAGGTGAGTTTAGGTTGCTCTAATAAGCTAGTTTTGGGTTCGACCTTAACATTAAGGTTTTTTATCTCTTCAAAGGCTTCCCGGGGCAATTTAAAGGGTTCCCGAACCTGAATATAGAGAATTCGATCTTTTAAGACCAGGTTCGACCCAATGGTTTGTAATACCTTAATCTTCTCTTCCAACAGTCCTGTTTTAAACTTGTGGATTATATCGGTTACAAACCTGAATATATTGATTAAGATTTCTCTTTCTTCGTCTGCTGATTTATCAAAGCTGTTAAGGTTTTCTTTTGCCAGCTCTCTTTCTTTAATAAGTCTTTGCTTGATCTCCACATATTCAGTATCAGACAAGAGGCTTCTGTCTGAATTCTTAGGCGAGATAAACATTTCAACCAAACTATCAAGCTTCCTGGAAGCATTCTCATATACCGCTTTAAGTGAGGCAAACTTAGCCTCTCTTTCGTCCACCTGTTCTGAGTGTTGGTCATTTAAGGCGTCTATAGCTATTGAGAGAAACTCCGGGGGAATGTCCAACTGTTCAAGTGCTGCTGTAACCTGAGGTTCTATCTTTGCAGCGTTAATATAACCCTGAGAGCAGCCTTTTTTCTTTCTGCTGCACCTGTAATGAATAAATGTCCCGATTTTACCGTTCCGGTACTTTTTAGTATGAGTTTCCCCTAGGTAATGATAAGAGCACTCACCGCATTTTATAAGTGACTGTCCATAAACATATTGGGTTTTTTGTTGCTTGCCTTTACTCCTGCCGTGCAACACATCCTGCATTAGTTCAAACTCACTTTTTGTAAGCATGGGTAAATGTTTGGATGGGAATAGTTCGCCTTTGAATTTGATATAACCGCAATAATAGGGATCCTGAAGCAATCTAAGCATGGAGGTGTGGTTTATGAACTTGCCTTTATAATTAGTTACCCCTAGAGTCTTGGCATTATCCACCAGCGTATCCACCGAACACTTACCTATTAAATATTTCTTGAATAGTCCCTTCATCAAAGGGAATTGCTCATTAGGCTCGTGTCCTTTTTCACCCTGTAGCTTGTTGGGTATTGAGCGGTACCCTGGTCTAGGTGGTCCTATTGGCTCCCCCCGCTCTGCTTTTTGCTTTAATGCTCTCTTAACATTGACTGATTTATTGTCATTTTCGTATTTAGCTTGAGCGCATAGGAAAGTAAACCACATTTTATCCGACGGATTGTTTTTAAAGGTTTGGCTTGGAGTTACAATCTCTACCAATAAGCCATCATCCATTAACTGTATTAAGGTTCCTGTATCGGTTGCGTTTCTGCTTAGCCTTGAGGGGTCCCATGCGATGATTCCGTTTGCTTCACCATTTCTAATCCTTTGGATGATCTGGTTAAATACCACCCTTCCGGGCTTTTTAGCACTGCCTGATTCGGTAAGAATAGCAACTACTGATAAGTTTCTTTGTTCTGCTAGAGGGTTGAGGATATTTAATTGGTCGGGGATACTCTGAATCTGCCTCTCATCACTTTCGCTGCTTTTTCTGGCACTGATTAAGTATTTCATCTGCTCTTGCGCATCCATTATTCGCACCTTTGGTTTTGATTGTCAATTGAGACAATCCGTATCACATTATCACCATATACAGTTTTTACTAATTCCATGAGATTAAGCAACTGGCTTGTTGCCTCTTTGTCCGACAACTCAAGCCCGTATTGTTTAAGGTAAGTTTCTTTATATTGTTCTATTCTTTCAGGTTTTATTATCATTTTTTGTCCTTTTTTTATAACTGCAAATTCGTGCCTAGCAAAGTTTTAGACGTATGGTAGGACCACTCTAGTCATTACCGTCCGCATTTGCCCTTACAATACGCTTGTTTTTTGAAAATAGGGGGTCACCTGATGCCGCTAATTGTTCGACTAGGTCTTTATAGAAAGCTACGTTTCTAGAGTCATAATCTTCGAAATAATTAAAACATCTTCTAATCTCTTTTAAAGTAAAAGATTGATTGTTATTTCTCATCCAACTGATACAAGCTGCAAGGATTACATAATCACCTAATCCCGCATAAGTTGGCATGGTCCGGATATGTTTAAATGCCCCTGCCAAAGTACGCGTAGTATTACCCTGTTTGCAGTGGCTTTTATGGCTGCCGTCCAAAGTCTTAGCGATTAGGCTTGAATCAGTAAAATAATATATTATGTCCGGTATCTTTAATTTTTTCATATTTTAAAATCTCTCAACCGGGCATTCCCAACAAGTGCCCAGTCGGCAAACTTTAAATAACTCTCACCATCCTTGCGAGCCATAAAATGTAAAGCAAGGCCAATGCAATAACGGCAATATTAATTTTTTCCATGAGTCACCCCCTTTCTAAAATAATTAAATGTTCTTATCTCCGCCCTTAAGGTTAGGGCAGAGTAAAAACACTTAAAGCCAGACTTCGTCTTTTAGCGGACACTCCGCTTCTTTTGGCTGCCAATTCACCACCTCCTGAAGAGCCATTACGAGACTCTGGCTTATTCCCAAAAGCTGTGCTGCGTACCGTCTTCGTAAAGTTTCTTTTTTCATCTCAGCATCAAATAAAAGCCTTTGAATTTCTTTTACTTTGAACTGTTTTGTTTTTTTTGAACTTATATCTATCATTTTTTCACCTCCCTTCTTAAATCAAACCTTTTTCTTGTAGTCTTTTTAGTTTTGCAATCTTTCTTTTCTTTTCTTTTTCTGCAATCAACCGTTCTTCGGTCTTACTTACGAAATGTTGTCTTTTCTTATAATCCGCTAGGTCGTCCTGGACCTTTCTTTTGAATCTTGCAATTAGCTTATCGGTTGATTCATTAGGTTTTGCTTTTACAAATACTGCGCTCATATCTATCCCCAAAATGGCCTGCTTTCGGTTTGTCTGAAACTTTCTATAAATTCAGGGGTTAATACACCGTCAAATATGAACAGGGCTTCGCTTGTCATGCGGTCAACCCCTTCTGCTTCCAGTTGGGCAATCGGCATTTCCCTGAACTCGTACAAAAATTCCAAAACCTTTTGATTTCCTTTGTTTTCAGTCATTAGAGACCTTAGTTTTTTCAGGTCTGAGAAAATTTCATAAATACGGAAAAGCCTGATATTTTCTTTTTTATCCCTTGGTAATTTAAAGCCAGTCAAATTCGTTCACCTTCCCTTCTGTTTTTACTTCTGGTGTTTTTTCGGGCGGTTGCTTAGGTTCAATAGGCAATGACGGTTGTGACGGAAGTGATGGTTTGACTAGCATGACATCTTCATTTGGAAAATTAGTAAAATTGCCTGTTTCTGAAAGATAGATTTTAGTTCCTGTATGTTGGTTTGAACTTATCCGGTTCTTGTCTATCCAGAAAAGCACTTCCCTGTTGGCGTTTGAAACTTTAAGTTCCCCGGTGGATTCATCAATACTGATTAACCGATTGAGAGACAAAAAAAATTCACATTTTTGAGTGATAGCCTTTGAACCCCTTAAGTCACTACGCCTGAGAACTTTTTTGTTTTCTGCATTCCCATTAGGTTGAGCAAAAATAAACAACCAGACATCCGGATATTGCTTGCAGATTTGTTGAAATTTGGTACTCCATAATTCTGTTATCCTTTGGTTCCTATCGTTGTCATTAGCGCCGTCCAGCTCATGCAAATGATCGAAGTGAAAAATCCTAAAACCTAAGTCATAATATTTCTTAAAGTCTTTCTCGAAATTGTCCGGGATCTGGTAAGAACTGTTATCGCTGCCAAACTCATCAACCACTATTGCCCCTTGTTTCATCAAGGCTTTTGCTTTGTCCGTTGCCCATCCGTCTTCATGCTGCTTTTGAGTTAACCCCGACCATGCTTGTAATATCCTTGTCCGTACTAACTTTTCAGGCATTTCTAGTGAAAAATAAGCAGACCTTAAGTTATGCAGTTTGTAAAATTGCAGTGATAGCCATAGCGCAAACAGTCCTTTTCCTGCCCCAGGATTGCCACAGATCACATAATATCCACAAGGAAAGGTGAAAACCTTGTCCAATTTAGAGAGTCCGGTGGTAAGCTTTCTCCTGTGGTCTATCTTGTCCAGCTCTGCATCCGACATAGTAGTGTAATCAAGAGCGGTCTTAGTCTCGGCAGGGCTTGATTGAGTAATAAGATTAGAATCTAAAAGCAGTTTTCTAAAATCTTCTTTTGTTTTACCCGAGATAAAAAAATCAGTTAAGTCTTTACCTGTCTCTTTTGGAATATTAACCCGATAACAGCGGTTAAATCCTAGCATTTCAGCTGCTTTGATTGCCCCTTTATCTCCGGCGCTATCATTGTCAAAAGCTAGGTATATTTTTTCTATACCTTCAAAGTCCTTAACCCACTCATCCTTAAAACTGATTGCTCCGCATGTCCCACTCCAAACAGGCAGACCTGTGACTTGGTAAGTCAAAATGCCGTCCAGCTCGCCTTCTGCCAAAAGCACACCTTTATTTGTTGCCTCTTTGGTCTTAAACAAGCAATCAGTGGTCCCCGATTTATGCCAATATCTGCTCGGACCTGAGAGCGATCTATATTTTTCGCCAGTTGGTAAGGGGATAGTAACTTTTTCACTATCTACTTTTAACCCAAACTTATCTGCTGTTTCTTGGGTAATACCCCGAGATAGTAAATAATTCTCAGGGATCGGTTTAATTGCCTTAGAAAAGAAACCAGGTTCGATAAACTCTACCGCCTCTTTAAAAGTACATTTTTTGGCCCCCATGACCAAATCAACAATAGAACCTGCTGCAGAACAGCTTTTACACTCGTAGCGGTTGGCGTCCGGCATTAACACAAGGCTTGGGTGTTTGTCTTCGTGAAATAGGCAGTTAATAACTTGCGTGCCGTTGTACCCTTTAGGGTTTAACTCTAACTTTTGGGCAACCTCAACAATTGGGGTATTTTTCTTAAGATAACTTAATCGGTCTACCATTCGATTCGGTCCTCCAAATCGGGGATATCAGGATTCTCGAGTTTTGCCTGCGCCATCCATTCATCCCTAGAGAGAGATTTAACATCCTGGGAAAAAGAAATTTCTTTTTTTTCTTTGTCTTTTGTAATACTGTCTATTGTGTGTCTACCAACTTTGACTAGTTTATCGCTGTCATATTTGACTAGTCTACCAAGTTGGACTAGTTTGTCTTGATAGTCTGATAGGTCGATTAGCCACTCATTACAAGCTAATCTACTCTTTCCTTTTTTAACTAGTCTAAGTAACTTGACTAGTCTCATGCGTTGGGTTGTTACATTAACAGTCTGGCGGCTCAAGTTTAACTTATTTTCAAACTGAGTTAAGCTGATTTGGTCAGATTTTTTATTGTAGCCATAGGTTTTCCTTGCTATAAAAAGTAAAATTCTTTTTTCTGAATCATTGATAACCTCACTCATTAAAACCTCCATCAACTCATTGGGTATCCTTATGAATCCTTCGTTCATTTTTTGTCCTCCAAAATTTTGAGAGCGGTTTTTAATCTGGATTTGGCTAGCGATTTTTTATAGCCGAGAGTCTTTTGGTATTTAGTTGCAGCCCTCCGTCTCTCCTCCTCCCCTCTAGGGGTTTTGAAATAACATTTTTCACAAACCAACCTGATGCTGTGAAAATATTTAAACTCCAAGCCACACGTTAAGCAGGCTTTTGACTTTTTAATCATACTGCCTCCATTTCTTTAATTTCATTGAACAACTTAAGGGCTGTTCTCAAACGGGATTTAGCAAACTTTTTAGAATTTTTATATTTTACGTAGTATTTTTTCTTCGCCTCTTTATTTTTAGAATAATAAATACGTGCATAAGCAGCTTTTTGGCTTTTGGCTTCCGGCGACTGGCTCCAACACTTTAGACAAAGCAGTCTAATTGTGTGTTTGTAAACAAAGGGTGCTAAGCAGTTCAAGCATTTGGTAGTAGAAAGCTCTACACTGCCTTGTTTTATTAAATTTTTTAGATTATCATTAATCATTGTGTTTTTCTGGGGCGGGAAAAGAGAACCCGCCCCTTTTGCTAGAAAAATTTAGAAAGAGTTACAAGGATAGAAAGAACAAAAAAAAGCCCCACCGAGTACTAAAAAAACTTTCCCCTTTTTGGGAAAATTTCTATTAATACTCAAATGAGACTTTTAAGTTCAAAATGAGTTGTTTCTAAAATTTTCTGATTTTAGTTTAGAATATAAATAGGAATATGTCAAGCATTAGAATGGCTTTTTAAAACTAGAACTAGGCACGATTTTAGACTAAAATCTTTATAGGTCTAATTGGCCCTGGTTATTTAAGAAAAAAAAGACTTTCACGCCGGCGTGAAATTTCTACTCCTTAATTATCAGATCGATCGGAAAAAGGTACCAGTTTGTTTGAGAACTTCAGACTTAGACCTCTTCCCACCATGGGACTAGGTTATATCAACCGTTTTTGACCCCTTGTAGCCCTTCATTTTTTGGGTGGTTTTTGGGATTTGAGCCTATTTTGGGGTCTATACAAATTTTCCTCCAGGGCTATAATTTAAAATAATAATTCGAATTTGGTGTTAAAACACCACTTGAAAGTCCATAAATCCGCAAGGAAATGGGCTTTTTTTATTGGGAAAAATTATGAAACAAGGAATGACAGCAGCAGAAATGCAATCAATTATGAAGAAAATGCAGGGCGTTATGAACACACTTAAAAATAAAATGCCTAAAAAAATGAGCAAAAAATCAGCAGGAAACTTCAAAAAGTTCATGGGGAGTAGGTAAATATGGCATTAAACGTACCAAATGATTTATTTTATAGAAGCACCAGTCCGCTAGATTTAAACTACCGGACATCAACAAGTGCTCAACTGACACCGTACCAAACACCAGGCCTCGTGAGCCCCCTAAGCTCTTCGGGTATTGTTGGGTACAATGTGCCAGCTCCTGCCGCTCCAGCACCAGCACCAACTCCTCAACCTCAAAATAATAATTCCGGTGGCGGTGGGAATGGTTTTGATATGAAATATTACCCAGGCTGGGGCGAAGCTGAAGCTCGCGCAGATTGGGCAGCTACTGGCGGTAGTAAGGCAAATCAAGGTGGTGGTGGTCAGCCGGATTATTCAGCTGAGATAAATTCAATTTATAATCCACTTTTTCAGTCTCTCACAGATCAAGGCAACTATATTCAAAATACGCAACTGCCTCAGAGTTTGAGTCAGCTCGAAGTAAGTAGAGCACAACTAGAAGAAGATTTAGCAGCAAAACAGGCTCAGTCGCAACAGTCAATCACTTCTCAAAAAGAGATTTTAGGGCAAAAACAACTCAGCGCGATGGACGAAGCAAAACGAGCTCACCAAGCCCTTACACAACAGTCTCAAGCCAGATTTGGCGGTAGAGGTTCAGCAGGAATGGCAGCAACTGAAATAGCAAGCAAAGAATACGCCAGGGCCCAAGGAAATGTTCAAAGAGGATTTACCGAAGCATACGCAAAATTGGTGGATTTTGGCAACCAGGTTGATATGTTCGGACTTTCAGAATCCAGGCGCATCGCCAGGGAGGTAGAGCTTCAAAAACAACAAATCCAAGCCGAGGCTCAAAACAGGTTGTACGCTATCTCTCGGGACAAAAACCAGCTGGAAAGTCAGAAAGCAGCGGCAAAGTTAGATTTAATTCGGGAAAGCCAAGCAAGGATCAACGCACTTGAGGATCAGAGAACTACTGCCTTACTTGAACTTTCGACCTGGAAAAATCAAATGGATTACACTTTAGAGGCGCAATTTAAACAGGTCCAACAATCAGCACCGCAAACAAACTATGGTGAAATTTTCAGCGCACCAACTTTCACACAAGCCCCGGCGCAATCATACCAACCGCAGTATATTTCACAAGGCAACAGGCCGGACGAACTCAATAACTTGATAAATCCGTTTGCCTAATAACTATGTATGGACAATTTCAAAAACAAAGCTCAAAGTTTTGCTAATTCGGTTATCGAAAGATTAATCGTAGGCAATAAGCCACAAATTGATCCGGCGCGGTTGCAGGCAGGGGTCCAAAATTTAAGTCAAAGATTCCAGACTTTTGCTAAAAATGCACCTTCCTTTACTCGAAGTATACAGAGTAGAATCGCAAATGAGGTGTTACAGCCTAAGCTTCAGGGACTACGTTTTATCAGTCCAAGTGAAGTAGCAAAAAATAAGTTTCAGGAAGCCCAAAAAAAAGCAGAATCATTTCAGGCAGCAACAAGCAGATTCAAATCTTCAATTGGTGATTTTTCCTCTCTAAGGCCAAAGATTGCAGAATTTACACAAGATTTTCAAAATAGATTGCAAAATGTAAATGAAAGATATATTCAGCCAGCGGTCAATTATGCTCAGAATGTTGCAGAGTTTGCACAAGGTCAAGGACCAAGAGCCGAGCGATTCAAAGAAATTGCACAAAATAATGAATTCTTGAGAGGTTTAAGCCCTAATGCTTCAGGTCAGGATTTATTTAACACTGTTATGAGCGTCAACCCTATAGGCGCAGCAGGGAAAGCTTTAAACCCGGCACAAAAAGCAGCAATGACTAAAATGAAAAACTTGCTCACATATACAAACGATCTCGTCCAGCGTGGAATGCCAAAGGCTCAGGCAGAAAAAATGGGGTTTAAACAAGCCCAAGAGTGGATCAAAAACTTTGATTCTTCAGGACAAAAAGGCTTAGAGTTTATGGAAGAAATGGGAAGAGAAGCTAAGCAGCAATTTGTAAAATGGCAGCAACCGAAACAAGTTAAAACTGCCTCCTTTGTCAACGTTGACGGCCTAGTGGACCTGTCGGGTTTTAGCGCAGGCTTCCGTGACGTGTTTAGGAACTTCCAAAAAGTTTATGGCAAAAAATACGCTGAGGTAAAACAAACTTTACTCGATCCCTTTGATGCAGCCAAGGGGCAATTTGTCAGAGAGAATGAATCATGGGCTAAGGCTTTATCAGATAACGTAGTTAAGAAGTTCTCTATTCATAAAGGGACGAAAGAATCGGCAGCCATTCAGCAATTCGGGGAAGGATTAAGGGACTACCCCTCACTGGTTAAAGAGTTCGGAGACTCAAAGGCAAAACAGATCGTTGAATCTGATAAATTTTTCAGGTCCGCTTATGACCAACTACTAGATGAGGTGAACAGGGTAAGAAAAGCCATCTATCCAAGCGATCCTGAAAAGATCATCCCCCGAAGGCGTGACTATTACAGGCATTTTAAAGAAATGGCCGAGGGGTTTCAGGGTTTGGCGAATATATTTGATACTCCTGCAGGTATAGATAGCACACTAGCCGGCATTTCTTACCGGACGGAACCAAAGTCCAGGTTTTTATCATTTGCCCAAAAGAGGAAGGGCGACTGGACAAGCTATGATGCTGTAGGCGGTTTTATAGACTATGTAAAATCAGCTAATTATTCAAAGTTTATTGATCCGCAGATTGGAAAGTTTAGGGACCTGGCAGACTCTTTGGCAGCAGCAACAACAGAAGGTACAAAAGAACCAGGCAAGCTTAATAATTTTATTTTATTCCTTAACAGATTCGCGGATGATTTATCGGGAAAAACTAACCCCCTAGACAGGACTATCCAGGAATGGATACCAGGAGGAAGGCAGAGCTTCAAAGCCCTGGCATGGTTAAACTCAAGAGTTAAAGCAAATGTTATCCTTGGAAACCTTAAGTCTTCCATTGCTCAGATTTTCAACGTCCCTCAGGGAATAGCAAATGCAGGAATAGGGCCTTCGGTTAAAGGTTTCGGCCGGGCAATTGCAGGGATATTTGATAAAGACAACGCTATCAAGCAATCAACCTTTATCGCAGAACGGTATTCAAAAGCCTTTGACCAGTTTGACCGCGGTTTACTGGCAAATCCCAAGAGGTTTGCGGTTTGGATAACTCAAGTTCTGGATGAAGCCGGAACGAATTATATTTGGCAATCACACTACGCAAAAGCCTTGGCTGAAAATATTCCTAATCCTGTTAAGTACGCCGACGATATCACACGGAACATGGTAGGAGGACGTGGGGTAGGTGAACCCCCCCTAGCTCAAAAATCAAAGATGTTCCAGATAATTGCACCATTCCAGCTTGAGGTTACAAACCTTTGGTGGGTAATGAAAGACTTTGTTGACGAAAGAGCTTTCCAAAAGCTGGCAAAGTTTGCTGTGGCCTCTTATGTATTCAACAGGGCAGCAGAACAAATCAGAGGTTCAGGTGTTTCTTTTGACCCATTAGAGGCAATGATAGACGCATTCAAAACTTTTAGGGAAGAAAAAGAAAAAGGCAAGGGAGCATTAAAGGCAGGGGGTAGATTAGCCGGGGAAGTTTTATCTAATGTACCGCTAGGTCAATCCCTTGCAGCGGTTTATCCTCAATATGGGTTTAAGGTTGGAGATACCCAGCTTCCTACCAGGAAAGAATTTTTCGGGAAAGAAGATCCCACACGGTTTGGAACAGGATTAATCGGAGTTGTAGGTGGTGGATTGCAGGACCCGTTATATAAGGTATTGCCACCGTTTGGCGGTCAGCAGATAAAGAGAATGGTCGAGGGCAGCCAAGCTATCAAAGAGGGCGGGACCTATACGGCTAGTGGAAACCTGCGCTACCCTGTTTCTCCAGGACTCGGTCCTGTACTCATGGGGCCAAGCGCAGGCGATAGAGCAGGAACAGCCGCATTAGGACCAAAACAAACAGAGCAATATATCAGGATGATTAATTCCGGTATCAGCCCAGAACAGGCTTACACAATCTTTGAGAAAAAAAGAGAATTGCAAAAATTGATTGATGAAAAGAAAAAAGAACTTGAGTCAAAGAAGCCTAAAACAAAACCGGAAATAGACGTATCTATTCAGGATTTATTGCCTCAACTGGTTAAGAAAGCAGGGGCAGCTGATGCAGCAGAACAAAATCTAATCACTCAGCTTTATGCAGAAGAACAGGCAGAATCAGAGCGGAACAGTAATATTAGGGATATATATTCTCTCGGCTTAGAAAAAACCGAAAGAGATAAAATGCTATCAATCTACGGTATTGACTCCAAAGAAGCAGAGATTTATATAATCAAATCCTTAAACGTTACAAATAGAAGCAAGGTTTTAAAAGATTCCTTAAAAGGCATGGATAACGAAACATTCAAACAGACCGCAGCAACTATGGCCCAAAACGAGCTACTCACTACTGGTGTGACTGAAGTATGGGAAAAGAATGGTGATATAAGCTCAGGACAAAAAAGATTATTAGATCAATTGATTAAACAGGCCAAGAATCCTGCGGCTTATGCAGCACCAAAAGCCAGGAAGCTTAAGTTTTTACCTATTAGGAAAATTAGTCCAACTATCAAAAAAATTATACCTGTAAAAATTTCAGTTCCTAAGTTACGAACCCAGGATTTTAAACCCTTAACGTATAAGAAAATAACGCCACGATCCTGGGGGTCCCTATGACACAAATAAAATGTATAAATTGTGAAAAAATCTTTATTTTTGGAACTAAGGACCAGGAATATTTTAAGCAAAATCAGTGGCCGGAGCCTAAACGGTGCAAAGCATGCAAACAGGAAGTAAATAACAGGAATCTGTACAGGAGAGGTATCTAATGGCAAGCTTACAACAATTAGAGAGAGACTGGTTGCTGGCTAGGGTAAACCCCGGCACAGCCCAAGTTACAAACGACCAATTAAAAAGAACTTATTTTAATGGTCAATCTTTTACAGGAACGTTAAGAGACCAGGAAAAGCAGTGGTTGCGTAAAGTAATCACAGACGCGTTAGGCACTCCAAGTAATACCCCATATCTGGGAACCTTACTTATTGAGACACTTGTAGCCTTAGGTGTTACACCTACTAAGTTTATGAATGAGAATTGGAGATTGTTATTTATTAATTATAATCCTTAAGGAAGGAGGTGTTTAAAAATGGGAAGATTAATGAGTTTTGATAATATTGACGAAACAACAAAAAGGGAAGGCGAAGAACTGCAAAGAAAACTTGGGGTAAGATGGGTTGCCCGAGATTGGGCAGCTTTCCGTGTTTCTAAATTTACAGCTAGAGATAAGGTGGTTCAGCAGGAAAAACTTAAAAATTTACAGCCTGTAAATATGCCGGACAGAAACCAGCAAGTTTGGGCTAGAAAATTAGGTTCTGTAAACGATAGCCAGGCAAGTAGGATTAATGAACGAATCCATGACGCTTCAGCAGAAGCTAGAAGGTTTGAGCTGGAACAGAAAAAATGGGACCAACAGGCGCAAGAAGTTTTAAAAGATAGCAAATGGGGAGGTTAAAAATTGGCTGATTTCAATCAAGACAGATGGGAAACAACTGTTTCGTTTAAGGACCGGGCCATTAAAAACTTAGGACGAAAACCGAAACAACCTAAGTCAAAGACAATTAAAAACTGTCTAAATTGTCAGACGGGGTTTGTATGCCGAGGAACAGCAGTCCGTTGTGAGAATTGCCGTTATCTGGTAATCAAAGAGCGTCAGCAGTTAAAAGGGCTTTTAAAAAAGCATAATTATAACCATTGTGTTAGGTGCCAGGAGCCACTAAACGGACAGCGGATTACCTGCGAAGGTGAAGGAGGAAATGTTCAGAACTATTGTTTACCATGTTATAAAGAGGCCTTATTCGAGGACTAGCATAGCAGTTTCAAGCTGCTGGTTTGCTAGCTTGACAACTTTTCCTAGGCCGTTATTCTATACTAGCTTAAGAAAAAATTCGCATGGGTGGCCTTAAGCGCTTTTCTAAAAGTAACTATCTACTGCCCATGCACCAAAACTATGGATGAAAACATTGCCCAGCCTATTTACCGAGACACACCACCTACTGATTCTTATGATGAATCTACGCAACAGCAGGAGGCTCAGAGTGAGCAGGTTTCCCAGGAAGACCAGATAAGTGACTCAGATTTTGAAGCAGCAAAAGACTTGATTCCGCAGGATGATTATCGGTCCAGTCCTACATTTTATGAAACGCTAGCCTTTTTAGGTATTCCGGCAAACAATGACTATCTGGTAAAAGAAAAAGTTTCAGACGTGGTTGATTTTGCAGTCATTAAATCTAAGAGCAACCAGATCGAGGATATATTAGGAACCATCAGGGCACTGGAAGACCGAATGACCACGCCCTTACCTGGTGAGAGCCGTTTGGATCGGTTGGCTAATTATGTCAGAATCCTTATGAAACAAAATGGCCTGAATGAGAAATTCGGAAAGTTGTTAAGCGCTTATGAGAAGCCAAAGACTACAAAGGAAGATTTGAGCCCTGAGGATCAAAGGACAATGAAAGAGAAAAATTTAAGCTTAAAATCTTGTGAGATTTGCAGTACCGATGTCATGGTTAGGGATGTCAGAAAAAGACCGTTATGTTCAAAATGCACGGTTTTAGAGCCACTAATTAAAAAATATCAATCTTTTCAAAAAGGCGGACTAACCAAAGCTGAAAAAAAGAGCATTTTAGAATCTCACACAACACGATTTGGAAGGAATTATGGAAAACCAAGAAAACAAAACTAAAGTGCTGATGATGATTCAAAGTTATATCCTAGGCTCTCTCATGGTTAATAACGGTGATAATGAATA
>JACPKM010000005.1 GCA_016187025.1 Candidatus Daviesbacteria bacterium
CATCAAAAAACTCAAGATAAAGTTGATAACAAATTGAGTGAGGATAGTGAGCCGGAAGCACCGAGTAAGACAAAACAGACAATATCTAATAGCGGTTTTCCTGAAAGTAAAGTAATTTAAAATTGTACCTACGCGTGGGTACTAAATTCTATGATTTTTAAGGCTAATTTGGATAAAAGTACAGACTCTATATACTTATACAAATATAAGGGGATGTAATATGATCATAAACAAAGATATATAAACTAACTCTGTCTAAATCTCCTGCCCGCAAATTAAAACTAAATCAACAACTTAATATGAAACCTCAATCAATTACAAAAACTCAAAAACAAATAATCTTCTTCCTCTTAAAATTCCGCTTCTTAACCGTAAACCAACTACAAAAATACTTTAATCATAAAGACCCACACAGAATAAAAGAATGGCTAAAAGATTTAAAAGACAAAAAATATATATCTGCAATTATTGATTCTAAAGATATTACTAAGCCTTATGTCTACTGCCTTTTAAGTGGTGCCAGGTCTATTTTAAAGGAAGAGAAAAGTTGTACTAAGACCATTTTAAACAGATTATATAAAGAAAGGAAATTAACTAAAGTTTTTAGAAATCACTGTTTATTTATTTTAGATATCTACCTCTTCTTTTTATCCCAAAAAGAAAAAGATACAAAACTATATTTTCTGACCCCGCATGAGTTAACAGAATATGATTATCTGCCGGAAGATCTGGATGCATATATAGCAGTTGAAAGCAAAGACGGGACAAAAAGATATTTTTTAGAACTATTTGATGAATATAAAAAATCTGCAGGAATCTCAAGATATGCTGTAAGAAAATATATCAAGCATTGTGAAGAAGGTAGCTGGCAGGCAAATACAGAAAACAGTCCTTTCCCATCTGTTCTTTTTGTTCAACCTGACGAAAGAAGGAAGAAACACATTTTTCATTATAGCAAGGCCAAACTGGAAAAAACCTTTGAAAACATCTCTTTTTTTCAAACCACTCAAGATGCTATAAGGTTTAGTAAGGGTAAGATAAACATTTGGCAGAAAGTTGAGTAGAGCTTAAGGTTTTGGAGCAATTTGAGGAAACTGCTCCCTAAGTTTAGCAAGTTCTTCAACTGCATAATGAGGGAATAGTCTATGCCCGATTCTTTCAGGAAGATAACCATTATAAAGCATCGTATCCTCCCATCCTTGTGTTGCTGGCTTTCCTTTTAAATGAGAAAACAATAACGTCAACCTAGCCGCAGTAATGCTTTCAAGTCCCGATAGTATTGAATCAATTACATCATCATCTGGAATAACTACATCAGAAGCAGCAAATGGATGATCAATATTGCCTATGCTTGGGATTATCATTTTTACATCTGGTGGTTTATTTGGACTATGGAAAGTAAGAACAACATTTCCGTTATGTAGACGTTGATATGTAGTATCATGACCTTTATTCATAATAACTCTATGAATGTCACCATCTGGATGTGGCTCAACAGTGTATTTTACAGAAGGATCATCCTTTTTGTAATAAAACCTCCAAGCGTCAATTAGATTTTTTTGAAGATCAGCTTGCGCTTCTTCGGAAGACGCAAACAATTGCCCCCAACTCTGCGCTCTTACTATAGTACTTCGTAACTCGCCAGCCCTAACGATTCTTTGCTCATTCTCTGTGCGGAACTCTTCTGGTGTAGTCATTGCCGAATTTTACTATAGGGAAGATGGAAAAGCAATTTAGGGTTTTGAAGAAGATAGACAAAACCTGCCGCTTGGATCTGACAAGCGGCAGGATAAAACTTATTCATGCAGCTTTTTGATAACAGATAGCGGTTGAAGTTCAAAATGCAGATCACGCTCAACCCGAAGTCCATATGGTCCTTTTACCTGTTGAAGTTCCGAAAGAGAAAAATACCCAAGCTCGTTATAATCTCCTACAACGTAACCAAAAAAGGTATCATTTCCGTCAAACTCAATGGCATACCATGTCCATTTAGTCCAGGGACAGAAGAATTTACAGATAACCATAGGATCTTTTTCATTCTCCATCGCATAAAGCGCTGGTAACTTTTCTGTTATGTATTTTGGAATAAGTATCATGTATAAAATCACCTCCTCTCTTGGCTTTTCCTGGAAAATGTTTTTTCCGGAAGCAGCCTGCCTGCTTCCAATACCTGAAGTTTTTTTAGCGGGGTGAATTTTGCAAGGGCGAAGCAACGACTTCGTTTATCTTGACCCTTGCAAAATGAGGGGTGCAACCCCTTTTGTAAGAATAATTGATATAATTACTACATAAAAGTATGGAAAGATTACCAATTAGTTTTAGAGAGGTAGGTTTTTATCTTGCTGGAGAATACCAGGCTACTTCAATTGCAGATTTTGTAAACGCAAGAAGACGTTTTATTGAAGACGCTATAACCGAGTGGCCAGAAGTTCAAGCTCACTTAGTAACTATAGAAAGTGTTTATGTTGGTTCTTTATACCTAGCTCATCTTGCAAGGGAAAGGACAAAACATCCAGAAAACAGAGAGCCGTTCTATTACTATGGAGTTAGAGTTCAATTTCCTACTGTAAGGCATTCACCAGATTTTGATCCTAAAGATGATCCTAATAAATTAACTGTGTTTGATCATACTGGAAAACTAGAGTTATATAGATTAAGCAATTTTAATCCATTAATATGGCAACATGCTACAACCGCAGGAATTTATGCAGATTTCAAAGAGTTAAGAGCTAATACCTGGTTAGATACTGATGTGGTTGCTTACGCTTTATTTACACCTGTTTTTAGTGAAACTGTTTCTCTATTAGGCGTGACAAGAAAACCTGTATACCAAACTCAAGAACAGGTGGTATTTGATGCAAGCACACAGAGAGTTGTTTTGCCTCAAGAAACTAACTGATACGCTACTAACCTTGCAAAATGAGGGGTGCAACCCCTTTTTGTAAGAAAAATTGATATGTAGGTGCTATAATTGCCTGAATATGCACGAGCAAGATGGATGGGTAGAAAGTTTAGTTGCGGAAGAAATGCGTATCAGAGGTAAAGAACAAGACTCGAGACAACTATATGCTGATTTCCTAGAAACAGTGAGAGCCTCAGGTAGATTTACTTGGAAAGTTGAAACAATAGGAACGGATATACACGATAAACCAGGCGCAGATGTTTATTTAGGAGTATTCCCCAGCCCACCAAATCCTGAATTAGAAGTAGTCTTAGAAGAAATTACAGATAGATTTGACAGTTTTGCCCTTTCTGGTCGGGGAGTTAGGGCTAATCTTCATTTAATCGAGGATGGGCAAGGGAAATTTTCTGAGGTTCGAGACATATTAGCAAGTGACCCCCGAGTAAGCGAGATCTGGTCTGAAGAGTTTAGTAAATAGGGTTTTTAGCTTTTAAGTTTTGCTAAATATTCTTCTAAATATTTGTCGAACACTTGGTTAGCTAATGGATAAGAATATCCATTTGATCTTGCTTTTAAATCTTTCATACACTCAGTCCACTTTTGTCTTTTCATCTTAGCCAGTTTTAGACTAGGAGGAAGCTTATATACCCTAAGAGGATACGAATCAACATAATATGGTTGGTCTGGTTCACTGCCAATCTTACCCACAACGATATTGTGAAAGTGAGCTGGTGTAGAGTTCATTTTGGCAATATCAATAACGACTGGTGGATCGGAGGCACTTAAAGCCAGCAACTTATCCAGACTTTCCGCAACTTCTAAGGATATAGCTTCTATGCTTTCAATTCCTTGCCCAATAACTTTTCTCATTACAATAAACCCTCTTTCTTTACCCTCTTCATTTCTACCCCATACACACATAGTTGGTGGTACGTAAACTGAAAAAGGACACTCAGGCCCTGTAAAATAGCTCATTGGTCCAACAACCTCCTCAATAAATTCTTCATAACGGTAGTTTGGTTGTAGGTTTGGTTCCCTAGGCCAAAGCATTAATTGATTTAGCTCTTTTACCACTACTTTAGGATGAGCTTCTAGCGGCTGTCTCACTGTAACAAAAAAGCCGACTGGTGCATCGGTTAAAGGACCAAGTTGCCGAAACGGCAAATAACGCTCATTAATCATATGGCTTAAAATTATAGGATATTTAGAGGTTTTTGACAATCCTATTTTCCCCATTGTATTCTCAAAAATTACATGATATATTTTAAATCAGTTGGCTGCCTAAAGGGGCAGCTTTTTGTTTTTCTGCCTGCCACGTACCGTATGGTACATGGCTCACTGCCTAAATTAGTTTTGATTGGGGGTGAGGTATGAGAAAAGCAATCTTTATCAATTCACTAATACTTACAATCCTTTTTACCGCTTCTCCTGTGTATGCCCAGTCTGCAGATGTCACAAAGATTGAAACATTTATCAAAGGTATTATCCAAGTGCTTGTTA